>NZ_JAJSOO010000001.1:5206666-5857500 GCF_029428875.1 Streptomyces sp. JH34 | reverse complement strand
GTTACGGGGTGTCCGGCCCCGGTAAGCATGGGAAGCCGGGTCGGCCGCACCGGAGTACGCCTCAGTCTCCGTGACGGCGAGGCGCACGGTTCCCTCGGAGGTCTTGCAGGTGAGGACGCTCCCGAGCAGCCTGGGGGCGACCTCTTCGGCGGGATGGGCGAGAAGATCGACATTCATGCTGACTGCCTTCACATTCCATAGGTGAAGTAGACATACGAATGTCCCGACGGGCCGGACAGCACGCTGGTGCGGGCCGTCCGGCCGCGGAACGCGTGGGAGCCGGGGTCGGCCTCCCCCGCCTCCACCTCCGTGAGCCGCAGCCCGACGGTGCCCTGGCCGGTGCTCCGGACGAGCACACGGCCCAGGAGGTCGGGTGCCACCTCCCGGGCCGACCTGTCGAAGAAGTCCCGCCCGAGCGGCCTTCGGTCCATGCCCACGTTCATAGCGTCCGAGGGTACTGGGCTCGGCGCGACGGGAACCGGCTACGGTCATGGCGCGTATGTAGGGGTCAGGACCAAGGAGGAAAACATGGGTTTCAAGCGGCTGCTCGCGAGCATGGGTGCCGGCGGTGCTTCGGTCGAGACCGAGCTGACCGAACTCAACGTCGTCCCCGGCGGGGTCGTGCAGGGAGAGGTACGGATCCAGGGCGGATCCGTCGCCCAGCAGATCGAGGGTCTCTCGGTCGGCCTGCAGGCGCGGGTCGAGGTCGAGGGAGGGGACCAGGAGACGAAGCAGGACATCGAGTTCACCAAGCTGCGTCTCGGGGGTGCCTTCGAGGTGCAGGCCGGCGCGGTGCACGTCGTGCCCTTCGGCCTGGAGATCCCCTGGGAGACGCCGATCACCATGTTCGCCGGGCAGCACCTGCGCGGCATGAACATCGGGGTGACGACCGAGCTGGAGATCGCCCGCGCCCTGGACTCGGGAGACCTGGACCCGATCAACGTGCACCCGCTGCCCGCGCAGCAGGCCATCCTGGACGCCTTCGGGCAGCTGGGCTTCGGCTTCCGCAGCGCCGACATGGAGCGCGGTCACATCCGCGGCACCCGCCAGCGCCTGCCGTTCTACCAGGAGATCGAGTTCTTCCCGCCCCAGCAGTACCGGGGTCTGCACCAGGTGGAGCTGACGTTCGTCGCGGACGACCGCGAGATGGACGTCATCCTGGAGATGGACAAGAAGCCGGGGCTCTTCAGCGAGGGCAGTGACTCCTACCGCGCGTTCAAGGTGGGTCTGAACGACTTCCAGGGCACGGACTGGGCCGCTTACCTGAACCAGTGGCTCGCCCAGGTCGGCGGTCAGCGCAACTGGCTCTGATCACCCCCTAGGGTCGGTGGGAAGACATCGCACAGCCGATCAGGAGAGGTGCTGACGTGACCGAGCCGAAAAGGGCGCCGCTGCCGCACGACTTCCATCCCGAGGTCCCCGCGTTCACCGTGGTGAGCGAGGACCTCGCGCCGGGTGCCGTGCTGGCGGACGCGCAGGTGTTCGCGGCGGGCAACACCTCGCCGCGGCTGCGCTGGGAGGGGTTCCCGGCGGAGACGAAGAGCTTCGCGGTGACGTGCTTCGACCCGGACGCGCCCACGGGCAGCGGATTCTGGCACTGGGTGCTCTTCGACGTCCCCGCCACCGTGACGGAGCTTCCGGCCGGCGCGGGGAGCGGGGCGTTCGACGGGCTGCCCGAGGGTGCCGTGCAGGCCCGCAACGACTACGGGGCGAAGGAGTTCGGCGGAGCCGCGCCACCTCCCGGGGAGAACCACCGCTACGTCTTCACCGTGTACGCCGTGGACACCGAGAAGCTCGGGCCGGACAGTGACGCCTCGCCCGCCGTCGTCGGATTCAACCTGCGTTTCCACACACTGGGCCGGGCCCAGCTGATCGGGGAGTACGCCGCCCCCGAAAGCTGAACGTTCGCCTCCCGTTTGCCCTGCCCTGGTCTTGGAGAGATCAGGGCAGGGCACTTTTTATTGCGTTGTCCATCACGGTCCGCCCGGACAGAGTTGTTCCGGGCCCGCCGACAGACGGGCGGCACACGGGAGGTGGGCGGGATGCGGGACACACTTGTACTCAACGCGAGCTTCGAGCCACTGTCGACGGTGACGCTGAACCGCGCCGTCGTCCTGATCCTGCAGGACAAGGCCGTCGTCGAGCAGTCGCATCCCGGGCTCCGTATGCGCGGTGCCGCCGTCGACATCCCGGTGCCTCAGGTGATCAGGCTCTGCCGGTACGTACGGGTGCCCTTCCGAAGACACGCTCCGTGGTCCAGACGGGGTGTACTGATACGTGACCAGCACCGGTGCGCGTACTGCGGGCGGCGGGCCAGCACCGTGGACCACGTGGTACCGCGGGCCCAGGGCGGCCAGGACACCTGGCTGAACACCGTGGCCTCGTGCGCGGAGGACAACCACCGCAAGGCGGCCCGGACCCCGGAGCAGGCGGGCATGCCGCTGCTGCGTGAGCCGTTCGTGCCGTCGCCGGCGGACGCGATGCTGCTCGCGCTGGGCTCAGGTGACCGCTCGGCGCTGCCTGAGTGGCTGACGCGCTCGGCGGCGTGAGCGCCTGGTCCACCCATGGGCACGGGTGCGGAGCCCGTACCCCCGTCGCGGAGGGGCGGGCTCCGACCCTCAGCGCAGCAGCAGTTGGACGATGGCCACGGTACCGACGACGACGATCAGGGCACGCAGGAAGCGCGGGCTGAGCCTGCGGCCGACCTTGGCGCCCACCTGGCCGCCGATCGCGGAACCGACCGCGATGAGGACGACCGCCGTCCAGTCGAAGTCGGCGACGAAGAGGAAGAAGAGCGCGGCGACGCTGTTGACGACGGCGGCGAGGACGTTCTTGACGGCGTTGAGGCGCTGCATCGTGTCGTCGAGCAGCATGCCCATGAGGGAGAGGTAGATGATGCCCTGGGCCGCTGTGAAGTAGCCGCCGTAGACGCTGGCGAGCATCAGGCCGGTGAACAGGAGGGGCCCGCCGTCGGGGCGGGCTGCCCTGCCGGTGCGCTCACGGCGGCTTTGCACTGCGCGGCTGATGCGCGGCTGCAGGATAACCAGGACCAGGGCGAGGGCCACCAGGACGGGGACGATCGTCTCGAACGCCGTGGAGGGCAGGGCCAGCAGGAGGGTGGCACCGGTGAGGCCGCCGACGAGCGCGCCGACGCTCAGCTTCACTGTCCGGCGGCGCTGGCCGGTGAGTTCCGCGCGGTAGCCGATGGCGCCGCTGATGGAGCCCGGGATCAGCCCGAGGGCGTTGGACACGGTCGCGGTGACCGGGGGCAGACCGGTGGCGAGCAGGACCGGAAAGGTGATCAACGTGCCGGAACCGACGATGGTGTTGATCGTTCCGGCGCCGACACCTGCCGCGAAGACGGCGAGCATTTCCCAGATGGACAAGGCCATCTCCTTCGATGGTCAGTGATGCCTCCCCGCCATGAAGGTCGAGGGGCCTCACTGATCATGCACGAAGGTGTTTCGCGGTCATTCGACCGGGGGCTGCTCCCTGCGCTCCGTGCCGGTGTTGAAGCCGGGCGCCCCGCTGCCGAGGTTGCCGAAGGCACCGCTGAGTCCCTTGAGCGCGTCGCCGATCTCGCTGGGCACGATCCAGAGCTTGTTGGCGTCGCCCTCGGCGATCTTCGGGAGCATCTGGAGGTACTGGTACGAGAGGAGCTTCTGGTCCGGGTCCCCGGCGTGGATGGCCTCGAAGACCGTACGGACCGCCTGCGCCTCGCCCTCGGCCTTGAGGGCCGACGCCTTGGCCTCACCTTCGGCTCGCAGGATCGCGGACTGCTTCTCGCCCTCCGCGGTGAGGATCTGGGACTGCCTGATGCCTTCGGCGGTGAGGATGGCCGCGCGCTTGTCACGGTCGGCGCGCATCTGCTTCTCCATCGAGTCCTGGATGGAGGTGGGCGGTTCGATGGCCTTGAGCTCGACGCGGTTGACGCGGATGCCCCACTTGCCGGTTGCCTCGTCGAGGACTCCGCGCAGTGCGGCGTTGATCTCCTCGCGGGAGGTCAGGGTCCTCTCGAGGTCCATGCCGCCGATGATGTTGCGGAGGGTGGTGACGGTGAGCTGCTCGATCGCCTGGATGTAGCTGGCGACTTCGTACGTCGCGGCGCGGGCGTCGGTCACCTGGTAGTAGATGACGGTGTCGATGTTGACGACGAGGTTGTCCTGGGTGATCACCGGCTGCGGCGGGAAGGGGACGACCTGTTCGCGGAGGTCGATCCTGTTGCGGATCGAGTCGATGAACGGGACGACGATGTTCAGCCCGGCGTTGAGTGTGCGGGTGTAGCGGCCGAAGCGCTCGACGATGGCGGCACTGGCCTGCGGGATGACCTGGATCGTCTTGATCAGGGCGATGAAGACGAGCACCACCAGAATGATCAGGACGATGATGATCGGTTGCATCGTGTGCCTCGTGCCCTTCGGTTGCCGACGGATCGCGGTGATCGTGGTCGATCGGTCATGACGGTCGTATTCTCATGATGATCGACTTCGAGTTTGGCAGACTGCGGCCTGCCGTGTGACCGGTTCGCTCACATGACTACGGCCGTCGCACCGTCGATGTCCACGACGTCCACCTGCCGGCCGGGTTCGAAGGTCTGGTCGGCGTCGAGTGAGCGGGCGGACCAGACCTCGCCGGCGAGCTTGATGCGCCCGCCGCTGCCGTCGACCTGTTCGAGGACGACGGCTTGACGGCCTTTCAGCGCGTCGATTCCGGTGGCGTGCGGGGACTGGCTCGCACGGTGCCGGGCCGCGATCGGGCGCACGACCGCGATCAGGGCCACCGACACCAGGACGAACACCAGGACTTGCGCGACGATCCCGCCGCCGAGGGCCGCGACGACGGCCGCGGCCACCGCTCCCACGGCGAACATCCCGAATTCGGGCATCGCGGTCAGGACGAGGGGAATGCCCAGTCCCACCGCGCCGATCAGCCACCACACCCACGCGTCGATGTCCACCTGGTCATCGTAGGACCGCGGGCCCCTTCCACGACAGTGCGCAGAGGAGGTTGGCTGTGCTGCGCCTACTGGCCGAGGGGCAGTCCGCGGGCGGTGTAGCGGTCGCCGTGGTGCTCGACGACGAGCGGGAGGCCGAAGCAGAGGGAGAGGTTCCGGGAACTGAGCTCGGTCTCCATGGGGCCTGCGGCGAGGACCTTGCCCTGACGGATCATCAGGACGTGCGTGAAGCCGGGCGCGATCTCCTCGACGTGGTGGGTGACCATGACCATGGAGGGGGCGTACGGGTCGCGGGCGAGCCGGCCGAGACGGCGGACCAGGTCCTCGCGTCCGCCGAGGTCGAGTCCGGCCGCCGGCTCGTCGAGGAGGAGCAGCTCGGGGTCGGTCATCATGGCGCGGGCGATGAGGGTGCGCTTGCGCTCGCCCTCGGACAGCGTGCCGAACTTGCGGTCGAGGAAATCGGTCATGCCGAGACGGTCGAGGAAGGCGCGGGCGCGCTCCTCGTCGACGGCTTCGTAGTCCTCGTGCCAGGTGGCGGTCATGCCGTACGCGGCGGTGAGCACCGTCTGCAGCACGGTCTGGCGCCTGGGGAGCTTTTCGGCCATGGCGACACCGGCGATGCCGATGCGGGGGCGGAGCTCGAAGACGTCGGTGCCGACCCCGCCGAGCCGCTCGCCGAGGACCTTTGCCGTTCCGGTGCTGGGGAAGACGTAGCTGGAGGCGATGTTCAGGAGCGTGGTCTTGCCGGCGCCGTTGGGGCCGAGGATGACCCAGCGCTCCCCCTCCTTGACCGACCAGGAGACGTCTTCCACCAGAGCGCGTCCGTCGCGGACCACGGATACGTCCACCAGCTCCAGTACATCGCTCATGGCGCGTTGTCTCCCCATACAGTGTCGAGATCGTCGCGTGCCTGTGGGCACAGCTCCCAGGGAAAACCTACGCCACCCGAGGAGTGCTCAGGCCCTGGGGCCGTTCCCTAGGCTGTCCCCATGCTTTCGGAACCACGCTCAGGGCGGCTTGCCGCATGGGGAAACGCGCTTTTGGCCGGACTTGTGTCACCGGACGACGCCGCGCTCGCGATCGTCGGCGAGGACGCGGTGCACCGGGTCGAGGGGCTGCCGGGTGAGACGGGGCCCGTGGGGCTCACGCTGGCGCTCGGGCGGCTGAGGGGGCTGGGTGCGACGGGTTTCCGGGTCGCGCTGCCGGTGCCGGGTCACCCGCTGGGGCTCAGCGGGCCGCCGGACTTCAACGCCCGGGCGCTGGAGGCGGAGGAGGCGGTCGTCACGTCCGGGGCGCCGTACGGGCTCGTACCGGAGGTCAGCGAGGCGGGGCCCGCCGGGGATCTGCACGTGGAGGTGGTCTGGCGGTGCCTGCCGGTCCGGGAGGCACCGCCCGCCGACGTGCCGTCGCTGGGTGAGGCGGAGCGGGAGCTCGCAGAGGCGTTGCGGGATGCCACGGCGGTGCTGTCGCGGCTGGACCTCGCCGGCTCCGGCCCGGTCGCGGAGGCCGCGGTGGACGCGTACCGGGCCCGGGCGGAGCGGGGGCGGGAGGTGCTGGCCCCGGGCTATCCGCCGCGGGCGGTGCGAGTGCTGGAGCTGGCCCAGCGGGTGGGGCTGCTGGTGTCGGTGGCCCATGAGAACGGGCACGGCGGCGCGGTGAGCGCGTCCGAGATCGCGGCCCGGGGAGAGGCGCTGCGGCCGGTGGAGCGGGTGGCCAGGCGGGCGCAGGTCGCGGCGTACAACGCGTACGTGGAGGAGCGGGGCCGCTGATCGCGGACCGTCGGCGGGGCGGTGCCGTCCCGCCGACGGCCCCGCCCCCCGCCCCCCGGCCGCCGCACGAAGCACGCGGCACGCGGCACGCATGGAGAGGGCGCCACCCCGCGGAGGATGCGCCGTAAGGGTGGCGTGCACCCGACGGTATGACTCCCGGACCGGAGTGGAACCGTCCGATGGTCCGGCGGCGGCTCGCGGCGGCTCCCCTCAGCCCGCCGCCCCGTGCCTGACCGCCCAGAGCGCGGCCTGGGTCCTGTCCGACAGGTCGAGCTTCATCAGGATGTTGGAGACGTGGGTCTTCACCGTCTTCTCCGACAGGATCAGCGCCCGGGCGATCTCACGGTTGGAGCGGCCGTCGGCGATCAGACCGAGCACCTCCCGCTCCCGCTCGGTGAGGGTGCTCCCCCGGCCCGTGCCGCCGCCCGTGTCCTCCTGGGCGAGCAGCGCCCCCGCGACCTCCGGCTGGAGCAGGACGTGACCCGCGTGGACCGAGCGGATCGCGCCGGCCAGGGCGTCCGGATCCACGTCCTTGTACACGTAGCCCGATGCCCCCGCCCGCAGCGCGGGCACGACGGTGCGCTGCTCGGTGAAGCTGGTGACGATCAGCACCCTGGCCGGGTTGTCAAGCGCCCTGAGCCTGCGCAGCGCCTCGATGCCGTCCGTACCGGGCATCTTGATGTCCATGAGGACGACGTCGGGCCGCAGCTCCTCGGTCCTGGCGACGCCCTCGGCCCCGTCCGACGCCTCCCCGACGACCTCGATGTCGTCCTGGATCTCGAGGAACGTGCGCAGTCCCCGGCGGACCACCTGGTGGTCGTCGACCAGCAGCACCTTGATGACCTTGTCAGCCACAGGGGACCTCCATCTGGATCGTGGTGCCCCTGCCGGGCTCCGAGTCGACGGTGAGCCGGCCGCCGACGCCGCCGGCCCGGTGGCGCATGGAGACGAGGCCCAGGTGCCGGCCCGCGCGCCTGACCACGTGCGGGTCGAAGCCGCAGCCGTCGTCGGTGACCCGCAGCACCGTGGCGGAGGTGTGCCGGGCGAGGCTGACGTCGACCTGCCCGGCTCCGGAGTGGCGCAGGGCGTTGTGCAGGGCTTCCTGTGCGACCCGGAGCATGGCCTCCTCCTGGGCGGACGGCAGCGCCCGCACACCCGCGCTCCCGAAGGTGACCCGGGCGCTGTGGGCCCGGTCCAGGACCTGGATCTGGGTGCGGAGCGTGGCGACCAGACCGTCCTCGTCCAGGGCCGCGGGGCGCAGCTCGACGACTGCCGCGCGCAGCTCGTCCACTGCCTCCCCGGCCAGGGCGGCGACCTGCTGGAGCTCGCCCTTGGCGCGCGCCGGGTCGCGGTCGACGAGTGCCGCGGCGGCCTGGGCGGTGAGCCGGAGCGAGAAGAGCTTCTGACTGACGGCGTCGTGCAGCTCGTGGGCGAGCCGGGAGCGCTCCTCGGCGATGGTCAGCTCACGGCTGCGTTCGTAGAGCCGGGCGTTGGTGAGGGCGATGGCCGCGTGCTGGGCGAGGACCTCCAGGAGTTCCTCGTCCTCCTGCGTGAATCCGCAGCCGCCCGTGGGCTTGGGGCAGCGCTTGTTGGCGAGGAAGAGCGCGCCGATGGTCTCGTCGCCGTCCTGGATCGGGAGGCCGAGGAAGTCGGACATGTCGGGGTGGGCGTCCGGCCACCCCTCGAACCGGGGGTCCTGGCGGACGTCGGCGAGGCGCTGGGGCTTCGCCTCGTGGAGCATCGCGGCGAGGATGCCGTGCTGTCGGGGCAGCGGTCCGATGGCCTTCCACCGGTCGTCACTGACGCCGTCGACGACGAACTGGGCGAAGCCGCCGTGGTCGTCCGGCACGCCGAGGGCGGCGTACTCGGCGTCGAGCAGTTCCCGGGCCGAGGCGACGATCGTCTTGAGGACGTCCCTCATCTCCAGGTGCCGGTTCATGGCGAGCAGCGCGGCGCTGACCGCGGCGAGGCCCGACGGTGGGCGATGACTCATGTGGTCACCGTACCGGCGGGGGTGCGGGGGCCGTATCGGGCTGTGGGCCTCCCTCGTACGGGGCCTCGGTCCTAGGCCGAAGTGCCGTGCGGCGTTGCGGCCGGCGGACGAGGCGGCGGGGCCCGGCGGATTCCTAGGTTGGAGGGCGTCGGAGCTCGTACGAGGTTCAAGGGGATGGCTCTCATGCCGGTCGCGGTGGTCACGGGTGGGACGAAGGGGCTGGGGCGCGCGCTGGGCGCGGCTCTGGCACGGCGAGGATGGGATCTGGTGCTGGGTGCCAGGTCGGCGGAGGCGCTCCGCTCGACCGCGGCGGAGCTGGGCGGGCGCCACGGGGCCCGTGTCGTGGCGGTGGCCGGGGATGTGACGGACCCGTCGCACCGCGAGGCCCTGGTGGCGGCCGCCGGGGAGCTGGGCGGGCTCGACCTCCTGGTGAGCAACGCGAGCGCTCTGGGCGCCGAACCGCTCGTGCGGCTGGAGGAGCTGCCCCTGGAGGGGCTGAGGCGGGCGCTGGAGACGAACGTGGTGGCGGCGCTCGGACTCGTGCAGGAGGCGCTGCCTCTGTTGCGGGCCTCGGCGGCCGGGGCGGTGGTCACGGTGAGCTCGGACGCGGCGACCGAGCCGTACGGGACCTGGGGCGGTTACGGGGCGTCGAAGGCCGCGCTCGACCAGCTGGCCGCGGTGCTCGGGGCGGAGGAGCCGGGGCTGCGCGTGTGGGCGGTCGACCCGGGTGACATGGCGACGGACCTCTATACGGCGGCCGTCCCGGACGACACCGGCCCCCGCCCGCGCCCGGAGGACGTGGCACCCGCCTTCGTGCGGCTGCTGGAGCTGCGCCCGCCCGGTGGCAGGTACACGGCGTCCGCGCTGCTGGACATGGGCCGGAGGGCGGGGCGATGACCGCGCTGGACGCACTGCGGGTTCCTCCGGAGCTTTCGGCGCGGGTCCCGGCCGAGCAGCGGGGTTCGGGGCGCGACGACGTACGCCTGCTGGTCTCGCGCGGTCGCGCGGTCTCGCACCGGGCCTTCCGGGATCTGCCCGGGGAGCTCCGGCCCGGTGACGTCCTGGTGGTCAACACGTCGATGACGCTGGCGGCCGCGGTGAACGCGCGGCTGGGCGGCGAGCGTGTCGTCGTGCACTTCTCGACCCGGGGCGAGGACGGGCGGTGGGCGGTGGAGCTGCGCCGGCCGGCCGGGGACGGGACCACCAGGCCGCGGCCCGGCGGCCCGGCGGGGGCGGTGGTCCGGCTCCCGGGCGGCGGCGCTCTGGTCCTGGAGGAGCCGCTCGGGCCCGGCGAGGGGGCCAGGCTGTGGTGGGCGCGGGCTCCGCGGGATGTGCCCGATCTGCTGGAGCGGCACGGGCGGCCGATCCGGTACGCGTACACGGAGCGGGACCAGCCGCTGTCGGCGTACCGGACGGTGTTCGCCGTGCCGTCGCCCGACGGGAGCGGCTCGGCGGAGATGCCGAGTGCGGCGAGACCGTTCACGGCGGGGCTGGTGGCGGAGCTGGTGAGCAGAGGGGTGCAGTTCGCGCCGCTGACGCTGCACACGGGTGTGGCCTCGGCCGAGGTGCACGAGCCGCCCTACCCGGAGCGCTTCGAGGTGCCCCGCACGACGGCGTGGCTGGTCAACGCGGCTCGGGCGGGCGGCGGCAGGGTGATCGCCGTGGGGACGACCGCGGTGCGCGCGCTGGAGTCGGCGGCCGGCGAGGACGGGGTGGTGCGGGCCGCGGCGGGCTGGACCGACCTGGTGGTGACGCCGCAGCGGGGGGTGAAGGTCGTGGACGGGCTGCTGACCGGGCTGCACGAGCCGGAGGCCTCGCACCTGCTGATGCTGGAGGCGGTGGCGGGGCGGGAGGCGCTGCGGCTGGGATACGCCGAGGCGCTGGGCCACCGGTACCTGTGGCATGAGTTCGGGGACGCCCACCTCCTGCTGCCCCCTGCCCGGAAAGCCCCTTACGCTCCGCATCGCGGTAGCAACTATTCGTGAGTCGGAAGGGGTTCCGATGTGAGCCCAGGCATAGGGCCCACGTCACTTACGAAGAAGGATAGTTTGCCCAAAACGGGCAAGTTGCCAAGGTTCAAACCGGACAAGGAGGCATGAACAAGACCCCCTTCCACTACCCGGCTTCGTACGTCACACCTTTGCCAGGCCATTTTGCTGGCGCTAAGAATTGCAGCTGTCCCCGACGGAGATGCCTCCGGCTCTTCCGTCTGCGTCCTCGCCGAGGACCCCTGCTATTCGAAGAGGTACGACTGTATGTCCGTGTCCCGCATCTCCAGCCGTAGCCGTCGCCTGAACAAGGCGCAGAAGCTCTCCGTCGCGGGGGTCTCGACCCTGGCCGCCGCCGCTGTCGCCTTCTCGCTCGTCCCGGACGACGCGTCGGCCTCCACCGAGCCGCAGGCCGCCGCGGCCGCCGCGCCGGTCGCCTACACCGGCTCGCAGACGCAGAGCCTGAAGGCCACCGGCCTGGCGCAGAACACGACGGCCGAGCGTCTCGCCACGACCGTCGACGCGGCCAAGGCCAAGGAGGAGGCCGCGAAGAAGAAGGCCGCCGCGAAGGCCGAGGCGAAGGCGAAAGCTGTCGCAGAGGCCAAGAGCAAGGCCGCCGCGAAGGCCAAGGCCGACGCGAAGAAGCGTTCCGCCAAGAAGGCCAGCCGTGCCGCCGACCGCAAGCCGGTCTTCGCGAACAACCTGGACGGCTGGATCCGCGAGGCCCTGTCGATCATGCACGAGAAGAAGATCCCCGGTACGTACGAGGGCCTGCACCGCAACATCATCCGTGAGTCCAGCGGTAACCCGCGTGCCATCAACAACTGGGACATCAACGCGATCAACGGCATCCCCTCGAAGGGTCTGCTGCAGGTCATCAAGCCGACCTTCGACTTCTACCACGTCAAGGGCACCAAGCACGACCAGTACGACCCGGTCGCCAACATCACCGCGGCCGCCAACTACGCCGCGGACAAGTACGGCTCGATCGACAACGTCGACAGCGCGTACTGAGCCACGCACCGAGCAAGGCCTGGCACAACGGGCCCGCCGGTCCGCAGCGTCGCGTGACCGGCCGGCACATGCCGAAGGGCGGCACCCCACGGGGTTGCCGCCCTCGGGCGTTTCCGGGTCCGGCGCGGTCCCGTTACTTGCGCATGACCTCGGGCTCATGGCGTCGCAGCATCCGGGAGACCGCGACGAACAGGACGACGCTCATGAAGAGCATCACCGTGATGTCGATGCCCCACTGGCCGGCCGAGTGCTCCCACAGCGGGTCCAGGTCGGTCGGGTTCTTCGGGTCCCACGGCGGCATGAGGTGGGCGAGGTCCAGCGTCGTGCCGGCCGCGGCCACCGCCCAGCGCGACGGCATCAGCCAGGCGAACTGCTCCAGGCCCGGCGAACCGTAGACCTGGAAGAGCACACCGGTGAAGACGACCTGGACGATGGCGAACATGACGAGCAGCGGCATCGTCTTCTCGGCGGTCTTCACCAGCGCGGAGATCATCAGGCCGAACATCATCGAGGTGAAGCCGAGCACGATGATCGACAGGCAGATCTCCACGGCGGGAGGCATGAAGAGGCCCTCCTCCGGCAGCTCGCGGGTGGAGAAGCCGATCCCGCAGATGATCACGCCCTGGAAGGCCGTGATCACTCCGAGGACGATCACCTTGGACAGCAGATAGGCGGACCGGGACAGGCCGGTGGCCCGCTCCCGCTCGTAGATCACCCGTTCCTTGATCAGCTCTCGTACGGAGTTGGCGGCGGCCGCGAAACACATGCCGACCGCCAGGATCAGCATGATCGTTCCGGCCTTGCCGTTGAACCGGGAGGGCGGATCGGGCTCCGCCAGACCGAACTCCGCGGGGATGACCACGCTCACCACGCCGAGCACGGCCGGCAGCAGCACCATCAGGAGCAGGAACCCCTTGTCGGACGCGATCACCGAGACGTAGCGGCGCATCAGCGTCCACAGCTGGGCCATCCAGCCCGAGGGCTTCGGCGGGCGGATCTGCTGGGCGGAAGGCATGTGTACGGGCTGCGCGGCGACCGCGTCGATGTCCGCTGCGTACATCTGGTAGTGCTGCGAACCACGCCAGCGGCCCGCCCAGTCGTAGTCGCGGTAGTTCTCGAACGCGGAGAAGACGTCGGCCCAGCTGGTGTAGCCGAAGAAGTTCAGGGCCTCCTCGGGGGGACCGAAGTAGGCGACGGAACCGCCGGGCGCCATCACCAGGAGCTTGTCGCAGATGGCCAGCTCGGCCACGGAGTGCGTGACCACCAGGACCGTGCGGCCGTCGTCGGCGAGGCCGCGCAGCAGCTGCATGACGTCGCGGTCCATGCCGGGGTCGAGGCCCGAGGTCGGCTCGTCCAGGAAGATCAGCGACGGCTTCGTCAGCAGCTCCAGGGCGACCGAGACGCGCTTGCGCTGGCCTCCGGAGAGCGAGGTGATCTTCTTGTCCTTGTGGATGTCGAGCTTGAGCTCGGCGAGGACCTCGTGGATCCGGGCGGTGCGCTCGGCCTCGGTGGTGTCCGCGGGGAAGCGCAGCTTGGCCGCGTACCGCAGAGCCCTGGTGACCGTGAGTTCCTTGTGCAGGATGTCGTCCTGCGGGACCAGACCGATGCGCTGCCTCAGCTCGGCGAACTGCTTGTACAGGTTCCGGTTGTCGTAGAGGACGTCTCCCTGGTTGGCGGGCCGGTAGCCGGTGAGCGCCTTGAGCAGGGTGGACTTGCCGGAGCCCGAGGGGCCGATGACGGCGATCAGCGACTTCTCCGGGACGCCGAAGGAGACGTCCTTGAGGATGTCCTTGCCGCCGTCGACCGTCACGGTGAGGTGGCGGGCGGAGAAGGAGACCTCACCGGTGTCGACGAACTCTTCCAGCCGGTCCCCGACCAGCCGGAAGGCCGAGTGACCGACACCGACGATGTCGTTCGGGCCGATGAGCGCGGAGCCGGACTTGCTGAGCGGCTGACCGTTGACGTAGGTCCCGTTGTGGGACCCGAGGTCGCGGATCTCGAACCGGCCGTCGGGGGTCGCCCGGAATTCGGCGTGCAGACGTGAGACCTGCAGGTCGGAGACGACCAGCTCGTTCTCCAGCGCACGGCCGATGCGCATGACACGGCCGAGGTCCAGCTGGTGGAACGTGGTCGGGCTGCGGTCCCCGTAGACGGGTGGAGCACCCGCCGCACCGCCGGGCGCACCGGCTACGGGCACGCCGCCGCGGTTCTGCTGGTGCGGGACCGGGGGCTGCTGCTGCATCTGCGGGGTCTGCTGCCAGGCCGCCTGCTGGGGGGCCTGGTGCGCGGGGGCCTGCTGCTGAGCGGGGGCTGCGGGCCAGCCCGCCGCGCCCTGCGGCTGCTGGGCTCCCGCCGCCTTCACGCCGGGCGCTCCCGCACCGGCCGCCGCGGTGAGGTTCAGGCGGGGTCCGTCGGTGGCGTTGCCCAGGTGGACCGACGTTCCCGCGGCGATCTCCGTCTGCTGGACGCGCCGGCCCTGCACATAGGTGCCGTTGGTGCTGCCGTGGTCCTCGATGGACCAGCCGCGGCCGTTCCAGCTGATCGTGGCATGCCGCCAGGACACCCTGGCGTCGTCGATCGTCATGTCGCCCTGCGGATCACGTCCGAGGGTGTACGACCTGGACGGATCGAGCGTCCAGGACCTTCCATTCAATTCCAGTACGAGTTCCGGCACTCCGCGCCCCACTAGTTGTCCCCCGAGTCGCCCCCGTCGCAGGGAGCCTAGGGATGCTGAACATCGTGGGGAACTATTCCAGGAGCGGTCCCGTAACGGAAAGCCGGGCGGTGTGAAGACCGGGCGGAGGCTGCTCGGCGCCGCCGCGGACTCGGGAGAAACCGGTGCGGAGCACCTCATCCGGGGCTCATGTCTCCCGGCCCGGAGGCCCCGTAGGGATCCGGCCGCGGGCTGTCCGCCACTCGGGACGGCTTCGGGGCCCGCCCCGCGGCCCTATACGGTGGGACCACCATGAGCGCATCTCAGCCACCTCGGTCTCCTGAGTCCCCCGAGCCCTCTCCGGGCACGGACGCCCCCACGCTTCTCGTCAAGATCTTCGGGAAGGACCGGCCGGGTATCACCGCCGGGCTTTTCGACACCCTGGCCGCCTACGCCGTCGACGTCGTGGACATCGAGCAGGTCGTCACCCGGGGCCGCATCGTCCTGTGCGCCCTGGTGACCTCGCCGGAGCCCGGCGGCACGACCGAGGGCGACCTGCGGGCGACCGTGCACAGCTGGGCGGAGTCCCTGAAGCTGCAGGCCGAGATCATCTCGGGTACGGGCGACAACCGCCCCCGTGGGGACGGACGTTCGCATGTGACCGTGCTGGGACATCCGCTCACCGCCGAGTCCACGGCGGCCATAGCGGCCAGGATCACCTCCACCGGCGGCAACATCGACCGCATCTTCCGCCTGGCGAAGTACCCCGTCACCGCCGTCGAGTTCGCCGTGTCCGGTACCGGGACCGAGGAACTGAGGACCGCCCTCGCGACGGAGGCCGCGGGGATCGGCGTCGACATCGCCGTCATGTCGGCGGGGCTGGGCCTCCGGGCCCAGCGGCTGGTCGTCATGGACGTCGACTCGACGCTCATCCAGGACGAGGTCATCGAGCTCTTCGCGGCCCATGCCGGCTGCGAGGCCGAGGTCGCCTCGGTCACCGAGCAGGCGATGCGCGGCGAACTCGACTTCGAGCAGTCCCTGCACGCACGGGTGGCGCTGCTGGCCGGGCTGGACGTGTCGGTGGTGGAGAAGGTGCGGGCCGAGGTCCGGCTGACCCCTGGCGCCCGGACACTGATCCGGACACTGAAGCGGCTCGGGTACCAGGTGGGCGTGGTCTCGGGAGGCTTCACCCAGGTCACGGACGACCTGAAGGAGCGCCTCGGGCTGGACTTCGCCTCGGCCAACACGCTGGAGGTCGTCGACGGCAGGCTCACCGGCCGGGTCGTGGGCGACATCGTGGACCGGGCGGGCAAGGCCCGGCTGCTGCGGAGCTTCGCGGAGCAGGCGGGCGTTCCGCTGTCCCAGACGGTGGCGATCGGTGACGGCGCGAACGATCTGGACATGCTGAACACGGCCGGGCTGGGAGTCGCCTTCAACGCCAAGCCGGTCGTCCGCCAGGCCGCCCACACGGCGGTGAACGTCCCGTTCCTCGACACGGTGCTGTATCTGCTCGGCATCACCCGCGAAGAGGTCGAGGCCGCCGACGGCCTCGTGGACTGACCGGCCGCACGGGCAGGACACGAAGGGGGGCGGCGGCACACGGTGTGTGCCGCCGCCCCCCTTCGTGCGTCGTGCTCAGTCGTTCGGCGTCCAGTACTCGACGAGCATGCCCACGCCGTGTTCCAGCTTCTTCCAGGGGCCGGAGAACTCGACGACGGCGTAGGCGGCGGTCGGGAAGCCGTCCCTGGTCATGCGGGCGAGCGCGTCGCCCTCGGCACCGCCGGAGAGAGCGTCCGCGGCACCGTGCATGCCGGGATTGTGGGCGATGACCAGCAGGTTGCGCACATCGTCGGGGGTCTCACCGAACAGGGCGATCAGTTCACCGAGGGAGGCCTCGTACAGCCTCTCCTCGTACACGGTCCTGGGGCGCTGCTCGAACTCGTGGACCGCCAGTTTCCAGGTCTCGCGGGTCCTGGTGGCGGTCGAGCAGAGAGCGAGATCGAAGACGGTGCCTGAATCGGCCAGCTTGCGGCCGGCGACGGGGGCGTCCTTCCTGCCCCGTTCCGCCAGTGGCCGCTCGTGGTCGGACTCCTGCGACCACTCTGCCTTTGCGTGCCTGAGAAGGACGATCCTGCGAGGTGTATCGGCGCTCATACACCTCAGCTTCGCACGGATCACGCCTCGGGGCGCTGGGTGTTGACATGCTCGCCCACGAGGGCTTTTCGCGCGGATCAGACGGCGAGCAGTGCCAGGATGTACTCCAGCAGGCGCCCGATCGCGGGGGCGGCGGTCGCGGCGTCGGCCGGGCCGGGTTCCACGATCAGCAGCAGGAGCGCGGCGAAGGCGACGGCGGGCAGCGCGACGGCCCACCACGGCAGCCGCACCTCGACGGCGTCCGTGGCCGGGCGGTGGGTCCGGGTGTGCGTGCGGGCCGGCATGTCCGCCTCCGTGGGTCCTCGGCTGTGTCACCCCGAAGCTACGGGCCGCACGGCGGCGCTCCCATCCGGTGACCCACCCACTGGACCCTGACCCCTGCCCCCTAGGGGGCAGGGGGGCTGACCCCACCCCCAGGAGGATTCAGGGGGTCAGGGGGAGGCGATCGTGGCGATCACACCGATGACCACGGAGATGAGAAGCATCGTCCCGAACACGAGGAGGAGCTTCTTCTGGCCGTTCTGGGGATTCGGATCGAGCACTGGCATGCGCACAGTGTCGCATCTCAGCATTCGTCCTCGATCGTCCGGTCCCGGCCGGCGAGGACTCCCGCGATCGTCTGGGGCACGAGGAGGGCCGCCATGAGGGCGAGCGGCAGGCCCCATCCACCGCTGTGCTGGTAGAGCACGCCGACCAGCAGCGGGCCGGGGACAGAGATCAGATAACCGGTGGACTGCGCGAAGGCCGAGAGCCTGACCACCCCGGCGCCGGTGCGCGAACGCATCCCGATCATGGTGAGGGCGAGCGGGAAGGCGCAGTTGGCGATGCCCAGCAGCAGCGCCCAGAGCCAGGCACCGCCGGCCGGGGCCAGGTAGAGGCCCGCGTAGCCGAGGAGGCCGCATCCGCTGAGGACGAGGACGATCGGGCCCTGGGTCCGCAGCCGGGTGGCGAGACGGGGGATGACGAAGGCGAGGGGGACACCCATGGCCATGATCACGGCGAGCAGGACTCCCGAGGTGCCGGCCGAGAGCCCCGCGTCCCGGAAGATCTGCGGCATCCAGCCCATGGTGATGTACGCGGCCGTGGCCTGGAGCCCGAAGAAGCAGGCGAGCGCCCAGGACGTACGGCTCCGGGTGATCTTCGGCGCGGGCGGCGCGGAGGCTCCCGCGGCCTGCCCGGACGCGTCACCGCGGTCCTTCAGGAACGGCACCCAGGGCATGACCGCGACCACGGCCAGGGCCGCCCAGACCACCAGCCCGGTCTTCCAACTGCCGCCCAGCGCGTTGGTGAGGGGGACGGTGAGGGCGGCGGCGAGGGCGGTTCCGAGGGCCAGGGCCATCGAGTAGAGGCCGGTCATGGTGCCGACGCGGCCGGGGAACCAGCGCTTGACGATCACGGGCATCAGGACGTTGCTGACCGCGATGCCCATCAGCGCCAGGGCACTGGCGGCGAGGAATCCGGCGGTGCCGCCCACGAAAGGGCGCAGCAGCAGGCCGGCGGCGATGGCCACCATGCCCGCGCAGACGACGGCGCTGGGTCCGAACCGGCGGGCCAGGCGTGGCGCCATGAAACCGAACAGTGCGAAGCACAGCGGCGGCACGGAGGTGAGGACACCGGCGATGCTGCCGCTCATGTGCAGTCCGTCCCGTACCTCTTCGAGGAGGGGGCCGAGGCTGGTGATGGCGGGCCTGAGGTTGAGCGCGGCGAGGACCAGGCCGACGGTCGCGATCCGCAGCACCCAGGGGGACGGTCCGGGCTGGGACTTCTCAGGCCCCGGGGTGGCCTGGGCGGCGGAGGGG
Source organism: Streptomyces sp. JH34 (assembly GCF_029428875.1). NCBI lineage: Bacteria > Bacillati > Actinomycetota > Actinomycetes > Kitasatosporales > Streptomycetaceae > Streptomyces > Streptomyces sp. JH34. The sequence goes on along the minus strand of NZ_JAJSOO010000001.1, from coordinate 5,839,176 downwards.
CGCAGGGTCGGGGTCTCGTCGTGGCGCATGAGACCCATCATAGAATCATGGGATGATTGACTGTCCACTTCCGCTCTCCCCCTGAGACAATCGGGGGGACGTCCGACGGGCCCGCACCTCCCGGACACACCTTCCGGAACACGAGCAAGGAGCACCATGGCTCTGACGTCCACACGGCGTTCGGCTCTCGCCGACCAGGTGATCGCGCAGCTGAGGAACCAGATCACGGCGGGTGAGTGGCCCGTGGGCTCGCGGATCCCGACCGAGCCCGAGCTGGTCGAGCAGCTCGGGGTGGCCCGGAACACGGTGCGCGAGGCGGTGCGCGCCCTGGCGCACAACGGGCTGCTGGACATCCGCCAGGGTTCCGGGACCTACGTCGTGGCGACCAGCGAGCTGGCCGGGGTGATGCAGCGCCGGTTCGCGGACGCCGACCCACGGCACATCGCCGAGCTGCGCTCCACACTGGAGTCCTCGGCCGCACGGCTGGCCGCCCTGCGGCGCACGGACCGGGACCTGCGGCAGCTGGACACGCTGATGGCGCGGCGCGAAGCGGTGTGGGCGTCCGGGGACGCGGAGGCGTTCGTCGCGGCCGACGCCACCCTGCACCTCGCGGTCGTCGCCGCCTCGCACAATGACGTGCTGGCCGAGCTCTACGCCGATCTGAACGACCTGCTGCGCGACTACCTGCGCGACGACGTGGGCCCGGAGCTGCGGCCGGAGGCCCATATGGACCACGCGCGGCTCGTCGAGGCCATCAGGGCGGGTGACGCGGAGACGGCGGCCGCCGAGGCCGCCGCGCACGCGCTGAACTGTCTCCGGGAGCGGGTCTAGCCGACCGCTCGGGACACCGAGTGGCTGACCCAGGCGGAGCCGACCTCTTTCCAGCAGCGGTCCTCCAGCTTGACCGTCCGCCCCGGCTGCACCGCGACCGCGCCGCCGTCGGCGTCGACGTCCCACCAGCGCGCGCACTCGGTGTGGAGCCGGACGAGATCCGTGCTGGGGTAGGGGTTGTGGCAGTAGGCGACCACCCGGGACCCCTCGACCGACGTACGGCACTCCGCGCCCGAGGGCTCGGGTTCCGGTGCGACGGGGACCGCCGAGCCGCCGGCCCGGTTGGCCGCGCTCACGGCCACCGGGGTCAGCAGCCCCGCGACGACGGCGGCGGCGGCGAGCAGGGCCCAGGTTCTGCGACGTGTGGAGCGCACAACGATCTCCTCCCCGCAGCCTGACCAAAAGTCCGGTTCCCCCACATTCTGCGGTGGAACGGCCAGCTTTTCGACTCGAGCGCGGCCTCCGAGCGCGGAAGAGAGCGCGGGGAGAGCCCGCGGACACGCGCGACGGCCGCGCACCCGGTCAGGGGTACGCGGCCGTCGGTGAGCGGTGGGGCGGTCAGGCGCCCATCATGTGCACGCCGCCGTCGACGTGGATGATCTCGCCCGTCGTCTTCGGGAAGAAGTCCGAGAGGAGCGCGACGACCCCGCGACCGGCCGGCTCCGGGTCGGCCATGTCCCACTCCAGCGGGGAGCGGTGGTTCCAGACGTCCGCGAGCTCGCCGAAGCCCGGGATGGACTTGGCGGCCATGGAGCCGAGCGGCCCGGCCGAGATCAGGTTGCAGCGGATGCTGTCCTTGCCCAGGTCACGGGCGAGGTAGCGGGAGGTCGCCTCCAGCGCGGCCTTGGCCGGGCCCATCCAGTCGTACTGGGGCCAGGCGAACTGCGCGTCGAAGGTGAGGCCGACGATGGAGCCGCCCTCGCTCATCAGGGGCTTGCAGGCCATGGCGAGCGACTTCAGCGAGAACGCCGAGACGTGCATCGCGGTCGCCACCGACTCGAAGGGCGTGTTCAGGAAGTTGCCGCCGAGCGCGTCCTGCGGCGCGAAGCCGATGGAGTGCACGACGCCGTCCAGCGAACCGAGCTCGTCCTTGACCAGGCCGGCGAGCCGCTCCAGGTGCTCGTCGTCGGTGACGTCGAGCTCGAGGACCTTGACGGGCTTGGGAAGCTTCTTGGCGATGCGCTCGGTCAGCGTCGGCCGGGGAAAGGCCGTCAGGATGACCTCGGCGCCCTGCTCCTGAGCCACCTTCGCGGCGTGGAACGCGATGGACGACTCCATCAGCACGCCCGTGATCAGGATGCGCTTGCCGTCGAGAATTCCGCTCATGGTGATCAGTGACCCATGCCCAATCCGCCGTCAACGGGGATGACGGCTCCAGTGATGTACGACGCGTCGTCGGACGCGAGGAAACGCACCGCGGCCGCGATCTCGGCGGGCTGCGCGTAACGGCCGAGCGGCACCTGGGACACGATCTCCTTGCGCTGCTCGTCGGTGAGCGCCTGGGTCATGTCGGTGTCGACGAACCCGGGTGCGACGACGTTGAACGTGATGTTCCGCGAGCCCAGCTCACGGGCCAGCGACCGGGCGAAGCCGACCAGGCCCGCCTTGGACGCCGCGTAGTTGGCCTGTCCCGCCGATCCCAGCAGGCCGACGACGGAGGAGATCAGGACGACACGGCCCTTCTTGGCACGCAGCATCGCGCGGTTGGCCCGCTTGACGACGCGGAAGGTGCCGGTGAGGTTGGTGTCGAGCACGGACGTGAAGTCGTCCTCGGACATCCGCATGAGCAACTGGTCCCTGGTGATACCGGCGTTGGCGACCAGCACCTCCACGGGACCGTGCTTCTCCTCGATCTCCTTGTAGGCCTGCTCCACCTGCTCGGTGTCGGTGATGTCGCACCGGACCGCGAGGACACCCGCCTCGGTGAGCGCCTGCGGCGGCTCCCCCGAGCGGTAGGTGATGGCGACCTTGTCGCCGCTGTCGGCGAAGGCGCGGGCGATGGCGAGGCCGATGCCCCGGTTTCCTCCGGTGACGAGAACCGAGCGGCTCAACGGATCACCCTTTCCTTGGCGGTCTGGTACATCGAAAACCTATCGGTACCGCACCTCAACCAGGGAATCGGCCTCTGACAGTGGCTCCAGCGCGGCACTGTCGGGTTCCTACAGAACGGCCGGGCCCGCACCACGGCGAAGTAAAACCACGCACGTGGAGGCCGCCAACCCCCATGATTCACTGCGGAGACATTTTCGGACGTGGAGAAGGGGAGGCCCGCGTGGCCCACGAGGTAGATCAGTCGTTCCTGGCCCTGCCGTTGCGTGCCCTCGCCGACGCGGCGCTCGCCCGCGCCCGGGCGCTGGGCGCCGTGCACGCGGACTTCCGGTTCGAGCGGGTGCGCGGCGCCTCCTGGCGGCTGCGGGACGCCCGGCCCTCCGGGACGTCGGACACCACGGACACCGGGTACGCGGTCCGGGTCGTGCACGGCGGGGCGTGGGGTTTCGCGTCCGGGGTGGACATGACGATGGACGCCGCGGCGAAGGTGGCCTCGCAGGCCGTCGCCATGGCCAAGCTGTCCGCCAAGGTGATCGCGGCGGCCGGCTCCGACGAGCGTGTGGAACTGGCGGACGAGCCGGTGCACGGCGAGCGGACCTGGGTGTCGGCGTACGAACTCGACCCCTTCGAGGTGCCGGACGCCGACAAGGCCGGGCTGCTCGCCGAGTGGAGTACGCGGCTGCTGGCGGCCGACGGGGTCGCCCACGTGGACGCCTCCCTGATGACGGTCCACGAGAACAAGTTCTACGCGGACACCGCCGGCACCGTCACCACCCAGCAGCGGGTGCGGGTGCATCCGCAGGTGACCGCGGTGGCCGTGGACGGCGGGACCGGCGAGTTCGACTCGATGCGGACGATCGCGCCGCCGGTGGGCCGGGGCTGGGAGTACCTCACGGGCACCGGCTGGGACTGGGACGCCGAGCTGGAGCGCATCCCGGACCTGCTGGCCGAGAAGATGCGCGCGCCGAGCGTCGAGGCGGGGACGTACGACCTGGTGGTCGACCCGTCCAACCTGTGGCTGACCATCCACGAGTCGATCGGCCACGCCACCGAGCTGGACCGGGCGCTGGGCTACGAGGCGGCCTACGCGGGCACGTCGTTCGCGACGTTCGACCAGCTGGGGAAGCTGACGTACGGCTCCCCCGTGATGAACGTGACCGGTGACCGCACCGCCGAGCACGGGCTCGCGACCGTCGGTTACGACGACGAGGGCGTAGCGGCCCAGTCCTGGGACCTGGTCAAGGACGGGACGCTGGTCGGCTACCAGACGGACCGGCGGATCGCGAAGCTGACCGGGCTGGGCCGGTCCAACGGGTGCGCGTACGCGGACTCGCCGGGCCACGTCCCCGTGCAGCGCATGGCGAACGTGTCGCTGCGGCCGGATCCGGGCGGGCTCTCCACGGAGGACCTGATCGGCGGGGTGGAGCGCGGGATCTACGTGGTCGGCGACCGGTCGTGGTCGATCGACATGCAGAGGTACAACTTCCAGTTCACAGGGCAACGTTTCTTCAGGATCGAGAACGGCCGACTGGCGGGCCAGCTGCGGGACGTGGCGTACCAGGCGACGACCACGGACTTCTGGGGCTCGATGGAGAAGGTCGGCGGCCCGCAGACCTACGTCCTGGGCGGCGCCTTCAACTGCGGCAAGGCCCAGCCGGGCCAGGTCGCGGCCGTCTCGCACGGCTGCCCGTCCGCCCTCTTCCGGGGCGTGAACATCCTCAACACGACGCAGGAGGCCGGGCGATGAGCCGCGTCAGCAAGCCGTACGAGATCGTCGAGCGTGCCCTGGAGCTGTCCACCGCCGACGGCTGCGTGGTCATCGCGGACGAGAACTCCTCCGCCAACCTGCGCTGGGCCGGCAACGCGCTGACCACGAACGGGGTGACGCGCGGGCGCACCCTGACCGTGATCGCCACCGTCGACGGCGCGCAGGGGACGGCGTCCGGCGTGGTGACGCGTTCGGCCGTCACGGCCGACGACCTGGAACCGCTCGTACGGGCCGCGGAGGCGGCCGCGCGCGGTGCCGGGCCGGCCGAGGACGCGCAGCCGCTGGTGTCCGGGGTCCCGGTGTCCGCCGACTTCACGGAACCGCCGGCGGAGACCGGCTCCGACGTCTTCGCCGACTTCGCCCCGGCGCTCGGCGACGCCTTCGCGCGGGCCCGCTCGGGCGGCCGCGAGCTGTACGGCTTCGCGAACCACGAGATGACCTCCACCTACCTGGGGTCGTCGACAGGGGTGCGGCTGCGCCACGACCAGCCGAACGGGACGCTGGAACTGAACGCCAAGTCCCCCGACCGGTCACGGTCCGCCTGGGCCGGCCGGGCGACCCGGGACTTCAAGGACGTCGACCCGGCGGCTCTCGACGCGGAGCTCGCCCGGCGGCTCGGCTGGGCCGAGCGCCGGATCGAGCTCCCGGCCGGCCGGTACGAGACGCTGCTTCCCCCGACGGCGGTGGCGGACCTGCTGATCTACCAGTACTGGTCGGCGTCGGCCCGGGACGCCACCGAGGGCCGGACGGTCTTCTCGCGGCCCGGCGGTGGGACACGCGTCGGGGAGAAGCTCTCCGGGCTGCCGCTCACCCTGCGCAGCGACCCGTACGCCCCGGGGCTGGAGTCGGCCCCGTTCGTGATCGCGCACGCGTCCGGGGACGGGGGCTCCGTCTTCGACAACGGGCTGCCGCTGGCGCCGACGGACTGGATCGCGGGCGGGAAGCTCGAGCGGCTGACCAGCACCCGCCACTCGGCGGGGCTGACGGGCCTGCCCGTCGCCCCCGCGATGGACAACCTCGTCCTGGACGGCGGCGGCGAGCGGTCCCTGGACGACATGGTCGCCGCTACGACCGGCCGCGCCCTGCTGCTGACGTGCCTCTGGTACATCCGGGAGGTGGATCCGGCGACCCTGCTGCTGACCGGTCTGACCCGGGACGGGGTCTATCTGGTGGAGGACGGCGAGGTCCTCGGCGAGGTGAACAACTTCCGGTTCAACGAGTCGCCGGTCGGGCTGCTGTCCCGGGCGTCGGAGGCGGGCCGTACGGAGAAGACGCTGCCGCGCGAATGGGGCGACTACTTCACCCGTGCCGCGATGCCCGCGCTGCGCATCCCGGACTTCCACATGAGCTCGGTCAGCCGGGGCGTATGACCCCCATAGACTGGCCGGACGACCAATCGAACGCTCAGAGGAGAGAAACGACCGTGACGGACATCGTCGACGAGCTGAAGTGGCGTGGGCTGTTCGCCCAGTCCACCGACGAGGACGCACTGCGCAAGGCTCTCGCGGACGGCCCGGTCACCTTCTATTGCGGTTTCGACCCGACCGCGGCGAGCCTGCACGTGGGTCATCTCGTGCAGGTGCTCACCATGCGCCGGCTCCAGCTCGCCGGGCTGAAGCCGCTCGCGCTGGTCGGCGGCGCCACCGGCCAGATCGGTGACCCGCGGCCGACCGCGGAGCGCACGCTGAACGACCCGGAGACCATTGCCGCGTGGGTCCAGCGGCTGCGTGGGCAGATCGAGCCCTTCCTCACCTTCGAGGGCCCGAACGCCGCCACGATGGTGAACAACCTGGACTGGACCGCGGGCCTGTCCGCGATCGAGTTCCTCCGGGACATCGGCAAGCACTTCCGGGTCAACAAGATGCTCACCAAGGACTCGGTGGCACGCCGGCTGGAGTCGCAGGAGGGCATCAGCTACACCGAGTTCAGCTACCAGCTCCTCCAGGGCATGGACTTCCTGGAGCTGTACCGGCGCCACGGGTGCACCCTCCAGCAGGGCGGCAGCGACCAGTGGGGCAACCTCACCGCGGGCATCGACCTGATCCACCGCCTGGAGCCGGGCGCCGCGGTGCACGCGCTGGCCACGCCGCTGATGGTGAAGGCGGACGGCACCAAGTTCGGCAAGTCCGAGAGCGGCGCCGTCTGGCTCGACCCGGAGATGACGACGCCGTACGCGTTCTACCAGTTCTGGCTGAACGTGGACGACCGGGACATCTCGACGTACATGCGCATCCTCAGCTTCAAGAGCCGTGAGGAGCTCGAGGAGCTGGAGAAGCTCACCGAGGAGCGTCCGCAGGCGCGTTCGGCGCAGCGGTCGCTGGCCGAGGAGCTGACGACGCTGGTGCACGGCGGCGAGCAGTGCGCGGCGGTCATCGCGGCGTCGAAGGCGCTGTTCGGCCAGGGCGAGCTCGGTGAGCTGGACGAGGCGACGCTGAGCGCCGCCCTGTCCGAGGTGCCGCACGCCCGGGTCACCGAGCTGGGCCCGGTGGTGGACCTGCTGGTCGAGGTCGGACTGTCCGCCAGCAAGTCGGCTGCCCGTCGCACGGTCAAGGAGGGCGGGGCCTACGTGAACAACGCGAAGGTCACGGACGGCGAGAGCGCCCCGGCAGCCGAGGAGCTGCTGCACGGGCGCTGGCTGGTCCTGCGCCGGGGCAAGAAGAACCTGGCCGCCGTCGAGGTCACGGCGGGCTGACACCGGCGACGCACGACGCCGCGGCCGGTCACGCATGGCGCGTGACCGGCCGCGGCGTTCCCGCGTGGGGATCAGGTTCTGCGGGTCCTGCTCTTGTTGCCCCTGATCGACTGCCAGACCATGTCACCGACTCCGACGACGGCGATGGCGCCGATCAGCTGCAGCACGTGCCGGATCCAGTCGATCCCCTTGGTGTCGTTGACGCCGATCCAGGTCGCGACGGCGTTGCCGAGGATGCTGCCGAGGATGCCGAACACCACCGTCAGCCAGAGGGGGATGTCCTGCTTACCCGGCAGGATCGCCCGGGCGATGACGCCCAGCACCAGACCTACGATGATTGCCCACAACCAGCCCATATCGCCTCCTCGTGCGGCACGGTGCGCGCGCGTTCACCCAGTCTCGGCGGGCCGGACGTACGCCGCATGCCCACAGGTCCGTACGTGGAACCGCGGTTCGGACCCGAACGGGCGGACGCGCCCCGGTCTCGTACACCGCCGGCGCCGGGCGTACCGTGGGAGCGGCACCGTCCGGGGAAGTCCGGCGCAGAGATCTGGTGGTGGAATCACGATGCGGAAGCAGAGCGGCTCGGAGGTCTTCCGGATCACGGGCGCCCGTCAGGGCCTCGCCGACGACGTGCGTGGCAGGCAGCGGCGCTACATCATCTCGATGTCCGTGCGCACCGTCTCGGTGGTGCTCGCCGCGACCCTGTGGAACGTCGAGAGGCATGTGGCCGTGGTGGCGCTGGCGCTGGGGGTCCTCCTCCCTTACGTCTCGGTCGTCATCGCCAACGCCGGACGTGAGAACGCCCCTTCGCTCCCGTCGACGTTCGTGCCGGCGCCGATGCGGCCGGCCCTCGGCACGGCTCCCGCCGAGTCGGGCCCGGAGCACGGTGCCTCCGGCCGCGCGGGCGGGCCGCGCCCCGCGGACTGACGTCCGCACCGCCCCGGGCCGGGAGAGGCCCGATCGGTCATGCCGTTCCGTTGCCCCGGACCCCTGCCTCCGTGCCATACTTCGTGAGCGCTCCGCATCCCCCGTCGGAGCGACGGACCGACGCCGGGCAGCTCCCCCCGTGGCTGCCCGGCGTCGCCATTCTCCGGCGGGGATGCGTCGCGGAGGCCTCCGCGCACGAGCGTCTAGGGTTGAGGCCGTGAACTTCCCCGAGACCTCCGCCGAGAGCGCCACCGGCGCACCGGTCTGTTCAGCCAAGGGCTGCCGCGCCGATGCCGTGTGGGTGCTCGCCTGGAACAACCCGAAGCTGCACACCCCAGAGCGCCGCAAGACCTGGCTGGCCTGCGACGAGCACCGGGAGCACCTCTCCTCCTTCCTCGACGTGCGCGGCTTCCTGAAGGACGTCGTGACGCTGGCGGAGTGGGAGTCCTCAGCCGCCGATCGCTGACATCGGGCGGTCGGGCTGCAGGAAGGCAGGGTCGTCGAGTCCGGAGCCCGCCTTCTTGCCCCACATCGCGAGCTTCCAGATCCTGGCGATCTCCTCGTCCGGGGCACCGGAGCGCAGGGCTCCGCGCAGGTCCGTCTCCTCGCGGGCGAAGAGGCAGGTGCGGACCTGCCCGTCGGCGGTGAGCCGGGTGCGGTCGCAGGCCCGGCAGAAGGGCCTGGTCACGGAGGCGATGACGCCGACGCGGTGCGGGCCGCCGTCCACGGTCCAGCGCTCCGCGGGGGCGGATCCGCGCTCCTCGCCACCTTCCGCGGTGAGGGTGAAGCGTGTGCGCAGCGAGGCGAGGATGTCGCCTGCCGTGATCATGCCGTCGCGCTTCCAGCCGTGCTGGGCGTCGAGCGGCATCTGCTCGATGAAGCGGAGTTCGTAGCTGTTCTCCACGGCCCAGGCCAGCAGCTCGGGCGCCTCGTCGTCGTTGAGGCCGGGCATGAGGACGGAGTTGACCTTGACCGGGGTGAGCCCCGCTTCGCGGGCGGCCTCGAGCCCTTCCAGTACGTCCTTGTGCCGGTCGCGGCGGGTGAGCGTCTTGAAGACGTCGGGGCGCAGGGTGTCCAGGGACACGTTGACGCGGTCCAGGCCTGCCGCCTTCAGTGCGGAGGCGGTGCGCTTGAGCCCGATGCCGTTGGTCGTCAGCGACATCCTGGGGCGGGGTTCCAGGGCGGCGCACCGCTCTACGATGGAGACGAGGCCGGGGCGCAGCAGCGGCTCACCGCCGGTGAAGCGGACCTCCGTGACCCCGAGGGTGGTGACGGCCACGCCGACGAGCCGGACGATCTCGTCGTCGCTGAGGAGATCGGTCTTGGAGAGCCACTGCAGGCCTTCCTCGGGCATGCAGTAGGTGCAGCGGAGGTTGCACTTGTCGGTCAACGAGACACGCAGGTCGGTGGCGACCCGGCCGTAGGTGTCGATGAGCACTGTGGGCCTCCCCCGGAGATGTCCGCGGTTGCGGTCTGACTCCTCCGAGACTACGCGAGGCCCCTGACATCGGGAGGGCCCGGTTGACACGAGGTGCGACGGGGCCCCGTCGTAGGGATCTACGAGGGGGCCCCGTCGGAGCACTGCGGGCGTGGGGCGTCAGTGCGCCCCGGTGCCGGTGAGGGACTTGACCTCGAGTTCGGCGTACTTGCCCTTGTCCGGCTCCTCCTTCGAGAGGACCGAGCCGACCCAGCCGAGCAGGAAGCCCAGGGGGATGGAGATGAGGCCGGGGTTCTCCAGGGGGAACCAGGCGAAGTCCACGTCGGGGAACATCGAGCTGGCCTTCCCGGAGACGACCGGGGAGAACAGCACCAGGACGACGGACGAGGCGAGGCCGCCGTAGATCGACCAGAGGGCGCCCTGGGTGGTGAAGCGCTTCCAGAAGAGGCTGTAGAGGATGGTCGGCAGGTTGGCCGACGCGGCCACGGCGAAGGCGAGGGCCACGAGTCCCGCGACGTTCAGGTCGCGCGCCATGGCACCGAGTGCGATGGAGACGATGCCGATCGCGACGGTGGCCCAGCGGGCCGCGCTCATCTCCTCCTTCTCGGTGGCCTGCCCCTTGCGGATGACGTTGGCGTAGATGTCGTGGGCGAAGGAGGACGAGGAGGCGAGGGTCAGGCCCGCGACGACGGCGAGGATCGTGGCGAAGGCCACCGCCGAGATGACGGCGAGCATGACGGCTCCCCCGGTGGTGCCGACCCCTCCGAGGTACTCGGCCAGCTGCGGTGCGGCCGCGTTCCCTGCGGGGTTCTTCGCCTTGATCTCCTCGGGTCCGATGAGCGCCGCGGCGCCGAAGCCCAGGGCGATCGTCATCAGGTAGAACGCACCGATGATGCCGATGGCCCAGTTCACGGACTTACGGGCGGCCTTGGCGGTCGGGACGGTGTAGAAGCGGATCAGGATGTGCGGGAGTCCGGCGGTGCCGAGGACGAGCGCGATGCCGAGGGAGATGAAGTCCAGCTTCGACACGTCCGTCGCGCCGTATTTGAGGCCGGGCTCCAGGAAGGCCGCGCCGTGACCGCTCTTCTCCGCAGCGGTGCCGAGCAGGTCGGAGACGTTGAAGTCGAACTTCCACAGCACCATGAGCGTCATCAGCAGGGCGCCCGCGATGAGCAGCACGGCCTTGACCATCTGCACCCAGGTGGTGCCCTTCATCCCGCCGATCGTGACGTAGACGATCATGAGGACGCCGACCAGCGCCACGATCAGGACCTTGCCCGCGTCGCTGGTGATGCCGAGCAGCAGCGAGACGAGGACGCCCGCGCCCGCCATCTGGGCCAGCAGGTAGAAGATCGACACGACGATGGTGGAGACACCGGCGGCGGTGCGCACCGGCCGCTGGCGCATCCGGTAGGCGAGGACGTCGCCCATGGTGTAGCGGCCCGAGTTGCGCAGGGGTTCGGCGACGAGCAGCAGGGCGACGAGCCAGGCGACGAGGAAGCCGATGGAGTAGAGGAAGCCGTCGTAGCCGAAGAGGGCGATGGCGCCGGCGATACCGAGGAAGGACGCCGCCGACATGTAGTCGCCGGAGACCGCGAGGCCGTTCTGGAAGGCGGTGAACTGCCGCCCGCCCGCGTAGAAGTCCGACGCGCTCTTGGTCTGCCGGCCGGCCCAGACGGTGATGCCCAGGGTCGCGGCGACGAAGACGGCGAAGAGCGTGATGATCAGCGGCCGGTGTTCGGCCGTCGACGACGACGCGGCGAGCTGGATCACGGGGTGCGATGCGTACGCAGCGCTCATGCGTCGGCCTCCAGACGGGACTTGATGGCTGCCGCCTGCGGGTCGAGCTTGCTCGTGGCGTGGCGCGAGTAGAACCAGGCGATGAGGAACGTGGTGGCGAACTGGGCGAGGCCGAACACGAAGGCGACGTTGAAGTTCGCAAAGACGATCTTGCTCATGAAGTCGTCGGCATAGCTGGACAGCAGCACGTACAGCAGGTACCAGGCGATGAATCCGACGGTCAGCGGAAAGGCGAAGGAACGGTGGGAGCGGCGCAGCTCCGCGAACTCCGCGCTGTTCTGCGCCTCGAGGAACGCCTCGGTCGTGGGCTGGACGGGGCTGCCGTCCTCGGGGCTCTGGGGCGGCGGTGCTTCGGTGACCACGGATTCTCCTCGCGACGCGGGTGCGGTGGTGGGGACGTTGGGTTTCACGGGGAGTCCTCTGCGTCTCTGGGGTGGTGGGGCTGATCGCACGACTCCCTGTGCAACGGCACGGAGAGCGTGGCGAAGCGGTTCACCGCAGGTTCGGTCTTCTCGGGGAGGCGCGCGTGTACGCGGCTCCCGGAGGTCACACCTCGAACTCACTTGCCCGTATTCATTGATGTGCCGGGAAGATCAGCGATAACTTCACTGGTCATGTACCGGACCGGACACGCCTGTGTCCGGCCCACGGCACGGATGATGTGGAGAACCCATGGCGCATCTGGCATCCAGACGGACCCGCGTACTCACGCTGCCCGTCGGACTCGCGCTCACGGCCTCGCTGGGCTTCCTCCCGACGGGGACCGCGGCCGCGGCACCCGCGGACGAGCCTGCGGCGACGGTTCGTCACGACGGCCCCCAGCTGTCGTACGTCGTGAACACGCGGGCGGGTCACGGCACGGTCAAGCAGGTGCGGAAGGCGATATCCGCGGCCGGCGGAACCGTCGTGACGTCGTACGACAAGATAGGCGTCATCGTCGTCCACTCGCAGAACCCGGACTTCGGTGCGACGATCCGCAAGGCCAAGGGCGTCCAGTCGGCGGGGGCCACGCGCACCAGCCCCATCACCCCGGCGGCGACGAAGGACATCGGGGTCGAGCAGCCCCTCACCGCCGCGCAGGCGCAGGCGGCGTCGGCGGACGCGGTGGCGGGCCAGGACCCGCTCGAACCCCTGCAGTGGGACCTCCCGGCCATCAAGGCGGACCAGGCGCACAAGAAGTCGCTGGGCAGCAGCAAGGTCACCGTCGCCGTCATCGACACGGGCGTGGACGACACCCACCCGGACCTGGCGCCGAACTTCGACCGCGACGCCTCGGTGAACTGCGTCTCCGGCGCCCCGGACACCACGGACGGCGCCTGGCGTCCCGCGGCCGGCGAGAGCGACCACGGCACGCACGTCGCGGGCACCATAGCCGCGGCGAAGAACGGCACCGGGATCACCGGCGTCGCGCCCGGCGTGAAGGTCTCCGGCATCAAGGTGTCCACGCCGGCCGGCTACTTCTACACCGAGGCCGTCGTCTGCGGCTTCGTCTGGGCCGCCGAGCACGGCGTCGACGTGACGAACAGCAGCTACTACACCGACCCGTGGCTGTTCAACTGCAAGAACGACCCGGACCAGGGCGCCCTGGTCGAGGCGGTCACCCGCGCCACCCGCTACGCGGAGGGCAAGGGCGTCGTGAACGTCGCCGCGGCCGGCAACTCCGACCACGACCTGGCCCTCGACGCCATCGAGGACTCGACGAGCCCCAACGACTCGACGACGGTCACCCGCACGGTCGACCCGAGTGCCTGCCCCGACATCCCGACCATGCTGCCGGGCGTCGTGACGGTCTCCGCGACCGGTGCGAAGAACCTCAAGTCCTCCTACTCGAACTACGGGCTCGGCGTCATCGACGTCGCCGCCCCGGGCGGCGACTCGACGCGCTACCAGGCGCCCGAGGCGCCCGCCGACAACGGTCTGATCCTCTCGACGCTGCCCGGTGGCCGCTTCGGCTACAAGGCCGGTACCTCGATGGCGTCGCCGCACGTCGCGGGTGTCGCGGCCCTGGTCAAGTCGACCCACCCGCACGCCTCACCGGCCGTGGTGAAGGCGCTGCTGACGCTCCAGGCGGACGCCACCGCGTGCGGCGCGCCGTACGACATCGACGGTGACGGCACCGTCGACGCCGTCTGCGAGGGCGGCAAGCGGTACAACGGCTTCTACGGGGCCGGAATCGTGGACGCACTGGACGCGGTCCGCAAGTAGGGCATGAGGGAGGGGCCGGGGACAGCTGTCCCCGGCCCCTCCCGCGTTCCGTCCTGCCCGCGTTCCGTCGCGCCCGCTACGGCTTGATGAGGACCTTGAGCGCCGTACGCTCGTCCATCGCCTTGTAGCCGCCCGGGACCCCGTCCAGCCCGACCGACAGGTCGAAGACGGGCGACGGGTCGATCGTGCCGTCGAGCACGTCGGGAAGCAGCTCCGGGATGTAGGTGCGCACCGGGGCGACCCCGCCGCGCAGGGCGATGTTCCGGTCGAACATCACGTCGAGGTCGATCCCGGTGCCGCTGCCGTGCGGGACTCCGACGTATCCGACGGAGCCGCCGTCACGGACGATGCCGATGGCCGTGCGCATCGACTGCTCGGTGCCGACCGCCTCGATGACCCCGTGGGTGCCCTCGCCCCGCGTGAGCTCCCGTACGGCCGCGAGGGCCGCCTCGCCGCGCTCGGCGACGACGTCGGTGGCACCGAACGCGCGGGCGATGTCGGTGCGTGCCCGGTGGCGGCCCAGCGCGATGATCCGCTCGGCGCCGAGCCGCTTGGCCGCCATGACACCGCACAGGCCGACCGCACCGTCGCCGACGACCGCCACCGTGCTGCCGGGCTTCACGCCCGCGCCGAGCGCGGCGTGATGACCGGTGCCCAGCACGTCGGAGAGCGCGAGGAGCGCGGTGAGCAGCCGGTCGTCGGACGCGGCCGCCGCCGGGAGCTTGACCAGGGTGCCGTCGGCGAACGGGACGCGCACGGCCTCGCCCTGACCGCCGTCGGAACCGACCGACCCCCAGAAGCCGCCCCGGGGGCAGGAGGTGGTGAGCCCTTCGGCGCAGTAGGTGCAGGTGCCGTCGGACCAGACGAACGGGGCCACCACGAGGTCGCCGACGGCGAAGCCGTTGACCCCGGACCCCGCCTCCTCGACGACACCCAGGAACTCGTGGCCGATGCGCTGGCCGGGCTGCCGGGCCGACTCGCCGCGGTAGGCCCACAGGTCACTGCCGCAGATGCAGGCCCGCAGGACCCGCAGGACCACGTCGGTGGGCTGCTGGACCGTGGCGTCGGGCACCTCCTCCACACGGATGTCGTGGGGGGCATGGATCACAGTGGCGCGCATGCGTGAGGGTCCTCGCTGGTCTCAGATTCTGATACGCCTCTCACGGTACGCCCCGGGGGCGGCGCCGGTGGAATCCGTGCCTCTGTCGAGCGCCCCTCGCGTGAGCAGGTACTGCGCCGCGATATAGGTCAGCATGATCCAGAAGTCGTGGGCCGGCGGCTGGGGCCGTTCCGCGATGCCGGTGGCGATGAGCGCGTCGGAGAACAGGAAGAGCGCGCCGCCGAGAGCCGCGGGACGGCCGAGGACGCCCGCGCGCCAGGCCATGGCCGTGAGCAGCAGGCTGTAGCCGGTCAGCGGGATGCGCAGTCCGGCCGGCAGCCCCTGCCACAGCAGTGCGACGAAGGCCACGAGCACCGCGGCGTAGACGAGTCCGGTGACCGGTCGCACGGAGGCGCGGCCGAAGAGCACCAGGTAGCAGACGTGCCCCGCGGCGAAGAAGCCCATCCCCGCGAGGAACGCGGGCTCCGCGTCGGGCATCAGCAGCACGTCGCCCGCCCAGCCGCAGAGCAGCGCGGCGATCAGCAGCCGGGGGCCGCCGCGGGCCGCGGCGTGGGCGGCGAGCAGGAGCATCAGCAGCGGCTTGGTGGCCACGTGCACGGCGTCCTGACCGGCGAGGAGCCCCGCCAGATGGACGGCGGCGACGGCCAGGAAGGCGACGAGCAGCGGTCGTACGAGCCGGGGCGCGCCGGCGCGGAGCGTCATCCGGTGCGCTCGGTGGCGGCGTGCGGCCGGGCGGGCACGGGGGCGGAGGGCACGGGGGCGGAGGGCACGGGGGCGGAGGGCACGGGGGTGGGGGGGCACGGCGGCCTCGGCTGGGCGCGACGGCTGCCAGCCCGGGCCGCGGAAGATCCGGCCGGCGCGCTCGCTCCAGGTGGCGGCCGACCGTACGTCGCGGGCGATGGCGGCGTACTCGTGGGTGGCGACACGGAACGGGTTGTGGGTGGTGATGTTCTTGGTGAGTCCGAAGACGGGGCGCTCGGTCTCCGGGGCGAACGAGCCGAACAGCCGGTCCCAGAGGATGAGGATCCCGCCGAAGTTCCGGTCCAGGTATCCACCCTGGGAAGCGTGGTGCACCCGGTGGTGGGACGGGGTGTTGAGGACGAACTCGAAGGGGCGGGGCAGCTTGTCGATCCGTTCCGTGTGCACCCAGAACTGGTAGACGAGGTTCGCCGAGGAGCAGAAGGCGAGCGCGGCCGGGTGGACGCCCAGCGCGATGAGCGGCAGGTAGAAGGGCCACGAGGTGAGCGAGGTCCAGGGCTGGCGCAGGGCGGTGGTGAGGTTGAACTTCCGGCTGGAGTGGTGGACCACGTGACAGGCCCAGAGGATCCGGATGACGTGGTGGCCCCGGTGGGACCAGTAGTAGAAGAAGTCCTGGGCCGGCAGCATGAGCAGGACCGTCCACCACAGCACCGGCACGCGCAGCGGGGTCAGTTCGTACAGGGCGGCGTAGACCGCCACGACGGGGATCTTCCACAACAGGTCGAAGACCAGGCTGCCCAGCCCCATGGTGACGCTGGTCGCGGCGTCCTTGCCGTCGTACCCGGCGGCCTCGTCGTCCGGGTGGAGGCGGTACGACACCATTTCGAGGACGGTGAGCAGGACGAAGGCCGGTATCGACCACAGCACGACATCGGGCAGGTTCGGCTCCATGCGAGCACCGTAGAGCCGCTCACGGTGCCGGGCATAGATGTTGTTACCGACAAGTATGTGAGACATGGCGTCATGAGCGTTCGGCGGGTCGCGCCACCCGCCCCGCCGGAGGATTTCCGGCACAGGCGTCACCCGGAGCGAGGAACACACCTGCCGGGTAAGGATGTTGCGCCGATCCGGCGTCGGCTACGGTCCTCGGCCGCGGCACCGGGCTGTTCCCGTCCGGGCGGATCGCGCGCCTGGGCCAGGCACAGCTCACGCCCCCGCCGCCCCCAGCAGCGCCCCCGCCCCGTAGGTCACCGCCATGGCCACCGCTCCCCCGGACATGTTCCGCAGCACCGCGGGCCCCGGCGCCGCCTCGCCCAGCCGGGCGCTCCACCAGCCGGTCAGCGCCAGGGCCGCGAGCACCGAGACCACGGTGACGGGGAGCCGTGCCGGAGTGGGCGGCAGCACGATCGCCAGCAGGGGCAGCAGTGCGCCCACCGTGAAGGCCAGGAAGCTCGCCCCCGCGGCGTGCCACGGGTTGGTCAGCGCGTCCGGGTCGATACCCAGCTCGACCTCGGCGTGGGCACGCAGCGCGTCGCGCCGGGTGAGCTGGACGGCGGCCTCCCGGGCCAGCTTGCTGCTCAGCCCCTTCTCCTCCAGGAGTCCGGTGAGTTCCGCGAGCTCGGCCTCCGGGGTCTCCTCCAGCTCCCTCCTCTCCGTCTCCAGCGCGGCCTTCTCCGAGTCGCGCTGGGTGGACACCGACACGTATTCGCCGGCCGCCATGGACATGGACCCCGCGAGCAGCCCCGCCAGGCCGGCTGTCAGCAGGGTGGAGCGGTCGCCCGTGGCCCCGGCCACACCGACGACGAGGCCGGCGGTGGAGACCACTCCGTCGTTGGCGCCGAGCACGGCGGCCCGGAGCCAGTTGAGCCGGGTGCCGAGTCCGCTTCCGTGGGGTTCGTCGTGTGTATGCGCCTGTGTGTCCGTCACTACGGGAGCGTCTCACCGGGTCCGCTCCGGGCGCACGCCCGACCCGCGTCCCGGGCTGCGTTTCCGGCGGCGCGGTCAACTGCGCGGCCTCCTGTCCGGGTTCGCGGCCGAAGGTCCCGGATAGGTCGCTGTCGGTGGCGGCCCGTATTCTCTGTGACCATGCTCGACGACCGTCAGACCGCAGCGCCGTGGCCGGCCGCGTATCCCCAGGGGTACGCGGTCGTCGACGTGGAGACCACCGGCCTCGCCCGCGACGACCGGATAATCTCCGCTGCCGTGTACCGCCTCGACGCACGAGGTGACGTCGAGGACCACTGGTACACGCTGGTGAACCCCGAGAGGGACCCCGGGCCCGTCTGGATCCACGGGCTGACCAGCGACGTCCTGGAGGGCGCGCCCCTCTTCCCGGAGGTCGCGGCCGAGTTGTCCGAGCGGCTGGCCGGACGGGTGCTCGTCGCCCACAACGCCGCGTTCGACTGGTCGATGATCGCCCGGGAGTATGCCCGGGCGGCGGCCACCGCGCCCGTCGAGCAGCGGCTGTGCACCATCGCGCTCGCCAAGGAGCTCCGGCTCCCCCTGCCCAACCACAAACTGGCGTCGCTCGCCGCGCACTTCGGCGTGGTCCAGCAGCACGCGCACCACGCCCTGGACGACGCGCGGGTGCTGGCCGAGGCCTTCCGGCCGAGCCTGCACGCGGCGGCGAAGGGCGGGGTGCGGCTGCCGCTGCTGGAGTGCCGTCCGCTGACGGAGTGGTACGACTCGCCCGTCACCCCGCGCGCCGGGTACCGGCCGTCGCAGGGGCAGGGCAGCTGGCGCCCCTCGCGCAAGCGCCCCGCGTGCCCGTATCCGAACCCCGGGCGCTACGAGTCGGACAAACCGCTCATGCAGGGCATGCGGGTGGCCTTCTCCGGAGACACCTCGGTCGACCGGGAGCTCCTGGAGGACCGCGCCGTGGAGGCCGGTCTGCACGTGGCGACCAGCGTGTCCCGGCTGACGAGTCTGCTCGTCACCAACGACCCGGACTCGGCGACGTCCAAGACGGTGAAGGCGAAGTCGTTCGGCACGCCGGTCCTGGAGGAGAGCGCGTTCACCCATCTCCTGAGGGACGTGGCACCGGCCAGGACGGTCGCCGTGCCGAAACCGTCACCGTCATCGGAGTGAACCGGCGGCGACTCGCCCCGCACCCGCTCGCCCGTCGCCGGCCGGCGTCCCACCCTGTGGCGCATGGCACGTTGCGAGGTTTGCGGAAACGACTACGGGATGTCCTTCGAGGTGCACGCGCAGGGTGCGGTGCATGTCTTCGACTGCTTCTCCTGCGCCATCCACCGCATGGCGCCCATCTGTGAGCACTGCCGGGTCCAGGTCATCGGCCAGGGTGTCGAGGTCGACGGCCACTGGTACTGCGGCGGCCACTGCGCCCGCGCCGAGGGAAGGGCGGGCATCGTGGACAAAGTGTGACGGGCAGGACCCGCCCGCACGGGGGACCCTCCGTGCCGCACCCCATGACCCCGGTTGTACGGTCATGGGGTGTACCGCTTCCTGTTGACCCGGCAGTGGGTGATTCTCACCCTGCTCGTCCTCGCCATGATCCCCACGATGGTGGAGCTGGGTTTCTGGCAGTTCCACCGGCACGAACACCGGGTCGAGCAGAACGCACTGATCACGCGGAACCTCGAGGCGGACCCGGTCCCCGTCACCCGCCTCACCTCTCCCGGACACACGGTCCCGCGCTCCGACTACTGGCGTGCCGTGACGGCCACCGGGACGTTCGACACCGAGCACGAGGTGGTCGTACGACGTCGCACCTCGCAGGACGAGCGCATCGGCGTACTGGTCCTTACCCCCCTGGACCTCAAGGGCGGGGGCACCGTCCTGGTCAACCGGGGATGGGTCCCGGCCGCCGCCGACCAGCAGTCCTTCCCGGAGGTCCCGGCGCCGCCGCGCGGCGAGGTCACGGTCACGGGCCGGCTCAAGGCGGACGAGACGACGAGCGCCAGTGGCATCAAGGACCTGCGGGGCCTGCCGGACCGCCAGGTGATGCTGATGAACAGCGCGCAGCAGGCGCATCTGCTGGGCCGTCCGGTGCTGGGCGGGTACCTCGAGCTGACCGGCCCGGAGCCCGCCGACGGCAGCCCCGAGACGATCGCCGCCCCCGACGACGGTTCCATCGGCCCTCATATGGCGTACGCCGTGCAGTGGTGGCTCTTCGCCGCGGGGGTCCCCGTCGGCTGGGTGATCCTCGTGCGCCGTGAGAAGCGCGACCTCGAAGAGGCCGCCGCGCAGGGCGAGGCGGCGGAGCAGCCGGAACCGGCGACCGCCTGAGAGCCGTCGCGCCCTTCTGTTCGCACCGGTTTCGCTGCTTAGTGGGGCCCAGGTTCGGGAAGACGCCAGAGCGTGACCCCACGTATCGAGGACTACGCCGTCATCGGCGATCTCCAGACCGCCGCCCTGGTCGGCAGGAACGGTTCTGTCGACTGGCTGTGCCTGCCCCGCTTCGACTCCGGCGCCTGTTTCGCGGCCCTGCTCGGCGACGAGGACAACGGCCACTGGCGCATCGCCCCCCAGGGCACGGACAGCACGGAGACCTGCACCCGGCGCGCCTACGTGGAGGACACCCTCGTCCTGGAGACCTTCTGGGAGACCAGGACCGGGACCGTCAAGGTCATCGACTTCATGCCGCAGCGCGACAAGGCGCCCGACGTCATGCGGATCGTCCAGGGCGTCAGCGGCAGCGTCGACATGAGCTCGGTCCTGCGGCTGCGGTTCGACTTCGGCTCCGTGGTCCCGTGGATGCGCCGCTCGCACGGCCACCGGGTGGCGGTCGCGGGCCCCGACTCCGTCTGGTTGCGCAGCGAACCGCCGGTGAAGACGTGGGGCCAGCAGTTCAGCACCTGCTCCTCCTTCACCGTCGCCGAGGGCGAGTCCGTGGCGTTCGTCCTCACCTGGCACCCCTCGCACTCCCCGCGCCCCAAGCTGATCGACCCTCACAAGTCGCTGAAGCACACCCTTACCGACTGGGCGAAGTGGTCGGCCCGGTGCACCTACCACGGCAGGCACCGGGAGGCGGTGCTCCGCTCGCTGATCACCCTGAAGGCGCTCACCTACGCCCCCACCGGGGGGATCGTGGCGGCCCTCACGACCTCGCTGCCGGAGGAGATCGGCGGCGTGCGGAACTGGGACTACCGCTACTGCTGGCTGCGGGACTCCACGCTCACCCTGGGCGCCATGATCTCGGTGGGCTATGTGCAGGAGGCGGCCGCGTGGCGTGACTGGCTGCTCCGGGCGGTGGCGGGCGACCCCGCGGACCTCCAGATCATGTACGGCCTCGCCGGCGAGCGCAGACTCCCCGAGTCGGAGCTGCCGTGGCTGAGCGGCTACGAGAACTCGCTGCCGGTCCGTACGGGCAACGCGGCGGTGCGGCAGCTGCAGCTCGACGTGTACGGCGAGGTCATCGATTCGCTCAGGGTGGCCCGGGCGGCCGGGCTCGACGACAAGCCGCACGCCTGGAACCTGCAGCTCAGCCTGCTCGGCTTCCTGGAGTCCAGCTGGCGTGAGCCGGACGAGGGCCTGTGGGAGGTGCGCGGGCAACGCCGCCACTTCGTCCACTCCAAGGTGATGGCCTGGGTCGCCGCCGACCGGGCGGTGCGCACCCTGGAGGAGAACCCGGGCCTGCCCGGGGACGCCGACCGGTGGCGGGCGATGCGGGACGCCGTGCACGCGGAGGTCTGCGAGAAGGGGTACGACCCCGTGCGCAACACCTTCACCCAGTACTACGGCTCCCGGGAGCTGGACGCCTCGACGCTGCTCATCGTGCGCACCGGTTTCCTGCCGCCCGACGACCCCCGGGTGGTCGGGACGGTCGACGCGGTGCGCGAGGAGCTCGCCCACGACGGCCTGATCCGCCGCTACAGCACCGAGGGCGGCTCGGTGGACGGCCTCCCCGGTGACGAGGGCGCGTTCCTCGCGTGCTCGTTCTGGCTCGTCGACGCGCTGCTGCGGACGGGCCGCAGGGAGGAGGCCGAGGAGCTCTTCGACCGGCTGCTGGACCTGCGCAACGACGTGGGGCTGCTGGCCGAGGAGTACGACTCGGGGGCCGGTCGTCAGCTCGGCAACTACCCGCAGGCGTTCAGCCACGTCGGCCTGGTCAACAGCGCGGTCGACCTCGCGGGTGAGGACTTGGCAGGATAGGGCCATGGATCTTGGACTGAAGGACCGTGTGTACATCGTCACCGGGGCGACCCGCGGGCTGGGCAACGCGACCGCGCGCGCCCTCGCCGCCGACGGCGCGAAGGTGATCGTCTCCGGGCGTGACGAGAAGGACGCCGCCGAGGCGGCCGCCGAACTGGGCGCCGGCGCGGTCGGGATCGGCGCGGACAACGCCGATCCGCTTGCCGCCCGGCGGCTGGTGGACACGGCGAAGGAACGCTTCGGCAGGCTCGACGGCATCCTGATCAGCGTCGGCGGGCCCGCCCCGGGCTTCCTGGCCGACAACACGGACGACCAGTGGCAGTCGGCGTTCGAGTCGGTCTTCCTCGGTGCCGTACGTCTGGCCCGTACGGCGGCCGAGGCGCTCGGCGAGGGCGGTGTCATCGGCTTCGTGCTGTCCGGGTCGGTGCACGAGCCGATCGCCGGCCTGACGATCTCCAACGGACTGCGCCCCGGTCTCGCCGGTTTCGCCAAGTCGCTGGCCGACGAGCTGGGTCCGCGCGGCATCCGGGTCGTCGGTGTCCTGCCGTCGCGGATCGACACGGACCGGGTGCGCGAGCTCGACGCCCTGTCCGGGGACGCCGAGGCGTCCCGCACGGCCAACGAGGCACGCATCCCGCTGCGCCGCTACGGCACCCCGGAGGAGTTCGGGAAGACGTCGGCCTTCCTGCTCTCGCCGGCGGCCTCCTACCTGACGGGCGTCATGGTGCCCGTCGACGGCGGTGCCCGGCACGGGTTCTGACGCTCCCGCCTCGGGGGCGACCGGTCAGCTCACCCGCTCCGCGCGGTGCTTGACCGCCTTCAGACGGACCTCGGCGGGCAGCTCGTCCAGCCCGGCCGAGGTCCGGGCGTGGGTCAGAGCCCCCTCGGAGAGGCCCCGCAGCGCGAGGCCCGGGGCCGCGTGCGGGTCCATCAGGAGGCGGATACGGGCCCGCGGGGCGGTGCGCCGCCCGGTCAGCGTCACCCTGGCGTCGGACACCCCGTCCAGGGCGCCCGCCTCGTCGCCGAGCGCGCCCTCCAGTGCCCTTCCGCGCAGCAGCGCTCCCTCCCCGTCGCCGCTGTCGACCAGCACCTCGGCGAGGCGCCCGCGGCGCAGCTGGGCGAGGAGCCACCACAGCGCGAGGACCACGAGGACGGCGAGGACCGCGATCACGGTGGGCCACCACCAGCCCTCGTCGCGCCACCTGGTCCGGTCGGCCTTGCTGAGCAACACGTCGCCCGTGCCGTCCCAGGGCCACCAGGAGGGCACGGCCAGACCGAGCCCCGTCGCGAGGACGGCGCCGCCGAGGACGACGAGGACCAGCCCCGCGAGGCCGAGCAGGACCCGGTTGACGGTCTTGATCACGAGGTCATCCCTTCTTCGCGGGCCGGCGCACGTGCACGGAGAGGCCCGGCGGGCGTGCCAAATCCAGTTCGCTGACGGCGAGGGACAGGACGGTGTCCAGATCGGCCCTGACGTCGTCGAGTTCACGGAAGTGCGAGAGCGCCCGCACGGTCGCCCTGCGACGGCTCATCCTCACCCGTACGGACTGCACACCGGCCACTTCCACGGCCCGGTCGCGCAGGACCAGGCCGGCGGCCGTCCGGTCGAGTCCGGCCCGTACGCCGGCGTGCCGGCGTCTCATGGGAAGCAGGGCGCGCAGCCCGGGAGTGAGGGCCAGCAGGAGCAGCCAGAGACCGAGGGCGGCCGCCAGCGCGGATCCCGCGAGGACCCACACGTCGTCGAGGTGACGGCTCGACAGGTCGTCGGCGACGGAGCGCCGCCACTGCATGGCGGGGTGGTCCGCGCGTACGGCCGCGATGTCGTAGAGCAGGATTCCGGCGCCGCCGAGGACGGCCAGGGCGACCAGGGCCGCTGGGACCCTGCGCCCGGACCAGAAGCGCCCCGCCCTGCCGCCCGGCGGGTCCGGCGCGGTTCCGGGTTCGTAGCTCGAGCCCGAGGCGGACTGCATCTCGAGCACGCCGCCCGGTGACGCCGCCTCGACGGTGGGCAGGCGCCGCGTGCTGTTCTCCGGGTCCTGGGGCTCGGTCATCGGATGCTCCCCTCCGGTGCGGTGCCCGCTCCCGACGGGTGCAGCCGTTCGACCTGGACCGCCACCTCGGGCACCTCCATCCCCGCCAGTGCTCTCACCCGCTCGGCCACCCGGCGACGAACCGCGCCGCACTGACGGCCGATGTCGCAGGGGTAGGCGAGGTCGAGGCTGACCCGCACCCGGGCCGTGTCGTGGTGCACGGTGACGGTGGCGCGCGGTGGGGCGGCGTCCTGGGGCCGCTCGTCGACGGCCTCCTTGGCCGCCTGCGCGGCGATCTTCGCGACGACGCGGTCGGCGATCCGGGTCTGCCCGCGCTCCGCGGCGCCGACCCGGCCGGTTCCCCCCGTCACCGTCGTCGGTCGCCGCGCTCGCGACTCCGGAAGAAGTCGCCGGGTTCCAGGTCACCGTCCAGGAAGCGGCCGGCGACGAAGCCGACCGCGCCCAGCGCGGCCACCAGCAGAAAGGCCCCGAAGCCGCCGAAGTATCCGGCGAAGCCGAGCGCCATGCCGGCCACCAGGCCGACCACAGCCATGCTCATCGTGTGCTCTCCTCAACTGCCGTGCGTGGGAGGTCTACTGGACGCGTGATTCGGACTCGTCCTCGTCGTCGTCCTCGTCGGGCAGTTTGACGTCGCTCACGGCGATGTTGACCTCGACGACCTCCAGGCCGGTCATCCGCTCGACCGCCGCGATGACGTTCTCACGGACGTCGCGGGCCACCTCGCTGATCGCCACGCCGTAGTCGACGACGATCTCCAGATCGAGCGCGGTCTGTGACTCGCCGACCTCCGCCTTGACGCCGCGGGTCACCGACTTGCCACCGGGGACACGGTCGCGCACCGCCCCGAAGGTCCGGGAGAGACCGCTGCCCATCGCGTGGACCCCGACCACGTCACGTGCCGCCATTCCGGCGATCTTCTCGACCACACCGTCGGCGATGGTGGTGCGTCCGCGGGTGGCGGGGGCTCCCCCGCCGCGCTTGGTGAGCTGGTTCTGCCTGCCGTCGTCACCACGGGACGGGGCGCCGGGGCTGTCGGGCCTGTTCTGCTGCGGGCTCTCGGTCATCGCCGCTCTTCCCTTCGGGGCGGGTTGGACTTCCGTGGCCCACGGTAAGTGCGCTTCCCCGGTCCCGCGCCGTGGATGGGGCAGGGTGGAGCAATGACAATGGCTGACAGCCCGCACCGGGCCGACGGATGGACCGCTGCCGTACGCCAACGGCTCGGCCTGGGCAGGTTGCTCCCTTTGGGCGGCCCGTCCGACTGTTCATGGATCGCCGAACGGGCGGCTGCGGCCGTGCTGCGGGACGCGGCGACCGGATCGGGGGCCGTGCTGGGAACGCTGCGGATCGCCCTGGCCGCGCCGGACCACGCCCCGGAGCCGGTGGCGCCCGGGCCTCCGAGCGCGCTGCCGCCCGGCCCGCTGCGGATCGAGGCCGGTTTCTCCACGACGGCACGGCGGCCACTGCCGGCGACCGCCGAGGCGCTGCGCGCGGCTCTGCTGACGGCGGCGGCCCAGCGGCTCGGTCTGGTGGTCGACGAGGTGGACCTGCGGGTGACGGAGCTGCTGGAGGAGGAACCCCCGCCGGCTGCGGAGCGGCCCGCCGACGTCCGGGCCGCGGAACCCGAGGGGGTGGCCGGGGCCGCGGCGGCCGGTGTCCCGGGCGTCGTCTCGCTGACCCGGGTGCTGGGCAGCGCCGTTCAGCAGTCGGAGGGGCATGTCCGGGTGGAGCTCGCGGCGGCGGAGGGACACCGGGCGCTCGACGTCGCGCGGGCGGTGC
Organism: Streptomyces sp. JH34; assembly: GCF_029428875.1. Lineage (NCBI taxonomy): Bacteria > Bacillati > Actinomycetota > Actinomycetes > Kitasatosporales > Streptomycetaceae > Streptomyces > Streptomyces sp. JH34. The sequence goes on along the minus strand of NZ_JAJSOO010000001.1, from coordinate 5,813,703 downwards.
GCGGGGCGGTGGCCGACGCCGTGGAGGGCCCTCCCACGGTCGCGGTGCTGGTCACGGCCGTCGTGGACGGGGACTGACGGCGCCCCTCACCGGGTGGCGAGGGGCGGTGCGGCGCAGGAGGTCCTGGCCGGTCAGTCGGCGAGACCGGCGAGGTCGCGCAGCCGGCGGCCCTGTGCGGCGCGCTCGGCGGTGCGCTGCTCCTCGTACGTACGCGAAAGGGCGCCGCTCAGCAGCGCCTTGGTCTCGACGACCGCGTCGCGCGGGGCGGCGAGCAGGGCCGCGGCCAGGTCGCTCCCCGCCGCGTCGAGCTGGTCGGCGGGGACCACGAGGTTGGCGAGACCGGTGCGCTCGGCCTCCTCCGCGTGCACGAAGCGCCCGGTGGCGCAGATCTCGAGCGCGCGGGCGTACCCCACGAGGTTCACCAGAGGGTGCGTGCCCGTGAGGTCGGGAACCAGGCCGAGACCGGTCTCGCGCATGGCGAACTGCACATCCTCGGCGACGATCCGCAGGTCGCAGGCGAGGGCGAGCTGGAAGCCGGCACCGATGGCGTGCCCCTGGACCGCCGCGATCGACACGATGTCGTTGCGGCGCCACCAGGTGAACGCCTCCTGGTACTCGGCGATGGTCGCGTCGAGGTCGGCCTCGGACCCGCGTGCCATGTCGATGAAGGACGGCTCACCGTCGAATCCCTCGGGTGCGAATGCCTGCCGGTCGAGTCCTGCGGAGAAGGACTTGCCCTCGCCACGCAGCACGACGACCCGCACGCTGCCGGGGAGCGCCCGTCCGGCCTCTGTCAACGCCCGCCACAGAGCGGGAGACTGAGCGTTGCGCTTGGCCGGGTTGGTGAGCGTCACCGTGGCAACCGCGTCATCGACGGTGAGCCGTACGCCGTCCTTGTCGAGCACAGAGTCGAGCGAGGTCATGGAGCGCCTCCGGAGCCGGGTGCAGTCAGCACGTACTGGACGATTACTGAACAGTAACCACCCGGGCGACCTGACGGTCGGCCGGGTGGCCACCCGGTGTTCCGGCGAGGCCCGTGACCGCTGCCCGCCGTCAGGCCGAAGCGGCCTTCTTGCCTCGAGTCGCTCCGCCGCGTCCCCGCAGCGTGACTCCGGACTCGCTGAGCATCCGGTGGACGAACCCGTAGGAGCGGCCGGTTTCCTCGGCCAGCGCCCGGATGCTCGCACCGGAGTCGTACTTCTTCTTCAGGTCTGCCGCGAGCTTGTCGCGCGCGGCGCCGGTCACCCGGCTGCCCTTCTTCAGAGTCTCGGCCACCCGTGCCTCCTCAAGGAAGTGCGCTCTGGACTCTCATGATCACCCCTCCCGCGCTTCCTGGCCACCCATTCGGCAAGGTACATAGGTCGGGATTCCGCGCCCCGAAGCGGTCCGACACAAGCGGAATTCAGCATTCACACACGTCTGGACGCCATTCGGAAGCGGCTGCGGGGAAAACGGGCAGGTCAGGGCCGTACGGGGCGAGGTGGCCTGAAATGAGTGCGCCCGGCAGCTATCTGCCGGGCGCCGCGCCGGGGTACGAGACCCGCTCATCCAGATGATGGATCACCGATGGGCCGAATGATCCAGACGCGTTGGATCACCAGGGACCGCACCGGACCCGGCAGCCTCGCGGGTCAGGCCAGGGCGACCAGGTCGCGGTAGTCCGCACCCCAGAGGTCCTCGACCCCGTCGGGCAGCAGGATGATCCGCTCCGGCTGGAGGGCCTCGACGGCGCCCTCGTCGTGGGTGACGAGGACGACGGCGCCCTTGTAGGTGCGCAGGGCCCCGAGGATCTCCTCGCGGCTGGCGGGGTCGAGGTTGTTCGTGGGCTCGTCCAGCAGCAGCACGTTGGCGGACGAGACGACCAGCGTCGCCAGGGCGAGCCGGGTCTTCTCACCGCCGGAGAGGACTCCGGCCGGCTTGTCCACGTCGTCACCGGAGAAGAGGAACGAACCGAGCGTCTTGCGGACCGCGACGAGGTCGAGGTCGGGCGCCGCGGAGCGCATGTTCTCCAGGACGGTGCGCTCGGGGTCGAGGGTCTCGTGCTCCTGCGCGTAGTAGCCGAGCTTGAGGCCGTGCCCCTCGATGATCTCGCCGGTGTCGGGCTTCTCGGCGCCGCCGAGGAGACGGAGCAGGGTGGTCTTGCCCGCACCGTTGAGGCCGAGGATGACGACCCGGGAGCCCTTGTCGATGGCGAGGTCCACATCCGTGAAGATCTCGAGCGAGCCGTAGGACTTGGACAGGCCCTCCGCCATCAGCGGGGTCTTGCCGCAGGGGGAGGGGTCCGGGAAGCGCAGCTTGGCGACCTTGTCCGAGACCCGTACGGCCTCCAGGCCGGAGAGCAGGCGGTCGGCGCGCTTGGCCATGTTCTGGGCGGCGACGGTCTTGGTCGCCTTCGCCCGCATCTTGTCGGCCTGGGCGTTGAGGGTCGCGGCCTTCTTCTCGGCGTTCTGGCGCTCGCGCTTGCGGCGCTTCTCGTCGGCCTCGCGCTGCTGCTGGTAGAGCTTCCAGCCCATGTTGTAGATGTCGATCTGCGCGCGGTTGGCGTCGAGGTAGAACACCTTGTTGACCACCGTCTCGACGAGCTCGACATCGTGGGAGATCACGATGAAGCCGCCCCGGTAGGACTTGAGGTAGTCGCGCAGCCAGACGATCGAGTCCGCGTCCAGGTGGTTGGTGGGCTCGTCGAGGAGCAGGGTGTCGGCGTCCGAGAACAGGATCCGGGCGAGCTCGACACGACGGCGCTGACCACCGGAGAGGGTGTGCAGGGGCTGGCCCAGCACCCGGTCGGGCAGGCTGAGCGCGGCGGCGATGGTGGCGGCCTCGGCCTCGGCGGCGTATCCGCCCTTGGTGAGGAACTCCGTCTCCAGGCGCTCGTACCTCTTCATCGCCTTCTCACGGGTGGCGCCCTTGCCGTTCGACATCCGCTCCTCGTTCTCCCGCATCTTGCGCAGGATCTCGTCGAGCCCGCGGGCCGAGAGGATGCGGTCACGCGCCAGGACCTCGAGGTCTCCGGTGCGCGGGTCCTGCGGGAGGTAGCCGACCTCGCCGCTGCGGGCGATGGTGCCGCCGGCCGGCGTCCCCTCACCCGCCAGGCACTTGGTGAGGGTGGTCTTGCCCGCGCCGTTGCGGCCGACCAGCCCGATGCGATCACCCTTGGCGATGCGGAAGGAGGCGGACTCGATGAGGATGCGGGCGCCGGCGCGCAGCTCGATGCCGGAAGCGGTGATCACGGAAAAACTCCAGGGCGGTATGGACGGCGGAGGGACAGCGGACTCACGACTCGACGCCGTCTAATGCACAAGGAGAATTGCCATGGACTCAGTCTACTGGCGGTGTCCACCTGCTTTTCCGCGTGCTCCCCGGTGACCGGCACGTCCATCTGGACCTGGGGTTCTTCGACGAGCTGCGGACGACGTACGGATCCAGCGGCGGCCCGTTCGCCGAGGCGTACGTGGTGGTGCACGAGTACGGCCATCGGGTGCAGAACCAGCTGGGCACCCTGCTGCCGGGCGCAGGACGGCCGGCAGGGCGCTGACAGCGCTTCCGTGAAGGTCGAACCGCAGGCGGACCGCTTCGCCGGGTCTGGGCGAACCACGCTACGACCACTCCGGGCGAGTCCGGCCGGACCTTGATCACGGAGCTGACCGAGGCGGACATCCAGGACGGGCTCGACGCGGCGTCGGCGATCGCGGACGACCGGATTCAGGAGAAGTTCCAGGGCAGCGTGGATCCGGGGCCCTGGACGCACGGGTCGTCCGCCCAGCGCAGGCGGTGGTTCACGACGGGATTCCGCACCGGGGACCCGAGCCGGTGCGACACCTTCGGCTGAGATCACCGATGGCCGGCCGATGATGGAAACTGAGACGCGGATCACATCGAAGTGGTGCGGGTGAACAGGAGAGGTGAGTCCGATGGCAGGCACGGGCGGCGTTCCCACGATCTTCCCGACGATTCTGTACGACGACGCGAAGGCAGCGGTCAGGATGCTGACCCAGGCCCTGGGGTTCACCGAGGAAGCGGTGTACGAGGGTGAGGACGGCAGCGTGCTGCACGCCGAGCTGTCCTGCGGCAACGGCAGGGTGATGCTCGGCTCGAAGGGACGCGGGGGTGTCTTCGCCGAGGCGATGGCCGGTGGTGGACCCACCGGGGTGTACGTGGTGGTGGACGAGGTGGACGCCCACCACGCGCGGGCCGTGGAACACGGCGTGGAGATCCTGATGCCGCCCACCGACCAGGACTACGGCTCCCGCGACTACATGGCGCGGGACGCCGAGGGCAACGTCTGGAGCTTCGGTACGTACGCCCCGGGGTCCTCGGGCTGAACGCCCCGGGGCTGCGCGGTCACACCCCGCCGGTGTGCACCTGGAAGGCGGCGCGGCGTACGGCTTTGGCGAGGGCCGGGTCCGGATGGGCGGCGGCCAGGGCGACCAGCACCTGGACGGTCCGCGGGTGTCCGACGGCTCTCACCTCGTCCAGGAGCGCGGGGACCGTGCCCTGGACGGCGGAGTCGAGATGGCGGACCAGCAGCCCGGTCTCCCCGTGGTCGGCCACGGCCGCGGCGGTGTCGACCCAGAGCCAGGTGGCCTCCTCGCGGCTGAGGACGTCCTGGGCGTCGTCCGGGTCGGTGCCCTCGTACTCGGCGAGCCACAGCAGCGCGTAGGGCCGCAGCGGTGCCTCGGTGACGACGGAGCGGACGACGGGCTCGGCGGGGGCGCCGACGACGCGCAACGCCTCGAAGGCCAGACCGCGCAGCAGGGCGTCCTCGCCGCGGGCGACGGCCAGCAGTTCGGCCACGGCGCTGCCGACGGGCCGGGCCGCGAGCCAGGCCCGGTATTCGGCGCGGGCCGGGCCCGGGGTGAGCCGTGCGCAGCCGAGCAGCATGTCGGCGGCCGACTGCTCGATGTTCCCCGCCGGGCTCTGGGCCGCGACGCAGATCTGCTCCAGCTTGACCCAGACCGCCCAGTTGCCCAGCGGGGTGAGGGTGGCGTGCCCGGCGCCCAGCGTGAGCGCGCCGACGGAGGCGAGCCCCTCCAGCGCCCAGTCCAGCAGCAGTGCGTTCAGATCGGCCGGTCCCCCGCCGGTGGGCGCGGGCTGCGCCTGCGGCCCGTACGGCACCTCGCACCGCTCCTCGTGGAGTTCCGCGACGCGCTGGCCCAGCAGGTCGAGGAGGGCGGGCACGGTGACGGGGCCCGCCGACAGCTGAAGGAGGGACAGCACCTGGGGCACCGCCTCGACGGCCTCCGCCACCGCGGTGGCCTCGATGCCCTCGGGTGAGACGTGGACGAGCGACCACGCGTCGAAGAGCGCCACCCAGCCGCGGAGCACGGCGGAGTCGTCACGGTCCCAGGCGCGCAGCCGCCAGCCGGGGCGGGCGGTGTCGCCGTGCAGCTCGATGAGTCCGGCCAGCCTGGCCCGGTCCCATCCGGCGCGCACCTGGGACGGGGAGAGTCCGAGGGCGGCGGCGGCCCGTTCCAGGGCCTGGGCGGCGAGCGGGGCGGAGCCCGTGGTCGAACCGTCCGCGGCCCAGTGGGCGATCCGCACGGCGTCGGCCAGTACGGCCCTGGCCTGGCGTGCCAGTTCGGCCGGGGGCGGTGTGCCCTCGGGTGGGCGGGGGGCCGGCCTGGTGCGCCGGGTCGTCACGGCCTTGCGGGCGGTTGCCTGGGGTCGTGGGCGGACAAGTCGCAGCCTGGAGTCGCGCGGGGTACGGGACGTCACGAGGAGCAGTCTTGCCTCTGACGGGCCGAAAGCCCAAACGGAAGCCGTGTCACCGGGGTTCGCGGGGGCTCCTGGCCGGGTCGTCGACCGGGTGGTTCCGGCCCATCGGCTCACATCAGGGGCGTGAGGAAGCGCCGGAGCACCTCTTCGTAACCGGCGGGGTCGGCGTTCCACATCGCCGCATGCGGAGCCTGCGGTACGGCGTGCAGGGTCACGAGGTCGGGCCGGCGGGTGGCGAGTTCCCGGGACTCCCGCCAGGGGGCGAGGGTGTCGTCGGGGCCGTGGAGGACGAGCGTGGGGACGTGCAGGGCCGTCGGCACCGAGGTTTCCAGCAGCCGGGCGCCGTGCACTCCCGTCTGGCCCTGGGCCGCACGGACCGCGAGGGGCAGCAGCGCGGAGGGGACGCCCCGGGCCGAGGCGAGCGCCCGGAGGGTCGTCCTCCAGTCCAGGACCGGGGAGTCGAGGACGAGACCGCTGATGCGGTCGCGGAGGGCCGAGTTGACGGCCGCGTGCAGGGCCATCGAGGCGCCGGACGACCAGCCGTGCAGGATGACGCTCTCGGCCCCGTAGCGCACGGCGTAGCGGACGGCCGCGTCGAGGTCGCGCCATTCGGACTCGCCGAGGTGGGCGAGTCCGTCCGGGGAGCGTGGGGCGCCCGGGTCACCGCGGTAGGCGAGGTCGAGCACGGGGAACTGCTGGTCGTGGAGGAATCCCGTGACGTTCAGGGGGTGGTTCCTGGTGGTGCCGAGGCCGTGCACGGTGATCACCCAGGTGTCGCGGGCGCCGGGCACGAACCAGGCGGGCAGGGCACCGAGTTCACCGGGGACCTCGACCTCCTTGTACGCGAGCCCGAGGGCGGCGAGCGGGTCGCCGCGGTGGAGCTCGGGGGTGAGGCGGACCCTGGTGCCCGGTTTCAGGCTTCCGAGGGTGACGCGCTCCAGCCGGCGCACGACGGTGTCGGCGGAGACCGCGGGGCCGTCGGGCGGCTGTTCGGCCACCGGGCCGACGACCGCGTGCACATCGCGGCCGGTCAGTCCGTACGTGCCGGGCCGCAGGGCCGAGAAGGAGCGGGTCAGGGTGACCTGCCCGGCCGCGGTGGCGTGCACGGTGAGACGGCGGTCGGCCGGGAAGGGACGTGGCGACGGCGCCCCGAGGGCGGCGTCGCTGGCGTAGCGTCCGGCGGCGACCGCTGCCGCGCCGACGCCGAGGACCGATGTGGCGGCCACTGCCGCCGCTGTTGCCGGGCGCACGGCTCCAGTCTCCCGGGCGGCGGCGCCGACGGCCAGTGGGCCTCGGCCGTACGGTGCGGGGGCCCCGCTCAGCCGGGCTGGCCGTACCCCTCCAGGGCGTCCTGCACGTCGCGCAGCTGGGCCGGGGTGAGGAGACTCGGGCGGTGGCCGGGCACGGAGCTCGCGGTGAGCCAGAGCCTGCACATCCACTCGAGCTGGGCGGTGCGGTCGTAGGCCTCGTCGAGGGTGCTCCCGTAGGTGACCGTGCCGTGGTTCCGCAGCAGGCAGCCGGTGCGGCCGCGCAGGGCGGTCAGCATGTTGCCGGCGAGCTCCCGCGTTCCGTAGCGCGCGTACGGAGCGGTGCGGACGGGGCCGCCGAGGACGGCGGCGGCGTAGTGGACGAGCGGCACCTCGGGGACGAGGGTGGAGACGGCCGTGGCGTGCACGGCGTGGGTGTGGACGACGGCCGCGGCGTCGGTGTGGCGGTAGACGGCCAGGTGCAGCGGGAGCTCGCTGGTGGGGACCATGTCGCCCAGGACCTGCCGTCCTTCGAGGTCGACGCCGACCGCGTCCCCGGGCCCGAGCCGGTCGTAGGACACCCCGCTGGGGGTGACCAGGACGACGTCACCCACCCGGGCCGACACGTTGCCCGAGGTCCCGACGACCAGACCCTCCGCCGCGGTCCGCCGGGCCGTCGCGACGACACCGTCCCACGCCTGCCCGATCGCGCCCTTGTCCACGTCACTCATGCGGGGATCCTAAGGCGACGTGACCGATGTCTCGCCAACGGGGCAAATCGGTCGCAGCACGGACGTTCCCGCCGGGCGGCAGCCGGGCCCCGCACCGCCCGCCGGGGCGCGGCCCACTCCTCGCGCACACAAGCGGAACCCGCCCACGCGATTGGGGTCACCGTGTCGCCCTGCCCAGTTCATCTTCCGTTCATCCAGGTTGCTTACGTTCCCCGTGCCAATGACGTCGAACGATTGCCTGGGTAAATGGAACACATCACGCTGCTGCTTGCGATTGTGGTCGTGACAGCTCTCGTGTTCGATTTCACGAACGGTTTCCACGACACCGCCAACGCGATGGCGACCACCATCTCGACCGGCGCTCTCAAGCCCAAGACAGCGGTGGCCATGTCCGCCGTCCTCAACCTCGTCGGCGCGTTCCTGTCGGTGGAGGTCGCCAAGACGATCTCCGGCGGGATCATCAACGAGGACGGCCTCAGAACCGAGGTCATCTTCGCCGCGCTCGTCGGCGCGATCCTGTGGAATCTGCTGACCTGGCTGGTCGGCCTGCCCTCCAGTTCCTCCCACGCACTCTTCGGCGGCCTCATCGGCGCCGCGGTGATGTCGGCCGGCTGGTCCTCGATCGACGGCGGCACCGTCGTCACGAAGGTCCTGCTGCCCGCGATCGCCGCGCCCCTGGTGGCCGGTGTCGCCGCGCTGCTGGCCACGAAGCTGACGTACCGCCTCAACCGGAAGATCACCGACGAGGCCCAGCTCAAGTCGACGGCCAAGGGATACCGCGCCGGCCAGATCGCCTCGGCCGGCCTGGTCTCGCTCGCCCACGGCACCAACGACGCGCAGAAGACCATGGGCATCATCACCCTGGCCCTGGTCACCGGTGGCGTCCTCGCCCCCGGCTCCAACCCTCCGGTCTGGGTCATCGCCTCCGCCGGTATCGCGATCGCCCTGGGCACCTACCTCGGCGGCTGGCGCATCATCCGCACCATGGGCAGCGGCCTCACCGACCTGCGTCCGCCGCAGGGCTTCGCGGCCCAGACGAGCGCGGCCACGGTCATCCTGGCCTCCTCGCACCTCGGCTTCTCCCTGTCGACCACGCAGTCCTGCTCCGGTGCCGTCATGGGCGCGGGCCTCGGACGCAAGGGGGGCGTGGTCCGCTGGTCCACCGCCACCCGGATGTTCGTCGCCTGGGGTCTGACCCTGCCGGCCGCCGGTCTGGTGGGCGCGGGCGCCGAGTTCCTGACCAAGCAGGGCCCCTGGGGCGTCGCTGTGGTCGCCGTCCTGCTCGTCGCGGGGTCCGGCGCCATCTGGCTGCTGTCGCGCCGCAAGCCGGTCGACCACACCAACGTGAACGCGGACGGGGGCGAGCCCGCGGGCGTCGTCACGACGGCCATGGCGGCCGTCAGCCCGCCGCCCGTCGGCGTGGCCGTCCCGGACCTCAAGACCACCATCCACGCCCCGGCGTCCGAGACCCCGGCCGACCGGCCGGCCACGGTGTAAGGACAGATCCGTATGAACATCGACTGGGCAGCTCTCGCGTCCGTCTTCGGCGTCAGCCTCGTGATCACCGTCGCGCTGGTCGGCCTCTTCACCCTCGGCGTCACGGGCCTCGCCAGGCAGACGGCGACGGCACAGGGCGGCGGTGGTGGCATCGTGGCGCGCACCGGCGCGTACGCCTGCTTCGCGCTGTGCGTGGCGGCGGTCGCCTACGGGATCTATCTGATCGTCGCCTGACCCACCGGACGGGCACCCGCGTCGGGCCGGACACACCTCGCGTGTGTCCGGCCCGATGTGCGTCTGAGCACACTGAAGCCTCGCAGGTCAACGGCAGGTTGACGGGCGTTCGCGCAGCGTGATGGACTGCCGGAGCCATTTAGGCCGACCGGCACCCCGTGTGCCGGCCGGTCCTACGGCGACAGAGAGGAAGCCGGTGCGAATCCGGCGCGGTCCCGCCACTGTCACCGGGGAGCAGCCTCCACACGGAAGTCACGGTCCGCCACCGCGGACTGGAAGGCCGGAGGAACTGCCGATCCGGGAGCCAGGAGACTCTCGTCGCCGGTCACGTCGAACCAGGGCGCGGACCCTGAGTGAGGACATACGCCATGTCTGGCTGCCCTGCGTCGGTCACCGCACCACCTTCCGAGAAGGCCCTTCGAGGCACGACGGCCGGCTGAGCGGTGCGAGCCGACCGCGTCTTCGCGTACGGCGCCACCGCCGGGCTGATCGGCGACCTGCTGCTCGGTGACCCCCGGCGGGGCCACCCCGTCGCCGCCTTCGGGCGTGCCGCGGCGGGCGTCGAGAGCCTGCTGTGGCGCGATCACCGCGGCTGGGGTGCCCTGCACACGCTCGTCTGCGCCGGGGGCGCCACGGGCGCCGCCGCGCTGGCCGCCCGTGCCGTGCGCCACCGTCCCGCCGCCGCGGTGGCGCTGACGGCCGCCGCCACCTGGTCCGTCGTCGGGGGCACGTCGCTGGGCCGCGAGGCGCGTGCCGTCGGCGGGGCACTGGCCGCCGGGGACATCGAGCTGGCCCGGGAGCGGCTGCCGCACCTGTGCGGCCGGGACCCCCAGGCACTGGACGGTCCTGGCATCGCCCGCGCGGTGGTGGAGTCCGTCGCCGAGAACACCTCCGACGCCGTCGTGGGGGCCCTGGTGTGGGGGGCGCTCGGCGGAGTGCCGGGGCTGGTCGGCTTCCGTGCCGTCAACACGCTCGACGCGATGGTCGGGCACAAGTCGTCCCGCCACCGGCGCTACGGCTGGGCCTCGGCCCGGCTCGACGACGTCGTCGGCTGGCCCGGGGCCCGGCTGACCGCCGCCCTGGCCGTGGCCGCCGGTGGACGCCCGTGCGAGGCCGTCCGGGCGTGGCGGGCCGACGCGCGCCGGCATCCCAGCCCCAACGCGGGCCCGGTGGAGGCCTCGTTCGCGGGGGCGCTCGGCGTACGGCTCGGCGGGACCCTCGCGTACGGCGGGCGGGTGGAGCACCGGCCGGTGCTCAACGGCGGGGCCGGCCGGGACGTGCGGGTCACGGACATCGAACGGGCGGTGCGGCTGTCGCGCCGGGTGAGTGTGCTGGCCCTCGCCGTGTGCGCGGCGGGGCGGCTGGCCAGGGGACGGAGAGCCACATGAGCGGCGGGTTGCTGGTCGCGGGTACCACGTCGGACGCGGGCAAGAGCGTGGTCACCGCGGGGATCTGCCGGTGGCTGGTGCGCCGGGGGGTGAAGGTCGCGCCGTTCAAGGCGCAGAACATGTCGCTGAACTCGTTCGTGACCCGGGAGGGGGCGGAGATCGGCCGGGCGCAGGCGATGCAGGCGCAGGCCGCCCGGGTGGAGCCGTCTGCCCTGATGAACCCGGTGCTGCTCAAGCCCGGTGGCGACCGCTCCAGCCAGGTCGTCCTGATGGGGAAGCCGGTCGGCGAGATGAGTGCGCGCGGCTACCACGGGGGGCGCCAGGAGGCGCTGCTGGGGACGGTCACGGACTGTCTGGAGCAGCTGCGGGGGACCTATGACGCGGTGATCTGCGAGGGCGCGGGCAGTCCGGCCGAGATCAATCTGCGGCGTACGGACATCGTGAACATGGGCATCGCGCGGGCCGCGCGCTTCCCGGTGCTGGTGGTCGGCGACATCGACCGGGGCGGGGTGTTCGCCTCGTTCTTCGGCACGACGGCGCTGCTGAGCCCGGAGGACCAGGCGCTGATCGCCGGGTACCTCGTCAACAAGTTCCGTGGTGACGTGTCGCTCCTGGAACCCGGTCTCGACATGCTGCTGGGGCTCACGGGCCGGCGGACGTACGGGGTGCTGCCGTACGCCCACGGTCTGGGCATCGACGAGGAGGACGGGCTGCGGGTGTCGATGCGCGGCGCCGTGCGGGAGTCGGTCGTCGCGCCGCCGCACGGCGAGGACGTCCTGCGGGTCGCGGTGTGCGCGGTGCCGCTGATGTCGAACTTCACCGACGTGGACGCGCTGGCGGCCGAGCCGGGTGTGGTGGTGCGGTTCGTGGACCGCGCGGAGGAGCTCGTCGACGCGGATCTGGTGATCGTGCCGGGGACGCGGGGCACCGTGAAGGCGCTGGCGTGGCTGCGGGAGCGCGGTCTGGCGGACGCCCTGCTGCGGCGGGCCGCCGAGGGGCGGCCGGTGCTGGGGATCTGCGGCGGGTTCCAGGTACTGGGCGAGCGCGTCGAGGACGACGTGGAGTCGCGGGCCGGGCTCGTCGAGGGCCTCGGGCTGCTGCCGGTGCGGGTCCGTTTCGGCCGCGAGAAGGTCCTGGCCCGGCCGGTCGGAGAGGCTCTCGGGGAGCCGGTGGAGGGGTACGAGATCCATCACGGGGTCGCCGAGGTGGGCGGCGGCGAGCCGTTCCTCGACGGCTGCCGGGTGGGCGCGGTGTGGGGGACGCACTGGCACGGGTCGCTGGAGAGCGACGCCTTCCGGCGGGCGTTCCTGACCGAGGTCGCGCGGGCCGCCGGGCGCCGGTTCACCCCGGCGCCGGACACGAGCTTCGGGGCCCTGCGGGAGGAACAGCTCGACCGGCTCGGGGACCTGATCGAGGAACACGCCGACACGGACGCGTTGTGGCGGCTGATCGAGACCGGCGCGCCGGAGGGGCTCCCGTTCCTCGCACCGGGCGCGCCGCCCATGCCCGGCCTCGCCCCTGGAGCGCCCGAGGAGCCCGGGAGACCCGCTCCGGACGGGCCGGGGCTCGCCGGGGCCGGACGTGAGAGTGCAGATGTGACCGTTACAGAGGAGGCTCCGTGAGTACGCCGTATCCCTTCACCGCCATCGTCGGGCAGGACGATCTGCGGCTCGGGCTGCTGCTCAACGCCGTCAGTCCCGCCGTGGGCGGGGTCCTTGTCCGGGGTGAGAAGGGCACCGCGAAGTCCACCGCGGTGCGGGCGCTGGCCGCCCTCATGCCCGAGGTCGCGGTCGTGGCGGGGTGCCGTTTCTCGTGCGACCCGGGGGCGCCCGACCCGGCGTGTCCCGACGGCCCCCATGACGCGGGGGCGGGCGTGTCGCGCGCGGCGCGGACCGTGGAGCTTCCGGTCGGCGCGTCGGAGGACCGGCTGGTGGGTGCGCTGGACATCGAGCGGGCCCTCTCGGAGGGCGTGAAGGCCTTCGAGCCGGGGCTCCTCGCCGACGCCCATCGCGGGATCCTGTATGTCGACGAGGTCAATCTGCTTCATGACCACCTGGTGGACCTGCTGCTCGATGCCTCAGCCATGGGTGCCTCGTACGTCGAGCGGGAGGGTGTCTCGGTCCGCCACGCGGCCCGGTTCCTGCTGGTCGGAACGATGAACCCGGAGGAGGGCGAACTCCGGCCGCAGTTGCTGGACCGCTTCGGGCTGACCGTCGAGGTGGCCGCCTCGCGGGAGACCGACCTGCGGGTGGAGGTCGTGCGGCGGAGGCTCGCGTACGACGACGATCCGGCCGGGTTCGCGGCACGGTGGGCGGACGAGGAGACGGCGCTGCGTGAGCGTATCGTCGCCGCGCGCGCCCTGCTCCCCCGTGTGGTGCTCGGTGACGGCGTGTTGCGGCAGATCGCGGCGACCTGTGCGGCGTTCGAGGTCGACGGGATGCGCGCCGACATCGTCATGGCGCGGACCGCGACGGCGCTCGCGGCGTGGGCGGGGCGCGAGGAGGTCGTCGCGGACGACGTGCGGCAGGCCGCGCTCCTGGCACTCCCCCACCGGCGCAGGCGCAATCCGTTCGACGCGCCCGGGCTGGACGAGGACAAGCTGGACGAGGCCCTCCAGGATGCCGCGGACGAGCGAGGCGGCGACGACGATCCCGGCCCCGACGGGCCCGGCGGCGGGGTGCCCCCGCAGGGCGACGGGCCCGAGAGCGACGGCGGCGGCCCGGATGGGGGCGGCGCCGACGACGGAAGTACAGATGACCCAGGCGCCGACGGGCCCGGCCGGGAGGACACCGGGAGCGGGGACGCGCCCGCGCCGGGCGGCGGCGGTGAGCAGCGGCCCGTGCGGGCCGGCGAACCGTTCCGGACGAAGACGCTCAACGTGCCGGGTCTGGGCGAGGGCGCGGCGGGGCGGCGGTCCAAGGCACGCACCGAGCACGGCCGGACCACCGGTTCACGGCGGCCCGAGGGGGCGCTGACGAAGCTGCACCTGGCGGCGACCGTGCAGGCGGCGGCGCCGCACCAGCGGGCACGCGGGCGGTCGGGCCGGGGTCTCGTCGTACGGCGTGACGATCTGCGGCAGGCGACGCGGGAGGGGCGCGAGGGCAATCTCGTGCTGTTCGTGGTGGACGCCTCCGGGTCGATGGCGGCCCGGCAGCGCATGAGCGCGGTGAAGGGGGCGGTGATGTCGCTGCTGCTGGACGCGTACCAGCGCAGGGACAAGGTCGGTCTGGTCACCTTCCGGGGGAAGGAAGCCGGGGTGGCGCTGCCCCCGACCTCGTCGGTGGACGCGGCCGCCGCCCGGCTGGAGTCGCTCCCGACAGGCGGGCGCACCCCGCTGGCCGCCGGACTGCTGAAGGCGCACGACGTACTGCGGGTGGAGCGGATGCGTGATCCGTCGCGACGGGCGCTGCTCGTCGTGGTGACGGACGGCCGGGCGACCGGGGGCGTGGATCCGGTGGCGCTGGCGGGGCGCGCCGGGCGGCTGCACGCCTCGGAGGGCACCGCGTCGGTCGTCGTGGACTGCGAGTCGGGGTTCGTGCGCCTCGGCCTCGCCGCACAGCTCGCCCGGGATCTGGGAGGCAGCGCGGTCACGCTCGACGAGCTGCGGGCCGACTCGATCGCCGGGCTGGTCAAGGACATCACTGCTGCCGGGAGGGCCGCGTAATGCCACAGGGACAGCCTGTATCGGTACCGGACGACGGGCTGACGACGCGTCAGCGCCGCAATCGTCCACTGCTGTTCGTCCACACGGGCGTCGGCAAGGGCAAGTCGACGGCGGCCTTCGGGCTGGCCCTGCGGGCCTGGAACCAGGGCTGGCCGATCGGGGTTTTCCAGTTCGTGAAGTCGGCGAAGTGGAAGGTCGGCGAGGAGAACGCGCTGAAGGTGCTCGGCGCGAGCGGCGAGGGCGGCAGCGTCGACTGGCACAAGATGGGCGAGGGCTGGTCGTGGGTCCAGAGGGGCATCCACGGTGACAACTCCGACAACGAGGAGAAGGCCCGCGAGGGGTGGGAGCAGGTCAAGCGTGACCTGGCCGCCGAGACGTACAAGCTGTACGTGCTCGACGAGTTCGCCTATCCGATGCACTGGGGCTGGATCGACACCGACGAGGTCGTCGAGGTGATGCGCGGCCGTCCGGGGACGCAGCACGTGGTGATCACGGGGCGGAACGCACCGCAGAAACTGATCGAGGCCGCCGACCTGGTGACGGACATGTCCAAGGTCAAGCACCCGATGGACGCCGGTCAGAAGGGCCAGAGAGGCATCGAGTGGTGAGTGTTCCTCGTCTGGTCATAGCCGCACCCGCTTCGGGCAGCGGCAAGACCACGGTCGCCACGGGCCTGATGGCGGCCTTCTCGGAGCGTGGCCTCGCGGTGTCCCCGCACAAGGTGGGGCCGGACTACATCGACCCGGGTTACCACGCGCTGGCCACCGGCCGGCCGGGGCGCAACCTCGACGCCTACATGTGCGGGCCCGATCTGGTCGCCCCGCTGTTCGCGCACGGGGCGAGCGGCTGCGACCTGGCCGTCGTCGAGGGCGTGATGGGGCTGTACGACGGGGCGTCGGGGCAGGGCGAACTGGCCTCGACCGCCCAGGTGTCCAAGCTGCTGCGGGCGCCCGTCGTCCTGGTCGTGGACGCGTCCTCGCAGTCGCGGTCGGTCGCGGCGCTCGTGCACGGCTTCGCCTCCTGGGACCCGGAGGTGCGGATCGGCGGCGTGATCCTGAACAAGGTGGCCTCCGACCGTCACGAGGCGTTGCTTCGGGAGGCGCTCGACGAGTCCGGGCTGCCGGTCCTCGGGGTGCTGCGGCGGGCCCCTCAGGTGGCGACCCCGTCACGTCATCTGGGCCTGGTCCCGGTGGCCGAGCGGCGGACCGACGCCCTCGACGCCGTGCGCGCGATGGGCGACCGTGTCCGCGAGGGCTGTGAGCTGGACGCCCTGATGGCGCTGGCCCGCTCCGCACCGGACCTGCCCGACGAGGCGTGGGAGCCGGAGCGGCATCCGGCACCGGGCACCCGGCCCGTGGTCGCCGTGGCGGGTGGCGCTGCGTTCACCTTCGCCTACGCGGAGCACGCCGAGCTCCTGGCGGCGGCGGGCGCGGAGGTGGTCGTCTTCGATCCGCTCCACGACGAGAAGCTGCCCGCGGGCACGGCGGGGCTCGTCATAGGCGGCGGCTTCCCGGAGATGTACGCCCCCGAACTGTCGGCCAACGAGCCGATGCGCGGGGCGGTGACCGGTCTCGCGCTGTCCGGTGCCCCGGTGGCGGCGGAGTGCGCCGGGCTGCTCTATCTGGCCCGTGAGCTGGACGGCCGCCCGATGTGCGGGGTGCTGGACGCCTCGGCACGGATGTCCGAGCGGCTGACCCTCGGCTACCGGCAGGCGGTGGCGGTCTCCGACAGCGTGCTGGCGGTTGCCGGGACGCGGCTGCGCGGGCACGAGTTCCACCGGACGGTGCTGGAGCCCGGGGCCGGACCGACGCCGGCCTGGGGTCTGCACCAGCCCGAGCGGCGGGTGGAGGGCTTCGTGCAGGGGGGCGTGCACGCGAGTTACCTGCATACGCACTGGGCGGCGGCGCCCGGGGTCGCGCGGCGTTTCGTGGAGCAGTGCCGGGGGTGACGCCGTTCCGTTCCGGTGGAGCGGCGCCGGGCGTGGCGTCACTCCGCGACGCCGACCACCAGCCAGATGAAGCCCACTCCCGCGACCGTGCACAGCAGCGTGGAGCGGGCCGGGTGGTCGTGGTGCGCCTCGGGAAGGATCTCGGCCGCGGCGAGGTAGAGGAGCGCCCCGCCGAAGAAGCCGAGATAGCAGCCGAGCAGTTCCTCCGGAAGGGTGAACAGCAGGGTGGTCGCAGCGCCCACGATCGGGGCCAGGGCGTCCGCGTACAGCATGAGGAGCGCCTTGCGGCGGGCGTTCCCGTAGAGGCTGGTGATCGTGTACGTGTTGAACCCGTCGGCGAAGTCGTGGGTGATGACGGCGAGCGCGACGGCGGCTCCCATGCCTCCGCCGACCTGGAACGCGGCGCCGAGGGCCACGCCGTCCATCAGGCTGTGGCCCACCATCGCGGCCGCCGCCGTCAGCCCGACCTGCGGGACACGTTCCTCGCCCGCCCCGTGCGCCGCCTGGCGCACGGCCAGCGAACGTTCGACGAGATGCGCCGTCAGGAAGCCGCCCACGAACAGCAGCAGGGCGGCGGGGACGCCGAAGACCAGGCCGCCCGCGGCCTCCACCGCCTCGGGCAGCAGGTCGAGACCCACGACGCCCAGCATCAGTCCGCCGGCGAAGCCGAGCACGAGGTGACGGCGGTCGCTGACGCGCTGCGCGACCCAGCCGCCCGCCAGGGTCATCAGGAACGCGCCGAGCGCGACGAATACCGCCATGCGCCCTTGCTAGCGGATCGACCCCGCTCCCCGCACCTCAGGACGCCCTTACCGGTCCTTCTCCGCGTCCCCCGTCCGTCCCCCGTCCGTCCCCCGTCCGTGGCCCGCTTCCCCGTCCCCGAGAGGACTGCTCCCCATGACCCGAGCCGAGCTCGTCGTCGGCGTCGGCGCCCGTCACGGCGTCCCGGCCGAGGAGGTGCTCCGGCTCATCCGCACGACCCTTCAGGAGGCCGGGGCGGCGGCCGGCGACGTGGTCGAACTGGCGACGCTCGACGCCCGGGCCGACGAGCCGGGGATCACCGGTGCGGCGGAGCGCCTGGGGGTGCCCGTCCGGTCCTACCCGGCGGAGGCGCTGGCGAAGGTCTCCGTGCCCCATCCTTCGTCGGTTTCCCTCACCGCTGTGGCCACCGGGTCGGTCGCGGAGGCGGCCGCGTCGATGGGCGGCTGTGAACTGCTGGTTCCCAAGCGGAAGTCGGCGTCGGCGACCTGTGCGGTGGCGCGCCGAAGACCCCCGGCCGTCACCCGGGCATCGACGAATGGCGCCGAGCCGTTCACCATGGCTGCCATGCTGCCCCCCACGAAGCACATCGAGAGCGCCGGGCCCGATCTGCGGCACCACGGCGACGCGGAAGTACGCGGCCTGGATCTGACCGACCTCGCCGTCAACGTACGGACCGGCACACCCCCGGAGTGGCTGCGCAGGCGGATAGTGGCGTCGCTCGGTTCGCTGGCGGCCTATCCGGACGGGCGGCCGGCGCGGACGGCGGTCGCCGGACGGCACGGTCTGCCCGAGGAGAGGGTCCTGCTCACGGCGGGTGCGGCCGAGGCGTTCGTGCTGATCGCGCGGGCTCTGCCGGCCGCCCGGCCGGTCGTCGTGCACCCGCAGTTCACCGAGCCGGAGGCCGCTCTGCGTGCCGCGGGCCACGAGGTGGGCCGTGTTCTGCTGCGCCCGGAGGACGGCTTCCGGCTGAATCCGGCGGCGGTGCCCGAGGACGCGGATCTGGTGGTGGTCGGCAATCCGACCAACCCGACGTCCGTGCTCCATCCGGCGGACGTGCTGGAGCAACTGGCGCGGCCCGGGAGAACGCTGGTGGTCGACGAGGCGTTCATGGACGCCGTGCCGGGCGAGCGCGAGGCTCTCTGCGCACGCCAGGACGTCCCCGGGCTCGTCGTCCTGCGCAGCCTGACCAAGACCTGGGGTCTCGCGGGCCTGCGGATCGGCTATGTGCTCGCCGATCCGGCGACGATCGGCCTGCTCCAGGAGGCGCAGCCGCTGTGGCCGGTCTCCTCCCCCGCCCTGGCCGCGGCGGAGGCGTGCATGGAACCACGCGCGCTGGTCGAGGCGGCGGACGCCGCGGACCGGATCGCGGTGGACCGCGCGCATCTGCTGGCCGGGCTCGCGGAGTTCAGTGAGTTGCGGGTGGTGGAGCCGGCCGCCGGGCCGTTCGTGCTGCTGCGGCTGGAGCGCGCGGACGAGGTGCGGGAGCTGCTGCGCGCACGCGGGTTCGCGGCGCGGCGCGGGGACACCTTCCCCGGGCTGGGCAGCGAGTGGCTGCGGATCGCCGTACGCGACCGCGTGACGACCAACCGGTTCCTGCAGGCACTGGACCTGGCCCTGCAGGGGCTGCCGCGGAGAGCCGTCGGCTGACGGCTCCCCGGGTCGGGAGAGCGGTGTTCCGCCGCGCGGGCACCGCTCTCCGAGGGAGGGTCAGCCGTGGCGACGTCGGCCTTCAGTACGTGGACGGGGCGGCCCTTCTCGACTCCGTCGAGCTTCACGCCGAGCGCCGTCCTCGCCGGCGCGTGCACCTTGTTGAGCGTGGCCGTGAGCGGCACCTGGACCGACTTGTTCAGGAGGGAGACGTCGAGTCCGGCGCGGAGCACGACCGTGCTCGCCTTTCCGTGGCCCCCGGCCGGGGTGGCCGGCGTCGTCGCGGTGGCTGCCTGCGCGGGGACGGCGACGAGCAGGGCGACGGGAGCGGCGGCGAGCGCCAGGACGGCCGGACGGAAGGTGTTGCTGTTCGAGCGCCCGTCGGCCGCTCCGGGCCGCGCGCAGAGGTGCTTCAACGACAGCCGTGCCCCGAAGTCACCGCCGGTCAACACAGCACCCCTCCGGGGGTCAACGAAAGTCAGCCCATCACCCGCCCATTGAGCACCACCGCCCGAGGGGACGCCAGCGCCCTCACGTCCGCCCTCGGGTCCTCGTCGTACACCACGAGGTCCGCCGGGGCCCCCTCCTCCAGCACCGGCCTGCCGAGCCACCGCCGTGCGCCCCAGGCCGTCGCGGAGAGCGCGTCGCGGGCGGGGATGCCCGCCTTCACCAGTTCGGCGACCTCGTCGGCGATCAGGCCGTGCGCCAGCGATCCTCCCGCGTCCGTGCCGGTGAAGACCGGGATCCCTGCGTCGTAGGCCGCGCGCACCGTGTCGTACCGGCGCTCGTGGAGCCGTCGCATGTGGGCGGACCAGCGGGGGAACTTGGCCTCGCCGCCCGCCGCGAGGGCGGGGAAGGTGGCGATGTTGACCAGGGTCGGGACGATCGCCACGCCACGCTCCGCGAAGAGCGGGATGGTGTCCTCGGTCAGCCCCGTCGCGTGTTCGACGCAGTCGATCCCGGCCTCCACCAGGTCCCGCAGCGAGTCCTCGGCAAAGCAGTGCGCGGTGACCCGGGCCCCGAGCCGGTGCGCCTCGGCGATCGCGGCCTCGACCTCACCGCGCGGCCAGCAGGCGGTGAGGTCCCCGGCGTCGCGGTCGATCCAGTCACCCACCAGCTTCACCCAGCCGTCGCCGCGCCGTGCCTCCCGCGCGACGTAGGCGACGAGGTCGCCGGGCTCGATCTCATGGGCGAAGTTGCGGATGTAGCGACGGGTCCTGGCGATGTGCCGCCCCGCCCTGATGATCTTCGGCAGGTCCTCTCGCTCGTCCACCCACCGGGTGTCGGAGGGCGATCCGGCGTCCCGGATGAGCAGCGTGCCCGCTTCCCGGTCGGTGAGGGCCTGCTTCTCACTGGTCGCGGCGTCCACGGGCCCCTGGTGGTCGAGGCCGACATGGCAGTGCGCGTCGACGAGACCGGGCAGTACCCAGCCGGTGAGCGTCACGGCGTCGTCCGCGTGAGGCGGCCTCTCGTAGGTGATCCGCCCGCCCACCGCCCAGAGTCCGTCCCTGGCCTCGTCGGGGCCGACGAGCACCCGCCCCTTGATCCGCAGCACCGGCGCCGCCTCGTGATCGCTCATGGACAGCACTGTACGAGGCGGTCCTCCTGGGGGTCCGGGAGGTGCTGGGTACCCTCGACGCAGGCGCTGACCGCGCACCGGCCGACCCGAAGAGAGCACCACCGTGACGCACCCATTCCTCGACCTCGCCCCGCTCACCGCCGCGCGTTTCGCAGCGATCGAGCGGCGGGTGGCCGGCCTCCTCGCCACCGAGCAGGACGTCGTCATCATGCAGGGCGAGGCACTGCTGCCCCTCGAAGGCTGCATCCGGGGCGGCGCCCGGCCAGGTTCGACCGCGCTGAACATCGTGACCGGACCGTACGGACAGACCTTCGGCGACTGGCTGCGTGACTGCGGTGCCGAGGTCGTCGACCTCTCGGTGCCGTTCCACTCGGCGGTCACCGCCGAGCAGGTCGAGCGCGCGCTGGCCGAGCACCCGGAGATCGACTTCGTGTCGCTGGTGCACGCCGAGGCGGCGACCGGCAACACCAATCCGGTCGCCGAGATCGGCGAGGCGGTCCGGGCGCACGGCGCGCTGTTCATGGTGGACGCCGTCGCGTCGGTCGGCGCGGAGCCGCTGCTGCCGGACGCCTGGGGGGTGGACCTGTGCGTCATCGGCGCGCAGAAGGCCATGGGCGGCCCGGCCGGGGTGTCCATGGTGTCGGTGAGCCCGCGGGCCTGGGAGCGGATGGAGGACAACCCGCGGGCCCCGCGTCGGTCCTACCTCTCGCTGCTGGACTGGAAGGCCCGCTGGATCGACGGGGGCCGCAGGGCGCTGCCGCACGCTCCCGCCCAGCTGGAGATGCTGGCGCTCGACGCGTGTCTGGAGCGGATCGAGGCGGACGGCCTGGACACGGTCATGGCGCGGCACGCCTCGGCAGCCGCCGCGACCCGCGCGGGTGCCACGGCGCTCGGCGGGGGGCTGGAGCCGTACGTCCACGACGCCCGTGACGCGGCGCCGGTCGCCACGACGCTGCGCACCCCGGCGGGTGTCGACGCCTCGGAGCTGGTCGCGCACGCCTTGGCGGCGGACCCGTCGCTGCCGCTGATCGCAGGAGGCGGGCCGCTCTCCAAGGAGATGATCCGCGTCAACCACTACGGCGTGGACGCGTCCCGGGAGGCGGTGCTGTCCTCGCTGGACGCCCTGGGCTCCGCGCTGACGGCCGCGGGCCGGACGCCCGACCACGATGCTGCCCGCGCAGCCGTGGCGGAAACCTGGCCGAACAGCTGAATTGAATTCGACAGCCGCCGCACTGACGACAGCTGCGCCGATTTAATAGGCACATAAAGGGGAGCTGCTTTACCGGAAGCAGCTCCCCGCATTCTTCTTCCCCGGTTCTCCGGACCTAAACGCCACCCTTCCGGCTTGCCTGATCCACGCAATCCGAACGGGTGTCACGAGAGTTACAGCGATGTGACCGAACCCACACCGGGGCCGTTATGACCGATTAATTCCGGACAAATTTACCCGAATCGCCGCCCCTCCGAGGCGAGTCCGCGCTCGCGTGATAACACAGCGCGCCTCTCCACCCAACCCCTTGCGGCGATGCAATTTTGATTTTTGCTGGGTAAATTCAATTCGCATGACCGCCGCACCAGCAGATTTTGCACGTGCCCGAAGCGAATTCCTCAGAATCGACACCCCGCGAGTGGAGGACGGAGCCGCGCTCTGGCGCATCGCCCGCGACTCCGAGGTCCTCGACCTCAACTCCTCGTACAGCTACCTGCTGTGGTGTCGTGACTTCGCGGCGACCTCCGTGGTCGCCCGCGACGAGAACGGCGACCCGATCGCCTTCGTGACCGGATACATCCGCCCCGACCGTCCCGAGACGCTCGTCGTCTGGCAGGTGGCCGTCGACCAGGCCCACCGCGGGAAGGGACTGGCGGCCACGCTGCTGGACGCGTTGACCACGCGGGTCGCCTCCGACCAGGGCCTGACATCGGTCGAGACGACCATCACCCCGGACAACACCGCCTCCGACCGGCTGTTCACGTCCTTCGCCCAGCGGCACGACGTGCCGCTGGAGCACGAGGTGCTCTTCGACGGGGATCTGTTCCCCGAGGGGACGCACCTGCCGGAGGTCCTGTACCGCATCGGCCCCTTCTAGGACCTCCCAGCGCCCCTCCGCGCCCCGCCCGGGCGCGGTTCTCCCGGGCATGCCTGACCCGCCGCCCGTCACAACCCCCCTCGAGCAGGAGATCAGCTGTGACCATCACCCCGCCCGCCCTGAGTGTCTTCGAGAGTCTTGAGTCGGAAGTACGCAGCTACTGCCGCAGCTGGCCCGCGGTCTTCGACCGTGCGCAGGGTGCCCGGCTCACGGACGAGGACGGCCATTCGTACCTGGACTTCTTCGCCGGTGCCGGTTCGCTGAACTACGGCCACAACAACCCGGTGCTGAAACGCGCGTTGATCGACTACATCGAGCGTGACGGCATCACCCACGGCCTGGACATGGCCACGACGGCGAAGCGGGCGTTCCTGGAGACGTTCGAGAACGTCATCCTGCGTCCGCGTGACCTGCCGTACAAGGTGATGTTCCCGGGCCCGACGGGTACGAACGCGGTGGAGTCGGCGCTGAAGCTGGCGCGCAAGGTCAAGGGCCGTGAGTCGGTGGTCTCCTTCACCAACGCGTTCCACGGGATGTCGCTGGGTTCGCTCGCGGTGACCGGTAACGCGTTCAAGCGGGCCGGTGCCGGTATCCCGCTGGTGCACGGCACCCCGATGCCGTTCGACAACTACTTCGACGGTCAGGTCCCCGACTTCCTGTGGTTCGAGCGGCTGCTGGAGGACCAGGGGTCGGGGCTGAACAAGCCGGCCGCGGTGATCGTGGAGACGGTCCAGGGTGAGGGCGGCATCAACGTCGCCCGCGCCGAGTGGCTGCGCGCGCTGCAGGAGCTGTGCCACCGCCAGGACATGCTCCTGATCGTCGACGACATCCAGATGGGCTGTGGCCGGACCGGCGGGTTCTTCTCGTTCGAGGAGGCCGGCATCGTCCCGGACATCGTGACCCTGTCGAAGTCGATCAGTGGGTACGGTCTGCCGATGTCGCTGTGCCTGTTCAAGGGTGAGCTGGACGTGTGGGAGCCCGGGGAGCACAACGGCACCTTCCGCGGCAACAACCCGGCCTTCGTCACCGCCGCCGCCACGCTGGACGCCTACTGGGCCGACGGCCAGATGGAGAAGCAGACCCTGGCCCGCGGCGAACAGGTCGAACAGACACTGCTGGCCATCTGCGCCGAGGAGGAGACCGCGCACTTCCGCGGCCGCGGCCTGGTCTGGGGCCTGGAGTTCACCGACCCCGAGCGCGCGTCCGCCGTCTGCAAGCGCGCCTTCGAGCTGGGACTGCTGCTGGAGACCTCCGGCCCGCAGTCCGAGGTCGTGAAGCTGCTCCCGCCGCTGACCGTCACCCCCGAAGAGCTGGACGAGGGCCTGCGCACGCTGGCCCGGTCCGTCCGCGAGACCGCCTGAGCGGGGGCAACACCCCCGCACAGGCACAACTGAGCAGGACACAGAAGAGAAAGGCACCACCCCACCGTGATCGTCCGATCTTTCAGTGACATCGAGAACACCGACCGGCACATCAAGTCCGCTTCAGGTACCTGGGAGAGCAAGCGCATCGTGCTCGCCAAGGAGAAGGTGGGCTTCTCGCTCCACGAGACCGTGCTGTACGCGGGCACGGAGACGTCGATGTGGTACGCCAACCACATCGAGGCCGTTCTGTGCACCGAGGGCGAGGCCGAGCTCACCAACGACGAGACCGGCGAGAAGCACTGGATCTCCCCCGGCACGATGTACCTGCTGAACGGGCACGAGCACCACACGCTGCGCCCGAAGACCGACTTCCGCTGCGTGTGCGTGTTCAATCCTCCCGTCACCGGACGGGAGGACCACGACGAGAACGGTGTATACCCACTGCTGACAGAGGAGGGCTGAACCATGACCACCGATGTACGCGCCGACCTGTACCCCTCGCGCGGCGCCGCCGAGATGACCACTCCCCGCCAGGACCCGGTCATCTGGTCCGCGCCGGGCGCGCCGGGACCGGTCTCCGCGAAGGACCTCCAGGGCTTCGAGCACGACGGCTTCCTCACCGTCGACCAGCTCGTCGCCCCCGATGAGGTGGCCGAGTACCGGGCGGAGCTGGACCGGCTGATCGCCGATCCCGCCGTCCGCGCGGACGAGCGCTCGATCATCGAGCCGAAGTCGCAGAGCGTGCGCTCGGTCTTCGAGGTCCACAAGCTCAGCGAGGTCTTCGCGAAGCTGGTGCGGGACGAGCGTGTGGTGGGCCGCGCCCGCCAGATCCTCGGCTCCGACGTGTACGTCCACCAGTCCCGGATCAACGTCAAGCCCGGCTTCGGAGCCTCCGGCTTCTACTGGCACTCCGACTTCGAGACCTGGCACGCCGAGGACGGCCTGCCGAACATGCGCGCCGTGTCCGTCTCGATCGCCCTGACCGAGAACTTCGACACCAACGGCGGGCTCATGATCATGCCCGGCTCCCACAAGTCGTTCGTCGGCTGCGCGGGCGAGACGCCCAAGGACAACTACAAGAGGTCCTTGCAGATGCAGGACGCCGGCATCCCCTCCGACGAGGTGCTGACCAAGCTCGCCGACCGGCACGGCATCAAGCTCTTCACCGGCAAGGCCGGCTCGGCGACCTGGTTCGACTGCAACGCCATGCACGGCTCCGGGGACAACATCACCCCCTACGCCCGGTCGAACGTCTTCATCGTCTTCAACAGCGTCGACAACACGGCGGAAGAACCCTTCGCGGCCCCCATCCGCCGGCCCGACTTCATCGGCGCCCGCGACTTCACCCCGGTGAAGTAGCACGTACGACGGTCACAAGGGGCGGGACGCACCACGCGTCCCGCCCCTTCCGCGTCCGGTGCACCCGGCACGGGACGGAACGCGGTGCGCGACTTCCAGGTGCGTGCGGAGCCTGACCCGCTCGTCCGTCGCCCCGGACAGGTCGGCCCGTACTCGGGCCGACTTCTCGGAGCGTACGAGACGGTCGCACTCGGGGCACCCGGGTACGGGCTCCGGGGCCCTCAGCGGGAACGAGTCGAACGGGTCGTCGTCCCGGCGGCTCACAGGAAGCGTCCTTCGCTCCGGGCGTTGCACCGCGCGTTCTCCGCGCGAAGGCGTTCCATGGGCGTCGCGAGTCGTACGGACGCCGGGTCCACCTCCCATTCGGCCCCGCCCCGGACCGGGCGCAGTGACCAGTAAGGGCCGGCGACTCCTCGGAACTCCCCCACCCGGTCATCACGTCCTGTGTCCACGACGAGGGTGCCGGGGACCGGAGGGTGCGGGGGGTTCTGTCCACTTACAGCGCCGTATGCCCCAGCCATCGTGACTCCACTCCGTAGTCGCATCGCTACCAAGGCGGCTCAGCGTGGCCTAGAGTCAGGCTCTCTTCAACGTGTCATCCGTGAGCGGAAAGTTGGTAGCAGCCGGTTGAACGTCAAGGAGTTGAACCCCGGGAGCAGCCCACAGGCCGCCTATGGTGCACGGCTACGCAGGTCACGCGAGGCCCGCGGGTGGAAGCAGGAAGACCTCGCAGCACTCGTTGAGTATTCGAGTACACACATCTCGGCGGTGGAAACCGGCCGCAAGGTTCCGACTCTGCGTTTCTCGCGGAGTGCCGACCGCGCCTTCGGTGTCGGAGGCACGAAGGACAGCTTCGAACGCGAGTGGGCCGAGATCCGGAACGGCTCCCTGCTCGAAGGGTTCCCTGAGTACGTGGGGTACGAAGGACGCGCGGTCGAGATCCGCCTGTTCGAGATCGGCCTCGTTCCGGGGCTTCTGCAAACACCGCAGTACGCACGGGCGCTGGCGCAGGGAGAGGTTCAGCGTGGCGCCATCACTCCTGAACAGGCTGACGAACGAGTCTCGTTCCTCGCGGAGCGTCAGGCAGCACTGACACGACGCAAGCCGCCGATGATGCTTGTGGTGATGGACGAGAGCTGCATCCGGCACCAGGTCGGCGGCGCCGAGGTCATGGCCACGCAGCTTCAGCGGCTGGCCGACTTCGCTGCCCTGCCCAACACGGTGCTACAGGTGTCACCGTTCGACGTGGGTGCGAGGCGGGCGTTCAACCTGCCGGTCAACTTGCTCACCATGGCTGACCGCAGCATGGTCGGCTACGCCGAGTCCCAGGCGCAGGGGCACATGGACCGCGAAACCACGTACGTCCTCTCCATGTTGACGGCCTACCATCACCTACAGGCCGAAGCGTTGTCGCAAGCGGCTTCCGTGGCCATGATCCAGGTGATGAAAGGGACAGTTCCGTGACTGACGAGCCTCGCTGGCACAAGTCCTCCTACAGCTCGAACGGCGGCAACTGCGTCGAGGTCGCCGCCGACCTCGCCCGCTCCCACGGCGTGGTCCCCGTCCGTGACTCCAAGAACCCGGGCGGCGCCGTCCTGCACCTGCCCGCCGCCTCCTTCGCCTCCTTCGTGGACGGCGTCAGGGCAGGAGCGTTCGGCACGGCGTGATCGGCAGTCGGCCGCCGAAGGCCGTGCACGAGCGGGCCCGGCTGTTCAACTCGCTGGCCCCGGCACGGATCAGCGGCGACAGTGGCGTCCATGACCTCACTCGTACAGCACATCACCATCGACTGCGCCGACGCCTACGAGCTCGCCGGCTTCTGGGCCGAGGTGCTCGGTTCCTCCGTGTCCGACGACGACGGGCCCGGTGACCCCGAGGCCCTCGTCGAGTCGCCCCAGGGCACGCTGCTCTTCGTCACGGTGCCGGAGTCCAAGACCGTCAAGAACCGGATCCATCTCGATCTGCGCCCCGACGGCCGCACCCGCGACGAGGAGGTCGAGCGGCTGCTCGCGCTGGGAGCCACGCCGGTGGCCGACCACCGCAAGCCGAACGGCCGGGGCTGGGTGACGCTCGCCGACCCGGAGGGCAACGAGTTCTGCGTGGAGTGCGGTGCGGGGGAACGCGCCGCACTGACCGGCACGCGGCTGCCCGTCACGGCCGACGACGTGTCGCTGGCTGTCCGGCTCGCAGTCGACACCCTCGCCGAGTCCCCCGCCCAGGACTGGCGGGTGCCGGCCGGTGGTCTGACGTGGGACTGCTGGGAGACCGTCGAGCACCTGAGCGACGACCTCTTCGCGTACGCCGTCCAACTGGGCCCGCGCAGGCCGCCGCAGGACCGTGAGGTGCCCTACCGCTTCGCGGCCGAACGCGAGGGCGGGCCCGCGAGCTCGATCTTCGCGAACCCGGAGGCGGGCGTCCCCGGGCTGCTCCAGACGCTGGAGGCGAGCGGCGCCCTCCTGACGGCGATGGTGCGTACGACCCCCTCGGACGTGCGCTCCCACCATGTGTTCGGGCTCTCCGACCCCGAGGGCTTCGCCGCGATGGGCATCGTGGAGACCCTCGTGCACACCTATGACGTGGCCGCCGGGCTGTCTCTGTCCTGGGCTCCGCCCCGGGACCTCTGCGACCGGGTGCTGGCCCGGCTCTTCCCCCACGCCCCGGACGACGAGGACCGGTGGACCGTGCTGCTCTGGTCCACCGGCCGCGCCGACCTGCCGGGCCGCGACCGTGTCACCTCGTGGAGGTGGCACGGTGCGCCACTGGGCCGCTGAGCTGCGCACACGCCCGTGAGCTGCCCCCGCCACGACGGGTACCGGCCAAATAGCGGCCGATTGCCACGGCCCGGGAAGCCCGGCCGGGGTCCGCCGGTAGCGTCGGCGCCATGGAACAGCAGACCAGCACCACCCTCACCGACCAGGCCCCGGCAGACCCGGCGGCCACGGACGACGCACTGGCCACACAGCCCGTCGGGTACTGGAGCGGCCTGGCCCACACGGCCGTCACCCGCCACCTGCGGGACGCCATGGCCAGGATCGACGTGACCCAGCCGGAGTACTGGGTGCTCAACCGGGTGCACGGCGGGACTGCCGCACCCACCCGCGAGGAGGTCGTCGCCCAGCTCACCCCTCTCGCCGACGGACCGCAGGACATCTCCCGGGTCGTCGACCAGCTGCTCCACCGCGGCTGGCTCAGGAGCGGGAACGGGCAGACGCTCCACCTCACCGCCGAGGGGGAGGCCGCCCGTGTGCGGCTGCGTGAGCTCGTGACCGGTGTCCGCGCCGAGGTCCACCGGGGCGTCAGCGACACGGAGTACGTCGCCGCGCTCAAGGTGCTCCGCACGATGGTGGCCAACGTCGAAGGCCTACGCACTCCCTGACGGCTCCCCGCCGCGACGGGTGCCGCCGGTCCGGCCCGCCGCGAGCGGTCCGGACCGGCGGCCGCGGGGCCTACCGGTGCGAGAACCAGGCGGCGGCCGGCAGCAGCTTGCCGTCGTAGTCGAACACCGCCTGGTTCTCCCACGCGTTGCCCGACGCCGGGTCGGCCGGGTCCCAGCCGCTGCCGGTGACGGCGGTCCAGGCCGGCTCCCAGTACACCGCGCCGAGCCCCCTGCCGTCCGGGACGGCCTCGACGACGTTCATGACGTCGCGGAGGTTCGCCGCCTGGCCGGCCGGGGTCGCCGGGTAGCCGTTGACCAGCTGGCTCGCGGTGGCCACGTTGTTCTCGAGGCCGTCGTCGTCGGCGAGCGTGTGGGCGTAGGCCGTCTCGGCGACCAGCACCGGCTTCCCGTAACGGGAGGCGGCGTCGTCGAGGTTGGTCTGGAGCTCGGACAGCGAGCCGTGCCAGTAGCCGTAGTAGGAGAGGGCGATGACGTCGAAGGGCACCTTCCGCGCCACGGCGTTGTCGAACCACCAGCGCGTGCCCGCGTTGTCACCGCCCTCGGCGAGGTGCAGCGCCACCTTCGTGCCGGAGGAGACCGCCTTGGCCGCGTTCGCCCCCGAGGTGATCAGGCCCGCCAGCTGGGACCAGTTGTCGGTGGAGCCCTCGGGCCAGAGCATCCCGCCGTTGATCTCGTTGCCGATCTGCACCATGTCGGCCGTGGTGCCCTGGGCCTTGAGGGCTTTCAGCACGTCGTAGGTGTGGTTGTAGACGTCGGTGCGGAGCTGGGCGTGGCTGTGCCCCGCCCAGGCGGCGGGCTTGTTCTGCTTGCCGGGGTCGGCCCAGGCGTCGGAGTAGTGGAAGTCGATCAGGGTCTTCATGCCGAGGGCCTTGGCACGCTTGGCCATGGCGAGGACCCGGGCCTTGTCGTTGTAGCCGTCGGCCGGGTTCACCCACACCTTGAGGCGTACGTAGTTCATCCCGGAGCTCTTGAGGATGCGTATGGCGTCCCCCGCCGTGCCGCTCGCGTCGCGGTACGTGGCGCCGTGTGCCTCGTTCTTCGGGAGGGTGGAGAGGTCCCCGCCCCTGACGCTCAGCCCGGTGCTCCCGGGAGTGAAGGTGATGTCGTCGAAGTTCGCCCACTCCCCCGCGTGCGCGTCGGAGTTGAGGCTGATCGTGCAGGCCCCGCCGGTCACCTTGACGGAGGTGACGAGCCGGATCCACGCGCCGTCCGCGGTCGGGGGCAGGTCGGTGCGCTGCTCGGCGGAGCCGCAGTTGCGCAGGGCGATGTAGGCGGACTTCTGGCCGCCGCCCGAGCGCACCCAGGCGCTGAGGGTGTACGTGCCGTCGGCCAGGCCGTTCAGGTACTGGTAGGTCTCGACCTTGTACGCCGAGGCCGACCAGTGGCTGAGCCGGGTGCTGCCGCCGTGGCCGCCCGCCTCGGTGAAGGAGGCGGCGTCATGGCCTCCGGCCGAGTACGTCGACCAGCCGGTGGCCCCGGACTCGAAACCGGTGTCGACCGGGGTGGTGGCGGCGTGGGCGGCCTGAGCGGGGAGTGCGGCGAACACGAGACCGGAGAGGGCGGCCACCGCCCCGGCCGCTCTCGCGCGGATGTGCGTCGTTCCGTACATCGTCGATGTCCCTTCGACAGTTGTGCGGGATTCCCTGTGGGTGTGCGCCTCAGCCGTCGAGCCGTACGACACGGACCGCGCCCGCCGGAACGGCGAGCTTGTCCACGGCCGGCTCGCCGGTGAGGAGTTCGGTGCCGGGGGCGTCGAGCGCCACCACCGCCTCGGCCTCGGTGTGGTTGATCACGAAGAGGTAGCTGCCGGTGTCGCCGACCCGGCGCACGACCTCGACGTCGTGGGGCAGGCTCGTGCGGGGCTCGATGCGGGCGTCGGCGGCGGCACGGTCCAGGACGGCGTCCAGGTCGGCGCCGGAGAGCCGGGTGGAGATGTACCAGGCGGTGCCCTCGCCGAGCCTGTTGCGGGTGACGGCGGGCCGGCCTGCCGGGATCCCGTCGGCGTACGACCAGAGTGTCTCGGCGCCGCGCGGGATCACCACGTCCGACCAGAGGTCGCCGGTCAGCTCCGGGCCCTCGGGCGCACCTTCGGGGGTGATCAGGCGGACGGTGCCGCCCTCGTCGAGCGGTGCGAACTCCTCGACGTTCAGGCCGAGTACGTCCCGGAGCGGGCCCGGATAGGCCCCGGGGTGCACGGCGTCGTCGGTGTCGACGATGCCGGAGAAGTAGGAGACGACGAGGGTGCCACCCCCCTCGACGTAGCGGCGCAGGTTGCGGCCGGTCTCCTCGGTGGCCAGGTAGAGGGCCGGGACGACGACCAGGGGGTAGGCGCTGAGGTCGGCGTCCGGGTGGGCGAAGTCGACGGTGAGGTGGCGGTCGAAGAGCGAGGCGTAGAAGGTGTCGGCGCGCTCGCGGGCGTCGTGCTGCTCGCTGGGACGCCACTCCAGGCTCTGCGCCCACCAGGACTGCCAGTCCCAGAGCATCGCCACGTCGGCGACGGTCCGGGTGCCCCGGATGCCCTCCAGGAGGCCGAGTCCGGCGCCGAGCGCGCTGACCTCGCGCCAGATCCGTGAGTCGGTGCCGGCGTGCGGGACCATCGCGGAGTGGAACTTCTCGGCGCCGCGCCTGGACTGCCGCCACTGGAAGAACATCGCGCCCTCCGATCCGCGGGCGACGTGGGCGAGGCTGTTGCGGGCCATCTCGCCGGGACGCTTCGCGGGGTTGCGGGGCTGCCAGTTGACGCCGCTGGTGGAGTGCTCCAGCAGCAGCCAGGGAGCACCGCCCGCCACGGAGCGGGTGAGGTCGGCGGCCATGGCGAGGTTGACGTGGGTGCGGCGGCCGTCGGTGATCAGGTAGTGGTCGTTGGAGACGATGTCGACCTCGCGGCCCCAGGCCCAGTAGTCGACGGACTCGCACTGGCTGAGCGCGGTCATGAAGTTGGTGGTGACCGGGATGCCGGGGGCGAGCCGGTGCAGGATGTCGCGTTCCGCGGTGAAGTTCTCCCGCATCGTGGCGTCGGCGAAGCGGGCGTAGTCCAGCTGCTGGGCCGGGTTGCCCACCGTCGGGGTGGCGCGGGGCGGGTCGATGTCGTCGAGGGTCCGGTAGCGCTGGCCCCAGAAGGCGGTTCCCCAGGCCTCGTTGACCGCGTCGGCCGAGCCGTGCCGGGCGAGGAGCCAGCGGCGGAAGTGCGCGCCGCAGCTGTCGCAGTAGCAGGCGCTGACCGGGACGCCGTACTCGTTGTGGACGTGCCACATGGCGAGCGCGGGGTGGCTCGCGTAACGGCGGGCGAGCTGTTCGGTGATGTTCGCGGCCGCCGCGCGGTAGGGGGCGGAGCTGTGGCAGATGGCTCCGCGCGACCCGAAGGCGTAGCGGACGCCGTCCCGGCTGACGGGCAGGGCCTCGGGGTGGGCGCGGTAGAACCAGGCGGGCGGGGCGACGGTGGGGGTGCCGAGGTCGGCGCGGATGCCGTTGACGTGCAGCAGGTCCAGGAGGCGGTCGAGCCAGCCGAAGTCGTAGGTGCCCGGCTCGGGTTCCAGCAGCGCCCAGGAGAAGATCCCGACGCTGACCATGGTCACGCCCGCCTCCCGCATCAGGCGTACGTCCTCGTGCCAGACCTCTTCGGGCCACTGCTCGGGGTTGTAGTCGCCGCCGAAGGCCAGTTTGTGCAGGCCGACCGGGTAGGGCGCGGATTCTGAGTGCGGCATGGACGACTCCTGGCTCTTCGGGTCAACTTCTGGGAACGTGCACACACACTCTCGGCGGCGCAGGGCCAACATAACCGCACAGCAACAACCATTGACAAGTGTCGGTTTCGTTTCTCTACTGTGAACGCTCACAGCGCAGTTCCGGCCAGTCCGCCGATGCGTCTGTTCGTCTCGTCAGGGGAGAAACCATGAAATACCGCATTGTCGCGGTGTCCACCGCCGCAGCTCTCGCCGCAACCGCCCTGCTCTCGGGGTGCGGCTCGGACGACGGCGGCGACGAACCGGCCGCTTCCGGGCCCGCCTCGCTGACGTACTGGGCTTGGGCCCCCGGCCTGGACAAGGTCGCCGACATCTGGAACAAGGGCCCCGGCAAGGAGGCCGGCATCACCGTCACGGTGAAGAAGCAGGCCTCGGGTGACGACCTGGTCACCAAGATCATCACGGCGGCCAAGGCCCACAAGGCCCCCGACCTGGTCCAGGCGGAGTACCAGGCACTCCCCACCCTGGTCTCCAACGACGTCCTCGCGGACATATCCGATGAGGCGGGCGACGCGAAGGGCGAGTTCGCCGACGGGATCTGGCAGCAGGCCACCCTCGGCTCGGACGCCCTGTACGCCCTTCCGCAGGACTCCGGCCCGCTGATGTTCTACTACCGCCAGGACCTGTTCGAGCAGTACGGCCTGACCGTGCCGACCACCTGGGACGAGTTCGCCGAGACCGCCCGCGCGCTGAAGAAGAAGGCGCCGGACAAGGACCTCACCACCTTCTCCTCCAACGACTCGGGCCTCTTCGCCGGTCTCGCCCAGCAGGCGGGCGCGAAGTGGTGGACCACGGGCGGCGACAAGTGGAAGGTCGCGATCGACGACCCGGCCACGCAGAAGGTCGCGGACTTCTGGGGCGGCCTCGTCAAGGAGGGGGCCATCGACAACCAGCCGATGTACACCCCGGCCTGGAACAAGGCGCTCAACACCGGCAAGCAGGTCGCCTGGGTCAGCGCCGTCTGGGCGCCGGGCACCCTGACCACCGCGGCGCCCGAGACGAAGGGCAAGTGGGCGATGGCCCCGCTCCCCCAGTGGACCGCCGGTGAGAACGTCACCGGCAGCTGGGGCGGCTCCTCCACCGCCGTCACCAACGACTCCAAGAACAAGAAGGCCGCCGCCACCTTCGCGAAGTGGCTGAACACGGACCCGACGGCACTCGCCGCGCTGGTGAAGGAGGGCGGCATCTACCCCGCGGCCACGGCAGCCCAGACCGGTGGCGCCCTGTCGAAGGCTCCGGACTACTTCTCCAACCAGCCCGCCTTCTACACCGAGGCCGCCGAGATCGCCCAGGGCACCGCCCCCGCGGCCTGGGGACCGAACGTCAACGTCGCGTACAGCGCCTTCAAGGACAACTTCGCCGCGGCCGCCAAGAACAGGTCGGACTTCGGCCCCGCGCTGACCGCCATGCAGGACGCCACCGTCGCGGACCTGGAGAAGCAGGGCTTCGGGGTCTCGGAGTGACACGCACACCGCGCCGGAAGGCGTACGGGGTCAAGAGCGCCCCGTACGCCTTCCTGGTCCCCGCCACCCTCCTGTTCCTGCTCTTCTTCGCCCTGCCCATCGGCTACGCGGTCCACCTCAGCTTCCGCAGGACCGAGGTCAGGGGACTCGGCCTCGGCAAGGGCGCACGGGACGAGGTCTGGGCCGGCCTGTCCAACTACACCGACGCGCTCTCCGACCCGGAGCTGCTGGACGGAGCGCTGCGCATCCTCGGCTACGGCGCGATCGTCGTCCCGGTGATGCTCGGCCTCGCCCTGCTCTTCGCCCTGCTGCTCGACACCGACGGGCTCCGGGCGCGCGGCTTCAGCAGGCTGGCGATCTTCCTGCCGTACGGGATCCCGGGCGTCATCGCGGCGCTGATGTGGGGCTTCCTGTACCTGCCGGACGTGAGCCCGTTCCTGTACCTGCTCGACGCCATGGGGCTCCCGCAGCCCGATCTGCTGGACGGCGGGCCGCTGTACCTCTCGCTCGCCAACATCGCCGTGTGGGGCGGTACCGGCTTCAACATGATCGTGATCTACACCTCGCTGCGGGCCATCCCCGTCGAGGTCTTCGAGGCCGCGCGGATCGACGGCTGCTCGCAGCTGCAGATCGCGCTGCGCATCAAGATCCCGATGGTGGCGCCGTCCCTGATCCTGACCTTCTTCTTCTCGATCATCGCGACGCTCCAGGTCTTCAGTGAGCCCACCACGCTGAAGCCGCTGACCAACTCGCTCTCCACCACCTGGAGTCCGCTGATGAAGGTCTACCAGGACGCCTTCGTCAACAACGACATCCATGCGGCCGCCGCCCAGGCGGTCGTCATCGCCGTGGCCACCCTCGCCCTGTCGTTCGGCTTCCTCAAGGCGGCCAACTCCCGTACGAAGCAGGGAGACTCCCGATGAGCACCCCGTCCCTCGCCACCCCCGGCCGGCGAGGCCTCCCGCTCGTGCCGACCGCCGCGCTGCTCCTCGGCGCGCTGTACTGCCTGCTGCCCGTCGTCTGGGTCCTGGTCGCCTCGACGAAGTCCGGCAGCGAGCTGTTCTCCACCTTCACCTTCCTGCCCGGTTCCGGCTTCACGGACAACGTCGCCGATCTGACGGAGTACCGCGACGGGGTGTACTGGAGGTGGATGGCCAACTCGGCCTTCTACGCCGGGGTGGGCGCCCTGCTCTCCACCGCGGTGTCCGCGGTCTCCGGGTACGCGCTGGCCGTGTACCGCTTCCGCGGCAGGGAGACCGTCTTCAACATCCTGCTCGCCGGGGTGCTGATGCCTCCGGTGATCCTGGCCGTGCCGCAGTACCTGCTGATGGCCGAGGCGGACATGACCGACTCCTACCTGTCGGTGCTGCTGCCGCTGATCCTCTCCCCGTACGGCGTGTACCTCGCCCGGATCTACGCGGCGGCCGCCGTGCCGGCCGATGTGATCGAGGCCGGGCGGATGGACGGCGGCGGCGAGTGGCGGATCTTCCGGACCATCGCCCTGCCGATGATGCTGCCGGGGCTGGTCACGGTGTTCCTGTTCCAGTTCGTGGCGGTATGGAACAACTTCCTCCTGCCCTACATCATGCTCGGCGACGACGAGAAGTTCCCGGTCACCCTGGGGCTCTACACGCTGCTCCAGCAGGGCTCGAACACCCCGGCGCTCTACACGCTGGTGATCACGGGCGCACTCCTGGCGATCCTCCCGCTGATCGCCCTGTTCCTCGTGATCCAGCGGTTCTGGAGCCTCGACCTGCTCTCCGGCGCCGTAAAGTCCTGACAGCTCCTCAACAGGGCACCCCTTCATGAA
This sequence comes from Streptomyces sp. JH34, assembly GCF_029428875.1. NCBI lineage: Bacteria > Bacillati > Actinomycetota > Actinomycetes > Kitasatosporales > Streptomycetaceae > Streptomyces > Streptomyces sp. JH34. The sequence goes on along the minus strand of NZ_JAJSOO010000001.1, from coordinate 5,778,068 downwards.
AGATCGAGCACCATGAGCCGCACAGAACACAACGGCGCCGGACGCCGCAGGCCGCCGACGATCCACGACGTCGCCCGGGAGGCCGGGGTCTCCCGGGGCACGGTCTCGCGGGTGCTCAACGGCGGTCACAACGTCAGCCCGGCGGCGCTCGAAGCGGTTCAGTCCGCCATCCGCCGGACCGGCTACACCGTGAACCGGCACGCCCGGTCGCTGATCACCGGACGCTCCGACTCGGTGGCGTTCCTGCTGACGGAACCCCAGGAACGCTTCTTCGAGGACCCGAACTTCAACGTGCTGCTGCGCGGCTGCACCGCCGCGCTCGCCGCGCACGACGTCCCCTTGCTGCTGATGATCGCGGGCACCGAGGCCGAACGCCGCCGCAACATGCGGTACATCGCCGGGCACGTGGACGGGGTACTGCTGGTCTCCAGCCACTCCGGCGACCCGGTGGCCGCGCAGCTGCACGAGGCGGGAGTACCCCTGGTGGCCTGCGGGAAGCCGCTCGGGCAGGGGTCGCGGGTCAGCTACGTCGCGGCGGACGACCGCAACGGCGCCCGGGACATGGTCCGCTTCCTGCACCAGTCGGGGCGCCGCCGGATCGCCACGGTCACGGGGCCGCTGGACACCCCGGGCGGCGTGGACCGGCTCGCCGGGTACCGCGAGACGCTCGCCGAGTGCGGGCTGCCGGCCGACGAGAGCCTGGTCGTGCCGGGCGACTACAGCCGGGCGGGCGGTGAGGCCGCGGCGGCGCTGCTGCTGGAACGGGCGCCCGACGTGGACGCGGTGTTCGTCGCGTCCGACCTGATGGCGCAGGGAGTACTGAGCACGCTGGAGCGGGCGGGCCGGCGGGTACCGCAGGACATCGCGGTGGGCGGTTTCGACGACTCCCCCGCGGCACTCGCGGCCCGCCCGGAGCTGACGACGGTCCGCCAGCCGTGGGACCGGATCAGCGCGGAGATGGTGCGGGTGCTGCTGGCGCAGATCGGCGGGGAGGACCCGGCCGCGGTCATACTCCCCACGGAGCTGGTGCGCCGGGAATCCGCGTAGAGCCGGGGCGCCGCGGTCCGTACGGGGACGACACGGCCGGGGCTCGGCCCAGGCGGCGGGCGAGCACCTGTCCCGGCCAGGTCCCGGACAGGAACGGGTCCGTGGGGACGAAGCCGTTGCGCTCGTAGTAGGCGACCAGTTCGCCTCCGCCGCCCGCCCAGCAGTCGACCCTCAGCAGGTCCACGCCCGCCTGCCGGGTCTCCTCGGCGGCGTGGGCCAGCAGCGCGGCCCCGATACCCAGACCGGCGTGCTTCCGGTCGGACACCAGCAGGCGCACGTAGCGCTCCGGTTCCCCGGCCGGGGCGATCGGCATCTGCGGGCTGGGGCCGGTGTCGAGCACCAGCGCTCCGGCGGGTGTGCCGTCCAGCTCGGCGACGTACGGGGTGTTCCGCGTGGTGTACCGCTCGACACGCTCGACGCCGCCGGAGGTCTGCGAGTACGGGACGGTGCCCCACTGCTGGGTGTTGCCGCGGGCGTTCATCCAGGCGACCGCGGAGTCGAGCATGTCCAGGATGGCCGGTGCGTCGGCCGGACCGCCCGGCCTGATGCGTATGCGCTGAGCCGCTTCGTCGTTGGTCACGGCGGCAGTCTGCCACGGGGGCCGTGGCGGAGACCGTGAGCCCGTACGCCACCGTCACGGGTCGTGCGGGACGGCGGCGTACGGGACAGGGGTGGCGCACCACCCCGGGGTCAGACGGTGTCGAGCGCCGGGTAGTCGGTGTAGCCCTTCGCGTCGCCGCCGAAGAAGGTCGACGGGTCCGGGGTGTTGAAGGGCCCGCCGGCCTTCAGCCGGGCCGGCAGGTCCGGGTTGGCGAGGAACAGGGCGCCGTAGGCGATGATGTCGGCCACTCCGTCGTCGATCACCGTGTGGTGCTCGGGGCCGGTCGGCCCCTCGGAGAACACGTTGATGACGAGGGTTCCGGTGAACTGCTTGCGCAGCGCGAGCGTCAGCTCCCGGGTGTCGGCCTGCTCCAGCACGTGCAGGTAGGCCAGCCCGAGCGGTTCGAGCTCGGCGACGAGCGCGGTGTAGACGGCGTCCGGGTCGGTCTCCTCGATGCCGTTGTAGGGGTTGCCGGGCGAGATGCGCAGGGCGGTCCGCTCGGGGCCGATCTCGGCGGCGACCGCCTTGACCACCTCGACCGCGAAGCAGATGCGGGCCTGGTCGGAGCCGCCCCACCCGTCGGTGCGCAGGTTGGTGTTGGGAGCCAGGAACTGCTGGATCAGGTAGCCGTTGGCACCGTGCAGTTCGACCCCGTCGAAACCGGCTTCGATCGCGTTGCGGGAGGCCGTGACGAAGTCGCCGACGGTCGCCCGGATCTCCGCGTCGGTCAGCTCGCGCGGCTCCACGAAGTCCTTCGGCCCCACGTGGGTGTGGACCTGGCCGGGCGCCGCCACCGGGGAGGGTGCCACCGGGACCAGTCCGTCGGGCAGCAGGACGGGGTGTCCGATCCGGCCCGCGTGCATGACCTGGGCGAAGATGCGTCCGCCGGCCGCGTGGACCGAGTCGGTGACCTTGCGCCAGGAGGCGACCTGCTCGGCGCTGTGCAGGCCGGGGGTCGACGGATATCCCTGGCCGACCACGGAGGGCTGTATGCCCTCGGTGATGATCAGCCCGGCCGAGGCGCGCTGGGTGTAGTACTCGGCGGTGAGGTCGGTGGCCGTGCCCCCTTCACCGGCCCGGCTGCGGGTCATCGGTGCGAGGGCTATGCGGTTGGAGAGCTGCGTCCCGGAGAGGTCGACGGGATCGAACACGCTGGTCATGAAAGCCTCCGAGGCATTTATATGGTCGGCCAAGTAATCAGCCGTGAGTCACTGTAACGCATTACTTGGCCGACCAAGGTAAAGTTCACGGTGACGTCATGAACCCGGCAGCGGAACGGGTCACGACACCGCCCCGAGGAGCCCCGATGCAGGCCGACGACAACGCCCCCGCCGACTCCGCCTGCACCGGCGGGCTGCCGAGCGCGGCCCTCGGCGGCCCCGTCAGCCACGCCGTCTCACGGGTCGCCAGGCTGCACAGGATCACGGCGGGCCGGATGCTCAAGGGGCTCGGGCTCTACCCGGGGCAGGAGTTCCTGATGATGCACCTCTGGGACACCGGGGCGGTGCGCCAGGCCGATCTGATCAGGGCGATGGACCTCGACCCGTCCACCGTGACCAAGATGCTCCAACGCCTCGAGCAGGCCGGGCACGTGCACCGCCGCCCCGACCCCGACGACCGGCGGGCCGTCCTGGTCGAGGCGACGGAGAAGAGCTGCGCACTGCGCACGGAGGTGCGCGACGCCTGGTCGGGGCTGGAGGACCACACCCTCGCCGGTCTGCGGCCCGCCGAGCGCGCGGAGCTGATCCGGCTGCTCGCCAAGGTGGAGGAGAACCTCTGCCACGAGGCCGGGGACTGCCCCGGGGGGTAACCCCGCCAGGTCGGCACGCCAGGCCCGGAGGCCCCGGGTCAGCCCGCCAGCACGTCCAGGGCGCGGTCGACGTCGGCCTCGGTGTTGTACAGGTGGAACGCCGCCCTCAGGTTGCCCGCGCGGGCCGACACGACCACCCCGGCCGCCGCCAGGTCGGGCTCCCGGCCGCCCAGCCCGGGGACGGCGACGACAGCGGAGGCACCGGGCACCGCCTCGTGGCCGAGCGACGCCAGCCCTTCCCGGAAGCGGGCGGCGAGACCGGTTGCGTGTGCGTGCACGGCGGCGATCCCGACCTCGGCCAGCAGGCGGAGCGACTGCTCGGCCCCGTGGTAGGAGAGGAAGGAGACCGGCTCGTCGAAGCGCCGGGCCTCGGCGGCGAGGCGTTCGACCGGACCGTAGACACTGCCCCAGGAGTCCTCCGCCGCCGCCATCCCCGGGAACAGGACGGGCAGGGTCTCCTGCGCCTCCTCGGTCACGGTCAGGAAGGACGTGCCCCGGGGGCACATCAGGAACTTGAAGCCGCCGGTGACCGTGTAGTCGTAGGCGCCGGCGTCCAGCGGGAGCCAGCCGGCGGACTGGCTGGCGTCGAGCAGCGTGCGGGCCCCGTGCGCGGCGGCGGCCGCGCGGATCGCGTCCAGGTCGGCGACGCGCCCGTCGGCGGACTGGACGGCCGAGAGGGCGACGACCGCGGTCCCGGGCCGGACGGCATCGGCGAGTTCGGTCAGCGGGACGTAGCGCGTCCTCAGGTCGCCGCGAACGGCGAAGGGACTGACGACCGAGCTGAACTCCCCCGTGGGCGCGAGCACTTCGGCGCCCGACGGGAGTGAGGCAGCCACCAGCCCGACATGGGAGGCGACGGAACCGCCCACGGCGACCCGGCCGGGGCCGACTCCGACGAGCCGGGCGAACTCGCCCCTCGCCGCCACCACCGTCGCGTGGTCACCCGCGCCCTGTCGGCGTCCCGTCGCGTTGTCGTCGACCAGCGCCTTGACGGCGTCGGCCGCCCTGCGGGGCAGCAGCCCGCAGGTCGAGGTGTTGAGGTAGGTGGTTTCGGATGCGAATTCGCTGGCCCTGACCCGGTCGATCGCAGAAGTCTCCATGCGGGACAGCGTGACTGCCGCTCAACCTCACGTCAATCACGTAAGTTTGAGCGGCACGCCCAAGAATTCCTTATACGCGCTGGTCGCGCGAGCTCGCCTCGGGCACTTCGCAGGAGCCGTCCGCGTCGCAGGCCGCCGCGTCGCCACCCACCTGCGTGAGGCCGGGGACCTCGCGGTCCTTCCACGCCTGCTCCAGGGCCTGGGCGAAGACCTCCGCGGGCTGCCCGCCGGAGATGCCGTAGCGCCGGTCGAGCACGAAGAACGGCACGGCGTTGGCACCCAGCTCGGCGGCCTCGCGCTCGTCGGCCCGCACGTCGGCGGCGTACGCCTCGGGGTCGGCCAGCACCGCACGCGCCTCGTCGGCGTCGAGGCCCGCCTCGACGGCCAGGTCGGCCAGCACCGCGTCGTCGAAGACGGAGCGCTCCTCGGCGAAGTTCGCCCGGTAGACGAGGGTCAGCAGCTCCTCCTGGAGCCCGCGGGCCTTGGCGAGGTGGAGCAGCCGGTGGATGTCGAAGGTGTTGCCGTGGTCGCGCCCCTCGGTGCGGTAACCGAGCCCTTCGGCCCGCGCGTTCGCCGCGACGTTGGCCTCCATCCCCCGGGCCTCCTCGGTGGTGCGGCCGTACCTCAGCGCCAGCATGTCGATGACCTGCTCGGTGTCGCCCTTGGCGCGGCCCGGGTCGAGCTCGAAGGAACGGTGGACCACCTCGATCTCGTCGCGGTGGGCGAACCCGGCCAGCCCCTTCTGGAAGCGGGCCTTTCCGACATAGCACCACGGGCAGGCGATGTCGCTCCATATCTCGACGCGCATGACTCTTCTACTCTCCCACTCCGGTTCGCACGGGACGGAGGAACCCTCCGTGCGTCACTCAACCTTCCGCTGCCGTTCAGGATTCCCGAGGCCGGGGCGGGGCCACACACGCGTGTCCTTACGAGGCTGCCCGGGGACGGCAGCCCGTCGTGACGAGCATAAGGGAACGGCGCACGCGCGGTGTGGACGAAGATCATCAGGAAGGTGAACGGCGCGCCGGAACGTCACCGGGGCCTCGGCGCAGGCCTCGTACCGAGTGCCGGTGCGCAGGCAAAGCTGTCCGCGCCGGCACGGGCCCTGTCGGGGCGCCACGCACCCAGGGCCCGCGCCACCGCCCCCCATGCGGTGGGGACTTCGGGTACCGAACGCTGTCGTATGATCCGTTGAATGGCCGCTCCGCGATGGTGCGGCCTGACGGCCACGCAGCTTGCAGCGCGGGTGGCCCGCTCTCCACGAAGACACCCCGGCCCCGTCCGAGAACCGGGCGGTAGCAGTGCGTTCCGGCAGGGTACCCAGGAGGAATCCGCTCAGTGCAACCCCTCACCGACTCAGATCCGGCCCGGATCAGTCGCTACCGTCTCGCCGGCCGCCTCGGGGCGGGAGGTATGGGCTCCGTCTACCTCGGCAGCACACCCGGGGGCCGACCGGTCGCCATCAAGGTCATCGGTGACCAGTTCCAGTACGAGGAACAGGCGCTGGAGCGGTTCCGCCGCGAAGTGGGCACCTTGCGCACCATGCGCAGCGCCTACAGCGCTTCGCTCATCGACTCCGGTCTGGACGCCCCGCCGTACTGGTTCGCCACCGAGTACGTGCCCGGCCGGACCCTGCACTCCGCCGTGCGTGCGTCCGGCGCGCTGCCCGCCCAGCTCTGCCTCGGTCTCATGGCCGCGCTGGCCGAGGGGCTGTCGGACATCCACGTCCACGGAATCCTGCACCGGGATGTGAAGCCGCAGAACATCATCCTCTCTCCGGTCGGCCCGCAGCTCATCGATTTCGGCATCGCCCGGGAAACCGGGCAGGCCGCTCTGACCCAGGTCGGCCACACTGCCGGGAGTCCGGGGTTCACCTCCCCCGAGGCGCTGCAGGGAGAGGAAGTCGGCGTCGCCGCCGACGTCTTCGCGCTGGGTGCCACCCTGGCCTTCGCCGCCACCGGCCGCCCCCCGTACGGTGACGGATCCTTCCCGGCAATCGCCTACCGCACCGTGCACGGCGACATCGACCTGGGCGGGGTCGACGCCGGACTGGCCGAAATCATCACGGCCTGCGCACAGCGGGACCCGGCCCGGCGGCCGGCGCCTGAGGAGATCGTGGAGATGTGCCAGTCGCACACCTCCCTGGCGAATGATCCGGCCTACCGACGGATCGCCGCCGCCGACCCGACGGACGGCCTGCCTGTTCTCCCCCCTGCCCCCACGGTCCTGGACTCCCCTTCGGATTCCCCGGGCGTCACACTCGCGGTGGCTCCGACACACCCGGCCACCGCCCGTACGGCACCTACCCCTCCTCCGGGGCCGACGGCAGTGCAGCCGACCGACATCGTGGCGGCGTCCCCCCGGCCAGCGCCCCCCGTCGTGCCGTCCGGCGAGGCCGGCGGAAACCGTCGGCGGCGACGCAGGATCGCCGGGGCCGTGGCCGCTGTCGCGGTGGTGTGCGCGGTCGGCGCGACCCTGCAGGTGCTCCAGCCCTGGCATGGCACGGAGGGGACCGACGGGACGAAGGCAGGGGCGAAGGCAGGGGCGACGCCGTCGGAGACGGCGGCCGCAGCCCCGGGCGACAACGCGGAGGCGCCGGCTGGCAGCGTTCCGGAGGCCGAGAAGGAAGAGGAACTGCCCGAGGAACGGGTGATCGACTCGCCGATGAGACTGCAGCCCGGTGAGGAGATCTCCGCGGCCAGGATCCGGCTGGTCTTCCAGCGCGACGGCGGTCTTGTCGCCTACGACGAGGCGAACCAGGCGCGCTGGGACACCTGGGCCAGCGGCCCCGGCACACGAGCCGACTTCCAGCCCGACGGAAACTTCGTCCTCTACGACGCGGAGGACCAGGCCGTGTGGGCGAGCCAGACCGATGGGCACGAGAACGCGGTGCTGAAACTCCAGAGCGACGGGAACATCACCGTCGTCGACGGTGATGTCGTCCTCTGGGCCGCGGGAACGAATCACTGACGCGAGGGACGCCCGGGCCGCGGCACTCCTCGGAGTCCTCGCCGGCGGACCGGAGCACGTGGGACGGCCGCGCGCCCCGCTCCGCGTGGTTCGCGCCGCCGGGAACCGACCCGCGACGGCGTACACGGGCGCACCGAGGACAGGCGGGTGCAGCTCGCTCATGACCTCCGAGCGGGGGCGCGGATCCGGGAGGGTCCGCGCGCCCCGCGGGTGGATGGCTCCGTCAGCTGCCGTCGCGCAGGTCACCGGGCGCAGAGGGCCGGAAGGCGATCCGGTCGAACGAGGCCGTGCAGCCCTCGCCCGTCGGCGACTGGACGAGGAAGCCGATACGGGCGGCCGCCCGCTCCTCCTCCGTGCCGAGGGTGAACACGCGGACGAACGTCCATCGTTCGCCGTCCGCCGAGGCGTGGAAGGCGAAGGCACCGCCGGTGCGGCTGATCCGCAGCCAGCAGCTGTCCCCCTCCACCACGGCCGAGTTCACGTCGTCGGACTGCCCGCGAGTGACCACGGTGCAGACGGTCGGGCGTTCGGGGGAGAGCTCCAGGCAGAGTTTCGCCCACTCCCGCTCGCCGACATGGAGGTAGAGCACCCCCGCGTCGAAGGCGGCGGCGAAGCCGACCTTCACCCGTGCGATCAGCTGGAAGTCGCCCTCGGGCGCCGCGCCCAGCAGACGCGGCGCGTCGGAGGCGGGCTCCTGCGCGTCGCCCCCCGGCGGGACGAAACGGTCCTGCTTCGGGCCCGCCGTGCCTCTCAGCGCGCCGTCCTCGTACACCCATCCGCCCTCGGGCCCGAGGGGCTCCAGGGGGAAGGGGAGCTCGTCGATCCGCAGCGCCGTCATACCGGGCGCCCGTCGACCCGGCGCGGCAGGTTCTGCGGGTTGTCCTCGCGGAGCTCCGCCGGCAGCAGCGCCTCGGGCGTCGACTGGTAGCTGACGGGACGCAGCCAGCGCTCGATCGCGGTGGCACCGACCGAGGTGGAGGTGGACGTGGTGGCCGGGTAGGGGCCGCCGTGGTGCTGGGCGGGAGCGACGGCGACGCCGGTCGGCCAGCCGTTGACCAGGACGCGTCCGGCCACCGGGGTGAGTTCGGCCAGCAGTCCGGCGGCGCTGCCGTCGGCCTCCTCCGTGGCGATGTGGAGGGTGGCGGTGAGGTTCCCGGGCAGGCGGGAGAGCACGGCGGTGACCTCGTCGGCGGAGTCGTAGCGGGCCACGACGGTGACCGGGCCGAAGCACTCCTCCAGGAGCGCGTCGTGCGGCCCCTCCTGGGCCAGCCGCCGGGCCGGCACCGTGAGGAAGCCCGCGGAGACCGTGTGCTCGCCGCCCGCACCGGGGGTGACGGGGGCCTCCACGTCGGGGAGCGCCGCCCGTTCGGCCACTCCGTGGACGAAGGCGTCACGCATCCGGTGGTCGAGCATGACCCCGGCGCCCGTGCCGCTCACCGTCTCGGTGAGCGACTTCAGCAGCTGGTCGCCCGCCTCGCCGGAGGGGGCGAACACGAAGCCCGGCTTGGTGCAGAACTGCCCCGCGCCCATGGTCATCGAGCCGCCGAGCCCGGAACCGATCTGCTCGCCGCGTTCGGCGGCGGCCGCCTCGGTGACGACGACGGGGTTGAGCGAACCGAGCTCACCGTGGAAGGGGATCGGCGTGGGCCGGGCTGCCGCCGCGTCGAACAGGGCGCGGCCGCCGCGGACCGAGCCGGTGAATCCGGCGGCGGAGACGAGCGGGTGCTTCACCAGCTCGACACCCGCCTCGAAGCCGTGGACCACGGTCAGGACGTCCTCGGGCAGCCCGTGCCGGGCAGCGGCCCTGCGCAGGAGCGAGGCGCAGATCTCCGAGGTCGCGGGGTGGTCGGGGTGCGCCTTGACGACGACCGGGCAGCCCGCGGCCAGCGCGCTCGCGGTGTCGCCGCCGGGGACGGAGAACGCGAGCGGGAAGTTGCTGGCGGCGTAGACGGCGACGACGCCGAGGGGGATCTTGTAGCGGCGCAGGTCCGGCCAGGGCGGGGTCCGGCTGCCGTCCTCGTGGTCGATGTGGATGTCGAGGTAGGCGCCCTCGTCGACGACCTCCGCGAAGGCCCGCAGCTGGGCGGCCGTGCGGGCGAGCTCACCGGTGAGCCGGGCGGGGCCGAGCGCGGTCTCCGCGTCGGCGGCCTCGATGACGTGGTCCCGGGCCTCGGCGAGCAGGTCGGCCGCGGTGCGGAGGAACGCGGCGCGCACGGTGCGGTCGGCCAGCGCCCCGCGGACGGCGTGCGCCGCCCGGACCGCACGGTCGACCTCCTCCGCTGTAGCCTCCACCGCAACCTGCTCACGCGGGTTCCCCGTTCGGGGGTCGACGCTCCAGACTGGTGCTGCTGCCACCGTGTTTCCTTCCGGTCCACTGCCACACAGGAGAAGTTGTTCGGTATTCTGAACAGCGTTCCTGAACGTGAATACACGGGAACTCTATTTCCGGGCGCTCAGTGTTGGCAAGAAGTCACAGGGTCGTACAAGAAGGTCGGAAGGGGCATCAGGGATGTCGGTTGGCGAGTCCGGTGGGGCACAGGTCAAGTCCGCTGTAAGGACGGTGGAGCTCCTCGAATACTTCGCGGGGCGCCCCGGCATGCACTCGCTGGCCGCCGTGCAGGAGGCCGTCGGCTACCCGAAGTCCAGCCTCTACATGCTGCTGCGCACCCTGGTGGAGCTCGGCTGGGTGGAGACCGACGCCACGGGCACGCGCTACGGGATCGGCGTGCGGGCCCTGCTCGTCGGCACCTCGTACATCGACGGCGACGAGGTCGTCGCCGCCGCCCGGCCCACTCTGGACCGGCTCTCCGACGACACCACGGAGACCATCCACCTGGCCCGGCTCGACGGGACGAACGTGGTGTACCTCGCCACCCGGCAGTCCCAGCACTACCTGCGCCCCTTCACCCGCGTCGGCCGCCGGCTGCCCGCGCACTCGACCTCGCTCGGCAAGGCGCTGCTGGCGACCCACAGCGACGAACAGGTCCGCGCGATGCTGCCCGAGACCCTCCCGGCGCTGACGGAGCACACCCTCACCGACCGCGAGGAGCTCATCGAGGAGCTGCACGTCATCCGCGAGCAGGGGTACGCCGTGGACCGCGAGGAGAACACCCTCGGGCTGCGCTGCTTCGGGGTCGCGATCCCGTACCGCACCCCCTCGCGCGACGCGATCAGCTGCTCGGTGCCGGTCGCCCGGCTCACGCCGGCTCACGAGCAGATGGTCAAGGACGCCCTGTTCGACGCCCGTGACCGGCTCACGCTCGCCACCCGCAGGCTCTGAGCACCCATCGGCGGTAGCCCGGCGGACCGAGGGCCTCTCCGCCGTGCGGCGGAGGCGGATCGTCACGGCGCAGGAGGTGCGGGCGGGCGCCGCGCGGCAGCGTGGTCGGCATGACACAGACACCGCTCGCATCCCCCGTCCATGACACCCTGCCTTCCGTACGCACGCGGCGGACCCGGGCGCTCCTCCGCCTCCTCGCGATCGTCTCCTGCCTGCCCTACCTGTCGCTCAAGGTCGCCTGGCTCGCGGGGAGTCAGGTCGGTATCCCGGACAGCAGCCCTCTGCTGGACGACCGCACCACGATGGCCGTGGCGAACGGCGCGACGGTACTGATGGACGGCAGCGTGATCGTCCTCGCCCTGCTGCTCACGCAGGCCTGGGGCCGTCGCGTCCCCGCCTGGCTCCTCGTCCTGCCCCTGTGGACCGCGAGCGGACTGCTCCTGCCGATCATGACCGGCTTCCCCCTGCAGCTGCTGGTCGGCGCCCTCGCCGGGCGGGCTCCGGGCGCCGCGGACTCGCGTTCCTTCCTGGACGACTGGGTGTTCGCCGTCGTCTACCCCGGTTTCATCGTCCAGGGACTGGCGCTCGGCACCTTGTCCGCCCTGTACGCGCGGGACCGCTGGGGCCACCTCTGGCAGGGCACCCTGCGCGATCTGCCCCCGAGCCCCACCGGGCCCGCCCTGCGTGTCGCCGCCGTCGTCTCCTCGCTGCTCGCCGTCGTACCCGTCGCGATGCATCTGGTCTGGGCCTCGGGTTCGACGGCAGGGCTCGACAGGACCCGGATCGCGGAGCGCACCGAGGACTTCTACGCGCTCCAGGCGCTCGACGCCCTCTTCGTCGTCGCCGCCACCGCGGGGGTGCTTCTGCTCGCCTTCCGCCGCACCGGTGGGCTCTCCCTCAAGGTGCCGCTCGCGCTGGCCTGGGCCGGTTCCGGGGCGGTGGGCTGCTCGGGAGCCTGGCTGAGCCTCGCTTCACTGGCCCGCGTCGACGACCTCGCGGACCGGCCCACGGCCGCCATGGGCCTGACCTACGCTGTGCAGATGCTGATCGGGATGCTCGTCGTCACCCTGGGCGCGTACTTCTTCTCGGAACGTGCGGCGGCGGCGAGGACGACCGGCGTCCGCGCGTGACCGTGCTCCTCGGACGCCGGGCACGGCTGCGCTGGCTGCACCTGATCATCGGTGGCGCACTGCTGATGCCGTACTTCCTGGTCGGCGTGGTGCTCGTCGGTTCGTACCACCACGGAACGGACGTCTTCTCCTCGCCCGCCGACCAGCTCACCGCGTTCGCGTTCGCGCTCCCGACGGCAGCGGTCACCGGCCTCTTCCCGCTCGTGCGCCCGTTGTCCGCGGCCGCGGCCCGCTCCCTGTGCGGGGTCCCGGCGCGGGCGCTCGCCGACGGTCCCGCCAGGACCCGGCAGGCGCGGGTCAGGGCCGCCGGCTGGTTCACCCTGCACGTGGCGCTCGGCGGTGTCGTCAGCGGGCTGACGCTCGCGCTGCCCCCGTTCGCGGTGGGCGTCATGATGCTGCCGTTCTCCCGGGCGGTCCGGGAATCGCGGACACTCGCCCTGCCCGAAGCGCTGGACCGGCCCTGGTTCCTCGCCCTCGCACCGTTCGCCGGGCTCGCGATGCTGGTGGCCCTGGCCGGCTGCGCGGCCGCGGCCGGGGCGGTGCTGGCCGGGCGGGCACCGGTGCTGCTGGGGCCCACGCCGGACGACCGGCTGGCCGCCGCGGAGCGCAGGGCGGCCGGTCTGGCGGTACGCAACCGGATCGCCCGGGAGCTGCACGACTCGGTCGGCCATGCGCTGAGCGCGGTCACGCTCCAGGCGGGTGCGGCCCGCAGGGTGCTGGAAAGCGACCCCGCGTTCGTCCGGGAGGCCCTGACGGCCATCGAGGCGACGACCCGTCGCACGGTCGGCGAACTCGACGCGGTGCTGGGCCTGTTGCGGGAGACCGAGGACCAGGGGTACGACGAGGAGGGCCCTCACCGCCCTACCCTCGACGCCCTGGACGGGCTGCTCGCGCACTGCGGGATTCCCGTGGAGTGCACGCGGCGGGGCGAACCCGGGTCGGTACCGCCGGCCGTGTCGAGGGAGGCCTACCGGATCGTGCAGGAGGGCCTGAGCAACGCGCTGCGGCACGGTGACAGCGGTACGCGGGTGGATCTCCGGATCACGGCGGACACTCGCGGAGTGGAGATCACGATGGACAGTCCGCTGCCCGGCCGGGCAGCGGTGGCCCGCCCCGGGGGCGGGCGCGGACTGCGCGGCATCGCGGAACGGGCCGCGCTCCTGGGCGGCACCGCCCACTGGGGGCCGGACACCGGCGGCGTGTGGCGGCTCGCCGTCCGCCTCCCCGCGCACCGCCCCGGACAGGAGCACCGATGAGCGACGGCACGGTCCGTATCGTCATCGCAGACGACGAACGTATGGTCCGCACGGCACTGCGCGTGATCCTGGACGCGGAGAGCGGTCTGGAGGTCGTCGGCGAGGCCGCCACGGGCGCCGAGGCGGTGTCCGTGGTGCGTGAGCTGCGGCCCGATGTGGTGCTGATGGACGTGCGCATGCCGGAGACCGACGGGATCCGCGCCACCGAACGGATCCTCGCCACCATGGACGCTCTCCCGCGGATCGTCGTCGTCACCACCTTCGAGAACGACTCCTACGTGTACGACGCCCTGCGCGCCGGGGCGGCCGGCTTCCTGCTGAAACGCGCGGCGGCCGAGGACCTGGTGCAGGCGGTGCGGCTGGTCGCCCGCAGCGACTCGCTTCTCTTCCCCGCCGCGGTGCGCGGTCTGGCCGCCGAGTGCGGCAGACGGGCCGCGCCGGCGCCGGCCTGGGTGAACCGGCTGACCGGGCGGGAGGCGGACGTGCTCCGGCTGATGGCGGCGGGCCTGACCAACGCGGAGATCGCCGGACGGCTGGCGGTGGGGCCGGCCACGGCGAAGACGCACGTGGCGGCGGTGCTCGCCAAGACCGGCGCCCGGGACCGTACGCAGGCGGTGATCGCGGCGTACGAGTCGGGGTTCATCACTCCCGGGTGAGCCCGCCCCGCGCGTGGGGACGAGCCGGGCCCGCGCGTGAGAAACCGGTGAGAAGGAACACGAACGGGAACGTCGCCGCCGTCCCCGTTCGTCCCTCCAGCGGGATGAACAAGACGATCAGGCGCGCTTCGGTCTTCTGTCTGCTCATGGTGCTCGCCCTGCTGGTGCGGGCGACGTGGGTCCAGGCGTACGAGGCACGGGCGCTCGCAGACGACGAACACAACCGGCGGAACACCATCGCGCAGTACGCGCGGCCGCTCGGTGACATCATCGTGGCCGGTTCCCCGGTCACCGGTTCGAAGGAGACGGACGGCGACGACCTCCGCTACAAACGCACCTACACCCGGGGCGATCTGTACGCGGCGGTCACCGGCTACAGCTCGCAGGCCTACGGAGCCACCCAGCTCGAAGGCATCTACAGCGATGTCCTCGACGGCACCGACGACCGGCTGAAGGCCCCGGCCGATCTGCTCACCGGCGAGCAGACGGACCCCGGCGACGTGCTGACGACCATCGACCCGGACGTGCAGAAGGCGGCCTACGAGGCGCTCGGCGACGACCGGGGGGCGGCGGTCGCGATGGACCCGGAGTCCGGGCGGATCCTGGGGATGGTCTCCTCCCCCTCGTACGATCCCTCCGACATCAGCGGGACCGGGGACGGCGACGCCTGGCAGAAGCTTCTCGCCGACACGAGCAAACCGCTGGTCAACAGGGCGCTGCGGCAGCCGCTGCCGCCAGGCTCGACGTTCAAGCTGGTGGTGGCCTCGGCGGCGCTGGAGAACGGCCTGTACGGCTCGGTCGACGAGCCCACCGACAGCCCCGACCCGTACACCCTGCCGGACACGAGCACGGTCCTGTCGAACGAGAACCCCTCGGCGCCCTGCGAGAACGCCACACTGCGCACAGCCCTCCAGTACTCCTGCAACAACGTCTTCGCGAAGGTCGCGGCCGATCTGGGCCAGGACAAGCTGAAGGCGATGGCGGACGCCTTCGGCTTCGACACGGAGGAGCTGGACGTGCCGGTGCGGGCGTCGCAGAGCGTGTACCCGACCGGGATGGACAAGGCGCAGACCGCGCTGACCGGCATCGGGCAGTTCGAGGTGACCGCGACCCCGATGCAGATGGCCATGGTGTCGTCGGCCCTCGCCAACGGCGGTGAGCTGGCCTCACCGCACATGGTCTCGAAGGTGACGGACTCCGAGGGGTCCACGCTGCAGGAGTTCCCGGACGGCGACACCGAGCGGGTCGTGAAGGCCTCGACGGCCAAGCAGCTGCGGAGCGCCATGGTCACCGTCGTGGACGAGGGGACCGGCAGCAACGCGAGGATCGACGGCGCCGAGGTGGGCGGCAAGACGGGGACCGCGCAGAACGGTGTGGACAACAGCAACACCCCGTACGCCTGGTTCACCTCGTACGCGAAGGACGACTCGACCGGCAAGCAGGTCGCGGTCGCGGTGGTCGTCGAGGACTCGGGGGCGGCCCGTTCGGAGGTCAGCGGGAACGGCCTGGCGGCGCCGATCGCGCAGAAGATGATGAAGGCGGCCCTGAAGCGGTGAGACCGCACCGCTGCCACCGGCCGGCGGGTCCGGTGGCAGTGGGGCGGGTGCGCCTACCTCACTCCGAGCAGCTGCTCGATCGGATCGATGGCGAAGTACACGGCGAACAGGGCCGCGGCGCCCCAGAGCAGCCAGTGGACCTCCCTGGCCCTGCCGAGGACGGTCTTGAGCACCACGTAGGCGACGAAGCCCGCGCCGATGCCGTTGGTGATCGAGTAGGTGAACGGCATCACGGCGATCGTGAGGAAGGCCGGGACGGCGATCTCGTACTTCTCCCAGTCGATGTGCCGCACCTGTGCCATCAGCATGAAGCCGACCGCGACCAGGGCCGGCGCCGCCGCCTGCGCGGGGACGATCGTGGCCAGCGGGGTGAGGAACAGCGCCACCGCGAAGAGGCCGCCGGTGACGAGCGAGGCGAAGCCCGTACGGGCGCCCTCGCCGACGCCCGCGGCGGACTCGACGTAGGAGGTGGCGGACGACGCGGAGGCCGCGCCGCCCGCGACGGCCGCCGCACCGTCGATGAGCAGCACCCGGCCCAGGTGCGGCACCTTGCCGTCCTCGTCGAGGAGTCCCGCCTCGTGGGAGACGCCGACGACGGTGCCCATGGTGTCGAAGAAGTCGCTCAGCAGCAGGGTGAAGACCAGCAGCATGATGGTGAGGACACCGACGTGCTGGAACGCCCCGAAGAGGCTGAAGGAGCCGATCAGCCCGAAGTCGGGGGCCGCCAGCAGGTCGTCGGGGACGGCGGGCACGGTCAGGCCCCACGCGGTGGGGGCGATGTCGGCGACCGCGTCGATGACGATCGCCGCGACGGTCGTCACGACGATGCTGATGAGGATGGCGCCCTTGGTCCTGCGGGCGAGCAGCGCGACGGTGAGCAGGACGCCGAGACAGAAGACCAGGACCGGCCAGCCGGAGAGGTGCCCGGTGGCGCCGAGCTGGACGGGGACGGATCCGGTGTCACCGGGGATGCGGGTGGCGAATCCGGCGTCGATGAAGCCGATGAACGCGATGAAGAGGCCGATGCCGACGCTGATGGCCTGTTTGAGGGCCGCCGGGATCGCGTACATGATCGCCTCGCGGAGCCCGGTGACCACCAGCACGCAGATCAGCAGGCCTTCGATGACGATGAGGCCCATCGCGTCGGGCCAGCTCATCAGCGGGGCGAGTTGGAACGCGGTGACGGCGTTGATGCCGAGGCCGGCCGCGAGGGCGAGCGGGAGATTGCCGCCCAGCCCCATGACGACGGTCGTCACGGCGGCCACCAGAGCGGTTGCGGTGACGAGTTGGGGTGCGGAGAGGTGGTTGCCGAACTTGTCCTCGGCCGAGCCGAGGATGATCGGGTTGAGCACCAGGATGTAGGCCATCGTGAAGAAGGTGGCGAAGCCGCCGCGTATCTCGCGTCCGAAGTCGGAGCCGCGGGCGCTGACCGAGAAGAAGCGGTCGACCGCACCCGGGCGGCCGGGCTTCGGGGGCGCGCCCTCCGGGGACACCGCGGGCGCGGGGACCACGGCGTCCTCGGTCCCGCGCACGGGCGCGGTGGGGTCAGGTCTGTCCGGCATGACACTCCTCCTGGTGTAGGGATCTCGGTGTACGGATCTCGGTGTGCGGATCACGCGGTGGTCAGCCGGATTGTTCACCGGCCACGGGGATTTCGGGTTCTCGCCGTGTCGAGTCCGGGACGGCGCACGGCCTTGCCTGAAATGCCCAGGGGCGCCGCCGGCCCTCCGGCAGTGGCGCGAAAGGAACGTACACAGGGATGCGCGTGCCGTCACTCCCCCGGGCGTCCGGTCCTTCACCCGGCGCAAGGGGGTTCAGGTTTTCGCCGTGTTACGCCTTACTGGGAGGCGCACACGCGTCGAAGCGCTTCCGGGGTGCTCATTGGTACGCTCGCGCCCCGCGAACGGAGTTGGGAACGTACACAGCCCGTTCGAGCGCGCAGGGATCCCCGTGCAGAGAAGAGGTACCCGTGGGCACAGTCGTGGATGATGCTGCTGCCGCCGAGTTCCGTGCGTTCTTCGAGGCGCACTACGCCGAACTCGCGCGGCTCGCCCATCTGCTGACGGGCGAGGCCGATGCGGCGGACGACCTGGCGGCCGACGCGCTCATGGCGCTCTGGCACCGCTGGGACCGGGTCAGGGGGGCCGATCACCCGGCGGCGTACGCCAGGGGGGTCGTCGCCAACCTGGCCCGTACACGCATCCGCAGCGCGGTGCGTGAGCGCCGGAGGATCGCCCTGTTCTGGGCGCCCCGGGGGGCCGGGGACGGCTATGCGGCCGACGGGCCCGACGTGTCGGCCGTGGTGGACGTCCAAGGGGCCCTGCGCCGACTGCCGTTCCGCAAGCGCGCGTGCGTCGTGCTGCGGCACGCCTTCGACCTGTCCGAACGGGACACCGCTCTGGTCCTCGGGGTCTCGGTGGGTACGGTGAAGAGCCAGACCTCGCGCGGTGTGGCGGAACTCCAGCGGCTGCTCGGACCCGGGACCACGGCGGCACAGGTACAGGTGGCGGCCGCCGGGCAGCGCACCGGAGGAAGGCAGTGATGGACGAGGACCTGCGGGAGCGCCTGCGCGCGGCCGCCGCTTCGCACCGCCCCGACCGGGCGCGGATGCTGGCCCGGCTCGAGCGCGGCATGGCGGAGGAACCGCCGGCCCGCGCCGCGCGCGCGCCTCGGACGGCGATGCCGTGGCTGCGGGTGGCCGGTGCGACCGTGGCGGTGTGCGGGGTGCTGACGGCCGGTGCGTTCGCGGTGACGTCCGCCGGCCGGGAGGAGCCGGAGGGCGGGCAGCAGGTGGCCGCGGGCCCCGCGTCGCCGGGCCCCGCGTCCCCCGGCACCGTGCCGTCGTCCCCGGACAGGGGCGGCGCGCTGCCCGCGGGGAAGGGCCCCCTGTGGTCGGACGGTTCGCTGGACCCGGACAGCAACAGCTACTGGGCGCAGAGCGAGGTGACGGTGAAGACGACCGCGCCGCTGTCCACGCTCACCGTCGAGCTCCGGATCGCGCTCAACGGCGGGGTGAACACCACCGGATCCTGGCGCTCCCTGCCGGAGGGGGAGTTCGCGTCCTCGGCACGCGAGGAGGACGGCTTCCTCGTCTACCGCTGGTCCCTGAAGCCGGGACGGAGCGTGCCGGCGGGTACGCACACCTTCGCGGGGCAGTACAACCACACGGAGGGCGACCGCGACACCGGGCGGGACGACTACACGGCACGCGCGCGTGCGGCGGGTGAACAGGTCGCGGTGGGCGGGGACTTCACGCGGACGCGTTGAGCGCACGGCGGCGGTGGCAGGCCGGCGGGCCCGCGCGGAAAAAAGAGACCGCGGACACGGCAACCCTTTCCGGGGCGGCGGCGACCCAAGAGCGCGACACACTCCCCCACCCCCTAGGAAACGGGACCACAGACATGAGCGAACGAGCGCACACCCACCGGCGCAGGCCCGGCAAGCGCCGTATGGCCGCCGCCCTCACCGCGGCCCTGGGTCTCACCGGCGCCGCTCTGGCCACCAACGTGATGCTGCAGCCGGCGGGCGCGGCGACGGCCGCGGTACCCGCCTGGCCCAGTGCCACCGGCAAGCAGGCCGTCTCGAAGACCATCGAGGTCTCGGGGACGTACGACGGATCGCTGAAGCGCTTCTACGGGAGCGGCGACCTCGGCGGGGACGGCCAGGACGAGGGCCAGGACCCGATCTTCAAGCTGGCCGACGGAGCCACCCTCAAGAACGTCATCCTGGGCTCGCCCGCCGCCGACGGCGTGCACTGCTCCGGCAGCTGCACCATCCAGAACGTCTGGTGGGAGGACGTCGGCGAGGACGCCGCGTCCTTCAAGGGCACGTCGACCGGATCCGTCTACACGGTGTACGGCGGCGGCGCCAAGAAGGCCTCCGACAAGGTCTTCCAGTTCAACGGCGCGGGCAAGCTGGTCGTCACGAAGTTCCAGGTGGCGGACTTCGGCAAGCTCGTCCGGTCCTGCGGCAACTGCTCCAAGCAGTACAAGCGCGAGATCATCGTGAACGACGTCGACATCACGGCGCCGGGCAAGTCCCTGGTCGGCATCAACACCAACTACGGGGACACGGCCGCGCTGCGGTCGGTGCGGATCCACGGTGACAGCAGCAAGAAGATCAAGCCGTGCGTCCGCTACACCGGCAACAACACCGGTGCGGAGCCGAAGGAGACGGGCAGCGGCCCGGACGGCACGTACTGCCGCTACACCGCGTCGGACCTCAGCTACGACTAGGAGGTAGCGGTGCGGGGGCGCGGACACCGTGGTGTCCGCGCCCCCGCGTCATGTCCGCCGCGCCCCGGTCAGCCGGTCCGCGCCCTCGGGGAGCGTGCGGAGCCGCATGGTGCCGGCGCTGCTCCGGGCCCGGCCGGTCGCGTCCCGGGCCCCGTCCGGTCTCAGCCGAGCCAGACGTCCAGCCAGGTGTACACCTCGGCCTGCATCGCCGAGGTGAAGGCGTGGCCGGTGTCGGGCCACACGCGGGTGGTCAGCCGGTCGCCCGCTCCCTGCGACTCCCAGACCGCGCGCAGCGTGGCGTACGCCGACTCCACCCCCGCCTCCGGGAAGAGGTGGTCCCTGCCGCCGGCGTGGAACAGCGCGGGCTTGGGGGCGGCGAGCGACGCCACGTCCGGGATGTCGAGCCGGCGGTGGAAGGCGGGGAGCACCCGCCGGGTGATCCCCAGGTTCACGCGCGGGGGTGCCAGTCGCCGAGCCAGTCGGCCGGGGTGTGCGCGCGGGCCTCGGACGCGGTGAGCTGCGGGCGGTTGCCGGGGACGGTGACGCGCGCGCCGGGACCGGTGTTGCGGTACTCGGCGAAGCGCTGGTCCTGCCAGGGGAAGCCCGCGGACATCGTGCCGTACGGCGTGACCGCGTCGACGCCGGCGCCGAGGTGGCTGTCGCGGACGGTCAGCATCGGGTGTGCGGTCAGGTCGGAGGAGGGCACCCAGGGGCGGGCCAGCTTGTAGTACGCGTCGGGGGCGGTGCTGGTGACCCGGGAGCGCAGGACCAGGTAGCCGCGCGGGTTGGCTCCGGCGGTGCTGGGCGCGAAGACGAAGCCGTAGGGGGCGGAGGCGAGGTCGGTGCGGTTCAGGGCGCGGAAGTGGCAGCCGTCGAAGACGGCGGTGGCGCGGCCGAAGACGAAGTCGACGTCGCCCTCCACGTAGCAGTCGCGGTAGTACTGGCGGGCGAAGGCGGTGAGGGCGGAGGAGTCGGCGTACAGGGTGTCCTGGTGGCCGAGGAAGCGGCAGCCGTAGAAGGCCGAGCGGTCGCCCTGCACCTTGATCGCGACGGCCTGGGTGCCGGTGTACTCCGGGTTGTCGGAGCGCAGCCAGTCGTTGGCGAAGGTCACGTCGCGGGCGGTGAAGTCGGCGGCCTGCACGGTGACCGTGGCCGATCCGCTGGTGCCGTGGGTGCCGGAGCCGTCGGGCTTGGGCGTACCGGCCGCGTTGTCGTGGACGATGACGGTGTCGCGGGGGTCGCCGCTCGCGCCGATCAGCGTGAGCCCGGCCCGGTCCGCGGTGACGAGGACCGTGCCGCGGTAGGTGCCGGGGGCGAGGACCAGGGTGTGGCCGGTTCCTGACGCGGCCTCGACGGCGGACCGCACGTCGGTGTGGTCGCCCCTGCCGTGGGGGTCGACGTACAGCGTCAGGGCGTCGAGCCGGCGGGAGGGCGAGCCGTAGCGGCCGAAGGGGCGGGCGCGGGCGGGCCGTGCGTGGGCGGCGGGTGTGCCGAGGGCGAGGGCGGCGCCCGCCCCCGCGAGCAGGGTCAGCGCGCTGCGTCTGCTGGGCATGGCGGTACTCCTTCTGCGGGGATGGTGGGGCCGGAGCGGCGCTCTCCGGGGTGTGGGAGAGCGTGCGGTGCCGCTCCGGCCGGTACGGGGGTGGGTCAGCGGACCAGCGGCTTGCCGGCGCCCGCTCCGAGGCCCACCAGGAGCGGGACGACGAGGGGGTGGCTGACCTCGGTGCGCAGCGTCGGGGTCCAGCCGGCGCCCTCGGTGAGCTGTTCGGCGGGCACGCCCGCGTTGTGGACGGCGATCAGGTCGGTCTTGCGCCCGTTGACGTAGTTGTTCCCCGCCGTGAGGGAGGACTCGGACCACTTCTTCAGGATCTTCGCCCGGTCGAAACCGGATCCGAGCGTGAACGCGTTGGACTCGGCGACGAGCTTGGACTCGGCACCGATGCCGTAGGTGTAGCCGTAGGCGGCGCCCGTCGTGGCGACGAAGTGGTTGTTGTACGAGTCGACCTGCCCGAAGCGGACTCGGGGCGCGCGCTCCTTCACGTCCTTGAAGAGGTTGTGGTGCAGCGTGACGCGGAGCTTGCCCCGGTCGCTCGCGCCGGCGCCGTCGCTGTTGCCGATGAGCATCGTCTTGTCGTGGTCCTTGAGGACGTTCCACGAGACGGTGACGAGGTCGGCGCCGCGCACGATGTCGAAGAGGCCGTCGTGCTGCTGGTAGATCTGGCCGAAGTAGGAGGGCTGCCCGGCGTCGGGCCGGTCGCCGTCGCTGAACGTGTTGTGGTCGACCCAGACGTGCCTGGAGCCGTACACGACGAGGTTGTCGTACTCGGAGTTCCAGGCGCCCTGGTCACCGTCGGTGGGGTCCCACTGGGGGAAGCAGTCGTAGGTGTCCTCGAACGCGATGTTGCGGACGATGACGTTGGAGACGTTCTTCACCTGGAGGCTGGCGCCGACGATCGTGGCGTCCCTGCCGACGCCTACGAGCGTGGTGTTGGAGGGGACGTTGACGTTGACCGCCGCCGCCTGCAGCTTCGCGGACGCGGCCCGTGCGTCCTCCAGCGGGCCCGCCGGGACCTCGTCCGTGCCCCATACGGCCGGGTCGTAGGCGGCGAGGTACTTCTCCAGGGTGTAGCCGTCCTGCTGGTACGCCTCACAGCCGATCGGAGTGCCGGCGGCGTCGGAGTTGCCGTGGACGGTACCGGCGATCCTGACGATCTTGGGCGCGTCCCCCGCGTCCTCGAAGGCGGCGATGAGCTCGGCCCGGTTGGTGACGGTGTACACGTGCTCCGGGGTGGCGGCCGCGCCGCCGGTGGTGGAGCCGTCGGCGGAGGCCCAGCCGTCACCGGCGGGGAGGACGGAGCGCTCGATGCCCCTGCCGTGGTGGGTGGCGGCCTGGGCGGGGACGCTCACGGCGAGGGCGAGCGAGGTGACGCCCGTCACCACGGCGATGGCGCGGACGTGTCTCATGCGTGCGGGCATGGCTGATCCTTGTCTGTCGTACGCGGAAGGTGCTCGGGTGAGCGGGGGAAGGCGGCGCCCGGGAGGTGCGGAGGGGATCAGGCCTGCGGCCAGGTGATCCACGAGCCGGGCACCGGCTCGTCGAGGCGGCGCAGGTCGCGCGGGGCGAGCGTGCGCGCGTCCCGCAGGGCGCGGGCCGTGGTCCTGGCCACCTCGACGGCTCCGTCGGGCCGGAAGTGGGTGTTGTCCTGCTTGCCGTCGGGGTAGTTCGGCGACTCGCCGGGCTCCAGCCAGTTGAAGTACGCCAGGGTCCCGTCGGGGCCGAGCTCCTGCCAGCGGGCGAGGGAGAGCGCCTGCAGGTCGAGCAGGGTGACGCCCTCCTCGGAGGCCAGCGCGCGCATGGCGGCGGGGTACTCGCCGTGGGTGGGCTTCGCGGTGCCGTCGTCGGCGAAGCGGCGGCGCTCGACCGGGGTGAGCAGGACGGGCTCCGCGCTCCGGGACCGGGCGCCCTCGACGTACTGGCGCAGGTACTCCTGGTAGGTGGTGTACGGGTCGGTGCCCCGGGCGGGGTCCTCGGTCTTCTCGTCGTTGTGGCCGAACTGGATGAGGACGAGATCGCCCGGGCGGACGCCGTCCAGCAGGGCGGTGAGGCGGCCCTCGTCGATGAAGCTCTTGGAACTCCGTCCGTTCACCGCGTGGTTGGCCACGGTGAGGGAGCGGCCGAGGAAGAAGGGCAGGGCCATGCCCCAGCCGGTCTCGGGCGCGGCGCCGGCGTACTTCTGCGCAGCCGTGGAGTCGCCCGCGATGTGGAGCGTCCGGGGCCGGGGCCTGCCCCCGCCACCGTGGGCGAGTGCGGGGGTGGCGCTGAGGGCGAGGGGCAGCGCGAGGAGCGCGGCTGCCGTCCGTCTGCGGGTGAGTGACACAGGATGACTGCCTCTCTCGGAGGACACGCGGGAGGTGGTGCGTGGGAGGGGGACCGGCGGCGGGGTGCGACCCGGACCGCCGCCGGCCCCCCGGTCATCGGGGTGTCGGCCGTGGTGACGACCGGGTCAGCCGTTGCCCAGTTCCTTCCACTCCTTCTGGGCGGCGTTCAGCTCGTCGGCCATCTTGTCAAGGAAGGCCTTGGCCGTGACCTTGCCGAGGAGCAGCTTCTGGAACTCGGGCTCGTTGTCGGCCTTGCTGATGTTGTTCCAGTCGGGCAGGTAGTACGGCAGGTCGACGATCTTGGTGGAGCCGTCGGTGAGTGCCTTCGCGGCGAGCGCGGTCGGCTCGGACTCGGAGATCCACGGGTCCTTGGCCGCCTCGGTGTTGGCCGGGATGGCTCCCGCGGACTCGTTCCACTTGCTGTTCGACTCGTGGGAGGCGGCGAACTCGATGAACTTCCAGGCCGCGTTCTTGTTCTTGCTGGACCGGAACAGGCCGAGGCCGTCGACGGGGTTGGAGACCTGGACACGTGTGCCGCCCTCGCCGATGGGCGCGGGTATGCCGGCGAACTTGTCCTCGCCCAGCGCCTTCAGGTGGTCCTGGTAGGAGCCGAGGTTGTGGCTGAGCATCCCGATGGTGCCGGTGTCCCACTGGGCGACCATCTTGGTGAAGTCGTTGTTGACGTCGGCGGCCGGTGTCGTCTTCTTGAAGAGGGCGGCGTACTTCTCCAGCGCGGCGACGTTCTTCGGGTCGTTGAGGGTGGTCTTCTCGCCGTCCCAGAACTCCGTCAGCCCGGTCTGGCCGTAGATCGCGTCCAGGGCCTGGGCGATGGAGCCCGCGCCGCCGCGGATCGTGTAGCCGAACTTGTTGCTCTTCGCGTCGGTGAGCTTGTCGGCGGCCTCGTAGAACTTGGGCCAGGTGGTCGGCGCCTCGAGGCCGGCCTGCTCGAACAGGTCGGTGCGGTACCAGAGCGCTCCGTTGTTCGCGGAGGTCGGCACGGTGTACATGTCGTCCCCCCGGCCGGCCGCGGATCTGACGCTCTCGACCATGCTCTCGACGAGTTTGCCCTTCAGCGGTGACTTGTCCAGCCGCTTGCTGATCGGCGCCAGGGCTTCCTGGGACACCATGTTGGCGAGGTACGCGGTGCCGACACCGCCCACGTCGGGCAGGCCGCCGCCGGCGATGGCCGTGTCGTACTTGGACTGGACGTCGGCGATCGGGATCGGGACGTACTTGACCTTGATGTCCGGGTTCTTCTTCTCGAAGTCCTTGATGATCTCGGTCCATATGGCGGTGCGCGGGCCACCGTTGTTGTCCCAGAAGGTGATCTCGCCCTTCCCGCTGCCCTCCGTGCCCGAGCTGCTGCCGTCGTCACCGCAGGCGGTGGCACCGAGCGCCAGGACCGCGGTGAGGGACACCGCGGTCGCGGCGCGCCCCCGGAGCGTCTTCGAGATGTTCATGTCGGCTCTTCTCTCTCGGAATCTGTGCGCGAACGTGGGGGGAGGTCAGTGGTGTGCGCGGTGCGGGCCGGCCGCCCGGCGATGCGGTGGGCATGACAAAGACGGCGGCGAGTGGGCCGTGGACGGTGTTCTCGCTCTGGTGCGCTCGGTACGGAGGTGCGTCATTGCGGCTCCCATACAGCGGTGCGGGGTCAGACGGTGCGAGGTCTTCCGGTGGTGCGGAAAGCGGTGAAGCCGGCTGTTCCCGAGGGCCCGTCGCCGGCCGGGGCGGTGGCGAAGAGGCCGAGCAGCGCGCCGACCCAGCGCCACGGGGTGGCGGCGAAGACCTGGCCGGACGCGCGGAAGCCGGTCCCGTCGCCGGTGTCGGCGTAGAAGCGGCAGCGGGCGCCGCGGGTGACCTCGATCCGGACGCGGACCGACGCCCCGGGCGCGGGGCGGGGGTGTCCGGCGTCCCGCTCGTGCTCGGCGACGGACTCGGCGTACCGGTGCACGAGCCTGGCCTCACCGTCTGCGCCGGCCTCCAGGCCGATCCACGAGAAGGCGTCACCGAGCACGGCGAGGCCGGCCTTGGCCCCCGGTTCGGCGGTGTCCAGCGTGATGCCCACCTCGACGGTGAACTCCTCGGCGGGCAGGCGCTGCACGAGGACGTTGGGCAGGGCGCGCAGGTCGTGGGCGTACGCGGTCCGTACGCAGCTGAGGCGGAGCCCGTCGCCCGCGTGACCGACCGTCCAGCCGGTCCGCGGGTTGGCCGTCCACTGCCACTGCCGGCCGTGGCGCCCGCCGGGGAAGTCGTCGCTGGAGGCCGGTGCCTCCGCGGGCTGCTCGGGGGCTTCCGGGCGCCGGTGCCTCAGGACGGGCTCGCCCTCGTCGCCGATGACCGGCCAGCCCCCCTCCCAGCGCATCGGCTGGAGGTGCACCACACGGCCGTACGCCCCGCGTGCCTGGAAGTGCAGGAACCAGTCCTCACCCGCGGCGGTACGGACCCAGCCGCCCTGGTGGGGACCGTTGACGTCGGTGCTGCCCTGGGCGAGGACGACCCGCTCCTCGTAGGGACCTTCGAACGTCCGCGAGCGGAAGGCGCCCTGCCAGCCGGTCTCCACTCCCCCGGCGGGGGCGAAGATCCAGAACCAGCCGTCGTGCCGGTAGAGCTTGGGGCCCTCCAGGGTGAACCAGCCCGGGATCGTGTCGGCGTCGACGAGGGTCGTGCCCTCGTCGAGCAGCTCGCGTCCGTCGGGGCTCATCCGGTGGCCGGTGAGGCGGTTCTTGACGCCGGAGCGGGACTTGGCCCAGGCGTGCACCAGATAGGCCTCGCCCGTCTCCTCGTCCCACAGGGGGCAGGCGTCGATCAGCCCCTTGCCCGCCTTGACCAGGTGCGGCGCGCTCCAGGGGCCGCGGATGTCCTCGGCGTTGATCTGCTGGATGCCGTGGTCGGGGTCGCCCCAGAAGATCCAGAAACGGCCGGCGTGATGACGCAGGGAGGGTGCCCACACCCCGCAGTCGTGGCGGGGCACCGCGAAGTCGGCGTCCGGACCCGGCCGTTCGAGGGCGTGGCCGAGGAGGGTCCAGTTGACGAGGTCGCGGGAGTGCAGCAGGGGCAGCCCGGGGGCGCGGCCGAAGCTGGACGCGGTGAGGTAGTGGTCGTCCCCGACGCGGACCACGTCCGGGTCGGACCAGTCGGCGTTCAGGACCGGGTTGCGGTAGGTGCCGTCCCCGAGGTCGGCCAGCCAGGGCGCCGTCATGCGGCGACCGCCTTGCGGACGTGGGCCGCGGCGGCGTCCCGGTCGAGGCGCCCGTCGGCGACGACGGTGACGACCCGGCGCACGACGGTGGCCCCGGCGGCGACGGGAAGACGGCTCTCGGCGGCGAGGGAGGAGCCGACCCCCGGGTACTCGGTGGTCCGTACGAACCAGGGGTCGCGCCGGGTCTCGTCGGTCGCGCCGGCGAAGACGAGCGTCCAGCCGTCCCCGGCGAGCGCCAGCCAGTCGGCGGTCCTGCCGTGCACGGCCTCCTCGCCGTCGAGCGTTCCGCTGAACACGGCGGGCGGTGCCGCCTCCTTGGGTGCGCGCCAGAAGAAACCGCCGTACCCGGCACCGGGGCGGCCGTTGGTGGCGGGGCTGCCGATGGACAGGTCCGTACGGCCGCGGTTGGTGAGGGAGAAGGAGAAGTCCAGCGCCCACGCGCGGTCGGACAGCCCGGTGACGGCGACGGTGCGGTGCTCGCGCAGCAGCTCGGTGCCGTCGGCCTCCCAGCTGAGTTCCTCCACGAAGCCGTCCGGGTCGCGCAGCTTCCAGCCGAGGTGGCGCTGCGTGCCGTGGTTGTCGAGCTCGGTGGGGCCCTGGTCCCGGACGTAGGTGCGCCCGCCCCAGAAGTTGTGTCCGGCGACGTCGGGCACCGCGACGGAGGCGCCCAGGTGGTGGAGGTGGTCGGCCGGGCGTTCCTCGGTGACGGGTGTGCCGGCGAGGGTGGTGACGGGGTGCAGATAGGGCCGGCCGGCCGTCCCGGGCCGGTAGCCGTAGCGGCCGACGGGGCGTCCGGCGCAGCTGAGGAGTGCGGTGGTCATGGTGTGCTCACCTCGCTGGGGCGCGCCCAGGAGGCGCCTAGTTCGGAGAAGAGGGTGAGGGTGTCGGCCGCGGTGGCGACGGTCCCGTCGATGCCGTGCACGACGCGGCGTACGCCGTCGCCCCGGTCTGCGGGCCTGGTGTGCCAGGCGGTGGGGGGCAGCGCGGTCGGCTCGGGGGCCGTGCGCACCGCCTCCAGGACCCGCATGAACGCGCCGGTGCGCTCCGGTGGCACGAGGAGCGCGGTGCCGTGTTCCAGGTGGTCGACGAGGTTCTCCAGGAGGTCGGTCCGCCCGTGCACCGCCTCCTCGGGGCCGTGTCCGGCGCGCTGGACGAGGACCCGGTCCTGCTTGTACCAGAAGGTGATGCGGCCGCGGTCGCCGTGGACGATGACGTACGGCTCGCCGGCCTCCTCGGCGCACAGGGTGACGGCGGCGGTGACCGGCAGACCGCCGGTCGTGGTGATCCGGACGCAGCTGGTGTCGTCGGACTCGATGTCGTGGGCCCTGAACAGCTCGGTCTCGATGGACTGCACGTCCTCGGCCCTTCCCCGGCCGGCGAGTTCGAGTGCGGTGGCCACGGCGTGTGCGAGGGGGTTGGTGAGCACCCCGTCGACCACGTCGGTCCCGTTCATCCTGCGGCGCCCGGCCCAGGGCGCCCGCCGGAAGTAGGCGTCGTCGCGGACCCAGGCTCCGGCCGCGCCGACGCCCCGGACGGAGCCGATCGCGCCGGATTCCATGAGGTCCCTGACCGCCGCGACGGCGTGGGAGCCGAAGGACTGGAAGCCGACCTGGCAGGCGACGCCCGCCTCGCGCACCCCGTCCGCCATGCGGGCGTAGTCGTCCCAGGTGGCGGCGGGCGGCTTCTCCAGGAGCAGGTGGACGCCCCGGGCTGCCGCCGTCAGGGCCAGCGTGGTGTGCGTCGGGATGGGGGTGCAGATGATGGCGGCTCGCGCGCCTGTGGAGTCGAGGAGGGCTCCGAAGTCGGAGGACTGCTCCGGCATCTCCCCGGCGAACAGGTCCAGTTCGGCGTCGGTCAGCGGGTTCAGTTCACAGATTCCGGCCAGCCTGACGAGGCCCTGGTGCTGGAGTCGCCGGACGTTGGCGAGGTGCCAGCGGCCGTGGCCGCGGGCTCCGGCCAGGACGACGGGTACGGGGGTGGTCGCGCTCATCGGCCGGCCCTCCCCGCTCCGGACCGGCGGGCCGCGTCGGCGGCGCGGGGGCTCGGCTTCCGGGTCATGTCCGTCATCCCTTCACGGCGCCGGCGCTGAAGCCGGTGATGAGCCACTTCTGGATGAAGGCGAAGACGATCACCACGGGTACGGCGGCGATGACACCGCCCGCGGCCAGTGCCCCCAGGTCGACGCTGTCGGCGCCGATCAGGGTGTTGAGGCCGACCGGGATCGTCTGCTTGTCCTGTTCGCTGAGGAACATCAGCGCGAACAGGAAGTGGTTCCAGCTGTGGACGAAGGCGAACGAGCCGACCGCGATGAGTCCGGGGCGCAGGAGCGGCAGGACGACGGCGCAGAAGGCCTTGAAGCGCGAGCAGCCGTCCACCCAGGCGGCCTCCTCCAGGGAGACCGGCACGTTCTTGATGAATCCGCTGATCAGGATGATCGACAGGGGGAGCTGGAAGACGGTCTCCGCGATGACGACGCTCCCCAGGGAGTTGATCATCTGGAGGTTCTTGAAGATCTCGAAGAGCGGCACGAGCATCAGGGCGCCCGGGATGAACTGCGAGCAGAGCAGGGCCAGCATGAAGGCGCCCTTGATCTTGAAGTCGAAGCGGGCCAGCGCGTAGCCGCCGGCTAGCGCGACCAGGGTCGTGGCGATCAGCGTCGCGACGCCCACGATCATGCTGTTCTGGAAGAAGAGGGCGAAGCTGCGCTCGTTCCAGACCTTGGAGAAGTGGTCCCCCGTCATCGGCCAGGGCACCAGCGAGGTGGAGCCGGCGGGCCGTACGGCGAAGAGGAACATCCAGTAGAACGGGATGAGCGTGAAGAGCAGGTAGACGCCGAGCGGCACGTAGATCTGCCAGCGCGGTACGTCGTCGAAGGCACGCTCGCGCTTCGCGCGGCGGTGCGAGGAGGGCGGCGGGGCGGCGCTGCCCCGGGACGGGCCCGGCGTACGGGCGTCCTTCTTCTCCACGAGTGCGGCGGTCACTTGTTGTCGCCTCCGAACTTGCTCAGGCGCAGATAGACGATCGAGCAGAAGAGGAGGATCACGAAGGCGACGGTGGTGAGCGCGGACGCGTATCCGAAGTCGTGACCCTCGATGCCTGTGTTGGCGACGTAGAGCGGGAGGGTGGTGGTCTCGCCCGCGGGTCCGCCGCCTGTGAGGGTGTACAGCAGGTCGACGTTGTTGAACTCCCAGACCCCGCGCAGCAGGGTGGCCAGGATGATCGCGTCGCGCAGGTGCGGGAGTGTGATGTGGAAGAACTGGCGCAGCCGGCCGGCTCCGTCCACCGACGCCGCCTCGTACAGCTCCTTGGAGACGGACTGCAGGTCGGCGAGGATGAGGATCGCGAAGAAGGGGACACCGCGCCAGAGTTCGGAGACGGTCGCCGCCCAGAAGACGGTCCCCGTGTCGGAGAGCACCGAGGTGCCGTACTCACCGATCCCGGCGTCCGCGAGGTAGCGGCTGAAGCCGGTCGAGGAGTTGTAGAGCAGGATCCAGATGGTGCTGGTCAGCACACCGGAGACAGCCCAGGGCGAGAAGACCATGGCGCGGGATATGCCGCGGCCGATGAAGGTCTGGTTGACGATCAGCGCGAGGGCGAGGCCGAGGGCGAGCTGAAGGGTGACCTGGGTGAAGACCCACTGGGCGCTGAAGCCGAGCGTCGGCCAGAACTGCTCGTCCTCGGTGAAGATCCGGGTGAAGTTGTCCAGGCCCGCGAAGCCGTTCCGCCACGGCTTGGTGACGTTGTAGTTCTGCAGGCTGTAGTAGAAGACGCTGACCACCGGATAGGCGATGAAGCCCAGCATCAGCAGGCCCGCGGGTGCGATCAGCAGATACGGCAGGCGGCGGGGGGTGGCCGAGCGGCGCTTGGAGGCCTTGCCCTTGGGGGGCGGTGTGGCCACGGCTGCGGATTGGGCCATGACGCGTCTCCGTTCTCTGGAAAAGTGCTGGATGTGCCGTTCTTTCGGTGCATGGTGCAAGCGCTTACCGCATGCCGTTCGGTATTCCGGACGGGGCGGTGCGCTGAATCCTTTTCGCCCGGTCAGCCCGCGTACGGGTCGGGCACCTCTCCCTGTCGGGCGAGGAACGTGAAGTCGCAGCCGGTGTCGGCCTGGGTGATCTGGTCCTGGTAGAGCGCCCCGTAGCCGCGCCCGTAGCGGGCGGGCGGTTCGGTCCACCCGGCCCTGCGCAGCTCCAGCTCCTCGTCGGACACCTCGATGTGGAGGAGCCGCGCCTCGACGTCCAGCGTGATCAGGTCACCGGTGCGGACCAGTGCGAGCGGGCCGCCGACGAAGGACTCGGGTGCGATGTGCAGGACGCAGGCCCCGTAACTGGTGCCGCTCATGCGGGCGTCGGAGAGCCGGACCATGTCCCGTACGCCCTGCTTCAGCAGGTAGTCCGGGATCGGCAGCATGCCGTACTCGGGCATGCCGGGGCCGCCCTTGGGGCCGGCGTTGCGGAGCACCAGCACATGGTCCGGGGTGAGGGCCAGGGCCGGGTCGTTGATGGTGCGCTGCATCTCCTTGTAGTCGTCGAAGACGACCGCGGGTCCGGTGTGGCGCAGCAGGTGCGGTTCGGCGGCGATGTGCTTGATGACGGCGCCGTCCGGGCAGAGGTTGCCGCGCAGGACCGCGACACCGCCCTCCTCAGCCAGTGGGTTGTCGCGCTCCCGGATGACGTCGGAGTTGTGGACGAGCGCCCCTTCGAGCTGTTCGCGCATCGTTTCGTGCGTGACGGTGGGCCGGTCGAGGTGGAGCACGTCGGTGAGCCGGGCCAGGAATCCGGGCAGCCCGCCGGCGAAGTGGAAGTCCTCCATCAGGTACTTCCCACCGGGGCGGAGGTTGGCGAGGACGGGCACGGTGCGGGCGATGCGGTC
Organism: Streptomyces sp. JH34; assembly: GCF_029428875.1. Taxonomy (NCBI): domain Bacteria; kingdom Bacillati; phylum Actinomycetota; class Actinomycetes; order Kitasatosporales; family Streptomycetaceae; genus Streptomyces; species Streptomyces sp. JH34. Next base: position 5,746,477 of record NZ_JAJSOO010000001.1, on the reverse strand, counting down.
GAAGTCGTCCAGGGTGAGCGTCACCCCGGAGCGGCCCGCCATCGCGATCAGGTGGATGACGGCGTTGGTGGAGCCGCCGAGCGCGAGGACGGTCGCGACGGCGTCCTCGTAGGCGTCCGCCGTGAGGATCTGCGACAGCTTCAGCTGCTGCCACACCAGTTCGACGATCCGGATCCCGGACTGTGCCGCCATCCGGTCGTGACCGGAGTCCACCGCAGGGATGGAGGAGGCTCCCGGCACCGTGACGCCGAGCGCCTCGGCGGCGGCCGTCAGGGTCGAGGCGGTGCCCATCGTCATGCAGTGGCCCGGTGAGCGGGCGAGCCCGTTCTCCAGCTCGCCCATCTCGCAGTCGCCGATCAGCCCGGCCCGCTTGTCGTCCCAGTACTTCCACATGTCCGTGCCGGAGCCCAGGACCTCGTCGCGCCAGTGGCCCGGCAGCATCGGCCCCGCGGGCACGAAGACCGTCGGCAGGTCGACGGAGGCGGCGCCCATCAGGAGCGCGGGCGTCGACTTGTCGCAGCCGCCGAGCAGCACGGCGCCGTCGACGGGGTAGGAGCGCAGCAGCTCCTCCGTCTCCATCGCCAGCATGTTGCGGTAGAGCATCGGGGTCGGCTTCTGGAAGGTCTCCGAGAGCGTGGAGACCGGGAACTCCAGCGGGAAGCCGCCCGCCTGCCAGACGCCCCGCTTGACCGCCTGCGCGCGCTCGCGCAGATGGACGTGGCAGGGGTTGATGTCGGACCAGGTGTTGAGGATCGCGACGACCGGCTTGCCCAGGTGTTCCTCGGGGAGGTAGCCGAGCTGCCGGGTCCGGGCGCGGTGGCTGAACGAGCGGAGGCCGTCCGTACCCCACCACTGGTGGCTGCGCAGCTCCTCGGGAGCGACGCGGCGCCCCTGCGTTCCGGTGCCGGTCACATCGACCACCCGGCGACCAGGCCGGCGACCTCTGCGCGCTGGTCCTCGGGGAGCTCCCGGCTCGGCGCGCGTACGTCGCGGCGGCAGAGGCCGAGGGAGGCCAGGGCCTCCTTGACGACCGTCACGTTGTTGGCGGACTGCCGGTCGGCGCGCAGGTCCTCGAAGCGGCGGATCTGCTCCCAGACCTTCATCGCCGCGAGGTAGTCGCCGGCGCGCAGGGCCTCCAGCATGGCGAGTGAGACACCGGGGGCGACGTTGACGAGTCCGGAGGTGAAACCGGTGGCGCCGGTGGCGAAGTAGGAGGGCGCGTAGAGCTCGGCGAGCCCCGCGACCCAGACGAACCTCTCCAGGCCGGCGTCCCGGGCGAACGCGCCGAAGCGGGCGGCGTCCGGGACGGCGTACTTCACACCGATGACGTTGGGGCAGCTGTCCGCGAGTTCGGCGAGGCGCTCGCCGGCGAGCAGCGGGTTGCGGACGTAGGGGACGACGCCGAGCCCGGGGACGGCCTCGGCGATGGCCCGGTGGTAGTCGACCCAGCCGTCCTGCGAGACGTAGGGGTGCACCGGCTGGTGCACCATCACCATCTCGGCCCCGGCCTCCCCGGCGTGCTCGGCGGCGGCCACGGCGGTCGGCACGTCGTGGCCGACCCCGACCAGGACCGTGGCACGGCCGCGGGCCTCCTCGACGGTCAGCTCGGTGACGGTGCGCCGCTCGTCGGGGGTGAGCGCGTAGAACTCACCGGTGTTGCCGTTCGGGGTGACGATGCGGACGCCGCCGTCCAGCAGCCGTCGCAGCAGGGCGCGGTGCGCCGGGACGTCGATGCTCCCGTCCTCGGCGAACGGGGTCACCGGGATCGCCACTACGTCTGCGAGGGCCGCCTTCAGCGGGGAGAGGTCCATGCGGACTGGCCTTTCGTCGAGGTGCTGGTGGTTCACGCCGTGTCACCCCCGTCTTCGTCGTCGGGGAAGGCACGGCGTACGAACGATGCGATGTGGTCGTGCAGGGCCGCCGCGGCGGCCGTGGCGTCGTCGGCGAGGGCGAGCCGCAGGATCTCCCGGTGTTCGGCCGCCTCGCGCTCCCAGGACGGGATCGCCGACCAGGCGACGGTCGACACGAGTGCGGCCTGGTCGCGGATCTCGTCGAGCATCCGGGCGAGCAGCGGGTTGCCGCAGGGCAGGTACAGCGCCCGGTGGAAGTCCCGGTTGGCGAGCGACCTGTCCGCCTTGTCGATCGCCGAGTCGGCGCGCTCCAGGGCCTCCTGGGCCGCCTCCAGCGAGACCTTGCGGGTGATGGAGCGACGCAGCGCCTCCGGCTCGAGGAGCAGGCGCACGTCGTACACCTCCCGGGCCATGGTCGCGTCGACGAGCCGCACGGTGGCACCCTTGTACTGGCTCATGACCACGAGCCCGGTTCCCGCGAGCGTCTTCAGCGCCTCGCGTACGGGCGTCTTCGACACCCCGAACTGGGCGGCGAGCTCGGTCTCCACGAGCGCCTGTCCGGGTCTCAGCTGCGCGGTGAGGATCGCGTGCTTGATCGCCTCCAGCACGTACTGGGTCCTGGACGGAATCGGGGCAGGCGCAAAGGTCATGGGTGAAGAGCTCTCGCATCTCGCGTATCGCGTCTCATATATGACGTACGAAGTACGACGCGATGAAGCTAGAGCGGTGGGAATGTTTCGTCAACGCTTCTGGCAAAAGAAGTTCGGCGAACACCGGGCCGGTGTGCCGCCGGGGCGGGCCCGCGCACCCCGAACGCGGCCGGCGCAGGCCCCCGGCGAGGGGCCGGGGACCTGCGCTTCGATGGTGGGAACTGCCCGGGATCAGCCGCCGCGGACCCCGGAGAGAGCCTTCGTGACGGCGCTCAGGTCCGGCCCGGAGGCCAGGCCCGCGTGGTAGAGGCGCAGTTGGTTCGCACCGAGCGAGGCGGCGTGCGAGGCGTCCCGCTCCAGGGTGCCGGGGCTGCCGCCCATGCCGCTCACCACGTTGAAGTTCGCGGCCACCACCCCGGGGAGACCCGCGAACGGCCCGAGCACCGCCTCGCGTGCCGCGTCCGCGCCGGTGCAGGGCAGTACGACGCCGTCGGCCGTGGACAGGATGTGGGCGGGGTCCGTCCCCACGTTGGCACCGGTGCGGTGGACGGCGGGGTCGGCGTGCAGCAGGACCTGGAAGTCCGGTCCCGCCGCCGCGGCCCGCACGGCGGCGACAGCGGCCTCCTGGAGGCCCCCGGCCACCTGGCGGCGCCACCGCAGGGTGGCGTCGGCGAGACCGGCGCCGAGCAGCTTCCGCACCCCGGCCCAGCCCTGCTCACCGGATCCGGAGGCGGACCAGACCGGCTCCAGGGCGCGGCGCACGGCGGCGCGCAGCTCCTCGGCGGCGAGCCCCGTCGAGTCGTAGCCGGCCCGGCAGTCGGAGCAGAAGCAGAGGGACATCAGATACTGCGCCGCGTCCCCGAGGGCGACCCCGGAGGTCTTGTCGTGGGCGTGCAGATGGGCGAAGCCGTACCAGCCGCACGACTCCAGCTCGGTACCGGACGTCCCGGGGCGCGCGGCGGCCTCGGCCGCCAGGTCCACCAGGTACTCCCGCACGGCAGGCCGGGCGATGCACGGCGCCCACGGGTAGCGGTCGCCGTAGGCGTTGACGACGGAGGTGTCCGGATGCTCGGCGCCCATGCGGGAGTTGTGCGCGAGGACCACCCAGGAGTGCACCTGGAGACCGGCGCCCGCCAGGGCCTCGGCCGCCTCGGCGTACGGGTCGTCCCCCGCCACCCAGGACTGGGCGTAGGGGCGCAGCTCCCGCCCCGCCCAGCGCGTGGCGTCGGGCGGGTAGAGCACCGCGGCGTGTTCCGCGGTGACGATCCGGCGGCCGGGGTGGCGCGGGGTCAGTGCCCGGGTGGAGTGGTAGGCGGAGGCGAGCGTCACCTGCTGGACGCCGGTGTCCGCGAGGCGGGCCGCGGCGTCCGGGTCCCCCACGACGTCCCAGGGGTACAGGAAGGCGGAGGCCTTCACCTGGCCTCCCCCGCGCGGTACTTGTCCAGCACCGCACGGCCGCTCGCGATGACCGAGGTGAGCTCCTCGACGTGCTCCGCCGGGGGCTCGGTGAGCGGGGTGCGCACCGGACCTACCTCCAGGCCCTCCAGCCGGACGGCCGCCTTCACGAGCGACACGGCGTAGCCGTGGCCCTTGGCCCGCAGTTCGACGAGCGGCCGGTAGAAGTGGTCGAGCAGCGCGTTGACCAGGTCGTCGTCGCCGGACTCCAGCGCCCGGTAGAAGGCCAGGGCGATGTCGGGGGCGAAGGCGAAGACGGCGGAGGAGTAGAGCGTGACGCCGATGCCCCGGTAGGCGAGCCCGGTGAGCTCCGCGGTGGGCAGCCCGTTGAAGTACAGGAAGTCCCCGCCGGGCAGCGCGCCGCGCACGGCGCTGACGGTGCGCTGCATGAGGTCGAGGTCGCCGAGGCCGTCCTTGAGGCCGATGATCCCGGGGGTCCGGGCCAGGGCCACCACGGTCTCCGGGGTGAAGACGGCGTTGTCCCGCTGGTAGACGACCGTCTCCAGCGAGGTTGCTGCGGCGAGGGCGGTGTAGTGGGCCAGCAGCCCTTCCTGGCCGGCGACGACGAGGTAGGGCGGCATGGCGAGGAGCCCGTCCGCCCCCGCCGCCTCGGCGAGCTCGGCGTACCGGATCGCGAGCGCCGTGCCGTAGCCGGCGCCGGCGACGACGGGCACCCGTCCCGCGGCCTCCTCGACGGCCGCCCGGACGACGAGCCGGTACTCCTCGGGGTCCAGCGCGTGGAACTCGCCGGTGCCGCAGCAGGCGAACACGGCGGCGGCACCGGCGTCGATGCCCTTGCGCACGTGCGCGCGGAAGACGTCGAGGGCGACGGCGCCGTCCGGCCCGTAGGCGGTGACGGGGAAGAAGAGCGGCCCGGCTCCAGTGGTGAGTCGGGCGGCAAGGGGGGCTGAGGTCACGGGCGCTCCCTGAGCAGATCCAGGCGTGCACAATTATGATCGGTGTCCATATTTCTGAACGCTGCCACGCTAAGGCAGCCGCGCGGCGCCGGTCAAGACACGAACACCCGACCCCGCGGCGAACCGGTCGGCACGCAGCGACACTTGACGCGGTCCGCCACCTCTTCCTAGCGTGTCCACGCATGTGAATGCCGTCCATGAATTTGAGGCATCGGGCGGTCGTGCGACCGCTGCGTGCCACGCGTACCTTGCTGTCCGTACGTCAGGCCCCACGCGGCTCAGACCCGCACCGTCCACGCACGCCGCGCCCGCGCCCTGCGCCCGCACCGAGGAGATCCACGTATGCCAGCTCCCCGCACCGTCCTTCTCACCGGCGCCGCCGGCGGCCTCGGCACCCTGATGCGGGGACTGCTCCCCGCGTACGGCTACGACCTCCGGCTCCTCGACGTCGCCCCCATCGAGGGCGAGCCGGACGCGGTCACCGCGGACCTCGGCGACAGGGCCGCGCTGCGGGAAGCCGTGCGGGGCGTCGACGCGGTGATCCATCTGGCGGGCATCTCCCTCGAATCCTCGTTCGACAAGATTCTGCGCTCCAACATCGAGGGCACGTACAACCTCTACGAGGCGGCGCGCGAGGAGGGCGTCCGGCGGATCGTCTTCGCCTCCTCCAACCACGCCATCGGCTACACCCCGCGTCCGCTCGCCGGTGACCCGCTGATCCCCGTCGAGACCCCCCGCCGCCCCGACACCTTCTACGGCCTGTCGAAGTCCTTCGGCGAGGACCTCGCCCAGCTCTACTGGGACAAGCACGGCGTGGAGACCGTCTCGGTGCGCATCGGCTCCTGCTTCATGGAGCCGACGTCGGTGCGGATGCTGTCCGTCTGGATGAGCCCCGGCGACGGAGCGCGCCTCTTCCACGCGGCCCTCACCGCCGAGGACGTGCGGCACACCGTGGTCTACGGCTCGTCCGACAACACCCGCCTGTGGTGGGACCTGACGACGGCCCGCTCCCTCGGCTACGACCCGCAGGACGACTCCGAGCAGTACGCGGACAAGCTCGTCGCCGAGCACGGCGAACTGGACCCGGAGAACCCCGACCACGCCCACCTCGGCGGCCACTTCGTCACGAACCCGCCGATCTGGCCCCACTGAGGGGTCCGTACGGGGTCCCGCCCGGAAATCCGCGCGACGTGGCGCGGCGGGACGGGCACCATACCGCCATGCCGAAGCCTTCCGGATTCCAGTACGAGCAGCACGGTGACGCGAGCGTCACCCTCACCCACCACGGCCGCCCCGCGGGCACCCTGCGCGGCGGCCGGGCGGAGAAGTTCCTGGCGGAGGTGGTCTCCGGCGACGCCCAGCTCGTCATGGCCCGCTGGACGGGCGCCTACCGGCACGGCAACGAGCGCACCGCCCGCGAGCACCCCCGCAACCGGGCCCGGGGCGGGCGCTGAGCCGTACGGAGCAAACCGCCGAAGGTAAGGGAACGGCAAAGCCGGGTCGTTCGTTACCCCGTGCATGACCGCAATGACCCCCGGCTCGAACATCCCTCTCTCCGCCGCCCGCGTGGCGGTGGACGTCGCCGCCCCGGTGCGGCTCGACGTCTCGGGCCTGCTGCTCACCGCCGACGGCAAGGTGCGCTCCGACGACGACTTCATCTTCTACAACCAGCCCTCGGGCCCCGGCGTGACCTACCGCTCGGGCGGCGGGTCCGCGCCCGACGCGATCGTCGTGGACACCACGGCGGTCCCCCCGGGCATCGAGAAGATCGTGGTCACGGCGAGCCCCGACGCCGCGGGCCAGACCTTCCAGGGCGTCGAGCCCACCGCCACCGTGCGCAACGCGGACGACGGCACCGCGCTCGCCACCTTCACCCCGCCGCAGCTGGGCGGCGAGACGGCACTGCTGGTCATCGAGATCTACCTGCGCAACGGCGCCTGGAAGGCCCGCGCGGTCGGCCAGGGCTACGCGAACGGCCTGGCCGGCATCGCCACGGACTTCGGCGTCTCGGTGGAGGAGCCCGCCGCGGCCGCCCCGCCCGCACCCGTGGCCCCACCCGTCGCCCCCCCGGCACCGGTGGCCGCTCCCGTGGACCCCCGGATCGCTCCCCCGGTCCCCGCGGCCCCGCCCGCCCCGGCGGGCTCCGGCAAGATCAATCTGGACAAGGGCCGGGTCAGCCTCCAGAAGAACCAGACGGTGTCCCTGGTCAAGGGCGGCAGGCCGCTGCTCTCGCAGGTGAAGATGGGTCTCGGCTGGGAGCCCGCGTTCCGGGGCAAGGACATCGACCTCGACGCCTCGGTGATCGCCTTCGGCCCCGACCGCAGCCACCTGGACAGCTGCTACTTCGGCAAGCTCTCCATCCTGAACGGCGCGGTCAAGCACTCCGGCGACAACCTCACCGGCGAGGGCGCGGGCGACGACGAGGTGATCGTCGTCGACCTCGGCCGGATCCCCGCCGACGCGACCGGTCTGGTCTTCACGGTCAACTCCTTCACCGGGCAGAAGTTCACCGAGGTCGCCAAGGCCTACTGCCGGCTGATCGACGCGGCCACCGGCGAGGAGCTGGTCCGTTTCGACCTGACCGGCGCCGAGCCGCAGACCGGCGTGATGATGGCCAAGCTGATCAAGCAGTTCTCCGGCGAGTGGGAAATGACCGGAATGGGTGAGTTCGTGAAGTCGCGGACCGTCCGCGGCATGGTCAAGCCTGCCGCGAAGGCCCTCTAGCACCCCACCGGCCCCGGAACGGCTTCCGGGGCACCCGACGGGTTTCCCCTCAGGTGCCCCGGATCCGGAGAGTCTCCGGTGGGACGCGTTGCGTGCTCGTCCGCTCCCTCAGAGCTTGGTCAGCTTGGAGTACGGGCTCAGAATCCTCCCCTGGCGCCCGGAGAAGTCGATGAGCACTGCGTCGTTGTCGCCCTCGACAGCAAGGACTCGTCCGAGTCCGAACTGGTCGTGCGACACCCTGTCGCCCACATCGAAGCACTCGACCGGTGGGGCCGCCTGGGCCGGGCGGTTGAAGGGACTGGAAGGCAGGTGACGCCGGGAACCGGCTGACTGTTTCATTACGGTCGAGTATGCGCCCTGTAAGCGCCGGACGCCATGCCCGACCGCTCCGGAGCGGTCAGTAGTACCGCATTCGTAATCAGCGGATCCAGGGCCAGTCCGCGCTCCTGCCCGCTTCCAGCAAGGGCACCATGCGGAACGCCGCGTCGGAAAGCCCCCCGAAGGTGTGGCGGTTCTCGCTTCCCGACGGCGCGTGCCCGACCCGGTACCCGGCGAGGTTCCAGGTGTAGACGGGCACGGTCGGCGGGATGCCCTCGGTCGCGTCGCCGTAGTACGTGAACGAGGCCTGCTCGTCGGTGACGATCAGTACCCGGTCGTGCGCGCGGTAGTGCTTGCGTACCGCCTGCACCGTGTTGGTACCCCCCAGGTTGCCGAAGCGCTCCAGGATCTTCAGCACGGACTCACCCCTGCGGTACTCCACCGCCGAGCTGCTCGTGCCGAACTCCACCAGGTCGGCGTCCGCGGCCCGCAGCGCCAGCGCCGCGCCGAAGACAGCCGCCGCGTCGGCCCGGTTCAGCCGGGAGCGGTCGGACAGCGGCGACCACATCGAGCCGGAGCGGTCGACCAGGATCAGCGTGCGGCCCGGCAGCGCCGGGACGTTCCCCAGGGAGTGCCCCAGCGCCTGCTCCAGCGGGTAGGCCCACCGCAGCGACGGCGCGTGCTGGTACGCCGCGAGGTAGCGGAAGGGGAACTGACGTGAGGCGGCCACGGCCTCCGGGTCGCTGATCCGCGCCGCCACTCCTGCCGCGACCTCGTCCGGGACCCCCGCCTCGTCGAAGTTGCGCAGGTTGCGCACGAGCGCCATCGCGCCCATGGACGGGATCACGGCCTCCCAGGCCGCGGCGTCCATCGGCCCCTGGAGCCAGCCGGCCAGCGCCTCCCAGGTCATGCCGGCCTCGGCCAGCCGCTCCGCGCCGCCGGGCCCGGTGATCACCGCACGACGCTCCGCGGCCGGCACGGCCATGAGGGCCCGGTGGGCGGTCAGTGTGCGGTTCGACGCGGGTGCCTCGGCGTTCTCGGGGTGGTGCCTGCGGTCCAGCGCGTACCGGAACAGATCGCCCTGCCAGGGCTTGGCGGGATCCGGGGCGGCGTGCACCAGGTTGAGTACGTCACCGAAGCGGTAGCCCTTGGTCGCCGTGTCGTACTTCAGCAGCGCCTTGCCGTTCCAGAGCCGCCGCACCGCGTCGGCGATCCCGCGCTTGACCGGCTTGGGCACGGCGCGGCCGTACCGCGAGGTCCAGTACCCGAGCAGCTCGCCGGGCTCGTCCGCGCGCAGCAGCACGGAGTCCACGACCTGCCGGCCGGACGGGCCGTCCACCGCGCCCGCGTCGAGCCGCGCCTTCACGTACTCGGCGGCGCCGACGACCGACGCGGTGCGCATCCGCCCCTCGCGGCGCAGCCAGCGCAGCAGCCCTGCCGTCCACTCCGGGTCCTCTACGGCGAGGGTCCGCACCAGCGCGGCGAAGCGCGTGTCGCGCTCCTCCGCGTCCTCGTGGAAGGTCTCCTGCGACACGAAGTCGGCCACCGCGAGCAGGAACAGCTCGGAGCGGGTGTCGCGGAGGTGTCCCGTGGCGCCCTGGTGGTTGCGGGCGGTGTGCCCGGTCGACCTCACGGGCGAGGTGACGTGGGGACGGGTGAGCCGGGTGTTGAAGCGTGCCATGTGAATTCCCCCGAATTCATGGGAGAGGACACAGCGGAGGAGGGGTGCCCGAGATCAGGAGTCGGCGGCGGTGCTATTCCGATGCTCTGTCCGGTTGAGCTACCGGCCGTGGCCGGGCGGGACTCGAACCCGCAACACTCGGATCAAAGAAGTATCCGTCGCCTGCGCACCGGGCACCCCGGCGCATGTGCCTCCCGAGATCAGGACGGCTGCGGCGTATTTCGGGAAAGGAAGTAGCCGCTGCCTTCGCACCGGGAGGTGCATGGCCATGACTCTAGGAGGACGCACGCGCGGCGCGCGAGGGAATTTCCCGCCCGCGCCGCGTGTGCGGATGTCAGTGCTTGTCCGGCTGACGCTTCCACGGGCCGGTGATGGCGAGCATGATGCCCGGCGTCTGGATGTTGGCGAACAGCGTCTTTCCGTCGGGCGAGAAGGTGACCCCGGTGAATTCGCTGTAGGAGGGGTCCTCCTCCGTGCCGCCGTTCAGCTCGTTGCGCGCGATCGGGTAGGTGCGGCCGCTGTCGGTCGCGCCGAAGAGGTGCTGGACGCCTTCGCCGTCCTCGGCGATGACCAGACCGCCGTAGGGGGACACGGTGATGTTGTCCGGGCCGTCGAAGGCGCCGTCCTTCGAGGGGTCGGCGTTGACGCCGAGCAGCACCTTCAGGGTCAGCGTGCGGCGCTTGGGGTCGTAGAACCAGACCTGGCCGTCGTGCGCGACCGGGCTCTCGCCACGCGCGAAGGAGGAGACGATGTAGGCGCCGCCGTCGCCCCACCACATCCCTTCGAGCTTGCGGGCGCGGGTGACCTGCCCCTCGGTGAACTGCTTGCGGACGGAGACCGTCCTCGCGTCACGGTCGGGTACGTCGACCCAGTCCACGCCGTAGACGGTGCCGATCTCCGTCGCCCGGGACAGGTCGTCGACGAACGCGCCCTTCTTGTCGAAGCACTTGGTGGCCTGCAGGACACCGGCGTCGTCGGCCAGGGTGCGCAGCTTGCCGCGCCCGTGCTTGAAGCCGTGCGGCGGGACCCAGCGGTAGAGCAGGCCGTTGGGGCCGGACGCGTCCTCGGTCAGGTAGGCGTGGCCGCGCTTCGGGTCGATGACGACGGCCTCGTGGGCGTACCGCCCGAACGCCTTGATCGGGCGCGGGTCGCGGTTGGCGCGCTTGTCGTAGGGGTCGACCTCGAAGACGTAGCCGTGGTCCTTGAGGAGGCCGTTCTTGCCGGCCTTGTCCTCGGTCTCCTCACAGGTGAGCCAGGTGCCCCACTCGGTGCTGCCGCCCGCGCAGTTGGTCGAGGTGCCCGCGATGCCGACCCACTCGGCGGTGCGGCCGTCGCGGCGCGTCTCCACGACCGTGCAGCCGCCGGCCGCGACCGGGTCGTACACGAGGCCGTCGGTGAGCGGGACGGGGTGCTCCCAGCCGGCCCGGGTGCCGCTCAGCTCGTGGTTGTTGACCAGGAGGGTGACTCCACGGGCCCCTTCGAAGGCGGCGGTGCCGTCGTGGTTGGAGGGGGTCGGCTCGCCGGTCTCCAGCTTGGTGACACCGCTGTGGGTGAGGACGCGGTACGAGAATCCGGCGGGCAGCGCGAGGATGCCCTTCGGGTCGGGCAGCAGCGGGCCGTAGCCCAGCTCCTTGCCGTGCCCGTGGCCCTTGCCGTCGTCGTGCCCGTGCCCGTCGCCGTGTCGCGCGTCATCGGCTGCCAGGGCGCCGGGGGCCGTGGCCAGGGTGCCGACGGCGCCGGTCAGGGCTATGCCGGCGCCGGTGAGGGCGGACTGTCTGCTGAATTCCCTGCGCGTGATCGACATCGCGGACTCCTGCTGGTGCGTGGCCGGGTGGTTGGCGCGATCACGCTCCCTCCCCCGCACCAACAGGAGTTGAACGACGTGCGACGTCGAGCGGGCCTGCACATCAAACCGTGCCGCGTTCGGGGACGAAGCGGGACACCCGGTGCGGCCCGGGTCGGCCGTCCTGGCCGAAAACCCTCCCGCCGGACGGCCCGCACGCCTCCAGGTGCTCAGGCCCTCACGCCCACCACGGGATGCCCGGTGGTCCGGAGCGGGCGCGCCTGTGACTCCGTGCGGCCGCGGCTCAGCCCTTCGCGCGCGAGCGGGCCTTGAAGGCGGACTTGCGGGCCGCCTTCGCGATCTTCCGGTCCCGGTGCAGCCGCCCCACGGCCTCCAGCACCTCCGCCGTCGCGGGGTGCTCGACCCTCCACGCCTGGTCGAAGAAGCCGCTGTGCTGGCCGGAGAGCCCCTCGACCAGCTCCTGGAGCTCGTCCAGATCGTCGTCGGCGTCCAGTTGCGCGGCGATCGTGTCGACGGCGAGCCAGAAGATCATCTGCTCCGGGGGCGCCGGTACGTCCGCCGCGCCACGCTCCGCGAGCCAGACCCGCGCCAGTCCGCCGAGCTCGGGGTCACCGAGCACGGCGCGCACGGCGGGCTCGGCCTCCGGCCCGACCAGCGCGAGGGCCTGCTGGCAGTGGAGCCTGCGCAGAGGTGCGCGCCCGTCGGCGCCGCGTGCCGCGCCCAGGAGTTCCGCCGCGGCCGCCTCCGCCCCTTCAGCCCCGCGCCGGCCGAGCCAGAGGCCGACCTCGGTGCGCGCGGCCTCCTCGGGGTAGTACGCGATGCCGTCGAGGAGGACGTCGGCGCCCTTGTCCGCGAGGTCACCGACGGCGGGGGCGTCCACGCCCGCCTCCAGCATCCGCTCCCGGATGCCGTAGAGACCGAGCGGGGTCAGCCTCACCATGCCGTAGCGGGTGACGTCCTCGTCGTCGGCGGGCGGCGTCGCCTCCTCGCCCTCCTCGGTCAGCAACGCCTCGTCCACCGGCCGGTATTCGACGATCCCGATGGGGGCGAGGACCCGGAACTGGTCGTCCAGCCGCATCATGACCTCGGACACCTGTTCCAGGACGTCGTCGGTGGGCTCGCCCATGTCCTCGGGCACCACCATGGACGCGGCGAGAGCGGGCAGCGGCACGGGGCCGTCCGCGGGGCCGGCCTCCGAGAGCGTCAGCAGATAGAGGTTGCCGAGCACTCCGTCGAGGAACTCGGCCTCCTCCTCGGGGTCCCAGTCCAGGGCGTCGAAGTCGACGCTGCCGTCCTCGCGGACGAGGTCGGCGAAGTCGTCGAAGGCCGGTGCGGTGGCGTCCGCGTGCACCGCATCCAGGCCGTCGAGCCAGATCGCGAGGACGTCCTGCGGCGATCCGGAGGTCAGCAGGCCCAGGTTCTCCCCTGCCGTGACGGTGCCCTCCGCGTCGCCCTCGGCGTCCTCGTCCTCCGGGTCCTCGACGTCGAGGAGCCCCGTGTCGACGGCGAGGCGCCACGCCTCGCTGGCGTACGCCGCGCCGTCCTCGTCGTCGCCGAGGCCCAGGTGCTCGGCTGCCGCGGGCAGTTGCGCCTCGGCGAGCTCTCCCCCGGCGCCCACCCGGGTCGCGGGGCCGGCCCAGCGGGCGAGGCGGACGGCCCGGGCGAGCAGCGGAGCGGCCAGCGCGTCCCGTGCCAGCTCGGCCTCGGTGTGCAGCCGCACCGGCGGCAGGGAGGGGCGCTCTGCGGACATCAGGGGGTTCTCCTCGGGGCGTGCGCGGGATGTGGGCAAAGGGCCGGCCCTGTCTGTACGGGTCCTCGGCCGCGGCTCCAGCGTAGACGTATTTCGTCCCGTGCCGCCCGGTTCCACCCCAGGTCCGCGCAGAGGCCGGGGGCGGACGTCCAGCGGCGCACGGTCCCGCTCTCCGGGCGCGGACCCGGTCTCCCGCCGGGTGTCGGTGATCCGGCGCCCCCTCCGGGCGCGGCAGGGGCGTCGGCGTGCGCCCGAGCGGCCCCCGGTACGTCAAGCGCGGTCGAGGCCACGGCCGTTCATCCGGTTGCGGCCGTCCGCCACGCCGTCGTGTTCAGTTCGTCCATCAGCCGGACGTCGTGTTCCTCCAGCGGGAAGACCCGTGCCCCGGCGTCCGGCGCGGCCGCGATCTCCAGGGCGTCGCCCTCGATGAGGTCGCCGCCCTCCTCGGTGGAGACCCAGGCCAGTATCGATGTGACCTTCCCGCCGGGGTCGAGCACGACCTCCTCGGGCCCCTCGTCGTTGCCGAACATCGATCCTCCCGCGTTCACGGGGACGGGGATGCGCTCACCGTCGTCACCCAGCGCCCGGACCGACGGGTAGCCGTGGACGCGGTACGGCCGCTTCCCGCAGTTGGTGAGCGTGAGCGTGACGGCGCGGTGGAACATCGCGGCCTCGACGGGCCCCATGTCCACGACGGCGCCGGATGCCGGACAGCCACCGGCCGGCACCGAGGGGCTCGGCGCACCCTGGGCGGGGGCGTCCGTCGTGACCCCTGGAGCAGGGGCCGGGGCGGGGCCTGCCGTCCGCTCCTCAGCCGCCCGGCTCCGTTCCGGCTCCCCCTCACCCGCCGGGACGAGGAATCCGGCACAGCCGGACAACGTCAGTGCCGCGGCCGCCGTGAGCACGGCCGCCGGGACCGTCTTCCGCACGCGCATTCCGTGTACCCCACCCCTGGAACGGTCCGTCGCCGATCTGTTCGATCATGCCAGACAGCGGGTTCACCGTTCAGCATCCGTTGCCACTCACCCCAAGCAGATCTAAGTGGACCCGCGCGGACCGGGGGCGGAGACTGCGGACATGACTTCGCACACCGCCGGGCCCTTCGGCCGCGCACTCTGCGCCATGATCACGCCGTTCACCGCCACAGGTGGTCTGGATCTGGACGCCGCCCGCCGACATGCCGCCGGCCTCGTCGCGGACGGCTGCGACGGCCTCGTGCTCAGCGGCACCACAGGCGAGTCGCCGACCACGACGGACGAGGAGAAGACCGCGCTGCTGCGCGCGGTCCGGGAGGAGGTCGGCGCCTCGGTCCCGCTGATCGCGGGGGTGGGAAGCTCCGACACCCGGCACACGGTCCGGCTCGCGCAGGAGGCCGAGGCGGCGGGCGCGGACGGCCTGCTGGTGGTGACCCCGTACTACAGCCGCCCGCCGCAGGCCGCCGTGGAGGCGCACTTCCTCAAGGTCGCGGAGGCGACCGGCATCGGGCTGATGCTGTACGACATCCCGGGCCGCACCGGCACGCGCGTCGAACCGGCGACGCTGCTGCGTCTGGCGCGCCACCCGCGCGTCCTGGCGGTCAAGGACTGTTCGTACGACCTGCTCGCGGCCACCGGGGTGATGGCGCGGACCTCGCTGGCGTACTACTCGGGCTGCGAGGAACTGAACCTCCCGATGTACGCGATCGGCGGGGCGGGTTACGTCAGCACGGTCGCCAACGCGGTCCCCCGTCAGATGCGGGCCGTGCTGGACGCGTTCGACGCCGGTGACACCGCGGAGGCGGCACGCCTCAACGGGCTGGTCGCCCCGCTGGTCGAGGCCATGATGGCCGCCGGGCTGCCCGGCACGGTCACCGCGAAGGCGCTGCTGGGCGCGGGCCCGGTCCGTGAACCGCTGCAGCCCGCCGGCCGTGAGGCGGCCGCCGGGCTGCGTGGGCTGTACGAGGAACTCCTCGCCGCTACCGACTAGTCGTTGCTGTGCAGGACGTCGTTGAGCCCGTCCCACACCGCGTTGTTCGGCCGGGCCTCGACGGCGCCGGAGACCGAGTTGCGGCGGAAGAGGATGTTCGAGGCGCCGGACAGCTCGCGCGCCTTGACGATCTGCCCGTCCGGCATCGTGACCCGGGTGCCTGCCGTGACGTACAGCCCGGCCTCGACGACGCACTCGTCGCCGAGCGCGATCCCGATGCCGGCCTCGGCGCCGATCAGGCAGCGCTTCCCGATGGCGATGCGCTCCTTGCCGCCGCCGGACAGCGTGCCCATGGTGGAGGCGCCGCCGCCGATGTCGGACCCGTCGCCGATGACGACGCCCGCGGAGATGCGGCCCTCGACCATGGAGGTGCCGAGGGTGCCCGCGTTGAAGTTGACGAAGCCCTCGTGCATCACGGTCGTGCCGGAGGCGAGGTGCGCCCCGAGCCTGACCCGGTCGGCGTCCGCGATCCGCACGCCCTTGGGC
Source organism: Streptomyces sp. JH34 (assembly GCF_029428875.1). NCBI lineage: Bacteria > Bacillati > Actinomycetota > Actinomycetes > Kitasatosporales > Streptomycetaceae > Streptomyces > Streptomyces sp. JH34. Next base: position 5,730,877 of record NZ_JAJSOO010000001.1, on the reverse strand, counting down.
GCGACGTAGTCCGTCATCCGGGGGAACTTGTCCACGGAGGTGACCTGGAGGTGCAGGCCCTCGGCGCGGGCGTTCAGCCGGACCTTCTCCAGGTCGTCCACGGCCACCGGACCGAGCGACGTCCAGGCGACGTTGGCGAGGAAGCCGAAGATGCCGTCGAGGTTCTGGCCGTGCGGCTGGACGAGACGGTGCGAGAGCAGGTGCAGCCGCAGGTAGGTGTCGTGCGCGTCCAGCGGCTTGTCGTCCAGCGAGGAGATGACCGTGGACACGGCGACGACCTCCACCCCGCGGCGCGCGTCCACGCCGATGGCCTTGGCGGCACCCTCGCCGAGGCGGTTCACCGCCTCCTCGGGGCTCAGACGCTGCGTGCCGGCCGGCCCGGGCTCGGCGGCGAGCTCGGGGGCGGGGAACCAGGTGTCGAGGACGGTGCCGTCACCGGCGATGGTGGCGAGGCCGGCGGCGACGGCGCCGGTGGTGCGGGCGGAGCCCTGGGAAGTCGAGTCGGTCATGCACAGAACCTAACCGTCCGAGCCCCGCGCGGGCGAACCGGTCCCGGGTGCCGGAGCGTGTCCGTCCGTCTCCCGCCGGCCCGGCTGCCGCCCGGGGCCCCGGGCGTCGCCGTCACCCGGCCGTGCGGCGCCGTGCCGGGCCACGCCCCGAGGGAGCCCGCACGCCGGGGCGCCGTCCGACCGCGCTCAGCCGGCCGGCCCCTCGGCGATCCTGGCGAGCATCTCCCTGGTGTACTCCGGGTCGAACTCGCCCCCGGTCAGGAGCGCCTGGAGGCAGATCCCGTCCACCAGCGCCGTGAGCGCCCGTGCGGTCGCCGGGTCGGTGCGGTGGGCGATCGGCGCGACCAGCGCGTCGGCCCACTCGCCGGCGACCGGCCGCAGGGCGGGCCGTCGCAGCGCCGCGAGATACAGCTCGTACTCCAGCTCCATCGGCCCGCGCCCACCCGAGAACCACTCCCCCAGCAGCCGGGTCAGCGCGTCGGCGAGGGGGACGGCCGGGTCGGAGAGATGGGGCCCCTCCCGGACCATCCGGGCGAAGTTCTCGTTGCACCGGCGGAGCGCGGCGACCAGCAGTTCGTCCAGCGACGCGAAGTGATACGTCGTCGAGCCGAGCGGCACATCGGCCTCAGCGGCCACGGTGCGGTGACTGAGGCCGGCGATGCCCTTGGCGCCGACGACGCGGATGGCGGCCTCGATGATGCGCTCGCGCCGCTCGGGATCGTGCCTGCGGGCCATCAGTGGGCCCCTCCGAGATTGAGGACCACGACCCCGGCGATGATCAGCGCGATGCCGGCCAGCTTGGCGAGGCCCGCGGGCTCGCCCATCCAGAGAACCCCGATGGCGGCGACGGCGGCGGTGCCCACCCCCGCCCAGATGGCATAGGCGGTGCCGATCGAGAGCGTCTTGAGCGTCTGGGCGAGCAGCGTGAACGCCAGGATGTAGCCCACGACCGTGACGAGCGAGGGCCACAGCCGGGTGAAGCCCTCGCTGTACTTCATGGCCGTCGTCGCGGCCACCTCCGCCGCGATGGCCGCGGCCAGCAGTCCGTATCCCATGTGTACAAGCGTACACAACGATGTGTACGGACGTACACATCCGTGCGCGCCCCCATCCCGCCCGGACCGGACGGATCGCGCCGGAGCCGGGAAGCTACGGTGTCCGCACCGGTACGGCTTGATGACGACCGGACGATACGAACAACGGAGCAGTGGTGGCGCAGGACGCAGGGTGGGGCGGGGGCGCCTACGGGGGCGCGCAGCACGGTGGACATCCCTTCGGGGGGCCGCCCGGGTGGGGCGGCTGGGTGCCGCCGCCGAAGCCGGGGGTGATACCCCTCGCCCCGCTGGGGCTCGGGGACGTGCTGGGCGGGGCGTTCTCGACGATGGGCAGGTACTGGAAGCAGCTGTTCGGCATGGCCGCTGCGCTCTACGGCGGCGCCGCTCTCCTGATGGCGGCGGCGGTGGCCGTCGCCTACTCCGCCGTCTCCGACCATCTGCACCGGGTGGTGGCCCTCGACCACGACGAGACGGCCGCGTCCGCGGACGTCGTTCCGCTCGTGACCGCGGGCATCGTTCTCTGGTTGCTGAGCATCGTCGTCATCGCCGTCGTCTCCGGCCTGATGTACGCGGCGGTCCCCACGGTGCTGCAGGAGGCGGTACTCGGCAGGCCGATCGCGTTCGCGGCGGTGTGGCGCAGGGCCTGGGCCCGCGTCGCCCCCGTGATCGGCGCTCTGATCCTCACGTCGCTCGTGGCGATCGTGCCCGTCCTGCTCGTCATGGTCGCCTTCTTCGGGCTGATCGTCGGTGTCCTCACCATGGACAGCGGCAGCGGCAGCGGCGCCGCCATCGCCGCGTCGCTGGGCATCGTCGGCGCCCTGGCGACCGGGCCGCTGGCGGTCTGGCTCTGGATAAAGGTCTGCCTGGCACCGGCGACCGTGGTCTTCGAGGGCCAGGGTCCCGTCGCCGCGCTGCGCCGCTCCGCCCAGCTGGTGAAGGGCGACTGGTGGCGCGTCTTCGGCATCACCCTGCTGGCCGGGCTGATGGCGGCCGTGGCCGGCTACGTCATCCAGATCCCGTTCACGTTCCTCGGCCTGTTCCCCGGCATGATCGGGACGGCGTCGCTGGACGAGGACCCGAGCCCCGCGGCAGTGGTGGTGGCGATGAGCGGCTACCTGATCGCGACCATGCTGGGGATGACGCTGAGCCAGATCATCTCCACGACGTTCCCGCAACTGGTGACCGGCCTGCTCTACGTCGACCGGCGGATCCGGACGGAGAACCTCGGCCCGGTACTGGCCGAGGCCGCGGGCGTACCCCCGCAGGGCTTCCCCCACCAGGGGCCCGTCCCGCCGCCGTACGGGGGCGGGACACCGCAGTGGTGACCCGTCCGGTAGCCGGGGGGTGACGCCGGAGGCCCGCCGCACCATGAGGGCGGGCCTCCGGCTGCCTCGCCGTCCCGTCATCCGCGAGGCACCACTTCACCCGGCCCCCTCCGGGGCGCCGCGTCCGCGCAGCGTGCGTCGGGGACCTCCCGAACGGACACACGCGGGGCACCTTCGCCGAGGGAACGCACCTCGAAGGCGTGGCAGGCCTCCACCGTCACCGCGCTCACGAAGATGAAGGCCCGCGGCGGCCCGAGGCCCGACAGCCCCGCGACGACCGTGACCGAGCCGCCGCGCCTCTCGATCTCCGCGACCCCGTTCGTCCCCGCCACCGCGGGGAACAACGCATCGGTCTCCGCGTCCGTCAGCATGCCGTCCGCCCCTGCCGACACCAGGCGCTCCCGGTGCCTCTCGACGTTCTCCCGCAGGTCCGCGCGCGCCGCGTCCTCGTCCCGGCCGGGCTGCGTCGCCAGCCAGATCCAGGCTCCCCCGACGGCTGCCAACGCCAGGGCGCACAGCGTCAGGCACCCGTTGAAGAGGCAGCCGCCTGCCGTGCCGGTCCGGACGCCTGGTCTTCTCCCCATGGGCGCAGTCTGCGCCGGCGGCGCGCCCCGGGCCGCCGATGACCTCAGATCGTTGCAGGAGGACGGCCCGGGCACCGCGTCACCGCGGGACCGGTACACCCCGGTCAGCCGCCCACCGTGAACCAGGTGGCGCGGGACTTCTTCCACTCGGCGTGGTCCAGGTCCTTCGCCTCGGTGCCGTCCCCGTAGAGATCGGCCGCCCCCGCGTCGGTGATCACCTGCGCACGTGTCCCCGTGACCGTCAGGTCCGGCACCGACACGACGGCCTCCCAGCCGCCCGGGTCGGTGGTGGGCAGGTCGGTCCGCTTCACCGGCGCGTGTCCGGCGACGCCGTCCCAGCTGTAGAGGGCATAGGGGGCGGAGTTGTCGTCGGCCGCCCAGGAGCCGGCCACGATCAGGTACTGGCCGGCGGCGTTCTTCCGGATGTCACGGACGGTCAGCCCTCCGAGGTCGAGCTCGACCGGTGTGCCGATGACGGCCTTCGCCCCGCTGCCGGCCACCTTGTCGAAGTTGGTCACGGGCACGAGCAGCGCCTTGCCGCCCGCCTTCGGCGGAACGAGGGGTGCGCGGAAGCCGATGTAGGCGGTGGTCGTCGAGCCGGGCGCGAACTCCAGGCCCTCGACGTTGAATCCGTCGATCTGCTTGGGCGCCTGGCCGTCCTCGGTGCCCGCGGCGAAGCCGTAGCGGTCGCCGTTCGCCTCGTCCCAGGCGACCAGGTCGTCGCGGAGCTTCCTGTACGAACCGCCGACCGTCAGCTGGGTGGCGGCGCCGGAGCCGGTCACCGTCGTGGTGAAGACCGTGTTGCGGGCGGACTTGTACTCGCCGTCCTTGTTGTTGCCCAGCGACCCCGTCCAGTAGACGGTGTTCCCGACCCGGGCCGCCCCCTCGATGTCGATCTCCTTGCTCAGTCCGAGCTTCGAGCCGACGTCCCAGGTCCGCACGGGCGCGCCGGAGACCGCGAGGTCGTACAGGCGCAGGGTGTTGGACTCGTCGTCCGCCACCACCGCGTAGCCGCCGCCGACGTCGACGGCCGCCGAGGCGTCCGACGACCCGGTCAGGTAGCGGGTGCCGGCGGAGTTCTGCACCGCGGCCGACGCGGCGTAGTGCAGCACCTCGGTCGCGGTCTTCCCGCCGAGCCCGGTGACCTTCAGGGTGAGGTCGGTGTACCCGCGGGCGTGCGCGGCGACGGAGACCTGACGGGTGGCCCCGGTGCCGGTGACGGTCACGTCGGAGACCGCGGCCACGGACGACCTGGAGCTGGCCGATGCGGTCACGGTGAGCGCCGAGACGTCCGCGCCGCTCTGCGCGACGGTCACGGCGACCAGCGGGTCACCGGTCGCCCCCACGGCGCCGGACAGGTAAGCGGCCGACAGTGCGATCGTCGGGGTCCCGTAACTCGCCGCGTGCGCGGGCACGTTGCCGCCCAGCGCGGCCAGTACGAGGATCCCGGCGGCGGCGAAGGCCGCCCGGCGGTTCCGGAGCGGAAGCTGATGCAGCACGGGGTGCCTCTCGTCGGCGTGGTGTCGAGGAGCAGGCTCCGTCCCCGGCGCCAACGGCGGGCACACGGCACGGGTACGGCGGACGAACAGCACGGGACGCCCGTGCGGTCCGGCGCGGACTCGCCGTCCCCGCCGGTGCGCGGAACGGCGAAACGGCCGTGGCCGCCAGGAGGACTGGCGGCCACGGCCGTTCACGCGGGTGGAGCGGGAGGTCGATCAGACGTTGAAGCCGAGCGCGCGGAGCTGCTCACGGCCGTCGTCGGTGATCTTGTCCGGGCCCCACGGCGGCATCCAGACCCAGTTGATCCGGAGCTCGTTGACGATGCCGTCGGTCGCGGACTTCGCCTGGTCCTCGATGACGTCGGTCAGCGGGCAGGCCGCGGACGTCAGCGTCATGTCGAGGGTGGCGATGTTGGCGTCGTCGATGTGGATGCCGTAGATCAGGCCCAGGTTGACGACGTCGATCCCCAGCTCGGGGTCGACCACGTCGTACAGCGCCTCGCGGACCTCCTCCTCGGAGGCCGGCTTGGTCGTGAGAGTCTCGTTCTCGCTCATGCGGTCTTCCCTTCGGACAGCGCCTGCGCCGTCGCGTCCTTCCACGCCATCCAGCTCAGCAGCGCGCACTTGACCCGGGCCGGGTACTTGGAGACGCCGGCGAACGCGACCGCGTCCTCCAGCACCTCCTCCATCGCGTCGTCCGGCTCCAGCTGACCCTTGGACTGCATCAGTTCCAGGAAGGTCTCCTGGATCTTCCGCGCCTCGCCGAGCTCCTTGCCGACCAGCAGCTCGTTGAGCACGGAGGCGCTGGCCTGGCTGATGGAGCAGCCCTGACCCTCGTAACTGACGTCGGCGACGGTCTCGCCGTCGTACTTCACGCGGAGCGTGATCTCGTCGCCGCACGTCGGGTTGACGTGGTGCACCTCGGCGTCGCCGTCCCGCAGGCCACGCCCGTGGGGGTGCTTGTAGTGGTCCAGGATCACTTCCTGGTACATGGAATCAAGCTTCACCAGTCAACCCTCTGCCGTCTAACCGAAAAAGTTCCGCACGTGCTCCAGCCCGTCCACCAGTGCGTCGACCTCGGCCGGCGTGGAGTACAGGTAGAACGACGCTCGCGTCGTCGCAGGAATTCCGTACCGCAGGCAGACCGGCCGTGCGCAGTGGTGTCCGACCCGGACGGCGATGCCCTGCTCGTCGAGCACCTGCCCCACGTCGTGGGGGTGGATGTCACCGAGCGTGAAGGAGATCGTCGCCCCGCGGTCCTCGGCCGTCGCAGGACCGATGATCCTCAGGTCGGGGACCTCCAGGAGCCGGCGCACCGCGTACTCGGTGATGGCCTGCTCGTGGCGGTGGATGTTCTCCATGCCGATGGCCGAGAGGTAGTCCACGGCCGCGCCGAGGCCGACGGCCTGCGCGATCGGGGGCGTACCGGCCTCGAACTTGTGGGGCGCCGGCGCGTACGTCGACGAGTGCATCGACACGGTCTCGATCATCTCGCCGCCGCCGAGGAAGGGCGGCAGGTCCTCCAGGAGTTCCTGCCGTCCCCAGAGCACGCCGATGCCGGTGGGGCCGACCATCTTGTGGCCGGTGAAGGCCACGAAGTCGGCCTGCAGCGCCTGCACGTCGAGCACCATGTGCGGGGCGGCCTGCGAGGCGTCGATGCAGACCAGCGCGCCGACCTGCTGGGCACGGCGGATGATCTTCTCCACCGGGTTGATCGTGCCCATGATGTTGGAGACCAGGGTGAAGGAGACGATCTTCGTCTTCTCCGTGATGATCTCGTCGATGTTCGACAGGTCGAGCCTGCCGTCGTCCGTGATGCCGAACCACTTCAGCTTCGCGCCGGTGCGCTGCGAGAGCAGCTGCCACGGCACGATGTTGGAGTGGTGCTCCATCTCCGTGGTGACGATCTCGGTGTCGCTGTCGACCCGGTAGGGCTCATCCGCCCAGCCGAGCATGTTCGCGACGAGGTTGAGCGACTCCGAGGCGTTCTTGGTGAAGATCACCTCGTTGCGGCTGGGTGCGTTGATGAAGGCGGCGACCTTGTCGCGGGCGCCTTCGTACAGCGCGGTGGCCTCCTCCGCGATGGTGTACACACCGCGGTGGACGTTGGCGTTGTGCCGCTCGTAGTACTCACTGAGGGCATCGAGCACCTGGCGCGGCTTCTGCGAGGTCGCCGCGCTGTCCAGGTACACGACCTTCTTGCCGTCGTGGACCGTGCGGTCCAGGATCGGGAAGTCCTTGCGGATCGCCTCGGTGTCGAGGAGGCCGGAGAGCCCCTGTCGGGCGTCAGTCACGCGACCGTACCTCCTGAGTTCGCTCCGCTCACGGGGCCACCCTTCACATATGCCTCGTAGCCCTCGTTCTCCAGCTTGTCGGCCAGCTCGGCGCCGCCGGACTCGGCGATGCGGCCGTTGGCGAAGACGTGCACGAAGTCGGGCTTGATGTAGCGGAGGATCCGCGTGTAGTGGGTGATCAGCAGGGTGCCGACCTCGCCGCCCTCACGGACCCGGTTGACGCCCTCGGAGACGACGCGCAGGGCGTCGACGTCCAGGCCGGAGTCGGTCTCGTCGAGGATCGCGACCTTCGGCTTGAGGAGCTCCAGCTGGAGGATCTCGTGGCGCTTCTTCTCGCCGCCGGAGAAGCCCTCGTTGACGTTGCGCTCGGCGAAGGCGGGGTCCATCTGGAGCCCGGCCATCGTCTCCTTGACCTCCTTGACCCACGTACGCAGCTTGGGGGCCTCGCCGCGGACGGCGGTGGCGGAGGTGCGCAGGAAGTTGGAGACCGAGACACCGGGGATCTCGACCGGGTACTGCATGGCGAGGAACAGGCCGGCGCGGGCCCGCTCGTCGACGGACATCTCCAGGACGTCCTCGCCGTCCAGGGTCACCGTGCCACTCGTGATCGTGTACTTGGGGTGACCAGCGAGCGAGTAGGCGAGGGTGGACTTGCCGGACCCGTTCGGGCCCATGATGGCGTGCGTCTCGCCCTGCTTCACGGTCAGGTCGACGCCCTTGAGGATCTCCTTCGTGGCGTTGTCGGCCTCGACGGAGACGTGCAGGTCGCGGATTTCAAGCGTTGCCATGGGTGACTCAGGACTCCTGGGTGACGGAGACGAGCACATCGTCCCCTTCGATCTTTACGGGGTATACGGGGACGGGGCGCGTCGCGGGAAGACCGGACGGCTTGCCGGTGCGGAGGTCGAAGCTCGATCCGTGCAGCCAGCACTCGATCGCGCAGTCCTCCACCTCGCCCTCCGACAGCGAGACGTTCGCGTGCGAGCAGATGTCGTTGATCGCGAACACCTCGCCCTCGGTGCGGACGACGGAGACCGGCGTGCCGTCGAGCTCCACCCTCTTCGGGGTGTCGTCCTCCAGCTCGCTCAGCGCACAGGCTTTGACGAAGGCCATCTCAGACCGACGCCTTCAGCTCGGCCTCGATCTTGTCGAGGAGCCGGTCCTCGACGTCCGGCAGGCCGATCTGCTGGACCAGCTCGGCGAAGAAGCCGCGCACGACGAGCCGGCGGGCCTCCTCGGCCGGGATACCGCGGGACTGCAGGTAGAACAGCTGCTCGTCGTCGAACCGCCCGGTGGCCGAGGCGTGTCCGGCGCCGACGATCTCGCCGGTCTCGATCTCCAGGTTCGGTACGGAGTCGACCCGGGCACCGTCGGTGAGGACCAGGTTGCGGTTCATCTCGTAGGTGTCGGTGCCCTCGGCCGCGGCCTGGATGAGCACGTCACCGATCCACACGGCGTGGGCGTCCTCGCCCTGGAGCGCGCCCTTGTACACCGCGTTGGACTTGCAGTGCGGCGTGTTGTGGTCGACCAGGAGGCGGTGCTCCTGGTGCTGGCCCTTGTCGGTGAAGTAGAGGCCGAAGAGCTCGGCCTCCCCGCCGGGGGCGGCGTAGGCGACCCGCGGGTGGAGACGGACGAGGTCCCCGCCGAACGTCACGATGATCGACTTGAACGAGGCGTCGCGGCCGACCAGCGCGTTGTGCTGGCCGACGTGCACGGCCGTGTCGTCCCAGTCCTGGACGGAGACGACGGTCAGCTTGGCACCGTCGCCCAGGACGTAGTCGACGTTGGCCGCGAGCACGGCGTCACCGGTGTGGTCGATGACGACGACTGCCTCGGCGAAGGCTTCCAGCTCGATGACCTGGTGGCCGTAGGCCACGCCGCCCTCGCCGTGCACGGTGATCCGGACCGGCTCGCTGAGCACGGCCTCCTTGGCGACCGTGACGACCGAGGCGTGCTGGAAGGACGAGTACGCCTGGGCGGCGACCCGGTCCACCGGGGTGCCCGCCCTGCCGAGCCGCGCGTCGTCGCGTCCGACGGTCTCGACCGTGACGCCGGAGGGCGCCTCGACGACGACCTTGACCCCGTCACCGGTGGCGACGGCGGTGCCGTCGTGCAGACCGCGCAGGCGGTCCAGCGGCGTGAACCGCCACTCCTCCTCACGGCCGTGCGGGACCGGGAAGTCCGCGACGTCGAAGGAGGGGGGCGCGCTCATGCGCGTGGCGACGGTGGACTCGGCCGCCACCGCGATGGACCCGGCGGTGGTGGAGCCCGCAGGGATGTTCTGAGCCTCAGCCATGGCTGTCGTAGTGCTCGCTTTCTCAGTCAAGAACTCTTCGGGACGCGGTCGGCGGGCGTACTAGCCGACCGAGCCCTCCATCTGCAGCTCGATCAGCCGGTTGAGCTCGAGGGCGTACTCCATCGGCAGCTCCTTGGCGATCGGCTCGACGAAGCCGCGCACGATCATCGCCATGGCCTCGAACTCCGTCATGCCGCGGCTCATCAGGTAGAAGAGCTGGTCCTCGGAGACCTTGGAGACGGTCGCCTCGTGCCCCATCGACACGTCGTCCTCGCGGACGTCCACGTAGGGGTAGGTGTCGGAGCGGGAGATCGTGTCCACGAGGAGCGCGTCGCACAGCACGTTGGACTTGGCGCCCGGCGCACCCTCGCCGATCTCGATGAGACCGCGGTAGGAGGTGCGGCCGCCGCCTCGCGCCACCGACTTGGAGACGATGTTGGAGGAGGTGTTCGGAGCCATGTGGACCATCTTGGCGCCGGCGTCCTGGTGCTGGCCCTCGCCCGCGAAGGCGATGGACAGGGTCTCGCCCTTGGCGTGCTCGCCCATCAGGTAGACGGCCGGGTACTTCATGGTGACCTTGGAGCCGATGTTGCCGTCGACCCACTCCATGGTCGCGCCCTCGTAGGCCACGGCGCGCTTGGTGACCAGGTTGTAGACGTTGTTCGACCAGTTCTGGATGGTCGTGTAGCGGCAGCGGCCGCCCTTCTTCACGATGATCTCGACGACCGCGGAGTGCAGCGAGTCCGAGGAGTAGATCGGCGCGGTGCAGCCCTCGACGTAGTGGACGTAGGCGTCCTCGTCGACGATGATCAGCGTCCGCTCGAACTGGCCCATGTTCTCCGTGTTGATACGGAAGTAGGCCTGGAGCGGGATCTCGACGTGCACGCCCTTCGGCACGTAGATGAAGGAGCCGCCGGACCACACGGCGGAGTTCAGCGAGGCGAACTTGTTGTCACCGACGGGGATGACGGTGCCGAAGTACTCCTTGAAGAGCTCCGGGTGCTCCTTCAGCGCGGTGTCGGTGTCCATGAAGATGACACCCTGCGCCTCGAGCTCCTCGTTGATCTGGTGGTAGACCACCTCGGACTCGTACTGCGCGGCGACACCGGCGACGAGGCGCTGCTTCTCCGCCTCGGGGATGCCGAGCTTGTCGTACGTGTTCTTGATGTCCTCGGGCAGGTCCTCCCAGGACTCCGCCTGCTTCTCGGTGGACCGGACGAAGTACTTGATGTTGTCGAAGTCGATCCCCGACAGGTCCGAGCCCCAGTTCGGCATCGGCTTCTTGTCGAACAGCTTCAGGCCCTTGAGCCTGAGCTTGAGCATCCACTCGGGCTCGTTCTTCTTGTCCGAGATGTCGCGGACGACAGCTTCGGACAGGCCGCGCTTCGCCGCCGCGCCTGCCGCGTCGGAGTCGGCCCAGCCGAATTCGTACGTGCCCAGGCCATCGAGCTCAGGGTGGGCAGTCTCCGTAGGGAGCGTCATGCGGGGTTCCTCCCGGCCGTACTTGCAGATGCTGAATGAGTGGTCTGTGGAGCCTGTGGAGCCTGTGGTGCCGTGGGGCTGCCGCGCGGAACGAACGTCGTGCACACACCGTCGCCGTGGGCGAGGGTGGCGAGACGCTGCACATGGGTCCCGAGCAGACTGGAGAAGAATTCCGTCTCCGCCTCGCACAGCTGCGGGAACTGCTCGGCTACGTGCGCGACCGGGCAGTGGTGCTGGCACAACTGCTCACCCTGCTGGGAGCCCGGCGCGCTGCGCGCCGTAGCAGCGTACCCGTCGGCCGACAAGGCCCTGGCCAGGGCCTGGGTGCGGGCCTCGGGGTCCGCGGCCTCGATCACGGCCCGGTACGTCTCGGACTGGGAGGCCATCCTGGCGCGGGCGAAGGCGACGAGCGCCTCGTCCCCGGCGGTGTCGGCGATCCAGCGGAGCGCGTCGGCGGCGAGCTTGTCGTAGGACTGGTCGAACGCGTCCCGGCCGCAGTCGGTGAGCGCGAAGACCTTGGCCGGACGGCCACGGGTCCGCGTCCCGTACACCCGCTGCTCGCGGGCCTCGACCACGTCGTCGGAGACGAGGGCGTCGAGGTGACGGCGCACGGCTGCCTGGGTCAGGCCGACGCGCTTCGCCAGATCGGCGACGGTGGACGGGCCGTGGTCCAGGATGGAGCGCGCGACCCTGTTGCGCGTCGAGCGCTCACCGGTCGCGAGTTCCTCCTGAGGAGCCTCGCCAGCGTATTTCACAACGCCATTGTTGCGTAATTCCTTCGGGCCTGACAACCCGCCCCTGAACCGGGCGCGGTGCCCTTCATCACTAAGGCAGACCTAAGTTGACCTGCGGAAACGGATGATCACGGCGTCGCGCCGCAGGTGGGCGCCGTCCCGGCCGCCCCGGGGCGAGCCGCTCCCGGGCTCCGGGGGAACGCTCCGGATGCGTCCGGGCACAGCGGGGAACCCGGCGCGCCGGACGCGTTTCGGGCCCGCCTAGACTTGCCCGCCATGAGCAGTGAGCCCGTCGTACAGGCCAGGGGCCTCGTCAAGCGGTACGGCACCAAGAAGGCGGTCGACGGCCTCGACCTGGAGGTCTCGGCGGGCGCGGTGACCGCGGTCCTCGGACCCAACGGCGCCGGCAAGACCACCACGGTCGAGACCTGCGAGGGCTACCGGCGGCCGGACGGCGGTACCGTCCGGGTCCTCGGTCTGGACCCGGTCGCGGACGCCGCCGCACTCCGTCCCCGTATCGGCGTGATGCTGCAGTCCGGCGGTGTCTACCCCGGCGCCCGCGCCGACGAGATGCTGCGCCACATGGCCAAGCTCCACGCCCACCCGCTGGACGTCGGCGCGCTCGTCGAGCGGCTCGGACTCGGCGGCTGCGGCCGGACCACCTACCGCCGGCTCTCCGGCGGGCAGCAGCAGCGCCTCGCCCTCGCCATGGCCGTCGTCGGCCGCCCCGAGCTGGTCTTCCTGGACGAGCCGACGGCGGGCCTCGACCCGCAGGCCCGCCGCGCGACCTGGGACCTGATCCGGGAGCTGCGCGCCGACGGGGTGTCGATCGTCCTCACCACGCACTTCATGGACGAGGCCGAGCAGCTCGCCGACGACGTCGCCGTCATCGACGCGGGGCAGGTCATCGCCCAGGGCAGCCCCGATCAGCTCTGCCGCGGCGGCGCCGAGAACACCCTGCGCTTCACCGGCCGCCCCGGCCTGGACCTCGGCTCGCTCCTGAAGGCGCTGCCCGACGGCAGCGAGGCGGTGGAGCTGACCAGCGGCGCGTACCGCATCACCGGGCAGATCGACCCGGAGCTGCTGGCGACCGTCACCTCATGGTGCGCCCAGCACGGCGTGATGCCCGACGGCATCGCGGTGGAGCGGCACACCCTCGAGGACGTCTTCCTGGAACTGACCGGCAAGGAGCTGCGCGCATGAGCGCCGGTACGTACACCCCGCGCCCCGGCGCCGCCCCGCTTTCCCGCATGATCGCGGCGCAGGCCGCGCTGGAGACGCGGATGCTCCTGCGCAACGGCGAGCAGCTGCTGCTCACCGTGGTCATCCCGGCTCTGCTGCTCGTCCTGTTCAGCGCGGTCGACGTCGTCGACACGGGCGCGGGTGAGCCGGTCGACTTCCTGACGCCGGGCGTCCTGGCGCTCGCGGTGATGTCCACGGCCTTCACGGGCCAGGCCATCGCGACCGGGTTCGAACGGCGCTACGGCGTCCTCAAGCGGCTGGGCGCCTCGCCCCTGCCCCGCTGGGGCCTGATGACGGCCAAGACCCTCTCGGTGCTGGTCACGGAGGTGCTGCAGGTCGTCCTGCTGACGGTGATCGCCTTCGCGCTGGGCTGGTCGCCGCAGGGGAACCCGTTCTCCGTCCTGCTGCTGCTGGTCCTGGGCACCGTGGCCTTCTCCGGGCTGGGGCTGCTGATGGCGGGGACGCTGAAGGCCGAGGCGACGCTGGCCGCCGCCAACCTGGTCTTCCTGCTGCTGCTGGTCGGCGGCGGCGTCGTCGTGCCGCTGGACAGGTTCCCGGAGGCGGCACAGTCGGTCCTGGGCCTGCTGCCGATCTCGGCGCTCTCCGACGGGCTCAGGGACGTCCTGCAGCACGGCGCCGCGATGCCGTGGGGCGACGCGGCGGTCCTGGCCGTCTGGGCGGTGCTGGGGCTGGGTGCGGCGGCGCGGTTCTTCCGCTGGGAGTGAGGCCCCTCCCGGGGCGCCGTCCCGGGACAATGTCCGGGCTCACCCGGGAATGCCCACCCCTCGTGAAAACTTGCACAAGCCGTTCCTTACGATAGGGCGCGTGGAAACCCCCATCTCCTACATCGCCAAGCGCTGGACCCCGTCGGCGAAGACGGCCAAGCGAGCGGCGCTCGCCGCGGTGGTGATGAGCGTCTTCATCATCGTCACGGGCGGTGCGGTCCGGCTGACCGGATCGGGCCTGGGCTGCGACACCTGGCCCAAGTGCACCGACGACAGCCTCTTCGCCACCCCCGAGCAGGGTCTGCACGGTGCCATCGAGTTCGGCAACCGGATGCTGACCTACGTCCTGTCGGCCGCGGTCGGCTGGGCGATCATCGCGGCGCGCTCCCTGAAGCCCCGCAGGCGCGGTCTCACGCGCCTCGCCTGGTCACAGTTCTGGCTGGTGATGGGGAACGCCGTCATCGGCGGGATCACCGTGTGGGCCGGACTCAACCCGTGGTCGGTGGCCGGGCACTTCCTGCTCGCCAACTGCCTGCTCACCGTCGCCGTGGTCACCTGGGTGCGGATCGGCGAGGGCGACGGCACACCGCGCCCGCGCGCCCCGCGCCCGGTGCGGCAGCTGTCCTGGGCCGTCGTCGCCACCACGGTCCTGCTGATGGTGCTCGGCACCACGGTGACCGGCTCCGGCAAGCACGCCGGCGACAGCAGCGACCTGCCCCGCATGCCGTGGGACTGGACCGCCGCCGCGCACATCCACGCCATCGCCGCCTGGGTCGTCTGCGCCCTGGCCGTCGCGGTGTTCTTCGCCCTGCGCGTCGTGGACGCCCCCGCCGACACCCGGGCCCGCGCCCGTGACCTGCTGCTGGTGCTGCTGGCACAGGGCGCCGTCGGCTATGTGCAGTACTTCAGCGACGTACCCGAGATCCTGGTCGGGATCCACATGCTCGGCTCGTCCCTGATGTGGATCGCGGTGCTGCGCCTGCTGCTGTCGCTGCGCGAGCGCCCAGTGGGCGACGCCGGCGGCGTCCCCGCCCCGGCGGGCGGGCAGCGGCCGGAGCACGCCGCGGCCGTCTGACGGCCCGCACGGACACACGAGAGCCGCTGTCACCCCGGGCCCCTCAGGGGCGGGTGACAGCGGCTCTTCGTCGTACCGGTACCGGGTGCGTCAGCCCTTGTCGTTGGAGGGGCCGCCGACCTGGATGCCCGCCATCCGGGACCATTCGTACGGACCCGTGCGCACCTTGGCCGCGAACTCGCCGTCGAAGTCCTCGTGGACCGTGATTCCGGCCTTGCGCGTGGCGTCCTCGGCGATCGCGTAGGAGGGTGCGACGAGGTCGCCCCAGCCGCCGTCCTCACCGACCAGGACGATGCGGGTGCCCATCTGCCCGAGGTGGGCAAGCTGCCCCTCCGCACCGCCGTGCGCCTTGGCGAAGGCGTTGATCTGCTTGGCGAGCTTCGCAGCCCTGCGCTCGGCGCGGGCCGCGTGCTTGTCGTCCGTCTGCTGGGTCTGAGGCTCTGCCGTCTCTGCCATGGTCAGGATGCTACCGACGGGTAGATCGACTGGCGACGGGCGGGGGGCGTGGCGTCGGCCACGTCCCCCGCCCGTCGGCGGAGCGTCCGCGCGTGCGGACTACCTCAGGAAGGGGTCCACCGCGACGGCGACGAAGAGGAGCGAGACATAGGTGATGGACCAGTGGAACAGCCGCATCTCCTTGAGCTTGGCTCCGGTGACGCCGGACTTGGCCCTGTTCTGCAGGCCGTGGGCCTCCCAGAGCCAGAAGCCGCCGGTCAGTACGGCCACCAGGGTGTAGAACCACCCGGTGTAGCCCAGGGGGGTCAGCAGCAGCGAGACGCCGACCATCACCCAGCTGTAGATCACGATCTGGCGGGCGACCACCTGGTTGGAGGCGACGACCGGGAGCATCGGGACACCGACCCGGGCGTAGTCGTCCTTGACCTTCATCGACAGCGGCCAGTAGTGCGGCGGCGTCCAGAAGAAGATCACCGCGAAAAGAATGACCGCGGCCCAGCTCATGGAATTGGTCACCGCGGACCAGCCGATGAGCACCGGCATACAGCCGGCGATTCCGCCCCAGACGATGTTCTGCGAGGTGCGGCGCTTCAACAGCATCGTGTAGACGACGACGTAGAACAGAAGTGCGCCCAGTGCGAGTGCCGCGGAGAGCCAGTTGACGAGCAGTCCGAACCACACCGTGGAAATCACCGCGAGGGCGATTCCGAAGGCAAGGCACTCACGGGGGCTCACCATGCCGGTGACCAGCGGGCGCTGAGACGTACGGTCCATCAGCGCGTCGATGTCACGGTCGATATACATGTTGAGCGCATTGGCACCGCCCGCGGAGAGATATCCGCCGATGGTGGTGGTCACTACGAGCCAAAGATCGGGCACGCCCTGAGCGGCGAGGAACATCACCGGAACGGTGGTGATCAGCAGCAGCTCGATGATGCGCGGCTTGGTAAGAGCCACGAATGCCTTGATTCGGGCCCCGAACGGGCGCTGGCCCACTGGGCTCGGAGTCAAGGCGACCCCTGCGGGTCGGGACTCGACGGCCGTCACGCACACCCCTGACAGAGAAATCCCAGCAAGCTCCGGGCGGGAAGGCCCGGTAAAGACTTGCGCGAACCAGACCACTGTAGACGTTGGGCATACGCCGCCCTTCGCGGGGGTGGGGTCGTGTTGGGGTGGCGCAGAAGTGAACGGCGGCGCTCATACGGGAGGCGAACTCCGCAGGTCGCCCGCACTGTGGAAAGGGCAGAAGTAGGGCCTTGCGACGGGGGTAGGCTCGACAATGCCCGGTGCGGTAACCAGTCACCGGTTTACGAACAGTGGAGAGGAGCCCTGACTCAGGGTGAGCACCAAGCCGACCACCACAGACCTCCAGTGGACCGAATTGGACCAGCGGGCCGTGGACACCGTCCGTGTCCTGGCCGCGGACGCCGTACAGAAAGTCGGAAACGGCCACCCGGGTACGGCGATGAGCCTCGCTCCTGCCGCGTACACCCTCTTCCAGAAGGTGATGCGTCACGACCCGGCGGACGCGGACTGGACCGGACGCGACCGGTTCGTACTGTCCGCGGGCCACTCCAGCCTGACGCTGTACATCCAGCTCTACCTCGCCGGGTACGGCCTGGAGCTGGACGACCTCAAGGCGTTCCGCACCTGGGGCTCCAAGACCCCCGGCCACCCGGAGTACGGCCACACCACCGGTGTCGAGACGACGACCGGCCCGCTGGGCCAGGGTGTCGCCAACGCCGTGGGCATGGCGATGGCCGCCCGCTACGAGCGTGGTCTCTTCGACCCGCAGGCCGCCGCCGGCACCTCCCCGTTCGACCACACCATCTGGGTCATCGCCGGTGACGGCTGCCTCCAGGAGGGCATCTCGGCCGAGGCGTCCTCGCTGGCCGGCCACCAGAAGCTCGGCAACCTGGTGCTGCTGTGGGACGACAACCACATCTCGATCGAGGGCGACACGGAGACCGCGGTCTCCGAGGACACCCTGAAGCGTTACGAGTCCTACGGCTGGCACGTCCAGCGCGTGGACCAGCTGCCCAGCGGCGACCTCGACCCCGAGGGCCTCCACCGCGCGCTGCTGGCCGCCAAGGCCGAGACCGGGCGCCCGTCGTTCATCGCGGCCCGCTCGATCATCGCCTGGCCCGCCCCGAACGCCCAGAACACCGAGGCCGCGCACGGCTCGGCTCTCGGCGACGACGAGATCGCCGCCACCAAGCGGGTGCTCGGCTTCGACCCGGAGAAGACCTTCGAGGTCTCCGACGAGGTCATCTCCCACACCCGTGGGGCACTTGACCGCGGCCGCGAGGCCAAGGCCGAGTGGGAGAAGGGCTTCGCCGCGTGGCGCACCGCCAACCCGGAGCGCGCGGCCGACTTCGACCGCATCGCCGCGGGCGAGCTGCCCGCGGGCTGGGAGGACGAGCTCCCCGTCTTCGAGGCCGGCCACGGTGTCGCCACCCGTGCCGCCTCCGGCAAGGTCCTCCAGGCGCTCGGCGGTGTCATTCCCGAGCTGTGGGGCGGCTCCGCCGACCTCGCGGGCTCGAACAACACCACGATCGACAAGACGTCGTCGTTCCTCCCGGTGGGCAACCCGCTGCCCGAGGCCGACCCGTACGGCCGGACGATCCACTTCGGCATCCGCGAGCACTCCATGGCCGCGGCCATGAACGGCATCGCGCTGCACGGCAACACGCGCATCTACGGCGGCACCTTCCTGGTGTTCTCCGACTACATGCGCAACGCCGTCCGCCTGTCCGCGCTGATGCACCTCCCGGTGACGTACGTGTGGACGCACGACTCCATCGGTCTCGGCGAGGACGGCCCGACCCACCAGCCGGTCGAGCACCTGGCCTCGCTGCGCGCGATCCCGGGCCTCAACGTCGTCCGTCCGGCGGACGCCAACGAGACGACCATCGCCTGGCGCGAGATCCTCAAGCGCGGCAGGAAGGACTTCGGCAAGAGCGCCCCGCACGGTCTGGCGCTGTCCCGTCAGGGCCTGCCGACCTACGCGGCGAACGAGAACGCGGCCAAGGGCGGCTACGTGCTCTTCGACGCCGAGGGCGGCGAGGCCCAGGCCGTTCTGATCGCCACGGGTTCCGAGGTCCAGCTGGCCGTCGAGGCGCGGGACGAGCTCCAGGCGGCCGGTGTGCCGACCCGTGTGGTCTCGATGCCGTGTGTCGAGTGGTTCGAGGAGCAGGACCAGGCGTACAAGGACAGCGTGCTGCCGCCGTCCGTGAAGGCCCGGGTCGCCGTCGAGGCGGGCATCGGTCTCACCTGGCACCGGTACGTGGGCGACGCCGGCCGGATCGTCTCGCTGGAGCACTTCGGTGCCTCGGCCGACGCCAAGGTCCTCTTCCGCGAGTTCGGCTTCACCGTCGAGCACGTGGCGGAAGCCGCCCGGGAATCTCTCGCCGCCGCCGCGCGCTGACGCCGTTACACGACAAGTAGGAGATGCAATTCTCATGACAGACGCACTCAAGCGCCTCTCCGACGAGGGCGTGGCGATCTGGCTCGACGACCTGTCCCGCACACGGATCACCTCCGGCAACCTCGCCGAGCTGATCGACCAGAGTCACGTCGTGGGTGTCACGACCAACCCGTCGATCTTCCAGAAGGCGATCTCGCAGGGCCACGGTTACGACCAGCAGCTCACGGACCTCGCCACCCGCAAGGTCACGGTCGACGAGGCCATCCGCATGATCACGACGGCGGACGTCCGTGACGCCGCCGACATCCTGCGCCCCGTCTTCGACGCCACCGACGGCCAGGACGGCCGGGTCTCCATCGAGGTCGACCCGCGCCTGGCCCACCACACCGCGGCCACCGTCGCCGAGGCCAAGCAGCTGGCCTGGCTGGTGGACCGGCCGAACACGCTCATCAAGATCCCGGCGACCAAGGCCGGCCTGCCGGCGATCACCGAGGTCATCGGCAAGGGCATCAGCGTCAACGTCACGCTGATCTTCTCGCTGGAGCGCTACCGCGAGGTCATGGACGCCTACCTGGCGGGCCTGGAGAAGGCGAAGGCCGCGGGCCTGGACCTCTCCAAGATCCACTCCGTGGCGTCCTTCTTCGTGTCGCGCGTGGACACCGAGATCGACAAGCGCCTGGACGCGGTCGGCACCGACGAGGCGAAGTCCGCGAAGGGCAAGTCCGCCCTCGCCAACGCCCGTCTGGCCTACGAGGCGTACGAGGAGGTCTTCGCGAGCGACCGCTGGGCCGCCCTGGACAAGGCGCAGGCCAACAAGCAGCGTCCGCTCTGGGCCTCGACCGGCGTGAAGGACCCGTCCCTCAAGGACACCCTGTACGTCGACGACCTGGTCGCGCCGAACACGGTCAACACCATGCCGGAGGCGACGCTGGAGGCCGTGGCCGACCACGGGGAGATCACCGGCAACACCGTCGCCGGCCGATACGACCAGGCCCGTGCCGACCTCGACGCGATCAAGAAGCTCGGTGTCGGCTACGACGAAGTCGTCCAGCTCCTGGAGGACGAGGGCGTCGAGAAGTTCGAGGCCGCCTGGATCGACCTGCTCAACTCGACCGAGGCCGAGCTCAAGCGCCTCGCTCCTTCGGAGGGCTGACCACCTTGTCTGGTGTTCCCGGAGCCAACCCGCTCCGTGACGCACAGGACCGACGGCTCCCGCGTATCGCGGGGCCGTCGGGCCTGGTGATCTTTGGCGTCACGGGCGATTTGTCCCGCAAAAAGCTGATGCCCGCTGTCTACGACCTGGCCAATCGCGGCCTGCTGCCGCCGGGCTTCTCGCTCATCGGCTTCGCGCGCCGCGACTGGGAGGACGAGGACTTCGCCCAGGTCGTCCACGACGCCGTGAAAGAGCATTCCCGCACCCCGTTCCGCGAAGAGGTCTGGCAGCAGCTCAGCCAGGGCATGCGCTTCGTCCAGGGCAACTTCGACGACGACGACGCGTTCGAGACCCTCAGGACCACGATCGAGGAGCTCGACAAGGCACAGGGCACGGGCGGCAACTTCGCCTTCTACCTGTCCGTGCCGCCGAAGTTCTTCCCCAAGGTCGTCCAGCAGCTCAAGAAGCACGGGCTGGCCGACCAGGGCGAGGGCAGCTGGCGACGGGCCGTCATCGAGAAGCCGTTCGGTCATGACCTGGGGAGCGCGCAGGAGCTCAACCAGCTCGTGCACGACGTGTTCCCGCCGAACGAGGTCTTCCGTATCGACCACTACCTCGGCAAGGAGACGGTCCAGAACATCCTGGCCCTCCGTTTCGCGAACACGATGTGGGAGCCGATCTGGAACCGGTCGTACGTCGACCACGTCCAGATCACGATGGCCGAGGACATCGGCATCGGCGGCCGTGCCGGTTACTACGACGGCATCGGCGCGGCCCGTGACGTCATCCAGAACCACCTGCTCCAGCTGCTGGCGCTGACGGCGATGGAGGAGCCCGGCTCCTTCCACCCCAAGGCTCTGGTCGCCGAGAAGCTGAAGGTGCTCACGGCGGTCGAGCTGCCCGAGGACCTCGGCAAGCACACGGTGCGCGGTCAGTACACGCACGCGTGGCAGGGCGGTCAGGAGGTGCCCGGCTACCTCGAGGAGGAGGGGATCGACCCCAAGTCGAAGACGGACACCTTCGCCGCGATCAAGCTGACGATCAACAACCGCCGATGGGCCGGGGTGCCCTTCTACCTCCGTACCGGGAAGCGGCTCGGCCGCCGGGTCACGGAGATCGCGGTCGTCTTCAAGCGCGCCCCGTATCTGCCCTTCGAGTCCGGCGCGACGGAGGAGCTGGGCGGGAACGCCCTGGTCATCCGGGTGCAGCCGGACGAGGGGGTCACGGTCAGGTTCGGCTCCAAGGTCCCCGGCACGTCCATGGAGGTGCGGGACGTCACGATGGACTTCGCCTACGGCGAGTCCTTCACGGAGTCCAGCCCCGAGGCGTACGAGCGGCTCATCCTCGACGTCCTGCTCGGCGACGCCAACCTCTTCCCGCGCCACCAGGAGGTCGAGCTCTCCTGGAACATCCTCGACCCGATCGAGGAGTACTGGGACAAGCACGGCAAGCCCGCCCGGTACGCGGCCGGCACCTGGGGTCCGGCCGAGGCCGACGACATGCTCGCACGCGACGGACGGAGCTGGCGCCGGCCATGAAGATCGATCTCACGGAAACCACGTCCAGCAAGATCAACCAGGCCCTCATCTCGGCCCGCCGGGACATCGGCTCCCCCGCCGTCGGCATGGTGCTCACCCTCGTCATCGTCACGGACGAGGAGAACGCCTACGACGCCCTCAAGGCGGCGAACGACTCCTCGCGCGAGCACCCCTCGCGGATCATCGTGGTGATCAAGAGGGTCAGCCGTTCGCCGCGGTCGCGCCGCGACGCCCGGCTCGACGCCGAGATCCGGGTCGGCTCCGACGCCGGCTCGGGTGAGACCGTCGTCCTGCGCCTGCACGGTGAGCTGGCCAACCACGCCCAGTCCGTCGTCCTGCCGCTGCTGCTGCCGGACGCACCGGTGGTGGCCTGGTGGCCCGAGGACGCTCCGGCCGATCCGGCCAAGGACCCGCTGGGCGCGCTCGCCCAGCGCCGCATCACCGACACGTACTCCGCCGAGCACCCGCTCGACGAGCTGTCGGTGCGCGCGGCGACGTACCGGCCCGGGGACACCGACCTGGCCTGGACACGCATCACGCCGTGGCGCTCGATGCTGGCGGCGGCGCTCGACCAGCAGCCCGCCCAGGTCATCTCGGCGACGGTCGAGGGCGAGTCCGACAACCCGAGCTGCGAGCTGCTCGCGATGTGGCTCGCGGACCGGCTCGGGGTCCCGGTGGAGCGCACCCTCTCCGGTGGTCCCGGTCTGACGGCCGTGCGGCTGGAGACCAAGAACGGCGTGATCGTCCTGGACCGGCCCGACGGTTCGCTGGCGACGCTCTGCATGGCCGGCCAGCCGGACCGCGCGGTCGCGCTGAAGCGGCGGGAGACCGCCGAGCTCCTCGCGGAGGAACTGCGCCGGCTGGACCCGGACAACATCTACGAGGCCACGGTGAAGTTCGGCGTGGAGCGCCTCGGCGGTCCCACGGAGGCGTCGTCCGTCGGTACGGGGCACAAGCGGCAGGAGCCCACGGGCGCCGCCGCCCCTGCCGCGAAGAAGGCGGCGGCCAAGAGGGCGGCGTCCAAGTGAGTGCGCCGCAGCTCGTCGTGCACCGCGACAAGGAGCTGATGGCACAGGCCGCGGCGGCCAGGCTGATCACGAAGATCGTGGACGCCCAGGCCGCCCGCGGCTCCGCCTCGGTGGTCCTCACCGGCGGGCGCAACGGCAACGGCCTGCTGGCCGCGCTGGCCGGCTCGCCCGCCCGGGACGCGATCGACTGGTCGCGGCTCGACCTGTGGTGGGGCGACGAGCGGTTCCTGCCCGAGGGCGATCCGGAACGCAATGTCACGCAGGCCCGTGAGGCCCTGCTGGACAAGGTGGAGCTGGACCCCTCCCGGGTCCACGCGATGCCCGCGTCCGACGGTCCCTACGGCGGGGACGCGGACTCCGCCGCCGCGGGGTACGCGGCGGAACTCGCCGCCGCGGCGGGGCCGGAGGACCACGGGCCGGTCCCGACGTTCGACGTGCTGATGCTGGGCGTCGGCCCGGACACCCATGTCGCGTCGCTCTTCCCGGAGCTGCCCGCGGTGCGGGAGACCGAGCGCACCGTGGTCGGTGTGCACGGCGCCCCCAAGCCGCCGCCCACCCGCGTCTCGCTCACCCTGCCCGCCATCCGGGCGGCGCGTGAGGTGTGGCTGCTGGCCGCGGGTGAGGACAAGGCGGAGGCCGCGGAGATCGCGCTGTCCGGGGCCGGGGAGATCCAGGCACCGGCGGCCGGTGCCTACGGCCGCAGCCGCACGCTGTGGCTGCTGGACGCTGCGGCGGCCTCGAAGCTGCCGCGCGCGCTGTACCCGCCCGCGTCGGCGTAGTACGTCACGGCACGAAGGCCGGTCCCGCTCGATCGAGCGGGGCCGGCCTTCGTCGCGTCCCGCGCCGTCACCGGCCGGGGTGCGCGGTGCGCTCCAGGAAAGGCTCCAGCAGCCCCGGTACGGCCTCAGCGGCGAAGGTGAGGCCCTCGGCGGCGTCGGCGTCGTACACCGTGTACGCGCCCCCTCCGGCGGCGGTGGTGGCCGTGACGCTCAGCAGCCCGGCACGCCACTGGAAGACCGACTGCCTGACCGTCCAGCCGATCACCCCGGCCCGCTCCAGGGCGGCGGTGGAACGCCGGACCGTACCGGAGCGGGTGACCAGGTAACGGCCGGAGAGCGCGTGCCCGAGGCCGCGGTAGGCGTCGAGGGCGAGCGCCACCGCGAGTGGGACGGACACCACCGCGCAGCCGAGCGCGATCCACAGCAGTACGGGCGTGAACAGTGTCCCGAGGACGGCCAGGACCAGGACCGGGCCGACGGACGCGGCGATCGCCCGGCGCAGTCTGCGGCCCCGTGCGGCGGGCGGATGACGGACGAGCGGGGCAGCGGTCGGGGTGGCCGTCTCGCGCAGGACGTCGGCCGCGACGGAGTCGGCCCGTTCACGGGGAGCGACCGGGAGCAGGGTGTTGTGGTCGGCGTCCCTGGCCTCGTGGTCCTTGGCGAGGCCGGTGGTGATGGCGTCGAGCCGGGCCGCGCCGAGCAGCCGGACACCCAGCGGCTCGACCAGGTCGACGCCGCGTAGACGGGCCTCCTCGACGGATATGGACCGGGAGGTGAACAGTCCGCGCCGCACCCTGAGGGTGCCGCCCGGCTCACGCTCCAGGCGGTAGTTCCACCACATCTCGGTCCAGAGGCCGAACGCCCCGACGACGCCCGCGACGAGGGCGGCCAGGACCAGGGTGACGATCGTCCAGAGCAGCGGGGTGTCCCGGAAGCGGTCGGCGACCCACGCGATGACCTCGCCCTGGGCTCCCACCCAGTCGCTGATCTGCAGCACGGCCCCGGCGGCGGCGCCGCCGAGCATCGGGGCGACGAAGGAGACCGGGGCGTAGCGGATCCAGCGGGGGTCCAGGGCGGCCAGTTCACCCTCGCGGTGGACGCCGGGCGGCACGGTGGACGCGCGTTCCAGCAGGAGGCGGCGCAGGCGTTCGCCCTCGGCCCGCGTGACCGGGTCCAGTTCGAGGGTGGAGTCGCCGCCCTGTTCGCCGGTGCCGATCCTGACGGTGACCAGACCGAGGACGCGAAGCAGCGGATGGGCGGTGAGGTCGACGGTGCGGATGCGTTCCCGGGCCAGGGAGCGGCGCTTGACGACGAGCAGACCGGTGTGGAGGTCCACGCGCTCCTCGCCGACGCGGTAGCGGGTGCGGTGCCAGCGCACGCGGTCGACGCCCGCCGCCGCCCCGATGACGAGGGCCGCGCCGGCGAACATCTGGAGCACGGCGGCCGGGAGGCTGGACCACCGGGTGAGCCCGAGCGTGACGGGGACGGCCGCTCCCGCGACGACGCCCGCCACGACGAGGGCGCTGACCAGGACCGTACGGGGGTCGAGGCGCCGCCAGTCGCCGGCCGGGGCGGCGGTGCTCATGTGGCGTCGCCGGGGGTGTCGCGGGTGATGCGGGTGAGCTGCCGTGCCAGGTCGGCGGCGACCTCGTGGTCCAGGCCCTCGATCCGTACCGCGCCCTTGGCGGAGGCGGTGGTGACCGTGACCGTGGAAAGCCCGAAGAGCTGCTCCAGCGGGCCCCGTACGGTGTCCACGGTCTGGATCCGGGACATCGGCGCGATCCGCCACTCCTGCCGGAAGAAGCCGGTCCGGACGTAGACCGCGTCCTCGGTGATCTCCCAGCGGTGCGTGCGGAACCACCACACGGGGAGGAGGACGGCGGCCGCCGTGCCCGCCGCGGCCAGGACCGCGGCGGGCAGGAGCAGCCAGGGACGGGCGGCCTCGATCAGTGCGCCCAGCACCGCGAGCGACACGACGGGCACGGCAGCGGCCAGCAGCCACTGGGTGCGCCACCAGCCGACGGCCCGCCGGTCCAGCGTGTTACGCGGCGGCCTGAGACGTATCTTCCCCTCCGCCGTGGACACGGCTCAGCGGCCCCGCAGCGAGCGGTACGCCGACACGAGCGCGGCGGTCGAACTGTCCAGCTGTCCGCCCCCGGTGCCCTGGGTCAGGACCGGCTCGATCTTCTTGGCGAGGACCTTGCCGAGCTCGACGCCCCACTGGTCGAAGGAGTCGATGTTCCAGACGGCGCCCTGGACGAAGACCTTGTGCTCGTACAGCGCGATCAGCTGGCCGAGGACCGAGGGGGTGAGCCGCTCGGCGAGGATCGTGGTCGTCGGGTGGTTGCCGCGGAACGTCTTGTGCGGGACGAGGTCCTCGGCGACACCTTCCGCACGCACCTCGTCGGGCGTCTTGCCGAAGGCGAGGGCCTGCGTCTGGGCGAAGAAGTTGGCCATCAGCAGGTCGTGCTGGGCGATCAGCCCGGGCAGCAGGTCGTGGACCGGTGCGGCGAAGCCGATGAAGTCGGCGGGGATGACCTTCGTGCCCTGGTGGATCAGCTGGTAGTAGGCGTGCTGCCCGTTGGTGCCGGGAGTACCCCAGACGACCGGCCCGGTCTGCCACTCGACCGGGTTGCCGTCCCGGTCCACGGACTTGCCGTTGGACTCCATGTCCAGCTGCTGCAGGTACGCGGTGAACTTGGACAGATAGTGGCTGTAGGGCAGCACCGCGTGGGACTGCGCGTCGAAGAACGCGCCGTACCAGACACCCAGCAGGCCGAGCAGCAGCGGGACGTTCTCCTCGGCGGGCGCGGTGCGGAAGTGCTCGTCGACGAGGTGGAACCCGTCGAGCATCTCGCGGAACCGGTCCGGGCCGATGGCGATCATCAGCGAGAGGCCGATCGCCGAGTCGTAGGAGTAACGGCCGCCGACCCAGTCCCAGAACTCGAACATGTTGGCCGTGTCGATGCCGAAGTCCGTGACCTTCTCGGCGTTGGTCGAGAGCGCCACGAAGTGCTTGGCGACGGCTTCCTGACCGGCTTTCAGCTCGGTGAGGAGCCAGTCGCGGGCGGAGGTGGCGTTGGTGATGGTCTCGATGGTGGTGAACGTCTTGGACGCGACGACGAACAGCGTCTCGGCCGGGTCCAGGTCGCGCACGGCCTCGTGGAGGTCGGCGCCGTCGACGTTCGACACGAAGCGGACCGTGAGCGAGCGGTCCGTGAAGGAGCGCAGCACCTCGTAGGCCATGGCGGGACCCAGGTCGGAACCGCCGATGCCGATGTTCACGATGTTCTTGACCGGCTTGCCGGTGTGACCGGTCCACTCCCCGGCCCTGACCCGGTCGGCGAAGGCCGCCATCTTGTCCAGGACGGCGTGCACGGCCGGCACCACGTTCTCGCCGTCGACCTCGATCACGGCGTCGCGCGGGGCGCGCAGCGCGGTGTGCAGGACGGCGCGGTCCTCGGTGGTGTTGATCTTCTCGCCGCGGAACATCGCGTCCCGCAGGCCGGCCACTCCGGTGGCGTCCGCGAGGTCACGCAACAGACGGAGGGTCTCGTCGGTGACCAGGTGCTTGGAGTAGTCGATGTGGAGGTCGCCGACCCGGAGGGTGTACGCCGTCCCGCGGTCCGGCGCGTCGGCGAACAGCCGGCGCAGGTGGGTGTCGCCGAACTCCTCACGGTGCTTGCCGAGTGCCGCCCACTGGGGCGTCTGGTTCAGCTTGGTTCGGCCTTGTGCGTTCATCCCGGACATCGCCCACTTCATCTCGTACCTGCAACCTTCCCCGCTGCCCCTCCAACCTAATTGATCTGGAGGGTGCGTAGGGGCAACGGCGGGCTGCGAGGGGGCGTACGAATTCCGGCCGGGCACCCAGGGGGTGGCCGGCCGGTGAACAACTTCTAGATCTCGCCGCGGAGTTTCGCGAGGGCTTCGGCAAGGATCGCTTCGCCGTCCGCGTCGCTGCGCCGCTCGCGCACGTACGCCAGGTGCGTCTTGTACGGCTCGGTGCGCGGCGGGGCCGGCGGACTGTCCTGGTCCTGGCCGGCCGGGAAGCCGCAGCGCGGGCAGTCCCAGGTCTCCGGCACCTGCGCGTCATGGGCGAAGCTCGGCTGCGTCTCGTGCCCGTTCGAGCACCAGAAGGAGATGCGGAGGCGCGGCGCGGACTCGCCTCGCTCGGCCTCCCCCATCGGCCCCGCTCCGACCCGGCTTCCCCGGATCGCGTTGCCACTTGCCACGGTCGTAACTCCCTGCGTGATGGTGCTCGAAGATGCCCCAGTCTACGTAAGGCCCAACGCGCGTCCAGTGAAAGGAGTTACACCGTCACCGGGAATCGCGGACGACGGGTCAGCTGTCCAGCTTGATGAGCAGAGCGAGGACGACAATGCACGCGAACCATCCCAGACCGACCACGACGGTGATGCGGTCGAGGTTCCGCTCGGCGACCGACGAGCCGCCCACGGACGACTGCATTCCACCACCGAACATGTCGGACAGGCCGCCGCCCTTTCCCTTGTGCATCAGCACCAGCAGCATCAGCAGCAGGCTGAAGACGATCAGGGCGATCTCGAACGCCAAAACCACGGCTGGTCCCTACTTTCCGGAATTCCTAGGACTGCATGTACGAACAGCGGGGGCCCGGGGGTACACCCCCCTCGGCCCCCGCAAGGGTACGACGGATCCGCGCCACCGCATACTCACCGGCCGCGGAGGCGGCGATCCTACTGGTCGCGGAAGCGGACGATCTTGACGAACTCGTCGGCGTCCAGCGCGGCGCCGCCGATCAGGGCACCGTCCACGTCGGGCTGCGCCATGATGGCCGCGACGTTGCCCGACTTCACCGAGCCGCCGTACTGGATGCGGACGGCGTCGGCCAGCTCCTGCGTGTACAGCTCGGCCAGCCTGCGGCGGATCGCGCCGCAGACCTCCTGGGCGTCCTCGGGGGTGGCGACCTCGCCGGTCCCGATGGCCCAGACCGGCTCGTAGGCGATCACGACGGACTCGGCCTGCTCGGCCGGGATGTCCTTCAGCGCGCCGTCGAGCTGCGCCAGCGTGTAGGCCACCTGGTCACCGGCCTTGCGGATGTCCAGGCCCTCGCCGACGCAGAGGATCGGGGTCAGGCCGTGCTTGTAGGCGGCCTTCACCTTGGCGTTGCAGATCTCGTCGTTCTCGCCGTGGTACTGGCGGCGCTCGCTGTGACCGACGGCGACGAAGGTGCACTTCAGCTTGGCGAGCATCGGGCCGGAGATCTCACCGGTGTACGCACCGGAGTCCTGCGCGGACAGGTCCTGGGCGCCGTACTTGATCTTCAGCTTGTCGCCGTCGACCAGCGTCTGCACGGAGCGCAGGTCGGTGAAGGGCGGCAGGACGGCGACCTCGACGGCGTCGTAGTCCTTGTCGGCCAGTGCGAAAGCGAGCTTCTGGACGTGTGCGATGGCCTCGAGGTGGTTGAGGTTCATCTTCCAGTTGCCCGCCATGAGCGGGGTGCGGGTGGTCATTGAGGGTCAGTCCTCCAGTGCGGCGAGTCCGGGAAGCGTCTTGCCTTCGAGGTATTCGAGGCTGGCGCCGCCACCGGTCGAGATGTGGCCGAATGCGTTCTCGTCGAAGCCCAGGATGCGCACGGCGGCCGCGGAGTCCCCGCCGCCGACGACGCTGAAGGCCTGGGAGTCGACGAGTGCCTGGGCGACGGCCTTGGTGCCCTGCGCGTAGTCGGGGTGCTCGAAGACGCCCATCGGGCCGTTCCAGAAGACGGTGGCCGCGTCGGCGAGCTTCGCAGCGTACAGCTCGCGGGTCGCGGGCCCGATGTCGAGGCCCTCCTGGTCGGCCGGGATGGCGTCGGCGGCGACCGTGGTGGGGTTCGCCGGGGCCTTGCTCTTCAGGTCCGGGAACTCGTGGGCGACGAGGACGTCGACGGGGAGCACGAACTCCACACCGAGCTCCTCGGCCCGCTTGAGGTACCCCTGGACGGCCGGGACCTGGTCCTCCTGGAGGAGCGAGATGCCCACCTCGTGACCCTGGGCCTTGAGGAAGGTGTACGCCATGCCGCCGCCGATCAGGATGCGGTCGGCCTTCTCCAGCAGGTGGTCGATGACGCCGAGCTTGTCGGAGACCTTGGCACCGCCGAGGACCACGGCGTAGGGGCGCGCGACGTCCTCGGTGAGCTTCTTCAGGACGCCGACCTCGGTGGCGATCAGACCGCCTGCGGCGTGCGGCAGCCGCGCCGGAAGGTCGAAGACCGAGGCGTGCTTGCGGTGGACGGCGCCGAAGCCGTCCCCGACGTAGACGTCGGCGAGCTCGGCGAGCTGATCGGCGAAGGCGCCGCGCTCGGCGTCGTCCTTCGACGTCTCACCGGCGTTGAAGCGGAGGTTCTCGATGACGGCGACCTGGCCGTCGGTGAGGGCCGCGACCGTGGCACGGGCGGACTCGCCGACGGTGTCGGTCGCGAAGGCGACCTCGGATCCGAGGAGCTCGCCCAGGCGCGCGGCGGCGGGGGCCAGCGAGAAGGCCGGGTCCGGGGCTCCCTTCGGCCGGCCGAGGTGCGAGGCGACGACGACCCGCGCGCCGGCAGCGGCGAGCGCGGAGACCGTCGGGCGGACGGCGCGGATGCGGCCGTCGTCGGTGATCGTGGTGCCGTCCAGCGGCACGTTGAGGTCGGCGCGGACGAATACCCGCTTGCCCGCGACCCCTTCGGCGAGAAGTTCGTCGATCGTCTTCATCTGTTCCCAATACTCCTTGGAAGGACGGATGAGCATGCGAGGGGGCTCGAACGGCGCCGCGTCGCGCCGTCCGAGCCCCTCACATCACACCTGGATGCCTGCCGATCCTAGGATCAGAGCTGGCCGCCGACGAAGACGGTCAGGTCGACGAGGCGGTTGGAGTAACCCCACTCGTTGTCGTACCAGCCGAGGATCTTCACCGAGTTGCCCTCCTGGACCATGGTCAGGGAGGAGTCGAAGGTGCAGGACGACGGGTCGCCGACGATGTCCGAGGAGACGATCGGGTCCTCGGTGTACGTCAGGAAACCCTTGAGGTCGCCGTCGTCGGAAGCCTTCTTGAACGCGGCGTTGACCTCGTCCTTGGTGACCTCGCGCTGCAGGGTCACGACGAGGTCGGTGGCGGAGCCGGTCGGGACCGGGACGCGCATCGCGATGCCGTCGAGCTTGCCCTTGAGCTGCGGGAGGACCAGGGCGGTCGCCTTGGCGGCGCCCGTCGTGGTCGGGATGATGTTCTCGGCGGCGGCGCGGGCGCGACGCAGGTCCGAGTGCGGGAAGTCCAGGATGCGCTGGTCGTTCGTGTACGCGTGGACCGTCGTCATCAGGCCCTTGACGATGCCGAAGTTCTCGTCGAGAACCTTGGCCATCGGCGCCACACAGTTGGTGGTGCAGGAGGCGTTGGAGATGACGTGGTGGTTGGCCGCGTCGTACTTGTCCTGGTTGACGCCCATCACGATGGTGATGTCCTCGTCCTTGGCCGGAGCCGAGATGAGGACCTTCTTGGCGCCACCGGCGATGTGCTTCTCGGCGTCGGCCTTCTTGGTGAAGATGCCGGTCGACTCGATGACGATGTCGACGCCCAGCTCACCCCAGGGGATGTCGGCCGGGTTGCGCTCGGAGAGCACCTTGATGGTGTGACCGTCGACGGTGATGGTGTCGGCGGTGTGGCTGACCTCTGCCTTGAGACGACCCAGAATGGTGTCGTACTTCAGCAGGTGAGCCGTGGTCGCAGTGTCACCCAGGTCGTTGACAGCCACGATCTCGATGTCCGCACCCTGCTCCAGCAGCGCGCGGAAGTAGTTACGACCGATGCGGCCAAAGCCGTTGATGCCTACGCGGATCGTCACGAACCGATCTCCTCGTTAGGAACGCCGGTTTCGATGCCGGCGAGTTTTATAGGGATGTCCCCGACCGCCTCCGACCCTACCTCTCCGAAGCCTCAGGAGTGACATCGAGAGCAGTGGTGCGAAGAGGGATCTCCTTACTCCCGAGTAGGAGCAAGGGATTCCGGCCGGACGGGAAACCTCGCGAACAACGGCCGCGACGCGGTCACGAAGCGTCAACGCCCCCCGAAGCCTGTCCCCTTGCGGCTGAAGGGCGGACCATGACGGCCCATGGCGCGACATCACCGGGAGTCACCGCGGCAGGAGCGGTCCTGCGGTTCCGGCGGGCCGGGCGGCGGCCCGTGCACATCACGGGAGCGCACCCGCGAGTCCGCCGCTCAATTGGGCGGCCTGCTACTCAACCGATAAAGAACCCCGGTTTACCTGCGCACTTCCGGAGTACCCGCATGACGAACCGCGTAGCCCGCCGCTCAATTGGGCGGGGCCGCACTCAATCGACTATGCGGGTGGCACATATTCCCGTCATACGGATCGCCCACCGCACCATTTCGAAAATACCCTTCGGCTGATTCTCGCGTGGTTCACACCCCGGACGGCCGGAAACGGCGGTCGGCCGCAGCCTTCCCCGCCCGGCGAACGGAACCGCCCCGGCCGCCGGGGAAAGCGGCCGGGGCAGTCCGGTGGCGGTCAGCCCACGAGGCCGTCGGCCAGCTCCTCGCCGAGGGTCGATTCCGTGCCCGGGATACCGAGGTCCTGGGCACGCTTGTCGGCCATGGCCAGCAGGCGCCGGATACGGCCGGCGACCGCGTCCTTGGTCAGCGGCGGGTCGGCGAGCGCCCCTAGCTCCTCCAGGGAGGCCTGCTTGTGCTCCATGCGCAGCCGTCCGGCCGCCGCGAGGTGCTCCGGGACCTCCTCGCCCAGGATCTCCAGCGCGCGCCCCACCCGGGCGCCCGCGGCGACCGCGGCGCGGGCGGAGCGGCGGAGGTTGGCGTCGTCGAAGTTGGCGAGCCGGTTGGCCGTGGCACGGACCTCGCGCCGCATGCGGCGCTCCTCCCAGGCCAGCACCGCGTCGTGGGCTCCCAGCCGGGTCAGCAGCGCCCCGATCGCGTCACCGTCACGCACGACGACGCGGTCCACGCCCCGCACCTCGCGGGCCTTGGCCGCGATGGAGAGCCTGCGGGCCGCGCCGACCAGGGCCAGGGCGGCCTCCGGGCCGGGGCAGGTCACCTCCAGTGACGAGGAACGGCCGGGCTCGGTGAGCGAACCGTGGGCGAGGAAGGCTCCGCGCCAGGCGGCCTCCGCGTCGCAGGTGGCCCCCGAGACCACCTGCGGGGGCAGCCCGCGGATGGGACGGCCGCGGCCGTCCACCAGACCGGTCTGACGGGCCAGCTGGTCCCCTCCCGCCACCACCCGCACGACGAATCGGGAACCCCGGCGCAGACCGCCGGGGGCCATCACGATCAGCTCCGAGCTGTGCCCGAAGATCTCCAGGATGTCCCGCTTGAGCCGGCGTGCCGCGTTCCCCGTGTCCAGCTCGGCCTCGATCACGATGCGGCCGCTCACCAGGTGCAGCCCGCCCGCGAACCGGAGGATCGCCGAGACCTCTGCCTTTCTGCAGCAGGTCCGTGTCACGGGAAGCCGAGAGATTTCGTCCTTCACCGCTGGCGTCATCGCCATGGGCCGATCCTTCCATGCATCCGGAAAATACGGTCGTACGCGGCGGCCAACAGCTCCGGATCATGAATCGGAACGCCGTCGGGTGAGGCCACGGGGGCCAGCTCGACCGCGGCTCCGAGCCGCTGGGCGGCGTCGGCGAGGGACTCACGGTCAGGCACGGCGGCCTCATCGGCCAGCACCACGTCCATGGCGAGTTTAGGGGCGTGTCGTCCCAAAACCTCCAAATGACGCTGCGGTGAGAAGCCTTCTGTTTCACCGGGCTGCGGTGCGAGGTTCAGCGAGAGGACCTTGCGGGCCTTCGTCGTCACCAGTGCGTCGAGCAGCTCGGGCACCAGTAGATGCGGAATCACGGAGGAGAACCAGGACCCCGGACCGAGAACCACCCAATCGGCGTCGAGCACCGCGGCCACCGCCTCGGGGACGGCGGGCGGATCGGCCGGTACGACGTGGACGGACTGCACCTCGCCGGGGGTCAGCGCCACCGTCGCCTGTCCGCGCACGGTGACCGTGTCCTCCGGGCGCTGGGGGTCGTGGCCCGTCACCAGCGCCTGCAGCTCCAGGGGGACGGCGGACATCGGCAGCACCCTGCCGTGTGCCCCGAGCAGCTTGCCGACCAGGTCGAGGGCCTGCACATGGTCGCCCAGCTGTTCCCAGAGCGCGACGATGAGCAGATTGCCCACCGCGTGCTCGTGCAGGTCCCCCTTGGACTCGAAGCGGTGCTGGATGACCTGGGCCCAGGTCTGGCCCCAGTCGTCGTCCCCGCACAGTGCGGCCAGCGCCTTGCGGAGGTCGCCCGGAGGAAGGACGCCGAGCTCCTCGCGCAGCCGGCCGCTGGAACCGCCGTCGTCGGCGACGGTCACCACGGCCGTCAGATCGCCGGTGATCCGGCGCAGCGCCGTGAGCGAGGCCGAGAGCCCCATGCCGCCGCCGAGGGCGACGACCTTGGGCTGTGCGCCGCGCTTGCGGCGGGAGAGCGCGGCCGTGGCCCTGCTCAGCCGGCGCTGACGCAGATTGCGACTGGTCACTCGCGCCCCATGTCCCGGTGGACGAGGACGGTCTCGATCCCTTCGGTGGCCAGCCGGGTGGCCAGCTTCTCCGACATGGCGACGGAACGGTGCTTACCGCCCGTGCACCCGACGGCGATGGTCACGTAACGCTTGCCCTCGCGGCGGTAGCCCGCGGCGATGAGCTGCAGGAGTTCCGTGTACTGGTTGAGGAACTCCTTGGCGCCCGGCTGGTCGAAGACGTAGTCGGAGACCTCCTCGTTGAGCCCGGTGAAGGGGCGGAGCTCCGGAACCCAGTGCGGGTTGGGCAGGAACCGGCAGTCGACGACGAGGTCGGCGTCGACCGGCAGTCCGTACTTGAAGCCGAACGACATCACCGTCGCCCGCAGCTCCGGTTCCTCGTCACCGGCGAACTGCGCGTCCATCTTGGCGCGCAGCTCGTGGACGTTGAGGCTGGAGGTGTCGATGACGAGGTCGGCGTCGCCGCGCAGCTCACGCAGCAGGTCGCGCTCGGCCGCGATTCCGTCGACGATACGGCCGTCGCCCTGGAGCGGGTGCGGGCGGCGAACCGATTCGAAGCGGCGTACGAGGGCGTCGTCGGAGGACTCCAGGAAGACGATCCGCCGGGTGACGTGCTTGGCCTCCAGGTCCGCGAGGGACTCCCGGAGGTTGTCGAAGAAGCGGCGGCCCCGCACGTCGACGACGACGGCGATGCGGGCGACGTTGCCCTGGGACCGGGCGCCGAGCTCCACCATCGTGGGGATCAGCGCGGGCGGCAGGTTGTCGACGACGAACCAGCCGAGGTCCTCCAGACACTTGGCGGCGGTGCTGCGCCCGGCGCCCGACATTCCGGAGATGATCACCAGCTCGGGAATGGCGGGCGTCGCGGCCTCGGCCTTCTGCGTGGTGCTTCCCGTACTCACGTCTGCTGCTCCGTCTGCTCGGCCGCGGTCGTCCCGGCGTTCATGCGCGTGCTCTGTCATGTCCTGTCGCCCCCGTCGTCGTCTTCAATGATCTCTCCTGTGGCGGTGTTCACGGCAGGTGCGGCCGGGGCGGCGGCCGCGAAGGCCACGGCCACCGATTCGGCGGTCCTGCGCCCTATCCCCGGCACTTCGCAGATCTCGTCGATTGTCGCCTGCCGCAGCTTCTTGACGGAGCCGAAATGCTTGATCAGCGCCTGCTTGCGGGTCTCGCCGAGGCCCGGCACGTCGTCCAGGGGGCTGCTGCGGATGCGCTTGGCCCGCTTGGCCCGCTGGTAGGTGATGGCGAAGCGGTGGGCCTCGTCCCGGATGCGCTGGAGGAGGTAGAGGCCCTCGCTCGAGCGTGGCAGGACCACCGGATCGTCGTCGTCGGGCAGCCAGACCTCCTCGAGGCGCTTGGCGAGACCGCAGACGGCGATGTCGTCGATGCCCAGCTCGTCCAGGGCACGCTTGGCCGCGGCGACCTGGGGCTGCCCTCCGTCGACGACGACGAGCTGCGGGGGGTAGGCGAACCGCTTGGGACGGCCGTCGTCCTCGCGGGGCTCCTCCCGGACGGAGACGGGCTCCGGTGCCGCGGGCTCCGCCGTCCCGGCAGGGGGCGGGGTGGATCCGTGCGCGGGAGGCCGCGCCCCGTCCGCCGTGGGCCCGTCCGGCCCGGGCGGGGTGGTCGCGTGCGCGGGCGCGGGAACGGGCCCGGTGGGTGCCGGGCTGTCCTCCCACTCCCCCGTCCGTTCCTTCTCCTGGAGGTAGCGCTTGAAGCGGCGGCCGATGACTTCGTGCATGGACCGGACGTCGTCCTGGCCCTCGAATCCCTTGATCTGGAAGCGGCGGTACTCGCTCTTGCGCGCGAGGCCGTCCTCGAAGACCACCATCGACGCGACCACGTCGTCACCCTGGAGGTGCGAGATGTCGAAGCACTCGACGCGCAGCGGTGCGGTGTCGAGGCCGAGTGCCTCGGCGATCTCCTCCAGGGCCCGGGAACGCGTCGTGAGGTCGGACGCTCGCCTGGTCTTGTGCAGCCCGAGGGCCTGCTGGGCGTTGCGCTGGACCGTGCCCATCAGGTCCTTCTTGTCGCCCCGCTGCGGGATGCGCAGGCTGACCTGCGCCCCCCTGCGGTCCGCGAGCCACTGGGACACGGCATCAGGGTCCTCGGGGAGCGCCGGGACCAGCACCTCCTTGGGGACGGAGTCGCCCGACTCCTCGCCGTACAACTGCTGGAGCGCGTGTTCCACCAGGCCCGAGGTGTCGACGGCCTCGACCTTGTCGGTGACCCAGCCGCGCTGGCCGCGCACCCGTCCGCCGCGGACGTGGAAGATCTGGACGGCTGCCTCGAGTTCGTCCTCGGCGACGGCGATCAGGTCGGCGTCCGTGGCGTCGGCGAGAACGACGGCGCTCTTCTCCATGGCGCGCTTGAGCGCCTCCGCGTCGTCGCGCAGCCGGGCCGCGCGCTCGTACTCCATCTCCTCGGCCGCCTGCGTCATGTCCTTCTCGAGACGGCGGATGTACGTCCCGGTCCGGCCCGTCATGAAGGAGCAGAAGTCCTCGGCCAGCTCCCGGTGTTCCTCGGGCGTGACGCGTCCGACGCAGGGGGCGGAGCACTTGCCGATGTAACCGAGGAGACAGGGGCGGCCGGTGCGCTCGGCGTTCTTGAACACACCGGCGGAGCAGGTGCGCACGGGGAAGACCCTGAGCATCAGGTCGACCGTCTCACGGATCGCCCAGGCGTGGCCGTACGGACCGAAGTAGCGCACGCCCTTCTTCTTGGCGCCGCGCATGACCTGGACGCGCGGGAACTCCTCGTTGAGCGTGACCGCGAGGTAGGGATAGCTCTTGTCGTCTCGGTACTTGACGTTGAACCGGGGGTCGAACTCCTTGATCCAGGAGTACTCCAGCTGAAGCGCCTCGACCTCGGTGGAGACGACAGTCCATTCCACGGAGGCGGCCGTGGTGACCATCGTGCGGGTACGCGGGTGCAGGCCGGCCAGGTCCTGGAAGTAGTTGGCCAGGCGCTGGCGCAGGTTCTTGGCCTTCCCGACGTAGATCACCCGGCGGTGTTCGTCGCGGAATTTGTAGACCCCCGGGGAGTCGGGGATCTGTCCCGGCTTGGGGCGGTAGCTGGAGGGGTCTGCCATGTCTCACACCCTACTTGCGGGCGGTGACAGAGCGGCATTCCCTGGCCCCCGGGGTCCATGACGGGCCGAGCGGCCCGTGTGACGGGCCGTGACGGACCGCGACGGTCAGGCTTCGGGACCCGCGACGAGCTTTCCGCCCTCGACCTTCAGAGGGACGGAGGGCAGGGGCACGGTGGCGGGCCCGTGGAGCGCCTTGCCCGTGGTCATGTCGAAGCGGCTGCCGTGGCACGGGCAGTTGCCCTCGTTGCCCTCGACCTTGTCCAGGAGGCAGCCGGCGTGGGTGCACTGCGCGCTGAAGGCCTTGTACTGGCCTGCGGCCTGGCAGCTCACGACTACGCGCTGCTCCCGGTAGAGCTTCGCCCCGCCGACCGGGACCTCGTCGGCGGCACCGAGCTCCACGGGCGCGGTGGGCGTGGGTGTCTGCGCGTGGCCGAGCTTCGACTCCGTGGAGCAGGCCGCCGCTCCCAGGCCGGCGGCACCGGCGAGAGCGGCGCCCTTCAGTACGGTGCGGCGGGCTGCGGGCAGGCCGGACATGCGGTCTCCACTGGTCGGGGGGACAGAGAGCCGCCGTCACCGTCCGGGCACCGGGTGCCACGGACTCCGGGCACGGGCCACACCTGAAGGCATGGGCGACAGACCCGACGATACCGGCGGAGAACGACGGCCCTTCGACCGGGCCCGGAGAGGACCGGGGGTGCAGAGGAAAGGCCGGGGACGCGCTTCGGCGGTCCGGGACGGCTCCCTGGCGCAGGGGGGCCGTCCCGGACCGGCGCTGTCAGGCCTTCCGCGCGCGGGCGGCCTTCTTCGGCGCGGGCTGCTCGGCAGCCGCCTTCGTGGCCGTCCTGGCCGTGGCCGTCCTGCGGGCCGTGGCCGCCTTGGCGGCGACGGCCTTCTTCGCGGGCGCCTTACGTGCCTTCCGTGCGGCGGGCACCGCGGCCTCACCGACCCTGTCCGCGCCCAGGATCTCCTGGAGGAACTTCCCGGTGTGACTGGCCGGCACCGACGCGACGTGCTCCGGGGTGCCCTCGGCGACGACCAGCCCGCCGCCGTTGCCGCCCTCCGGACCCATGTCGACGACCCAGTCGGCTGTCTTGACGACGTCGAGGTTGTGCTCGATGACGATCACCGTGTTGCCCTTGTCGACCAGACCCGAGAGCACGGAGATGAGCTTGCTGATGTCCTCGAAGTGCAGACCCGTCGTCGGCTCGTCCAGGACGTAGACCGTACGGCCGGTGGAGCGCTTCTGCAGCTCGCTCGCCAGCTTCACCCGCTGCGCCTCGCCGCCGGAGAGCGTCGGCGCGGACTGGCCGAGCCTGACGTACCCGAGGCCCACCTCGTTGAGCGTGCGCAGGTGGCGCGCGATCGTCGGGACGGCCTCGAAGAACTCCAGGCCCTCCTCGATCGGCATGTCCAGCACCTCGGCGATGGACTTGCCCTTGTAGTGGACCTCCAGCGTCTCCCGGTTGTAGCGCGCACCGTGGCAGACCTCGCACGGGACGTACACGTCGGGCAGGAAGTTCATCTCGATCTTGATGGTGCCGTCGCCGGAGCAGTTCTCGCAGCGGCCGCCCTTGACGTTGAAGGAGAAGCGGCCCGGCAGATAGCCGCGCACCTTCGCCTCCATCGTCTCGGCGAACAGCCTGCGGACGTGGTCGAAGACTCCGGTGTACGTGGCCGGGTTGGAGCGGGGCGTGCGGCCGATCGGCGACTGGTCGACGTGGACGACCTTGTCGACGAGGTCGTCGCCGTCGACCCGGGTGTGCCGCCCGGGCACCGACTTGGCGCCGTTGAGCTCACGCGCCAGATGCGTGTACAGGATGTCGTTGACCAGGGTCGACTTCCCGGATCCGGAGACACCGGTGACCGCCGTGAGCACACCGAGCGGGAAGGAGACGTCGATGTCCTGGAGGTTGTTCTCCCGGGCACCGTGCACCGTGAGCCGGCGCTTCGGGTCGACGGGACGCCGGACGTCCGGCATCGCGATGGCCCTCCTGCCCGCGAGGTACTGGCCGGTGATCGAGTCGTCGTTGGCCAGCAGTTCCTTGAGCGAGCCGGAGTGGACGACCTTGCCGCCGTGCTCGCCCGCGCCGGGGCCGATGTCGACGACCCAGTCGGCGACCTTGATGGTGTCCTCGTCGTGCTCGACGACGATGAGCGTGTTGCCCATGTCGCGCAGCCGGACCAGGGTCTCGATCAGCCGGTGGTTGTCGCGCTGGTGCAGGCCGATGGACGGCTCGTCCAGGACGTACAGCACGCCGACCAGGCCGGACCCGATCTGGGTGGCGAGCCGGATGCGCTGCGCCTCGCCCCCGGACAGGGTGCCCGCGGCGCGGTTCAGCGAGAGGTAGTCGAGGCCGACGTCGACGAGGAACTTCAGGCGCTCGTTGACCTCCTTGAGGACCCGCTCGGCGATCTTCTTGTCGCGGGCGTTCAGCGTGAGGCGGCCGAGGAACTCGGCGCACTCGCTGATCGACATCGCGGCGACCTCGGCGATGGACTTCTCCATCACCGTCACCGCGAGGACCAGCGGCTTGAGCCGGGTGCCCTCACAGGTCGGACAGGCCACCTCGCGCATGTAGCCCTCGAAGCGCTCCCTGCTGGAGTCGCTCTCGGCCTCGGAGTGGCGGCGCTTGACGTACTGGACCGCACCCTCGAAACGGGGGGTGGTGTAGGCGCGCTCGCGCCCGTACCTGTTGCGGTAGCGGACCTCTGTCTGGATCTTGTGGCCGTGGAGCAGCGCCTTCTTGGCACGCTGCGGCAGCCCGGCCCAGGGGATGTCCGTGCGGAACCCGAGCGCCTCGGAGAGTGCGGTGATCTGACGGCCGAAGTACTCCTTGGTGTGGCCGTGGGACCAGGGGTGGATCGCGCCTTCGTCGAGGGACTTCTCCTCGTCGGGGACGATCAGGTCCGGGTCGACCTCCATGCGCGTACCGATGCCCGTGCAGTCGGGGCAGGCGCCGAAGGGGCTGTTGAAGGAGAAGGAGCGAGGCTCCAGCTCCTCGAAGGAGAGGTCGTCGTACGGGCAGTAGAGGTGCTCGGAGTACATCCGCTCACGCTCGGGGTCGTCCGCCTCGAGGTCGACGAAGTCGAGCACGACCATGCCGCCGGAGAGGCCCAGTGCCGTCTCGACGGAGTCGGTCAGCCGGCGCTTGGCGCTGTCCTTCACCGTCAGGCGGTCGATGACCACCTCGATGGTGTGCTTCTCCTGCTTCTTCAGCTTGGGCGGCTCGGACAGCTGGATGGTCTCGCCGTCGACCCTGGCCCTGCTGTAGCCCTTGGTCTGGAGGTCGCCGAAGAGGTCGACGAACTCGCCCTTGCGCTCCCGCACCAGCGGCGAGAGGACCTGGAAGCGGCTGCCCTCGGGCAGCCCGAGCACCTTGTCGACGATGGCCTGCGGCGACTGGCGCGAGATCGGCCGGTGGCACTCGGGGCAGTGCGGCTTGCCGATCCTGGCGAAGAGCAGCCGGAGGTAGTCGTAGACCTCGGTGATGGTGCCGACCGTCGAGCGCGGGTTGCGCGAGGTCGACTTCTGGTCGATGGAGACGGCGGGCGAGAGGCCTTCGATGAAGTCCACGTCCGGCTTGTCCATCTGGCCGAGGAACTGCCGGGCGTACGAGGAGAGCGATTCCACGTAGCGCCGCTGGCCCTCGGCGAAGATCGTGTCGAACGCGAGCGACGACTTGCCCGATCCGGAGAGCCCGGTGAAGACGATGAGGGAGTCACGGGGGAGATCGAGCGAGACGTTCTTCAGGTTGTGCTCGCGCGCGCCACGGACGATGAGACGGTCGGCCACGCCGGTCCGCACCTTTCTGGAGAGAAGTGGGGGAACTGAGCCCCTGTCCCAGGGTATGGGGGGCGCCACAGCGATGTACGAAGCTTTCGACTCCGAGCTTATAGCACGCGCATTCGATTTAAGGTCGGTCGAGAACTCCATCACCCGAACGAGTGGCGGAGGTCTACGCTCGGCCCATGACTGATCATGCGCGCGACCTGGAAGCTGTACGTGGAGCGACCGATCGGCTGCTCGGTGCCACGGGCAAGAGGGACGACGGCTTCCTTGCCGAGCCGTCGCGTCTGCCGGGCTGGAGCCGCGGCCATGTTCTTGCCCACCTGTCACGTAACGCCGACGCCCTCGTAAATGTTCTCCAGGGGCGCCCGATGTACGCGAACAGCGAAACCCGGGACGCCGACATCGAACGCGACGCCCCCCGCCCCCTGGCCGAGCAGCTCGCCGACCTGCGCGCGAGCGCCGCGGCCTTCCTGGCGGCCGCGGAGGCGCCGGCCGACCCGGCCCGCACGGTCACCCTGCGCAACGGTGTGACGGACTCGGCGTCCCGGATCCCCTTCCGCCGCTGGATCGAGGTCGAGCTGCACCACGTCGACCTGGGGATGGGGTACGAGCTGGAGGACCTGCCGGAGGAGTTCGTGATCCGGGAGAACGACTTCCTGGCGGAGCGGTTCGCCGGGCACCCCGGCGTCGTCGCCACGACGGCGGTCACCGAGGACGGCCGGCTGTGGACCACGGGCGGCGGCTCCGACGGTCCTCCGGTCACCGTCCGGGGGACGGCCCCCGACATCCTCGGCTGGTTCTGCGGACGCCGTGACGGCTCGGCGCTGGCGGTGGACGGCGGCGGTCTTCCCGCGCTGCCCCCGCTATAGGCTGCGTCACATGACGTACAGCGGAACGGTGAAGGTCGGCGGACCTGCCGATGTGCACGAGCTGACGGATCTGATGATCTCCAAGGTCGCCGTCGGTCCGATGAACAACAACGCGTATCTGCTGCGCTGCCGGGCCACCGGTGAGCAGCTCCTCATCGACGCGGCCGCCGAGGCCGGGGTCCTGCTGCGGCTGATCGGCGAGGACGGCATCGCCTCCGTGGTCACGACCCACCGGCACGGTGACCACTGGCAGGCGCTCGGCGAGGTGGTGGCGGCCACCGGGGCCCGGACGTATGCCGGGAGGTACGACGCCGAGGGCATCCCGGTCCCGACCGACGAGCTCGTCGACGACGACGGCACGATCCGGGTGGGCCGGGTGACGCTGACCGCCAGGCACCTGACCGGTCACACCCCGGGGTCCATCGCCCTGGTCTACGACGACCCGCACGGTGCCCCGCACCTGTTCACGGGGGACTGCCTCTTCCCCGGCGGCGTAGGCAATACGCACAAGGACCCGGAGGCGTTCGCGAGCCTGCTCCACGACGTGGAGACCAAGCTCTTCGACCGCCTGCCGGACGAGACGTGGGTGTACCCGGGTCACGGCCACGACACCACGCTCGGCGCCGAGCGCCCCCAGTTGCCGCAGTGGCGTGAGCGCGGCTGGTGAACGCGTGAAACGCCCGACGGCCGGGTGCCCCTCGGGGCCCCGGCCGTCGGTGTGTCCGCCCGCGCTACTTCTCCGCGCCGACGTTCTCGCTGTCGTCCTTCTGCTCGTCCTTCTCCGCCGCTTCCTGCTTCCTGGTGGCGATGAGGCTGGTGATCGTGGTGATCACCAGGACGCCGCAGATGACGGTGAGGGAGAACGGGATGGAGATCTCCGGGACGTGCACCCCGGACTCGTGCAGGGCGTGCAGCACCAGCTTGACGCCGATGAACCCGAGGATCACCGAGAGCCCGTAGCTGAGGTGGACCAGCTTCTTCAGCAGACCGCCGATGAGGAAGTACAGCTGACGCAGGCCCATCAGGGCGAAGGCGTTGGCGGTGAAGACGATGTACGGGTCCTGGGTCAGGCCGAAGATCGCCGGGATGGAGTCCAGCGCGAAGAGCACATCGGTGGTGCCGATGGCGAGCATGACCACCATCAGGGGGGTCATGACGCGCTTGCCGTTGTTCCGGATGAAGAGCTTGGTGCCGTGGTACTTGTCGGCGACACCGAAGCGGTGCTCGATCGACTTGAGGAGACGGTTCTCCTCGAAGTCGTCCTCCTCCTCGTCGGCCCGGGCCTCCTTGATCAGCTTCCAGGCGGTGTAGATCAGGAACGCGCCGAAGATGTAGAAGACCCACGAGAAGTTGGCGATGACCGCGGCACCGGCGGCGATGAAGATCGCCCGCAGCACCAGTGCGATCAGCACACCGATCAGCAGCACCCGCTGCTGCAGGTGGGAGGGCACCGAGAACTTCGCCATGATCAGGACGAAGACGAACAGGTTGTCCACACTGAGCGACTTCTCGGTGATGAAGCCGGCGAAGAACTCGCCCGAGGCCTGGCTCTCGCCGAAGACCAGCAGACCGAGCCCGAAGAGAACGGCCAGGGTGATCCAGACGACGGTCCAGATTCCGGCTTCCTTGGTCGACACGTCATGAGGCTTGCGCCCGATGAAGAAGTCGACGGAGATGAGGGCGACGAGACCGAGAATGGTCAGCGTCCAA
The DNA here is from genome assembly GCF_029428875.1 of Streptomyces sp. JH34. Taxonomy (NCBI): domain Bacteria; kingdom Bacillati; phylum Actinomycetota; class Actinomycetes; order Kitasatosporales; family Streptomycetaceae; genus Streptomyces; species Streptomyces sp. JH34. Next base: position 5,687,683 of record NZ_JAJSOO010000001.1, on the reverse strand, counting down.
AGAGTCCATGAAACGTCCACTGCGCCTCCGGCAGTTCGCTACGGCTATAGATCAGCGTCGTCGCTGCCGGAGGTCTCTTCCACCCGGGAGCGCGGGATGCGCGCCGGGCCGACGCCCCGGGACCGGTCACAGTCCGTACTGACGGGAACGCCGCGATCGGGAGTACTCCCCTCCGCACCAAGAACAGTACAGGAAACACCAAGAAACGGTAAAGTCCGCGCCAAGGGGTGATCAAAATGCCAGGTCAGAGCCCACGTGGCTGTATCTGATCGACCGTCCCCCCCCTCAGCGGCGGCCCCCGCGCCGTGCCTCGGCCACCAGGTCGAGCACCTGTTCCAGGACGTTGCTGCCCTGCGGCGTCCTCAGCGGCTCGTACGTCCACGCGTGGCCCACCCAGGGGTCGGCGAGGTGGTCGTCGGCCACGGGGGTGATCCGCAGCAGGGAACGCCACAGGGGGTCGAGCACGGGTCCGTAGGCGCGGGCGTCCTCGCGGTCGGCCACCATCAGCAGGTGCACCCCCACCGACGGCCCCTCGTCGGCCAGATAGCGCAGCTGGGTGACGGCCCTGTCGTCGAAGCCGTGCGGGAAGTCGTTGACGATCAGCAGGTGCTCCCCCGTGTCGAGGTCCGGGGGCAGCGCGTCCGCGGCACCGGCCCTGATCGCCATCTGCACCAGGTCGACGCGCCGGGTGAGGTGGGCGAGGACCGACGCCACGCCCTGCGCCCCGGTGGCGGGCGGACCGGCGAGAACCCCGGATCCGACCAAGGGTGAGAGCGGGCCCGCGGCGGAACCCGCCGGGTCGATGACGTGCACGGAGAACATGTCCGCCGGGTGGACGGCGAGCAGCCGTGCGGCCAGGGTGGCCGCGGTCTCCACGGCCAGGCCGCGCAACTGGTCCCCGGTCGTCGAGGCAGCCGCCTCGGAGGCCGTACGCCCGCTGTCGATCCAGATCCCGCGCTCCAGGGGAAGCCGCACCAGCAGCGGGATGCGCAGATCGGGGGCCTCGCTCAGCCGGAGGTCCCCGATGCGCAGGGCCATGGGCATCTCCATCGGGACGCGGTAGCCGTGCCAGACGGGGTTGTCCCAGCCCGCGTAGGCCGCGGGGAGGGCGGGCTCCACGACCGCGGACTCGGCGGCCAGCTGGGCGAGATCGCGGTCCAGCGCCTCCCGGGCCCGGCCGGTGAGCTCGTCGCGCTTGGCCCGGGCCGCCTCACGGGCACGGTCACCCGCACCGCCGATGCGGCTGCGGGGGTCGGAAAGGGTGCGGTCCAGCTCCTGGTCCATCCGGGACTCGGCGAAGTCGACGGCGCTGCGGTAGGCGGCGACGGCGCGGGCGAGGTCCTCGAACATGCCCCAGATCTGGTTGTAGAGGCGCTCGTCCATGGACCAGCCGGTGGCGTCACCGGCGACCGGCTGCGCGGGCAGGCCGGGGGCGGCGGGCGGCGCCGTCGGAGGCGGCGGGGGCGGCGCCGAGGCCTGGCGCCGGGGGTGCGCGTAGTCGATGGGGCCGCCGGGAGCCCCGGCGCGCGAGGCCGTCGGATCGCCCAGCGGCTCCGTGGGCTGCGCCCCGGGGGACGGTGACGGCGGGGGCTGCACCTCGGAGGACGACGGCCGGCCGCCGGTTCCGGAGGCGGCCGGGCCCGCGGGGTGGCGCACCCGCTCACCCTCGGGGGTCCGGGGCGGCGGTGTCACGGAGCGGGCGAGCCCGGAGGCGACGGCGTCCTGGATGACGGCGGCGGTCTCCGCGGCCTCCGCCACCCCTTGGTCCGCGAAGAGACCCGCGAGCCCGGTGGCGTAGCCCTGGCCGACGGCGCGGACCTTCCACGCACCCTGGCGGCGGTAGATCTCCAGGGCGGACACGGCCGACTCGGTGTCCAGTCCGGTGAGGGTGAACGTGGCTGTCTCGGTGCCGTCGAGCCCGGTGACGGCGACGAAGGGCGCGGCGACCGCGCCGAAGCTGAGCGGTCGTCCGGCTCCCACGGGCAGGGCGAGGAACACGGTGACGCGGTGCACCGCGGCGGGCAGGGAGTCCAGGTCCACGGCCAGCCGGTGGTCGGCGGCCGCCTGCCTCGACACCTCCAGTCCGGGCACCCGGTGCGAGGCGGGATGGGCGATCCGCCCGGGGCCGCGGACCGTGCCGCGCTCGTCCCCGAGCGTGGCCCCGGCCACGACGGGTGAGCCCGCCGACACCCTGATCTCCAGACGGGTCTGGGGCAAGCTGTGGTTCTGTCCCCGGACCAGCTCGGCCGTCATCGCCCTGTCCCCTCGACGTTCGGTGTGGTGCCCTGCCACGGAGAGCCGGTGCCCTGCCATGGACGCAGCTCCCGGCGGCGGTGCCTCCGGGAGCTGCTCGTACGCGTTCGTGGGCCAGGCGTGCCGCCCCGGCCGTGCCTACAGGTGGGGCAGGATCGACGGCATCAGGTCCTGGAAGGTCCGGCCGTTGGCCGGGTTGCCGAGGGCGGTCATCTGCCATCCGCCGCCCGCGCGGTGCACCTTCGCCATGATCTGGGCCGTGTACTGGCCGCCGCCGTCCAGGGTGTAGCGGGCGAGCTCCTGGCCGTTGGTCTCGTCGACGATGCGGCAGAAGGCGTTCTGCACCTCCTGGAACGTCTGGCCGGTGAACGAGTTCACCGTGAAGACGATCTGGTCGATGTGGACCGGGACCCGCTGCAGGTCGACCAGGATCGCCTCGTCGTCGCCACCGGAGCCGGCGCCGCCGACCAGGTTGTCGCCGGTGTGCTTGACCGAGCCGTCGTCGCTGACCAGGTGGCGGAAGAACACGACGTCCACGGGCTGCTTGTCGGCGAAGAGCACCGCCGAAGCGTCCAGGTCGATCTCCCGGGTGCGCGAGCCGAACAGCCCGCGCCGCGGGGCCGACTGCCAGCCGAGCCCCATCCGTACCGCGGTCAGGGTCCCCCCGTCGCTCTTCTGCAGGCTGATGGCCTGGCCCTTGGTCATGTTGACCGTCACGCGCTGTCCCCTCTCCGCTGCCCCGCACCCGTCGGTGTGCGGCTTCCTCGCACCCTACGCAGTCACACCACGGCGGAAGGAGTGAAGGGCCGTTTTCGTGTCGGTCCTGCAACACTGCGGACCCCCACGGGTCAGGCCAGCCCCGCCTCCCTCATCTGGCGCAGTTCCTTCTTCAGCTCGCCCACCTCGTCGCGCAGCCGGGCGGCCACCTCGAACTGCAGGTCGGCGGCGGCCGCCCGCATGCGGTCCGTCATCTCCTCGATGATCCCCGCGAGTTCGGTGGCGGGCCGGTCCGTGACCACCGCGCCGCCCTTCTTCGCCTTGCCCCCCGCGCCGGCCTTGCCGCCCAGCGAGGGGACCGGGGCCTTGGTGTCCTTGGCCTGCCGGTAGCCGGTGCCGAGCAACTGCTCGGTGTCGACCTCCTCGCGGGCGATGGAGGCGACGATGTCGTTGATCTTCTTGCGGAGCGGCTGCGGGTCGACGCCCCGCTCGGTGTTGTAGGCGATCTGCTTCTCGCGCCGGCGGTTGGTCTCGTCGATGGCCTGCGCCATCGCCGGTGTGATCTTGTCCGCGTACATGTGGACCTGGCCCGAGACGTTACGGGCGGCACGCCCGATGGTCTGGATCAGCGAGGTGCCGGAGCGCAGGAAGCCCTGCTTGTCCGCGTCGAGGATCGCGACGAGCGACACCTCGGGCAGGTCGAGGCCCTCCCGCAGGAGGTTGATGCCCACCAGGACGTCGTACTCACCGGAACGCAGCTCGCGCAGCAGCTCGATGCGGCGCAGCGTGTCGACGTCGCTGTGGAGGTACCGGACCTGGATGCCCAGCTCGAGGAAGTAGTCGGTGAGGTCCTCGGACATCTTCTTCGTGAGGGTGGTGACCAGGACGCGCTCGTCCTTCTCGGTCCGCTTGCGGATCTCGTGGACCAGGTCGTCGATCTGGCCCTCTGTCGGCTTGACGACGACCTCCGGGTCGACGAGACCGGTGGGCCGGATGATCTGCTCGACGAAACCGTCGCCGCGGGACAGCTCGTACTTCCCGGGGGTGGCGGAGAGGTACACCGTCTGGTTGATCCGGCCCAGGAACTCCTCCCACTTCAGCGGGCGATTGTCCAGCGCGGAGGGCAGCCGGAAGCCGTGGTCGACGAGGGTCCGCTTGCGGGAGGCGTCGCCCTCGTACATCGCGCCGATCTGCGGGACGGTGACGTGCGACTCGTCCAGGACGAGGAGGAAGTCCTCGGGGAAGTAGTCGAGGAGGGTGTGGGGGGCCGTCCCGGGGTCGCGGTCGTCGAAGTGCATCGAGTAGTTCTCGACGCCGGAGCAGGTGCCGATCTGGCGGAGCATCTCGATGTCGTACGTCGTGCGCATGCGCAGCCGCTGGGCCTCCAGCATCTTGCCCTGCTTCTCCAGCTCGGCGAGGCGCTGCTCCAGCTCCCTCTCGATGCGGCCGACCGCCTTCTCCATGCGCTCGGGGCCCGCGACGTAGTGGCTGGCGGGGAAGACGTGGAGCGACCTGTCCTCGCTGATGATCTCGCCGGTGAGCGGGTGGAGCGTGGAGAGGGCCTCGATCTCGTCACCGAACATCTCGATGCGGACGGCGAGCTCCTCGTAGACCGGGAAGATCTCGATGGTGTCGCCGCGCACCCGGAAGGTGCCGCGGGTGAACGCCAGGTCGTTGCGGGTGTACTGCATCTCGACGAAGCGGCGCAGCAGCTGGTCACGGTCGATCTCGTCGCCGACCTTGAGCTGGACCATGCGGTCCACGTACTCCTGCGGGGTGCCCAGGCCGTAGATGCAGGAGACGGAGGCGACCACGACGACGTCCCGCCGGGTGAGCAGCGAGTTCGTGGCGGAGTGCCGCAGCCGCTCGACCTCCTCGTTGATCGAGGAGTCCTTCTCGATGTAGGTGTCCGACTGCGGGACGTACGCCTCGGGCTGGTAGTAGTCGTAGTACGAGACGAAGTACTCGACGGCGTTGTTCGGGAGGAGCTCGCGGAACTCGTTGGCGAGCTGGGCCGCCAGCGTCTTGTTCGGCGCCATCACCAGGGTGGGGCGCTGCAGCTTCTCGATCATCCAGGCGGTCGTCGCCGACTTGCCCGTGCCCGTCGCGCCGAGCAGGACGACGTCCTTCTCCCCCGCGCGGACGCGCCGGTCCAGCTCGGCGATGGCCGCGGGCTGGTCGCCGCTGGGCTGGTAGGGACTGACGACCTCGAAAGGCGCCACCGAACGTTCGATCTTCGAGACTGGCCGCATGCAACCACCGTACGACCCCTCACTGACAACGGCGGGGGATCAGCGGTTCCGCGGCTGCCGGGCGGCCCTGTGCGCGGTGGTCGCGTACGGCGGTGTGCGGCGGCGCTGGACGGGGATCGGGGTCACCGGCCCGCCGCGCGGGAGGGCCTGCCCCGGCCGCCGGCCCGCCCGCCCGGAGGCACCGGACACCACCAGGGGGTCGATCATCACGACCACCGCGGCGAGGAGCAGGAAGCAGCCCGGCCCGATCATCATCGGCAGGAGCAGCGAGGTGGGCGCCTCACCGGGCGGTGCGGGTGCGGCGTCGGGGTGCAGGTGCACCTGGAGCGCGGCCATTCCCGTGTAGTGCATCCCGCTCACGGCCACGCCCATGACGACGCTGGCGCCGAGGCTGGGAAGGAAGCCGTGGACGGAGACGGCCGCCCAGAGCGCGACGGTCGCGGCCACCACGGCGATGACGACGGACAGCGAGACCGTGAGCGTGTCGTACTCGAACACTCCCCCGAAGTTCATTCCGGCCATGCCGAGGTAGTGCATGGAGGCGACCCCGAGGCCGGTGATCGTCCCTCCGGTGACCAGTGCCATGCGGGTCGCGCCCCGGTAGCCGACCAGGAAGATGCCGACCCCCACCATCCCGACCCCCACGGCGAGGCTGGCGTAGGTGAGGGGCCTGTCGTAGCTGACCGGCGCCTCCCTGACGCTGAAGCCCAGCATCGCGATGAAGTGCATCGTCCAGATACCGGATCCGATGGAGGTCGCGCCGAGGGCCAGCCATCCGGCCCTGGAGGTGCCTCTCGCGCGCAGGGACCGCGCGGTGCACCGGAGACCGAGCGCTGCACCGAGACAGGCCATGAGGAACGCCGTGACGGGGGTCACGGCTCCGTAGGTGAATCCGTCGACTGTGCCCTGCATGCTGGTACGCCCTTCGCGGTGTGCCCGGGTTCGGGGTGACCCTAAAGGGCGAGGCCCGGCAAGCAAACATAAGAGCGGCATTTTATCCGCCTCCGAGCCCTCCGGGGATCCGGTACCCAACATTCCGTTCACAACTCGGCCATCACCACCCTCCCCTCTGTTGGGCATGGGGTGCGAATCTCGACGTGTCCGCATCCCCACGCGAGGAGTACACGTGTCCGTACGCACAGCAACCGCCTCCGGTGCAGCAGCCGCCCTGCTCGGCACCTGCTTCCTGCTGCCCGCCACCCAGGCGCAGGCCTCGGGCACCCAGGACAGCCCGGTGGTCTACGCCCATCGGGGCGCGTCCGCCTACGCCCCGGAGAACACCCTCGCGGCCGTGGACGCCGCGGACGATCTGGGCATCGCGTGGGTGGAGAACGACGTGCAGCTCACCAAGGACGGCGTGCTGGTCGTCGTGCACGACACCACCCTGAGCAGGACCACGGACGCGGAGGAGGTCTACCCCGGCCGTGCGCCCTGGGCGGTCAAGGACTTCACCGCGGCGGAGATCGCGAAGCTGGACGCGGGCAGCTGGTTCGGCGCCGGCTTCGCGGGTGCCCGGGTGCCGACGCTCACGCAGTACCTGCACCGGCTCGAGCGCAACCACCAGAAGCTGCTCCTGGAGATCAAGAGCCCCGAGATCTACCCGGGCATCGAGAAGGAGACCCTCCGCGTGCTGCGCGCGGAGGGCTGGCTCGACCGCGGCCACGTCAGGAGCAAACTGATCATCCAGAGCTTCGGTGCAGAGAGTGTGAAAACTGTCCACGCCCGGCGCCCGGACGTCGTCACGGGCTTCCTCGGCACCCCCGCCGTGGCCGATCTGCCGTCGTACGCGGCGTTCACCGACCAGATCAACCCGTCGCACACGACGATCGGCGCCGACTACGTCGCGGCGGTCCAGAAGCTGAAGGGCCCCCACGGCAAGCCGCTCCGGGTGAACACCTGGACGGTGAACGACGCGGCGAGGGCGGCGCAGGTGGCCGGCTTCGGAGTGGACGGCATCATCACCAACAACCCCGACGTCGTCCGGGACGCCACCCGCTGAGCGGTCCGGCGGGGCGGCGCTGTCGGTACCTCGCCGTACCGTGGGCGCATGGAGAGCGATGAGCGGGTCGTGGAGTGGTCCGTCGTGCCGAGCGGCATCGGACCGCTCCTGCTCGCCGCGACCCGCCAGGGCCTGGTGACCGTGGTCCTCCACGCGCGCCCGGCGATCCGCGACAGGGCCCTCGGGCAGCTGCGGAAGAGGCTGGGCGCCGAGCCCGTGGAGGCACCGGACTCCGCACTGCTGGCCGAGCCGGTCCGTCAGCTCGCGGTGTACTTCGCGGGAGGGCTCCGGGAGTTCTCGCTCGCCCTGGACTGGTCGCTGAGCTCCGGTTTCCACCGCGAGGTGCTCCGCGAGCTGGCGTCCGGCGTGCCCTACGGCACGGTCGTGGGGTACGGGGACCTGGCGGCCCGGGTCGGCCGGCCGCAGGCCGCCCAGGCCGTGGGCGCGGCCATGGGCTCCAATCCGCTGCCGGTGGTGGTTCCGTGCCACCGGGTGGTGGAGAGCGACGGCGGGCTCGGCGGGTTCGGGGGCGGGCTGGAGACGAAGCGGCGACTGCTGGCACTGGAGGGGATGCTTCCGCAGCCGCTGTTCTGAACCCCGGCGGTCGCACGCGGCGGACGTGCCCTGCCGTACCGCACGATCCACCACACCGGCCCGATGTCGCACGGCGCTGCGAGCTGGCACACTGCGGCGGTGACGACAGCCTTCCCCGCACCTTCATCCCGGATCACGGCGGCCGAGCTGCCGGCCCTGCGTCGGCGCATATCGGCCGTGCTCATCGGCAGCCAGATACTCGGCGGCCTGGGCGTGGCCGTCGGTATCGCGCTGGCCCCGGTCCTCGCGGCCGAGGTCAGCGGTTCCGAAGCGCTGTCGGGGCTGGCGCCCACCGCCTCCGTGGCGGGCACCGCGCTGCTGTCGCTGCCGCTGGCCGCCCTGATGACCTCGCGGGGCCGGCGTCCGGGACTCGTCCTGGCGTATCTGACCGGGGCGCTGGGGGCCTTCCTCGTGGTGACCGCCGCCGTGGCGGGCAGCTTCCCCCTGCTGCTGCTCGGCATGGCAGGTTTCGGCGCGGGTTCGTCGGCCAATCTCCAGGCGCGGTTCGCGGCCGCCGACCTCGCGGAGCCGGAACGGCGTGGCCGGGCGATCTCCCACGTCATCTGGGCGACCACGATCGGTTCGGTGCTCGGCCCCAACATCGCCGCCCCGGCGAGCCGGGTGTTCCGGGGCACCTTCGTGCCGGAGACCGCGGGACCGTACGCCTGGGCCTTCGTCATCTTCCTGCTCACCGGTGCCCTGGTGGCCGTGCTGCTGCGCCCGGACCCGCTGCTGACCGCCAGGGCGCTCGCCGCCGAGGACACGGCGCCCGCGGCGGGCCGCTCGCTGCGGGCGGGCATCGCCGCCGTGCGGGCGGCCCCGATGGCCCGGCTGGCACTCGTGACCGTCGCCGTGTCCCACACCGCGATGGTCTCCGTGATGGTGATGACTCCCGTACATCTGGGACACCACGGTGCGGACATCCAGCTGATCGGCCTGGTGATCAGCGGCCACATCGCGGGCATGTACGCGTTCTCCCCCGTCATGGGCCGGCTCGCCGACCGGTTCGGCCGGCTCTCCGTCATCGGGCTGGCCGCCGGACTGCTGTGCTGCGCCGCCCTGTTGGCCGGTACGTCGGGGGGTTCGCACCCCCGGACGGCCGCCGGGCTCTTCGTCCTGGGTCTGGGCTGGTCGGCGGGGCTGGTCGCCGGATCGGCGCTCCTCACCGACTCCGTGCCGCAGGCGGCGCGGGCCGCCGCGCAGGGGTTCTCCGACCTCACGATGAACGCGGCGGCGGGCATCGGGGGCGCGGTGGCCGGCGTGATCGTCTCCCGGCTGGGCTACGGCTGGCTCAACGCGGTCGTCGCCTGCCTCCTCCTGCCGATGGCCGCGCTCGCGCTGCGCAGGGCTGTGGGACGTACGGCCGGGGAGTCCGCGAAGGTCTGACCGGCCGGTGCGCGACGGCCCCCGCGCCGGGGGTTTGCGGCCACCGCGCCCGCGCCGGAGATGGCGCATGCCTCAGGCGTGAAGTCCGCCCTGGACGTCCCCGCCACACCGCAGCGCCTGGAGGCGCTCGGTGTGGCGTGCCGGTCACGGCGTCGGCCGAACTCCGAGGCGGCGTGCCGATCACGTCGTCGGCGGAACTCCGCCTCCCAGCCCCGTCCAGGCGGGATGGTGCGGGTCGTCGGCACGTACGACCGTGTCCGCGGCGCCGGCCGGGCCGGCCTCGGTCTCGTACCGCGCGAAGGCGGGCAGCGTCCACCGCTCGCCCTCCCCGGTGCGCCGCCGCAGCGCACCGGGCGAGAGGCTCAGATGGACCGTGAGGTCGAAGGGGAACCACCGGCCGAGGAGCAGCGGCCCGTGCAGGATCAGCACCCCTCCCTCGGGCAGCACCTGGTAGGGGCTGCGGGTCGCCCGGTCCGTGCCGGGGTTCCAGAGGTCGGGCAGGACCCGTCCGGTGCCGTCCGCCTCGAGCGGGCGGAACACCTCGCGCCACAGGGCCCCGGTGTCGAACCAGCCGTCGGCGTACGAATCGGGGTCCTCCTTGCCGTATTCGTAGCGCAGGCTGGCCGGGCGCAGGAAGCCGTCCGTGGAGACCGTGAGCACCGGGCGCCCCCGGGCGCGCAGCGCCTCGGCGAGGTGCGCGGCGGTCTCCTCGGGGCGGGCCGCGGGCGCGCCGTCGACGCCGATCCTCAGCCAGGACCCGCCGTCGGCCGGTTCGAGTCCGTCGGCGTGGGCCGCGAGGGCGCGTGCCAGCCGGGTCCAGGTGATGGGTTCAAAGTGCACGGATCCATCATGGCGCTGCCGCATCATGATCCGCACGGTGCGCCGGTGACCGACCACCGCGACCGGACCGGCGGCCGGGCGTACGGGGTACCGGCCTTCCGGGACGGCCTGGTCGTCGGCGGTCTCCGGCGCCCGCGGAGGGACGCCGGCCGGCCTGCCGGCGCCTCTCTACCGTGCCGCCGGGCAGTCCGCCGCATCGGCGTCGTCGGACAGCGGACTGCCCTCGGGGAGCAGGTACGTCACCCACAGCACGACCGGTTCGGTCCCGAGGTTCTGTCCGATGTGCCGGTGGCCGGCGCCCGAGGGTTCGATGAAGGACGTCCCCGCCGGCGTGACCTCGACCGAGCAGTCGTGGAGGGTCCGGGTGAGTGTCCCGGACTTGACGACGGCGATCAGCTGTCCGCTGTGGGTGTGCCATCCGGTGGACCCGCCGGGAGCCACGGTGATCTCCCGGAAGGTCACGTCCGTAGGGCCCTTCGGCGTCTTCACCTTGAGCTTGCCCTCGGACGCGCCCACGGCGTGGACCGTGCCGCTCACCCCGCTGCCCGGTGTGGCGACGGCCGCCACCGGCAGGAGGCCGAGGGCGGCCACGCCGACGCCCACGAGCAGGGCCTTGCGCAGGGTCACCCGCCTCTTCGCACCGCTGCGGCTCTTCTCGCCGATTCCGCTCCTCGCACCGACCACGCCGTCGAACCCCATGACCGACTCCTCAGCATCCGCCCGATGAACACGCCTACGTTATCGACGAGTTGGGCAGGCGGAGTCAGACTCGCGGGTATTGCCCGCCACGGAGTTCCTCGGCGAGCGGCGTGTCCCCGAGAACCTTGGCACTGCCGTCCTCGACCGCCTCGGCGAGGGTGGTCCCGCCACGTGTGAGGGCCATGGCGGCGTCGGCGTCCAGCACGAGACAGGCGTCGGGGCTGCCGGCGGGACCGTATCCGTACGCCTCACCCACCGCCTCCGTGCCGGTACGGATGTGGAACTCGCCTTCGGGGAGTCTGACTTCGACGACTCCGCCGTGCGAGAGGCCGTCCAGCGCCCGCAGCAGCGGCAGGGCGAACCAGTGCGCCCTGACCGCGTCCGTGGGGCGGCGTTCACCGAGCGCGGGCGCGCCCCAGCGGGCGAGCGCGCTGATGACCGGGAGCAGGCCGCGGCCGTGCTCGGTCAGTTCGTAGACCGCGGCGGCCGCGGGGGGCGGCAGCCGGCGGCGCACGGCCAGGCCGCCCTGCTCCATGTCCTTGAGCCGGGAGGCCAGCACATCGGTGCTGACCCCGGGCAGGTCGGCGTGCAGGTCCGTGTACCGGCGGGGGCCCGCCAGGAGTTCACGGACGATCAGCAGGGTCCACCGGTCGCCGACGGAGTCGAGGGCGCGGGCGGTGGCGCAGAACTGGTCGTAGCTCCTACGGCGGGCGGGGCGTGCGGGCTGCTGCTGACGTGGCATGCGACGCAGTCTAGACATGTTGTTGGACTTTCCAAGCTTGAGCTTGGTAAAACCAAGTATCGCAATTCACGTCGGGGAGGCACCGCATGGAGTTCCGGCAGTCCAGCAAGCTCAACGAGGTCTGTTACGAGATCCGGGGTCCGGTCATCGAGCAGGCCAACGCCCTGGAGGAGGCGGGCCACAGCGTGCTCCGCCTCAACACGGGCAATCCGGCGCTCTTCGGCTTCGAGGCACCCGAGGAGATCGTGCAGGACATGATCCGGATGCTCCCCCAGGCGCACGGCTACACCGACTCGCGCGGCATCCTGTCCGCCCGCCGCGCCGTCGCGCAGCGCTACCAGGCGATGGGGATGGCCGATGTCGACGTGGACGACGTCTTCCTGGGCAACGGGGTCTCCGAGCTGATCTCCATGGCCGTGCAGGGACTCCTGGAGGACGGCGACGAGATCCTGGTCCCGAGCCCCGACTATCCGCTGTGGACCGCGGTCACGACGCTCGCGGGCGGGAAGGCCGTGCACTACACGTGCGACGAGGGCGCGGACTGGAACCCCGACCTCGCCGACATGGCCTCGAAGATCACCGACCGCACCCGGGCCATGGTCATCATCAACCCGAACAACCCGACGGGCGCCGTCTACCCCCGCGAAGTACTCGACGGCATGCTCGACCTGGCGCGCAGGCACGGGCTCATGGTGTTCGCCGACGAGATCTACGACCAGATCCTGTACGACGACGCCGAGCACCACAGCGTGGCGGTGCTGGCCCCCGACCTCCTCTGTCTCACCTTCAGCGGCCTGTCAAAGACCTACCGCGTCGCGGGATTCCGCTCGGGCTGGATGGTGGTGTCGGGACCTCAGCAGCACGCCCGCAGCTATCTGGAGGGGCTCACCATGCTCGCCTCCATGCGGCTGTGCCCCAACGCCCCCGCGCAGTACGCGATCCAGGCGGCGCTCGGCGGCCGTCAGTCCATCAGGGATCTCGTAGCCCCGGGCGGCCGGCTCCGCGAGCAGCGTGACCGGGCCTGGGAGCGGCTGAACGAGATCCCCGGGGTGTCGTGCGTGAAGCCCAAGGGCGCGCTCTACGCCTTCCCTCGCATCGACCCGAAGGTGCACGCCATCGTCGACGACGAGCGGTTCGTGCTGGACCTGTTGCTGCGGGAGAAGATCCAGGTGGTGCAGGGCACCGGATTCAACTGGCCGCGCCCGGACCACTTCCGCATCCTCACCCTTCCGCACGTCGACGACCTGGACGCCGCCATCAGCCGCATCGGCCGCTTCCTGAGCGGATACCGGCAGTGATCGCCTGACGTACCCGTCGTGTTCCCGTGCTCACGCGGCCGCCTCGCCGGACCTGGCGGGCGCGCGATCGTGGAACGCGGCCTCGATCCGGCCGAGGACCCCCGCCGGCGGACTCGGGCGCCGTCCCGTCGGCCGAGTAACTGCGCCGGTCAAGCCCTCCTTCGTCGCCTTCGAGGGCTACGACACCGTCGCCGTAATCCCCGGTGCACCGCGCGCACGGCGCGGACCCGGCACGCGTCGCCCATGCCTTCGGGCGTCTCGCCCGAAGGCAACCGCGGCCACTTCCGTGCCCCGCACTCAGATGTGACGGGTGGTCGGGCGAACGAGGACCGGTGACCGGCCGCGGGTGTTAACTTCTTCGCCGTGACGGGACACCAGAACGGGACGGGGGCGGCCTACGACGGGGTCGTCGAGCTGTACGCGTCGATGTTCGCCGACCGGCTGGAGACTCGGCCGTTCACGCGGGCCATGCTCACCACCTTCGCCGAGCTCGTGCGCGGGACGGGCAACCTGCGGACGGCCGATGCCGGCTGCGGTCCCGGACATCTGACGGCCATGCTGCACGGCCTGGGCCTGGACGCCTTCGGGTTCGATCTCTCCCCGGGCATGGTCGGCCACGCCCGGCGAGCCCATCCCGCGCTGCGGTTCGACGAGGCGCGGATGGAGGCCCTGCCGGTCGAGGACCGCGCGCTCGGCGGCGTGCTGTCCCACTACTCGATGATCCATACCCCGCCGGGGGAACTGCCCGCGCTGCTCGCCGAGCAGGCGCGTGTCCTGGCGCCGGGCGGCCTGATCCTGGTCTCGTTGTTCGCGACCGACGCACCGGAGCCGGTCCGTTTCGACCACAAGGTGGCACCCGCCTACAGCTGGCCGGTGGACCGCTTCGCGGAGTTGCTGGCCGGAGCCGGGCTGGACCCGTTCGCCCGGCTCGTCCACGACCCGGCCTCCGAACGGGGATTCCTCGAAGCGCACCTGCTGGCCCGCCTCCCCCAGGCGCAGTGAGGACCCCGCCGGGCCCGCCTGCCCAGCGTCAGCCCCGCAGGGCGGTGAGCGCGGCGACCGGGTCGTGGTCCGGAGTGGCCCGGGGCCACCAGTCGTCCTCGCCGGGATCGGATTCGTAGCCGTACCAGCGGCTGTCGTGGCCGAAGCGGAGCTGGAGGGACCCCGCGACGTCGGTCAGACGGTTGCGCCGGGGCTGGAAGCGCGGGAAGTCGGCAGCTGCGAGGGCGGGACGCGCCCGGTCGAACGGGCCGGCCGGCGGGTCCCACTCGGTCTCGAGCACCTCGAGTCCCTCGGCGCCGCCCTGCCTCCACGCGGCGACGGCCCGGGCCAGGTCCGTCGTACTGCGGCCGGTGGCGAAGGCCAGCTCACGGTAGAGCGCCCGGGTCGTCGCGGTGAGCCCGGCGGTGGGGCGGGACGCGGCGATCCGTACGGCGTCCTGCCAGGTGCTGAGCCCGGCGAGCGGGTCGTCGCCGGTGGTCAGCATCGTGTGGGCGCGGGCAGCCGCGTCCGTGGCCAGGTGGTCGAGGCCGAGCGGGTCGCGGGCGCCGGGCAGTTCCGGGTAGGAGGGCGGCTCGCCGGGATACTGCGGCACGGGCAGCGGTGCGGGCAGCGGCGGCAGGAAGCGGCCGGCCAGGGCGTCGGAGGCCGCGACCGAGGGCACGGCGGGGGTTTCGGGGCGCTCCCGGGCGGAGTGCTCGGCGTTGCGGCGGCCGAGCTCGTCGAGGAGCTCGCGCTCGCCGCGGCCCCGCATCAGCAGCAGTACGAACGGGTCGCTGTCCAGGAGCCGTGCCGTCTGGAAACAGAGCGCCGCCACGTGCTTGCAGGGCCAGCCGCGGTCGGGGCAGGAGCAGTCCGGGTCCAGGTCACCGGCTGCGGGCAGCAGCCGGATCCCGGCCTCGCCCGCCGTGTCGACCAGGGAGTGCGGCATCTCCTTGTCGAGGAGCGCGGACAGATGCCCCGGCCGGGCGGCGACGGCGTCCAGCAGGGTGTCCCAGTCGGACGCGGGGAACGACCGCAGGCGCAGCTCGGCGCGGTAGGGGCGGGGGCGGCTGCCGTGGACGTAGGCGATGACCCGGCCGGGAGTGACGGTGATCGCGGCGACGTGGCCTCCGTCGGCGTACTCACGGCCACGGGCGAGACGCCCCTCGTCCATCGACAGACTCTCCAGGGCCTCGACCCACGCCCTGCCCCACCAGCTCTCCGCGAAGGGCCCGTCGGCGTCCGAGGTACGGGCGGGCACCGCTTCGAAGGTGCGCCGCAGGTCGTCGGGGCCCGGACGGGCGGCGGGTCCGCCGTTCGGGCTCATGACGTCCTCCGGAGCGAGACGAGGTCGGCCAGGTCGCGGTCGCTGAGCTCGGTCAGGGCGGTCTCGCCGGAGCCGAGCACCGCGTCCGCGAGAGCGCGCTTGGACTGCAGCAGTTCGCCGATGCGGTCCTCGACCGTGCCTTCGGCGATCAGCCGGTGCACCTGCACGGGCTGGGTCTGGCCGATGCGGTACGCGCGGTCGGTGGCCTGCTCCTCGACCGCCGGGTTCCACCACCGGTCGTAGTGGATGACGTGGGCGGCCCTGGTGAGGTTCAGGCCCGTGCCGGCCGCCTTGAGGGAGAGCAGGAAGACGGGGACCTCGCCTGACTGGAAGCCGTCCACCATCCGCTCCCGCTCGGGTACCGGCGTGCCTCCGTGCAGCAGTTGGGAGGGGATGGCACGGGAGGCGAGATGGGCGGAGAGGAGACGGGCCATCGACACGTACTGGGTGAAGATCAGGACGGAGCCGTCCTCGGACAGGATGGTGTCGAGCAGTTCGTCGAGCAGGGCGAGCTTGCCGGAGCGGCCGGTGAGCCGGGTCGGCTCCTCCTTCAGATACTGCGCCGGGTGGTTGCAGATCTGCTTGAGGGAGCCCAGCAGCTTCATGACCAGTCCGCGGCGCGCGATGCCCTCGGACTGCTCGATGAACGCCATCGTCTCGCGGACGGCCGCCTCGTAGAGGGTGGCCTGCTCCCTGGTGAGGAAGACGGGGTGGTCGGTCTCCGTCTTGGGCGGCAGCTCGGGCGCGATGCCGGGGTCGGACTTCTTGCGGCGCAGCAGGAAGGGACGGACCAGCCGGGAGAGCCGCTCGACCGCCTCCTCGTTGCCCAGGCCGGCGGCGGTGCCCGTGTTCTCGACGATCCTGGCGTGCCGGGAGCGGAACGCCTTGAGCGGGCCGAGCAGGCCGGGAGTGGTCCAGTCGAGCAGGGCCCACAGCTCGGAGAGGTTGTTCTCGACGGGGGTGCCGGTCAGGGCGACGCGCGCCGGGGCGGGGATGGTGCGCAGCGCCCTGGCCGTCGAGGAGTGCGGGTTCTTCACGTGCTGCGCCTCGTCGGCGACGACCAGCCCCCAGCCGTGCCCGGCGAGCTGCTCGGCTCCGGAACGCATCGTGCCGTAGGTCGTGAGGACGAATCCGCCGTCGGCACCGTCGAGGGTGCGGTCGGTGCCGTGGAAGCGGCGTACGGGAACGCCGGGTGCGAAGCGGTTGATCTCCCGGTGCCAGTTGCCGAGGAGGGAGGCCGGACACACGACCAGGGTGGGGGCGGTGCGGGCGCGGTGCAGATGGAGCGCGATCACGGTGATCGTCTTGCCCAGGCCCATGTCGTCGGCGAGACAGCCGCCGAGGCCGAGGGCGGTCATGCGGTCGAGCCAGGCCAGTCCGCGGAGCTGGTAGTCGCGGAGGGTGGCGTCGAGGCCGGGTGGCGCCGGGAGGGTGGCGTCCTCGTCGAGGATCCGCTCACGGAGTGCGGCGAGGGCTCCGGCCGGCACGGCCTCCACCTGTTCGCCGTCGACCTCGGCACTGCCGGTGAGGGCGACGGCGAGCGCCTCCACCGGGTCGAGGAGGCCGAGCCCGCGCTTGCGTGCCTTGCGGACGAGCGCGGGATCCACCACGACCCACTGGTCCCGCAGCCGCACCACCGGGCGGTGCGCCTCGGCCAGGGTGTCCATCTCCGCCTCGGTGAGCCGGTCGTCGCCGAGGGAGAGCTGCCAGTCGAACGCGAAGAGCTGCTCGGCGTCGAAGAAGGAGGTGCCGTCGGTCGCCGAACCCGGTGCGGGCCGGACGACGGCGGCCGCGGTGAGCGAACGGGCGAGCTCCCGGGGCCAGTGGAGCGCCACCCCCGCGGCCGCCAGCCGCGCTCCGGCGGGGCCGATCAGCTCGTACAGCTCGTCCTCGGTGACGGCGAGCACGTCGGGGACGGGCTGGTCGAGCAGCCGCTCCAGGGGCGGCCAGACGCGGGCCGCACGGCGCAGCGCGAGCACGGCGTCGATCCGGGCCCTCGGCCCGAAGGGCTCGCCCGCACCGCCGTTCCAGAGCGTGGCCGCGTCGGTGACGTACGTCGGATCGGCCAGGCTGTGCACCTGGGTGATCGCGGCGGCCGCGTGGCGCGCGGCTGCCGGGGCGCCCTGCGACCCGTCGTCCGCGGCCGTCTCCCCCCGGGCGCCGGACGAGTCGAACAGGTCGTACGACGACAGGTCGAGCCGGAGCGAGACGCGCACTCCCGCGTCGAGGCCGGCGGCCACCTCGACGGCCCACGCCCGGGCCTCCGGCAGATGCTGTGCCTCCCGGGCGGCGAACGGCGCCCCCATGGCGTGGGCGGCGGCGGGGGTCCGGGGCAGGGTGTCGGCGACGGCGTCGAGGAAGGCCCCGAGCAGCGCGCGGGGTTCGGGGACGCGCAGGGGTGTGCCGTCGAGCGGGACGGCGTGTCCTTCGGGCGGCATCGAGGCGGCGACGGCCCGGAGATGGGCGATGTCCTCCGCGTCACGCGGTCCGGCCCGCCAGGCGTCGTGCCCGTCGGCCGTCAGCCCGGGCAGAAGCCTGCCGCGTGCGACGAGTGTGAGGGCGTGCAGGGCCGCCGCGCCCCACGCACGGGTGGCGGGGTGGGCGGCCGCTCGGTGCCGGGCGCGCGCGAGGAGGGGCACCGCGTCCGCGACGGGAAGCGCCACGGCGGGCACGGTGCGGGTGCGGACGCCGTCCGTGCCGTGCCGCTCGACGACCGTGAGCTCGGTGAGGGTTCCGGCCCCGGTGGTCGCGTCCGGGCCGATGAGCTCCGCGTCCCTCTCGGGGCCGGGGGCCCAGAAGGCGATCCGGCCGTCCCGGGGCAGCGCCGCCGGCAGGAAGACCGCGGCGCACCGCAGCAGCCGGTCGGTGGCGACGTCCTGCGTCTGCCGTGTCATGTCCGCCACCCCCTCCCACCTCGTTCCGGTTGCGCTTCTCCTGTCCTGGCGAGTCTAGGCGGGGGGTGTGACAGCGCCCGCCCCGCCCGTGTTTCCAGGTGGAGCGGGCGACGGAACGCCGTGTCAGTGGTGGGTGAACGGGTTGCCTCGGTGGTGGCCGGACGGCTCCGGATCGAACTCCGGGACCGACTCCGGGTCGAACTCCGGCACTCCGTCCGCACCGGCGCCCGGCGCGATCCGGTCCGGACCCGGCTCCCCGTCCGTGAGAGGGGCGTCCGGGAGCGGCTGGTCCGTGAAGGTCTGCGCCGTGACCGCGGGATCCACGACCGCCGGGTCCATGGGGGACGCCTGGTCGGCGGGGGACGGCTCCGCGGGTCCTTCCGGGGCCTGCCGCCCTTCCGGGGCCTGTTGCCCGGACCCGTCCTGCGCCTGCCCGGCGACGGCCGGCGGCCCCTGCTGGGCGCGCTCCAGGAAGCGGAGCAGCTCCACGGGGAAGGGCAGGACCAGCGTGGAGTTCTTCTCGGCGGCGACCGCGACGACCGTCTGCAGCAGTCGCAGCTGCAGCGCCGCCGGCTGCGTGGACATCTGCTGCGCGGCCTGGGCGAGCTTCTTCGACGCCTGCAGCTCCGCGTCGGCGTTGATGACCCGCGCGCGCCGCTCACGGTCGGCCTCGGCCTGCCGGGCCATGGACCGCTTCATCGTCTCCGGGAGCGAGACGTCCTTGATCTCGACCCGGTCGATCTGCACGCCCCAACCCACCGCGGGGCTGTCGATCATCAGCTCGAGGCCCTGGTTGAGCTTCTCGCGGTCGGAGAGCAGATCGTCCAGATCACTCTTGCCGATGATCGACCGCAGGGAGGTCTGCGCCATCTGGGAGACCGCGAAGCGGTAGTCCTCGACCTGGATCACCGCGCTCGCGGGGTCCACGACCTTGAAGTAGATGACGGCGTCCACGCGCACCGTGACGTTGTCGCGCGTGATCCCGTCCTGGGCGGGCACGGGCATCGTCACGATCTGCATGTTCACCTTACGGAGCCGGTCGACACCCGGGACGATCATGGTGAACCCCGGGGAGCGCACCTCGTCGTGGAGCCGGCCGAGCCGGAGCACCACACCCCGTTCGTACTGCTTGACCACCCGGGCCGCGGCCATGGCGTACACCAGACCGGCCGAGAGCACGACCACCAACGCGACCAACAACGCCTGGACCATCACGGCCCCCTGCCTACGGGGTGCGTCACCACACCCATTCATCACGCCCTATTAACACCATATGCCCGATCCGTACACCCGCGAACCGCTGTCCGGGTGCCTGGGGACCCGGCCGGCCGCGCACCGGATGCCGGTGCACGGCCGGCCGGGCAGGGTGGCCAGCGCCAGCACGTCCCCGGGACGTACCGATGAGCCGGACGAGCAGACGAGGACCCCGCCCATGTCCGTCACCGCGCCCCCCACCGTTCTCCGCCGACGCGCCGGTGCCGCCGTCGGTGCGACCCTGCTCGCCCTGGCCGTAACGGGCTGCTCCGGCCTCGGGCGCACGGCGGTCGGACCCGTCTCCTACACCACCGGCAAGGACGAGGTGGTGAGCGTGAACAGTCCGTCGGTGAAGGGCTGCCACGCGATGACAGCCGACGGCGCGACCAAGGTCGACAACCACACCCTGATCGACATGGTCCTCTACACCAGTCGCGACTGCAGCGGCCAGGGCACCGCCTACGTGGCCACCACGTTCTCCGACACCAACGCGGCCGGCGCCGAGCCCTGGCGCAGCTACACGTTCGTCCACTGACCGGAACCGGGCGCGCCCGCGTCCGCGGAGCACCGGGAACAGCGAGGACTCCAAGGCGGACCCGCGCCTTCCGCTCAGGGTCGCCGGGAGCGGGTCACCGCTGTCGGGGGCGAGCCAGCGCCCAGACACCGTCCGGGGTCAGGTAGCGGTCGACGGCGAGTCCCGCCTCCTCCAGGTACGCCTCGAACCGCTCCACGGACAGCTCGCGCGACCGGAAGGTCTGGGTCCAGCGGGCGTCCTCGAAGACGTACTCCGCGCGCACCTCGTCCACCCCGTCGCCGACCGGGTCCGCCGAGAGGATCCGGATGACGCAGCCCGCGTCGGGGTCCTCCCGCTCCCGGGGCAGGTCGGAGTGGTAGTCGGCGCCCTCCCGCTGGACGAGGACGAGGCCGTCGTCCTTCACGTACGTGCGACAGGTCCTGAGCAGCCCCTCCCTGACCCGGTGATCGCCCGAGTGCACCAGGAACGATCCGAGCACGACCGCGTCGAACCGCGCCGCACCGAGGTCCAGGGTCTCGATGGGGCTCCGGACCGTGCGGGCTCCGCGCACCCGTTCCAGCATCCCTGGCGACTCGTCGACCGCGGTCACCTCGAAGCCCCGGGCGACCAGAGGGTGCGTCACCCGGCCGGCGCCGCAGCCCAGTTCGAGCACGCTCGCACCCGGTCGCAGCACGGACCCGATCACCTCGGGCTCGGTGCCGACAGACAGGCGGGCGTACAACTCGACCGCGCACCCGTCCGGTGTGATCGAGCCTGGCCCCGTCCCCGTGTATCCCTCACGTACCAGTTGTCCGCTCATGCCCGCAGAACGTGCCGGCGCCTCTGCGCGTTCCCTTCAGCACTGTGGGTAGCGGACGTTCGGCCACGACACCGGCTGCTCCAGCTCCACGCACAGGTCGTCGGCGATCTCGGCGATCACGGACCGTCCCTCCGTGACGGCCAGCCAGGAGGCCGGCAGCCGTACGTCCCCGTGGTGCGCGCCGAGCAGGTTGCCGCAGACCGCGCCCGTGGAGTCGCTGTCGCCGGAGTGGTTGACGGAGAGCAGCAGTGCCTCGGCGACGTCGTCGGCCCCGGGGAGCACGAGGGCGCAGTACACGGCGATCGCGAGCGCCTCCTCGGCGACCCAGCCCGCGCCGAGGGACTCGACCCGCTCTGCCGTGGGACGCCCGAGCGCCGCGAGATCGACCGCCGCACGCAGGGCTGCCGTCGTCTCGTCATGACCCGGGTGGCGGCCCAGCAGGTCCATGGCGCGCAGGACGGCGCCCGCCGGCGAGTCGCCCTCCAGCAGATGCGTGACGATCGCGGCGAGCGCGCCCGCCGCGTAGGCACCGGTCGGGTGGCCGTGGGTGATCAGGGCGCACCGGGCGGCCAGTCCGAAGGCGGTGGCCGCGTCCGCGCCGGTGAGGCCGAAGGGGGCCGACCTCATCACCGTGCCGCAGCCCTTGGACTGCGGATTGACGGGGCCCGGCAGGGCGAGCGGCCCACGGGGATCCGGAACGTGGCGGGCGGCCAGCCCCGTGAGGCACGCGTTGCCGGGCGCACGGCGCGCGTACAGCCAGGGCTGCTGCCTGAGCCAGCCGGTCCGTACAGGGTCGTCCCCTCCGCGCCGGGGCGGTGCGGGGTGATTCTGGGTGTCCAGCCAGCGCAGGTAGGCGTTGCGGACGAACTCGGTCTCCGCTCCCGCGCTACCGGTGGCGGCTGCCCGGGCGTGGGCCCTGATCAGCCCTTCGACCGTGAAGAGCGTCATCTGGGTGTCGTCCGTGATCCGTCCGACGACCCCGTCGGCGTCCGGGACGGGGCCGCGTACACCCCGCTCCCCGTGGCCCCGGCGGATCCCGTCCAGGGAGAGGAACTCGACCGGGTTGCCCAGTTGGTCCCCGACCGCGCCGCCCAGCAGCGCGCCCCGCACCCTGGACCTGCGGGCGACGGCGTCACCCCAGGCCGCTGTTCCCCGTGCCATGTGTCCGTGCCCGGTCGTCGTCACAGCCCGCTCCCCGTCGTCCGCCCGTCGGTTTCCGTACGCCGCACCACGGGGTCATGCTGGAGAAGAGGCGATGGTGATGCGTACCGGAAGTGAACCGTCCACCGCACGCAGCCCCCTGCGGATGCGACTCTGGCTCAGTCTATGGGGCATGATCTGGGCCGCACTGGGGCTGGCGGCCTTCGTGGCGACCGGACGCGTCGGCTGGGCGACGGCCTGCGGGGTGCTGCTGGTGGTCACTGTGACGGACCTCTGCGTCGTCGTCCGGCATCTGCGGCAGGGGCCGCACTACCAGCCGGGCCGGGACGTGCCCCCGTACGAACCGGACCGGGGAGGGCGGGGCCGGGAACGCCGCTGAGACCGTGGGCCCTGGCGGGACACCCGTCCACCTCGGTCCCTCAGCAGCGGTCTTCCGGGCCGCAGCCCTCTCAGTCGCGGTCCTCCCGGTCGTCGAAGCGGGCGGCCTGGAGGTACTCCGGCTTCGGGTCGAGCGCGGCGGCCAGCCGGAAGTGCCGGGTGGCCTGCTCGGGACGGCCGGCGCGCTCGAAGGTGCGGGCGAGCGCGAAGTGTGCGAAGGCGTTGTCCGGCTCGCGTTCCAGGACCAGCTCGAACTCCAGCTCGGCCGGACGCAGTTGGGCGGCGGCGAAGAAGGCCCGGGCGCGCAGGAGCCGCGCCGCCGTGTTCTCCGGGTGGGCGGCGATCACCGAGTCGAGCAGCTTGACCGCACCCCGCGGGTCCCGTGCGGCGAGCAACTGCTCCGCGGCACGGAAGTCGATGACATGCGTTTCCGGGTTCTTCTCGGGCACGGCCCTATCCTTCCCCTCGTTCCCCGGTCTTCAACATCCGGCCAGAGGTGCGTATTCCGGCCGGACGACGGATCAGCCGGCGGCGGCCCGCGCCGTCAGCCGCGACCAGACCGCACGGACCTGGGGCTCCAGATCCTCCAGCGGGCCGTCGTTGTCGACGACGAGATCGGCGACGGCCAGCCGCTGTTCACGCGTCGCCTGCGCCGCCATCCGGGCACGTGCGTCGGACTCCGTCATGCCACGGAGCCGTACGAGCCGGTCGAGCTGCGTATCGGGCCGGGCGTCGACGACGACGACCAGGTCGTAGAGCGGCGCGAGCTCGTTCTCCGTGAGCAGCGGAACGTCGTGGACCACGACCGCACCGGCCCCGGCGGCCCGCTCCAGCTCCGCGGAACGCGCCCCGACGAGCGGATGGACGATGCCGTTGAGCGTCGCCAGACGCGCGGGATCGGAGAACACGATCGAGCCGAGCGCCGGCCGGTTCAGCGAGCCGTCCGGGGTGAGGATTCCGGGACCGAAGGCCTCGACCACGGCCGTGAGCCCGGGGGTACCGGGCTCGACGACCTCGCGGGCGATCCGGTCGGCGTCGATCAGTACGGCTCCGTAGCGTGCGAGCAGCCGTGACACTTCACTCTTGCCGGCGCCGATCCCGCCGGTCAGGCCCACTTTCAGCATGCGCCGAGCCTAGCCTCCGGCCGCTCGGCGGCCGGAGGTCACCTCAGGAATCGCCCTCACGTTCCGCCAGGAAGCGTTCGAACTCGCGGCCGATCTCGTCCGCCGAAGGCAGATCGGCCGGCTCCGCGACGAGATTGCCGCGGGTCTCGGATCCCGCGAGCGCGTCGTACTGGTGCTCCAGCCCCTCGACGAGGGAGACGAGCTCCTCGTCGCCCTGGCCGACCTGCCGGTCGATCTCGGTCTGGGTCCGGTGCGCCTCCGTGCGCAGGGTGTGCGCCACGCTCGGCAGGACCAGTCCGGTCGCGGCGGTGACCGCCTCAAGGGCGGTGAGCGCGGCGTCCGGGTAGGCGGACCTGGCGACGTAGTGGGGCACATGGGCGGCGACACCGAGGACGTCGTGCCCGGCCTCCATCAGCCGGTACTCCACGAGGGCCTCGGCGGAACCGGGGACCTGCGCCTCGTCGAAGGGGCTGCGGTGCCCTGGCATCAGGTCCGTGCGGTTGCCGTGCGGGGTGAGACCGACGGGGCGGGTGTGCGGGACGCCCATGGGGATGCCGTGGAAACTGACCGCGAGGCGGACGCCGAGCCGCTCCACGACCTGCTCCACGGCGGCGGCGAACCGCTCCCACTCGACGTCGGGCTCCGGTCCGGAGAGCAGCAGGAAGGGGGCCCCGGTGGCGTCCTGGACGACCTTCACCTCGAGGGCGGGCGACTCGAACGACGTGTACCGGTCGCGCTTGAAGGTCAGCAGCGGACGGCGCGCCCTGTAGTCGACGAGCCGGTCGTGGTCGAAGCGGACCACGGTCTGGTGCGGCAGCGTCTCGAGCAGCCCGTCGACGATCTGCTCGCCCGTCTCGCCCGCGTCGATGTATCCGTCGAAGTGGTAGAGCATGACCAGGCCGGCCGACTCCTGGGCGAGCGCCATGTCGACCACGGCCAGGCCCTTCGGCTCCCATTCGTACAAACTCTGCGGATCAGGCACGGTTACCGCTCCTCCTCGTGTTCCTGGACAAGAACGCCCCGTCCGGCCAGGGCATTCCCGTCGGGCACTCTTTCCCTCGCGATCAGACCGGGACACGGCGGTGCGGGGCCGTCCTCCCCCACGCGGGGGCATCCGGGCACCCGTGCCGGGTTTCGGTGTCGCTGCGGTGGTCAACGGCGAAGTGCGCATGCGCGGCCGTGAGTTGAGCACCGCGAGGTAGCGCCCTCTCCTCACTCCGTGTCAGATCCCCGTGCGGATCCGCGGTCGGACGGCCGGCATCACCGAAAGCCCCTCGGTGGCGTACCGGGGTCCGCATGCCCGCCTCCTCGTCGAGGGGGCGGGCGTCGGTGTCCCCAGGTGAAGACCTCGACGGGGAGCCGAGTGGTGGCAGCGGTCGAAGGCGCCTCCCCACTGCGGGGAGAGAGCTCCGCGGGACGCGTGAGGTGTCCGACGCGTGTGTCACCTCCGTGGCCCCGGCGTTCCGGACGTTGCGGTGATCCTGGCACGGGGTTGTCACGGCCCGTCAGCGACTCGTGTCTCCCGCAGGTTTCCTCCCGCACGGGCGGCGCCGCCGACCACGCCCCGTGTGTATCGGCGGCCGGGCATGCGTGAGGCCCGCCCCCCGAAAGGGACGGGCCTCACTCACAGCTCTACAGCTACTGCAGCCGATGAGCGGCTGGGGTCAGAGCGTCAGCTCTGGCCACCGGCCAGCTTCTCGCGCAGGGCAGCCAGGGCCTCGTCCGACGCCAGGGCGCCGGAGTTGTCCGCGGACTCCGAGGAGTACGAGCCGCCGCCACCGCTGCCGCCGGAGGCAGCCGGGGCAGCGCCGGCCGGGGCGGCAGCACCCTCGGCAGCGGCAGCCTCGTCGGCCTCGCGGGACTTGATGACCTGGGCCTGGTGCTGCTCGAAGCGCTGCTGCGCCTCGGCGTACTGCGTCTCCCAGACCTCACGCTGCGACTCGAAGCCCTCGAGCCAGTCGTTGGTCTCGGGGTCGAAGCCCTCGGGGTAGATGTAGTTGCCCTGGTCGTCGTACGACGCGGCCATGCCGTACAGCGTCGGGTCGAACTCGACCGAGGCCGGGTCGCCGCCGAAGGCCTCGTTGGCCTGCTTCAGCGAGAGGCTGATGCGACGGCGCTCGAGGTCGATGTCGATGACCTTGACGAAGATCTCGTCGTTGACCTGGACGACCTGCTCCGGGATCTCCACGTGGCGCTCGGCCAGCTCGGAGATGTGGACCAGACCCTCGATGCCCTCGTCGACGCGCACGAACGCACCGAAGGGAACGAGCTTGGTGACCTTACCGGGAACGACCTGCCCGATCTGGTGCGTACGGGCGAACTGCTGCCACGGGTCTTCCTGCGTCGCCTTGAGCGACAGCGAGACGCGCTCGCGGTCCATGTCGACGTCGAGGACCTCGACGGTGACTTCCTGACCGACCTCGACGACCTCGGAGGGGTGGTCGATGTGCTTCCAGGAGAGCTCGGAGACGTGCACGAGACCGTCGACGCCACCCAGGTCCACGAAGGCACCGAAGTTGACGATCGAGGAGACGACGCCGGAGCGGACCTGACCCTTCTGCAGGGTCGTGAGGAACGTCTGGCGGACCTCGGACTGGGTCTGCTCGAGCCAGGCACGGCGGGACAGGACCACGTTGTTGCGGTTCTTGTCCAGCTCGATGATCTTAGCCTCGAGCTCCTTGCCCACGTAGGGCTGGAGGTCGCGGACACGACGCATCTCGACGAGCGACGCCGGGAGGAAGCCACGGAGGCCGATGTCGAGGATGAGACCACCCTTGACGACCTCGATGACGGTACCGGTGACGATGCCGTCTTCTTCCTTGATCTTCTCGATGGTGCCCCAGGCACGCTCGTACTGAGCGCGCTTCTTCGAGAGGATCAGGCGGCCTTCCTTGTCCTCCTTCTGGAGAACCAGGGCCTCGATCTCGTCGCCGACCTTGACGACCTCGTTCGGGTCGACGTCGTGCTTGATCGAGAGCTCGCGGCTCGGGATGACACCTTCGGTCTTGTAACCGATGTCGAGGAGGACCTCGTCGCGGTCAACCTTGACGATGACACCGTCAACGATGTCGCCGTCGTTGAAGTACTTGATCGTCTCGTCGATCGCCGCGAGGAACGCGTCCGCGTCGCCGATGTCGTTGACCGCAACCTGCGGAGTGGTGGCGGTGGTCTCGGTGCTGCTCGTCATGTGGGAAAGGGCTCCGGTACGGACAGTGAGTCGTAGGTACTGCTACGCCGTAAGCCCGTATCGCCTCTGCAGAAGCCGGACAGCCTGGAAAGCACCCCACCTGACCGGAAAGGCGCCTCGACAACCGAGGGGACATGCAACAGACGCGAGCGCAGCCTGCTAGGTCTGAAGCGCGCAGGCTCGCGACGCAACTTGTAGCATACGGGGGCAGCCGGACAGGGTCAATGCGCGAAGGCGCACACCCGGGGCACAACGCCCCAATCCCGGCACAACTCACGTTCACCGAGGCCACATCGGTCACCACGGTGTGTCGCGCGCACACGGCCGTACTCACCCGTACGGGCCGTGGAGGCACCCGCGCGAGGCGGGTGAAGGCAAACTACAACGACGGGCACGATGAGCCAAGAGACCTACGACCCCGAACCCGAAGCGACCCGGCGGGAAGCCGGTGAGGCGGAGAGCAGCCGGGCGAACCGCGGCTGGTGGGACCGGAACGCCGACGAGTACCAGAACGACCACGGAACGTTCCTCGGGGACGACCGTTTCGTCTGGGGTCCGGAAGGACTGGACGAGGCCGAGGCGGCCCTGCTGGGCCCGGCGGACGCCCTGAAGGGCATGGACGTCCTGGAGATCGGGGCCGGCGCCGCCCAGTGCTCGCGCTGGCTCGCGGCCCGGGGCGCCCGCCCGGTGGCCCTGGACCTCTCCCACCGCCAGCTCCAGCACGCCCTGCGCATCGGCGGCGGCGTCCCCCTGGTCGAGGCCGACGCCGGACGGCTCCCCTTCCGGGACGGCTCCTTCGACCTGGCCTGCTCCGCCTACGGCGCGGTGCCCTTCGTCGCCGACCCCGTCCAGGTGTTCCGCGAGGTGCGCCGGGTGCTGCGGCCGGGAGGCCGCTGGGTCTTCTCGGTGACCCATCCGATCCGCTGGGCGTTCCCCGACGAGCCGGGGCCGGATGGCCTCTCCGTCTCCGCCTCCTACTTCGACCGCGTGCCGTACGTGGAGCAGGACGAGCACGGCGACGCGGTGTACGTGGAACACCACAGGACGCTGGGAGACCGGGTCCGGGACGTGGTGGCGGGCGGGTTCCGGCTGGTCGACCTCGTGGAACCGGAATGGCCCGCCTGGAACGACCAGGAGTGGGGCGGCTGGTCCCCGCTGCGCGGCAACCTGATCCCCGGCACGGCGATCTTCGTCTGCGAGCGCAACGGCCGCGACGGCGCGTAGGCCCCGGCCGGCCGGGAAGCGGCGGCGGCGTACGAGACTGGGGGTGTGATCCGCACCGACGCCCTGGACCAGTTGCCCGTACGCACGGCTGTGCCCGCCCTGGAGCGGGCCCTCGACGAGCGGGGCGCCGCGGTGCTCTGCGCACCGCCCGGGACGGGCAAGACGACGCTCGTGCCCCTGGTGCTCGCCGGGCTGACCGGGGGCGGCCCGGCCCGCCGGGTGCTCGTCGCCGAGCCCCGCCGGATCGCGGCCCGGGCCGCGGCGCGGCGGATGGCGTGGCTGCTCGGCGAGCGGACCGGCGAGCGGGTCGGCTTCACCGTGCGCGGTGAGCGCGTGGTGGGGCCGGACACGAGGGTGGAGGTCGTCACCACCGGGGTGCTGCTCCAGCGGCTGCAGCGCGACCAGGAACTCGCCGGGGTCGACGTGGTGATCGTCGACGAGTGCCACGAACGTCACCTGGACGCGGACACGGCCGCCGCGTTCCTGCTCGACGTACGGGGGACGATCAGGCCGGACCTGCGCCTGGTCGCGGCCTCGGCCACGACGGACGCCGAGGGCTGGGCACGGCTGCTCGGCGGCGCGCCGGTGGTCGAGGCGCGCGGCGTGTCGCATCCGGTCGAGGTGGTGTGGGCGCCGCCCGCGGGGACCGTCAGGCCGCCGCACGGGATGCGGGTGGACCCGGTCCTGCTGACGCACGTGGCCGCGGTGGTGCGCCGGGCGCTCGCCGAGCGGGACGGCGACGTCCTGTGCTTCCTGCCCGGGGTCGGCGAGATCGGCCGGGTCGCCGCACAGCTCGCCGGAGTGGACGCCGAGGTGCTCCAGGTGCACGGTCGCGCCCCCGCCGCCGTGCAGGACGCGGTGCTCGCCGGTGCGTCGGGCGGACGCCGGGTGGTCCTGTCGACCTCCGTGGCGGAGTCGTCCCTCACGGTGCCGGGGGTGCGGGTCGTCGTGGACTCGGGGCTGGCGCGGGAACCGCGTACCGACCACGCCCGGGGGCTGAGCGCGCTGACGACCGTACGGGCGTCGCGGGCGTCGGGACGCCAGCGGGCGGGCCGTGCGGGGCGCGAGGCCCCGGGCGCCGTGTACCGCTGCTGGGAGCAGGCCGAGGACGGGCGTCTCGCCGCGTTCCCCTCCCCCGAGATCAAGGTGGCCGACCTCGCGGCGTTCGCCCTGCAGGCGGCGTGCTGGGGCGATCCGGACGCCTCCGGGCTCGCGCTCCTGGACCCGCCGCCGGCCGGTGCCCTGGGCGCGGCGCGCGAGGTGCTGGCCGCGGTCGGCGCGGTGGACGCGTCGGGCCGGGCTACGGACCGGGGCGCACGGATGTCACGGATCGGCCTGCACCCCCGACTGGCACGGGCCTTCCTGGACGGCGCCGCCGAGGTCGGCGGACGCCGGGCCGCGGAGGTGGTGGCGCTGCTCAGCGAGGAGCCGCCGCGGGAGTACGGCGACGACCTGGCGCACGCGCTGCGCACGGCACGGCGCGGTGGCGACGGTTACGCCGCCCGCTGGCGGCAGGAGGTCAGGCGGCTCTCGGGATCCCTCGGCTCCTCGGGGGCCGGGGACGGAGGTCCGGACGACGCGGCCGTGGGTCTGGTGGCGGCGCTGGCCTTCCCTGAGCGTGTGGCGCGGGCCCGGGGCGAAGGGGCGTTCCTGATGGCGTCGGGCACGGGCGCACAGCTGGGAGAAGGTTCGCGGCTGCGGACCGCGCGGTGGCTGGCGGTCGCGGTCGCCGACCGGCCGGCCCATGCCGCGTCCGCCCGGGTGCGGCTGGCCGCCGTCGTCGACGAGGGGACCGCGCGGCTGGCCGCGGGGCACCTGCTGTTCTCCGGCGAGGAGGTCCGCTGGGCGGACGGCGACGTGGTGGCGCGCTCGGTCGAGCGCCTCGGCGCCGTGGAACTGTCGGTGCGGGCGCTGCGCTCTCCGGCCCCCGCGCTGGTACGCGGTGCGCTGCTGGAGGGGCTGCGGCGTGAGGGGCCGGGGCTGCTGCGGTGGACCAGGGACGGCGGGCAGCTGAGGCTGCGGCTCGCGTTCCTGCACCGGGTGCTGGGACCGCCGTGGCCCGATGTGTCGGACGGGGCGCTGCTGGAGCGCGCCGACGAGTGGCTGGAGCCCGAGCTGTCACGGGCGGGGCGCCGAGCCGATCTGGCGCGGATCGACGCCGGTCAGGCCGTGCGGCGCCTGCTGCCGTGGGCGACCGGCGACGCCGCCCGGCTCGACGAGCTGGCCCCGGAGCGGATCGAGGTACCGAGCGGGTCCCGGATCAGGGTGGAGTACGGCGGCGAGCAGCCCGTACTCGCGGTGAAGCTGCAGGAGCTCTTCGGGCTGGGCGAGACACCCCGGGTGGCCGGGGTGCCCGTGCTGGTCCACCTGCTGTCCCCCGCCGGGCGTCCGGCGGCGGTGACCGCGGACCTGGCGTCCTTCTGGCGGGAGGGCTACCGGGACGTGCGCGCGGAACTGCGCGGCCGCTACCCGAAGCACCCGTGGCCCGAGGACCCCACGACGACGGAGGCGACCCGTTTCACCTCGGCGCGGCTGCGCCGGAGCTGAGGGACGCGCCCCGCGCCGTCCGGGACCGCGCTGCGGGCCGGCGCCGGCGCCCCTGCCGGCCCCGGGGACGGGGCAGGGGCGGACCCTGCCGTGACGGGGCAGGGCCCGCCCCGACCCCGTCACGGGTCAGGCCGCCGGGGCGGCCTCGACCTTCAGCTCGACGGTCAGCGTGGCGCCGCTCGCGGTGGTGAGCCGCAGGGTGAAGGTGCCCTCGGTGTCGTCGGCGTGGATCTTCGGGAGTTCCAGGGCCCCGTCGGCACCGGTCGTCAGGTCCAGGGTGCGGACGGGGTTGCCGTCCACGTCCTCGAAGTACGGCCCCTTGCCGTCCTCGGCGGGCGTCCCCGCCGCGGTGAGCACCGTCGCGGTGACCGCGGTGTCCGCGACCCCGGTCCCCTTGTACGTGGTCCTGACCTCGACGCGGTCGGCGAACTCGGTGCCGGGGGCGGCCGTCAGGGCCTTGTCGCCCGTCCGGACGATGGTGTCCGCGACCCGGGCCGTGACGCTCGCGGTCCAGGAGAGGGCGCGGGGCTCGGTCGTCCCGGCGACCGCCGTCACCTTGAACGTGCCCGTCTTCTCGCCTGCCGTCAGGACGGGCGCGGTGACGGTGCCGTCGGCTGCCGTGGTCAGCGTCACGGTGCTCTTCCCGCCGGCGAAGCGGGTGTCCGTCGCGCCGACGACGGCGAAGGTCACCGGGGTCCCGGCGAGCGGCTTGCCCAGCTTGTTCTTCGCCCGGACCGTGACGCGCTCGCCGAACGCCTCGCCGGCCGTGGCGGTGAGGGTCCCGGTGCCCGCGTTCTCGAGGCTTCCGAAGGTCTCGGACGGTGTGGGCGTCACCGGCGGGGTCGTGGGAGGCTTCGTCGCCGGCGGAGTCGTGGGCGGCTTGGTCGTCGGCGGCGGCTGGGTGCCGGGACTCGGGGACGTGCCGCCGCCGGGCGTCGAGGGACTCGGGGTGGGGCTCGTGGACGCGCCGCCGCCAGGGGTGCCGGTCGTGGGCGTGGGGGACGGGGAGGTCGTGCCGCCGCCCGTGTCCGCCGGGAGGACTCCTGTGCCGTCCGGGACCTCGTGGGTGCCGCGCTTGTAGTAGTCGAACCAGGAGCGCACCGTGCGCAGGTACTCCGTCGAGTGGTTGTAGCTCAGCACCGCCCGGTCGAGGTCAGCGGCGACCGTGAGGTCGCGGGTGCCGGCGCAGAGGTAGCGCCCGGCCGCGAGCGATGCGTCGTAGATGTTGTTGGGGTCCTTGCGTCCGTCGCCGTTTCCGTCCTGGCCCCAGGTGGCCCAGGTGGACGGGATGAACTGCATCGGGCCGACCGCACGGTCGTGGGTCGCGTCGCCGTCGTACGCGCCGCCGTCGGTGTCCTTGATGAGCGCGAAGCCCTGGCCGTTGAGGGCCGGGCCGAGGATCGGGGAGAGGGTGGTGCCGTCCGCGTCGACGTTGCCGCCGCGGGCCTGTCCCGACTCGACCTTGCCGATCGCGGCGAGCAGTTGCCACGGCAGACGGCACGCGGCGTCGGTGCCGGCGAGTTCCTGCTCCGCCTTCTTGTACGCGGCCAGGACCGAGGCGGGTATGCCCGCTTCGGCACTGCCGGTCACGGGAAGGTTCACGGACGTGCCGGGCTTGTTGGGCGTGTTCAGCGGCGGAAGGTCCGTGTGGTAGGGCGAGTTGCCCGTGGCCGCGCTGTCGCCGGACGGCGCCGACCCGGCTGCGCTCTGGTCACCCGCGGCGCCGTCGGTCTGGGGTGCCGCGGGAGCCTGGGAGGCGGACAGAGCCGCCACGGCTGCCGCGGCCACCGCGGTGGTGGTGGCCCCCCTGCGCAGCCTGCGGCCGAATTGCGCTGCCATACGTGTCGGTCCCTCCCCGTCGACGGCTGCTCGCGCTCCCCAGCGCGAGGACTCAGGCGACCCTACGGCAACTCCCGCGGCCCGAACACTGGTCCCTGACCGCTTCTTACGGATTTCTCAGCTTCCCTGCCGTCAAGTCACCGGTGTGCGCCGACGGGGTGACGCGGGCTCACGCATACTTGCCGCCATGCCGTTCACGCTCAGTCACGCCGCAGCCGTGCTCCCCGGGATCAGAAGATCCGGACAGGGCCGTGGGCCTCTCGTCGCCTCCGCGATGGTCGCCGGATCGTTCGCCCCCGACATGACCTACTACGCCGACACGGCGGTCCCCGGGGCGATGGAGTTCGGCGAGGTGACTCATTCCGTGTGGGGGGTGTTCACCGTGGACGTCCTCGTCACGGGCGCCCTGGTGGCACTGTGGCTGATGCTGCGCGAACCGCTCGTCGCGCTGCTCCCCGGGGCGGCGCGGGGGCGCGTGCACACCTTCCTGCGGGGCAGGCCCCGGCAGCCGGGCCGCCCGGGCCTCGCCGAGACGGCGTGGTTCGTCCTGTCCGCCGTCATCGGCTCGGGGACCCACGTCGTGTGGGACGCCTTCACGCATCACGACCGGTGGGGCACCGACCTGCTCCCCGTCCTGAACGGCAGCATCGCGGGCCACCCGGTGTTCCAGGTCGTGCAGTACGGCAGTTCGGCGGTGGCCCTGACGGTCCTGGCATGGTTCACGTACACCGGCCTGCGACGCATCGGGCCTGTCCCCGCCCCCGAGTCCGTGCCGGTGCTGACCCCGTCCGAACGCGGATGGGCCGGCGCGCTCCTCGCGCTGTGCGTCCTGCTCGGGACCGCCCACCGGTGTGCCCGCTGGTACGCCTACTTCGGGCATATCGACACGCCGCTCGACATCATCCCGACGGCGTGTTTCGGCGCCGGAGCGGGCCTCGCGGCCGGCCTCGTGCTCTACGGGGCGTGGATGCGGCTGCGGCCGAAGCCGTCCGCTCCCCCGCCGCCGGACAGCCCCCTCGCGGACACCGCGGGGGCCCGCCCGGCGGGCCGCGACGCCGGCTGAGACCGTCGCGGCGCCGGGTCTCCCCCCGCCGTGCTAGTGCGCGGCCGTCTCCCAGTCCGTACCCACGCCGACCGAGACGTCCAGCGGCGCACGGAGCTCGACCGCCGTGGACATCTCCCTCCGCAGGATCTCCTCGACCTGCTCCCGCTCGCCCTTCGCGATCTCCAGGACGATTTCGTCGTGCACCTGGAGCAGCATCCGTGACGTCAGCTCCGCCTCCGTCAGCGCCCGGTCCACATGCAGCATCGCGACCTTCACGATGTCGGCGGCCGTCCCCTGGATCGGGGCGTTCAGCGCCATCCGCTCGGCGGCCTCGCGGCGCTGGCGGTTGTCGCTGTTCAGGTCCGGGAGGTAACGGCGGCGACCGAGGATCGTCTCCGTGTACCCGGTGGCCCTGGCCTCCTCCACGACCCGGTGCAGATAGTCGCGCACCCCGCCGAACCGCAGGAAGTAGGTGTCCATCAGCCCGCGCGCCTCACCGGCCTCGATGTTCAGCTGCTGGGACAGACCGAACGCGGAGAGCCCGTAGGCCAGCCCGTACGACATCGCCTTGATCTTGCGGCGCATCTCCGCGTCGACGGCCGACTTCTCGACGCCGAACACCTGCGAGGCGACCGTCGTGTGCAGGTCCTCACCGGAGGTGAACGCCTCGATCAGACCGGCGTCCTCCGAGAGGTGCGCCATCACCCGCAGCTCGATCTGGCTGTAGTCGGCCGTCATCAGCGTCTCGAAGCCCTCGCCGACGACGAAGCCACGGCGGATCGCGCGCCCCTCGTCCGTGCGGACGGGGATGTTCTGCAGGTTCGGGTCGGTGGAGGAGAGACGGCCCGTCGCCGCGACCGTCTGGTTGAACGTGGTGTGGATACGGCCGTCCGCACCGATCGTCTTGATCAGGCCCTCGACGGTGACCCGCAGCTTCGCCTGCTCCCGGTGGCGCAGCATGATGACCGGCAGCTCGTGCTCGGTCTGCGCGGCCAGCCAGGCCAACGCGTCCGCGTCGGTCGTCCAGCCCGTCTTCGTCTTCTTCGTCTTCGGCAGCGCCAGCTCACCGAAGAGGACCTCCTGCAGCTGCTTCGGCGAACCGAGGTTGAACTCACGGCCCACCGCGGCGTGCGCCTCCTTCACCGCCTGCTGCACCGCACCGGCGAACTGCTGCTCCATGCCCTCCAGATGCGCCCGGTCGGCGGCGATGCCGTGCCGCTCCAGCCGGGCCAGCATGATCGACGTCGGGAGCTCCATGTCGTACAGCAGGCCGGTCGCGCCGACCTCCTCCAGGCGCGTCGTGAACGCGTCACCGAGATCGAGCACCGCACGGGCCTGCGCCATCAGCGCGTCGGCCTCCGCACGGTCCTCCGCGCCGAAGGCCAGCTGCCCGTCGGACGCCGGGGCCGGGGCCAGCTCACGTCCGAGGTACTCCACGGCCAGTGCGTCCAGGGCGAAGGAGCGGCGGCCCGGCTTGACGAGATAGGCGGCGAGCGCGGTGTCCATGGTGATGCCGTCCAGCCGCCAGCCCTGCTCGGGAAAGACCCGCAGGGCGTTCTTGGCGTTGTGCAGGACCTTGGGCTGCCCCGGGTCCGCGAGCCACTCGGCGAGGGCCTGCTCGTCGGCCTCCCCGAGCTCCGCCGGGTCCAGCCAGGCGGCGGCCCCGTCCGCGGCGGCGAGCGCGACCTCCGTCACCGTGCCACTGCCCAGCGACCACGTGTCGACGGTCATCACACCGAGCGGCTGCCCGCCACGGGCCTCCAGCCACGGGGCGACCTCACCCTCCCCCAGCACCACACCGTCCAGCTCGACCCCGGCCGCCGGCTCCGGCGGACCCGCGTCCTCCGCCCCCGGGTCCACGGCGAGCAACCGCTCCCGCAGGCTCGGGTTACGGATCTCCAGGACGTCCAGCACACCCGTGACCGCCGAGCGGTCGTACGGGGCGCGCTCCAGCTCGGCCGGAACCTTCGGCAGCTCCACGTCACGGACCATCTCCGTCAGCACACGGTTCATCTTCACCGCGTCCAGGTGGTCCCGGAAATTCTGGCCGGCCTTGCCCTTCACCTCGTCGGCGCGCTCGACCAGCTCCGCGAACGAACCGAACTGGTTGATCCACTTCGCCGCCGTCTTCTCGCCCACACCGGGGATACCGGGAAGGTTGTCCGACGGGTCACCGCGCAGCGCCGCGAAGTCCGGATACTGGCCCGGCGTGAGCCCGTACTTCTCCTGGACCTTCTCCGGGGTGAAGCGCGTCAGCTCCGACACGCCCTTCGTCGGGTAGAGCACCGTCACATGGTCCGTGATCAGCTGGAACGAGTCCCGGTCACCCGTGACGATCAGCACCTCGAAGCCCGCCGCCTCGGCCTGCGTGGCCAGCGTCGCGATGACGTCGTCCGCCTCGAAACCGTCCACCGCGAACCGGTCGGCGCGCATCGCGTCCAGCAGCTCACCGATGAGCTCGACCTGCCCCTTGAACTCGTCGGGGGTCTTGGAGCGGTTCGCCTTGTACTCGGGGAACTCCTGCGCACGCCACGTCTTGCGGGACACGTCGAACGCGACGGCGAAATGCGTGGGCGCCTCGTCGCGCAGCGTGTTCGCCAGCATCGACATGAAGCCGTACACGGCATTCGTCGGCTGCCCCGTCGCCGTCGTGAAATTCTCCGCGGGCAGGGCGAAGAACGCCCGGTACGCCAGGGAGTGCCCGTCCATCAGGAGCAGGCGCGGTCGGTTGTCTGCCGTCTTCTTCGATGCCGTCTCAGCCACGCCCCCGATCCTGCCACGGACCACTGACATTCCGGACCGGCCACCGCCCGGCCCCCGCCGCTCCACCACGCGCACCCACCGCACACCGGCCTCCGCCCCTCAACCCCGCACGCGTGCATGACAGGATCGAAAGACAGTGAAGGCGTAGGAAGACGTGACAGGGCGCGGACGCACGTGAGCGCGCCCCCGCAAGCGCTCGAAGGGGAGCACCATGGCCACCAGGCCCCCGACCGGAGACCCGGTCCAGGACGCGCCGCAGATCGACCCGGTCCAGCACGCCGCGGCCGGACTGCCCGCCGTCGCCCACACCCTGCGCATCGCCCAGCAGCAGATGGGCGTCCGCCGCACCGCGCAGACCCTCCTCAAGGTCAACCAGAAGGACGGCTTCGACTGCCCCGGCTGCGCCTGGCCCGAGGGCGACAGACGCCACACCGCCGAGTTCTGCGAGAACGGAGCGAAGGCCGTCGCCGAGGAGGCGACCCTGCGCCGCGTCACCCCCGACTTCTTCGCCGCCCACCCCGTCGCCGACCTCGGCACCCGCAGCGGTTACTGGCTCGGCCAGCAGGGGCGCATCACCCAGCCCGTGTACCTGCCCGAGGGCGCCGACCGGTACGAGGCCGTGACCTGGGAACGCGCCTTCGAGATCATCGCCGAGGAGTTCACCGCGCTCTCCTCCCCCGACGAGGCGCTCTTCTACACCTCCGGCCGCACCAGCAACGAGGCCGCTTTCCTCCTCCAGCTCCTCGCCCGCGAGTTCGGCACCAACAACCTGCCCGACTGCTCCAACATGTGCCACGAGTCGTCCGGCTCGGCCCTCACCGAGACCATCGGGATCGGCAAGGGCAGCGTCAGCCTCGAGGACCTCCACCAGGCCGACCTGATCATCGTCGCCGGGCAGAACCCCGGCACCAACCACCCCCGGATGCTCTCGGCCCTCGAACAGGCCAAGGCCGCCGGGGCGAAGATCATCTCGGTGAACCCGCTGCCCGAAGCCGGCCTCGAACGGTTCAAGAACCCCCAGACGGCCCGCGGCATGCTGAAGGGCGCCGCCCTCACCGACCTCTTCCTCCAGATCCGCATCGGCGGCGACCAGGCGCTCTTCCGCCTCCTCAACAAAATGATCATCGAGGCCGACGGAGCGGTCGACACCGGCTTCGTCGCCGAGCACACCCACGGCTACGAGGAGTTCGTCCAGGCCGCCCGCGCGGCCGACTGGGACGAGACCCTCACCGCCACCGGCCTCGACCGCGCCACCATCGAGCAGGCGCTCTCGATGGTCCTCGCCTCGGAACGCACCATCGTCTGCTGGGCCATGGGCCTCACCCAGCACAAGCACTCCGTGCCGACCATCCGCGAGGTCGTCAACTTCCTCCTGCTGCGCGGCAACATCGGCAGGCCCGGCGCCGGCGTCTGCCCCGTGCGCGGCCACTCCAACGTCCAGGGCGACCGCACCATGGGCATCTTCGAACGCCCCGCCCCCGCCTTCCTCGACGCCCTCGACCAGGAATTCGGCATCACCTCGCCCCGGCACCACGGCTACGACGTCGTACGGTCCATCCAGGCACTCCGCGACGGCGACGCCAAGGTCTTCTTCGCCATGGGCGGCAACTTCGTCGGCGCCACCCCCGACACCGCCGTCACCGAGGCCGCCATGCGCCGGGCACGCCTCACCGTCCACGTCTCGACCAAACTCAACCGCTCGCACGCCGTCACCGGCACCCGCGCCCTGATCCTGCCCACACTCGGCCGCACCGACAAGGACGTGCAGGCCGGCGGGAAACAGTTCGTCACCGTCGAGGACTCCATGGGCATGGTCCACGCCTCACGCGGCAACCTCACCCCCGCGAGCCCCCACCTGCTCTCCGAACCCGCGATCGTCGCCCGCCTCGCCCGCGCCGTCCTCGGCCCCGCCTCCACCACCCCGTGGGAGGACTTCGAGAAGGACTACGGCACGATCCGCGACCGCGTCTCCCGCGTGATCCCCGGCTTCGAGGACTTCAACACCCGCGTCGCGAGGCCCGGCGGATTCACCCTCCCCCACGCCCCTCGCGACGAACGCCGCTTCCCCACCGCCACCGGCAAGGCGAACTTCACCGCCGCACCGGTCGAGTACCCAGAACTCCCCGAGGGCCGGCTCCTGCTCCAGACCCTGCGCTCCCACGACCAGTACAACACCACGATCTACGGCCTCGACGACCGCTACCGCGGCATCAAGGGCGGCCGCCGCATCGTCATGGTCAACCCCGAGGACGCCCAGGCCCTCGGACTCGCCGACGGCTCCTACACCGACCTCGTGAGCGAGTGGAAGGACGGCGTCGAACGCCGCGCCCCCGGCTTCCGCGTCGTCCACTACCCCACCGCACGGGGCTGCGCCGCGGCGTACTACCCGGAGACCAACGTGCTCGTCCCCCTGGACGCCACCGCGGACACCAGCAACACCCCGGCCAGCAAATCGGTCGTCGTCCGGTTCGAGACCCCGTGAGTCACACATCACTAAGCGGACGCTCAGCCGTCTGATAAGAACAGTGCACACAGCAACGAACGACCGCACACGATCGGAGCCGGACCCCATGGGCGAGCACACCGCACCCACGTTCCCCCAGGAGATCATCGACGAGTACGCCGCACTCGGCGTCGACCTCCCCGCACTCTTCTCCGCCGGACACCTCGGCGAGCGCATGGGCGTCACGATCGTCGAAGCATCCGCCGACCGCGTCGTGGGCACCATGCCCGTCGAAGGCAACACCCAGCCCTACGGACTGCTCCACGGCGGCGCCTCCGCCGTCCTCGCCGAGACCCTCGGCTCCATCGGCAGCATGCTCCACGGCGGCGCCACCAAGATCGCCGTCGGCGTCGACCTCAACTGCACCCACCACCGGGGCGTCCGCAACGGCCTCGTCACGGGCACCGCGACCCCCGTCCACCGCGGCCGCTCCACCGCCACGTACGAGATCGTCATCACCGACGAGCACGACAAGCGGGTCTGCACCGCCCGCCTCACCTGCCTGCTCCGCGACGCGCCCCGCCCCGCCGCCGACTGACAAGCCCTCGCAACACCCCACTGCCCGGCCGGAAAGCGCACCGCATTCCGGACCGGGCAGACCCATATCCGAAGCAATGCACGGGACTTGGCGGACACACAGGGTCAACACCCCTGACCGCCAAGCCCCTTCCATGAGCCACTTCAGCAGCCGGACCACCTTCACAAGACCGCTCACACATCCCACACATGTAACACTGCGTAACATGTGTGCAATACACGAAAAACGTCACGCGCACCGCCCCGACACCACCGACGGGACCACAGCCGCGCCCCTTGCGCCCCGATTCGCGTGACAGCACCAAGATCGCCCCAAGCCCCTTAGCAGAGCTGCGGGTTCTCACCATGCGGTCACTTCACCGGCCGGGCAAAAGCCGTACACCTCCACACTGCGGCCAACAAGCCTTCCCCACGGCATAACAAGACAGTCACATCCTCAGCGGACCCGTCCCGCACCCCCTCACCTGCCCTTAGAGTCACGGCCAGTCACCGCGCCGCCGGGCGCGTCTGCTGCACGGCCCTGTATCGACCAGTACGGCCCGGCGATCGTCACGGCACCTCAGCAGAGGAGGCCGCGCCAGGGAAAGGACCTTTCGTGCGACACCGTTCTTTGCTCATCCTCACCACAGTGCTCACCACCGGTGCACTCACCCTCACCGCCTGCGGATCGCGCGACGACAACAGCAAGGGCAGCAGCGACAGCGGCAGCAAGACCACCGTCGTCATCGGTGTCGACGCCCCGCTGACCGGATCCCTCTCCGCGCTCGGCCAGGGCATCAAGAACTCCGTGGACCTCGCGGCCAAGACCGCGAACAAGAACAACGAGGTCCCCGGCATCGAGTTCAAGATCGAAGCCCTCGACGACCAGGCCGTCCCCGCCTCCGGACAGGCCAACGCCACCAAGCTCGTCGGCAACAAGGACGTCCTCGGAGCCGTCGGCCCCCTGAACTCCGGCGTCGCCCAGTCCATGCAGGGCGTCTTCGAGAAGGCCGACCTCGCACAGGTCTCCCCCGCCAACACCAACCCGGCCCTCAGCCAGGGCGACAACTGGGGCAAGGGCGACTCCAAGCGCGTCTTCAAGACCTACTTCCGCACCTGCGCCACCGACGTCGTCCAGGGCAAGTTCGCCGCCCAGTACCTCTTCAACGACGCCAAGAAGAAGAAGGTCTACGTCGTCGACGACAAGCAGACCTACGGCGCCGGCCTCGCCGCGATCTTCTCCGCGGAGTTCGAGCGCCTCGGCGGCAAGGTCGTCGGCACCGACCACGTCACGGTGAAGGAGACCGACTTCTCCAGCACCGCCGACAAGGTCAAGAGCTCCGGCGCCGACTCCGTCTACTACGGCGGCCAGTACCCCGAGGGCGGCCTGCTCTCCGACCAGATCAAGAAGACCGGCGCCAAGATCCCCACCATGGGCGGCGACGGCATCTACGACCCCGCCTTCATCAGCGCCTCCGGTGAGGCCAACGACGGCGACTTCGCCACCTCCGTCGGCTACCCCGTCGAGGCCCTCCCGACCGCCAAGCAGTTCATCGCGGACTACAACGCCGGCGGCTACAAGGACCCGTTCGCGGCCTACGGCGGCTACTCCTACGACGCCGGATGGGCCATCATCCAGGCCGTCAAGGCCGTCGTCGCCGACAACGACGGCAAGCTCCCCGAGGACGCCCGCGCCAAGGTCACCGAGGCCATGGCCAAGGTCTCCTTCGACGGCGTGACCGGCAAGGTCTCCTTCGACGAGTTCGGCGACACCACCAACAAGCAGCTCACCGTCTACGAGGTCCAGAAGGGCGCCTGGAAGGACGTCAAGAGCGCCACGTTCGAGGACTGATCACCCAGCACACCCACAGCACACGCTCCTGACCGCGCGAGGGCGCAAACAGCGCCCTCGCGCGGTGTCATATCCGACAAGCTCATCGGAGGCACTGCGGTGAACGAACTGCCGCAACAGCTGGCGAACGGCCTCGCACTCGGCGCGCTCTATGGCCTCATAGCCATCGGGTACACCATGGTGTACGGCATCGTCCAGCTCATCAATTTCGCCCACGGCGAGATCTTCATGATCGGGGGCTTCGGCGCCCTCACCACCTACCTCGCACTCCCCAGCGGAACCTCGCTCATGGTGGTCATACCCCTCATGATCATCGGAGGCGCCATCGCCTCCGTCGCCGTGGCGACAGCCGCGGAACGCTTCGCCTACCGCCCCCTGCGCGGCGCACCACGGCTGGCACCCCTCATCA
Source organism: Streptomyces sp. JH34 (assembly GCF_029428875.1). NCBI lineage: Bacteria > Bacillati > Actinomycetota > Actinomycetes > Kitasatosporales > Streptomycetaceae > Streptomyces > Streptomyces sp. JH34. The sequence goes on along the minus strand of NZ_JAJSOO010000001.1, from coordinate 5,646,565 downwards.
CCGCGATCGGCCTCTCGATCGTCCTCCAGCAGCTTGTCTGGGGCTTCTACCCCGACGCCAAGAAGCCGCGCAGCTTCCCGGAGTTCCAGGGCGAGTCGTTCAAGATCTTCGACAACCTCTACCTCCAGCGCGCAGACGCCTTCATCCTCGTCCTCGCCCCCCTCTGCATGCTCGCCCTCGGCATGTTCGTCGCCAAGAGCCGCAGCGGCCGCGCCATGCAGGCAACCGCCCAGGACCCCGACACGGCCAAGCTCATGGGCATCAACACCGACCGCATCATCGTGATGGCCTTCGCCATCGGAGCCGCGTTCGCCGCCATCGCAGCCGTCGCCTACGGCCTCGACAAGGGCCAGATCAACTTCGAGATGGGCTTCCTCCTCGGACTCAAAGCCTTCACCGCCGCCGTACTCGGCGGAATCGGCAACATCTACGGAGCCATGGTCGGCGGAGTCGTCCTCGGCCTCGCCGAAGCCCTCTCCATCGCCTACATCGAAGAGATCCCCGGCATGCAGCAGCTCGGCGGCGGCGCCTGGGCCAACGTCTGGGCATTCGTACTTCTCATCGTCGTCCTCCTCGTCAGGCCACAAGGCCTGCTCGGCGAGCGCGTCGCGGATCGGGCGTGAGAACCATGACAACCGACACCACCACAACCGCCGCCACCACCCCGGCCGACACCGGCTCCCGGACCAAGGCACTCCGCGCCCTCACCGCCCTCGGCGGCATCGCAACCATCGCCAGCACCTTCCTCGCCTGGACATGGACCAGCGAATTCACCGGCGACCTCACCGTCTACGGCTACCCCGGCGGCCTCCAGGTCCTCACCCTCACCGCCGGCCTCCTCGTACTCCTCTACGCACTCGCCGCCCTCGACATCCGCGGCCTCCGGTGGCTCGCACCCACCGGCACCACCAAAGCCCTCCAGTTCCTCGCCCTCGGCACCTTCGCAACCACCTGGTTCACCGTCATCGCCATCGCCGTCGAACTCGGCGGCGTCGTCAACCTCGAACCCGGCGGCCTCGTCGCAGCAGTGGCCTCCGCGATCCCCCTGATCGCATTCCTCCTGCCCGACGACACCCACAAGGCCACACGCCCCAGGCAACTCCCCTCCTGGGCCGAAATCCTCATCATCGTCGCCGCCTTCGGCACCGGGCTCTACGTCGTCACCTACGGCATCGACATCGAGCCCCCCGAACTCTTCACCGGCTACATGATCACCGCCGGCTTCGCCGTGACCGCCCTCTTCAAAGCCGGCCTCATGGCCCGGCTCTCCGGGCTCACCACCAAACACCGCTCCATCGCCGTGGCCGCCGCATTCGTGGCCGCAGCAGCATTCCCCTTCACCCAGACCACCGACCAGTTCACCCTCATCGCCGTCAACATCCTCATCTTCGCGACGGTCGCACTCGGACTGAACATCGTCGTCGGCCTCGCCGGACTCCTCGACCTCGGATACGTCGCCTTCCTCGGCGTCGGCGCCTACACCGCCGCACTCGTCTCCGGCACCACCGCCTCCGCCTTCGACGTCCACTTCCCCTTCTGGGCAGCCGTCCTCACCGGAGCGGCCGTCTCCCTCATCTTCGGCGTCGTCATCGGCGCACCCACCCTCCGACTCCGCGGCGACTACCTCGCCATCGTCACCCTCGGCTTCGGAGAAATCTTCCGCATCACCGTCGGCAACCTCGACGGCGTATCCGGACCTCAGGTCACCAACGGCCCCAACGGCGTACCCAACATCCCCGACCTCGTCTTCTTCGGATACGACTTCGGCGAATCCCACACGATCCTGGGCATCGAACTCGGCGGATACGCCAACTACTACCTGCTCATGCTGCTCGCGATGATCCTCGTGGTCCTCGTCTTCAGCCGCGCCGGCAGCTCCCGCATCGGCCGCGCCTGGGTCGCCATCCGCGAGGACGAGACCGCCGCCACCGCCATGGGCATCAACGGCTTCCGCGTCAAACTCATCGCCTTCGCCCTCGGCGCCACCCTCGCCGGCCTCGCCGGCACCGTCCAGGCCCACGTACAGAGCACCGTCGTCCCGGAGATGTACGTCTTCGCCGGACCCGTGCCGCCCAACTCCGCCTTCCTCCTCGCCGCGGTCATCCTCGGCGGCATGGGCACCATCAGCGGACCCCTGATCGGCGCGACCCTCCTCTACATGATCCCCGCGAAGCTGCAGTTCCTCCAGGACTACCAGCTCCTCGGCTTCGGCCTCGCACTCATCCTGCTGATGCGCTTCCGCCCGGAAGGCCTCATCGCCAACCGGCGCGCCCAGCTCGAATTCCACGAGACCGGCCAACTCGACACGCCCGAAGGCACACTGCCCGAATCCGGCGTCGGCACCGTGAAGGCGGGGGCGTGAACGACATGACGACCACCACCGAAACCACCACGCCCGTCCTGGACGCAAGCGGCGTCACCATGCGCTTCGGCGGCCTCACCGCCGTACGCAACGTCGACCTCACCGTCAACGCCGGAGAGATCGTCGGCCTCATCGGCCCCAACGGCGCAGGCAAGACCACCTTCTTCAACTGCCTCACCGGCCTCTACGTCCCCACCGAGGGCAAGGTCCGCTACAAGGGCACCGTCCTCCCGCCCAAGCCCCACCTCGTCACCCAGGCAGGCATCGCCCGCACCTTCCAGAACATCCGGCTCTTCGCCAACATGACCGTCCTGGAGAACGTCCTCGTCGGACGCCACACCAGGACCAAGGAAGGCCTCTGGTCCGCCCTCCTGCGCGGCCCCGGATTCAAGAAGGCCGAAGCCGCGTCCCACGCACGCGCCATGGAACTCCTCGAGTTCATCGGCCTCCAGGACAAGGCCGACCACCTGGCGCGCAACCTCCCCTACGGAGACCAGCGCAAGCTGGAAATCGCCCGCGCCCTCGCCAGCGACCCCGGCCTCCTCCTGCTCGACGAGCCCACCGCCGGCATGAACCCGCAGGAAACGCGCGTCACCGAACAACTCATCTTCGCCATCCGGGACATGGGCATCGCCGTACTCGTCATCGAGCACGACATGCGCTTCATCTTCAACCTCTGCGACCGCGTCGCCTGCCTCGTCCAGGGCGAAAAACTCGTCGAAGGCACACCCGCAGTCGTCCAGGGCGACGAACGCGTCGTCGCCGCCTACCTCGGCACGCCCTTCGAAGGCGACACCCCCGAGAAGGCCGACGCACCCGAGGCCGAATCCGCCGCAGCGGACAACGCGGGAAGCACCACCAGCACAGAAGGGGAAGGCCAGTGACCGCACTGCTCGAGGTCGAGGACCTCAGGGTCGCCTACGGCAAGATCGAAGCCGTCAAGGGAATCTCCTTCACCGTCGAGGCCGGCCAGGTCGTCACCCTCATCGGCACCAACGGTGCGGGCAAGACCACCACCCTGCGCACCCTCTCCGGCCTCCTCAAGCCCTCCGGCGGGCGGATCCTCTTCGACGGGAAACCCCTCACCGGGATCCCCGCCCACAAGATCGTGGCACTGGGCCTCGCCCACTCCCCCGAAGGCCGCCACATCTTCCCCCGCCTCAGCATCGCGGAGAACCTCCAGCTCGGCGCCTTCCTCCGCACCGACAAGGCAGGCATCGAGAAGGACATCCAGCGCGCCTACGACCTCTTCCCCATCCTCGGGGAACGCCGGAAGCAGGCCGCAGGAACCCTCTCCGGAGGCGAACAGCAGATGCTCGCCATGGGACGCGCACTCATGTCCCAGCCCAAGCTGCTCATGCTCGACGAACCCTCCATGGGCCTCTCGCCGATCATGATGCAGAAGATCATGGAGACCATCGTCGAGCTCAAGGCGTCGGGCACCACGATCCTGCTCGTCGAGCAGAACGCCCAGGCGGCCCTCTCCCTCGCGGACCAGGGCCACGTCATGGAGGTCGGCAAGGTCGTCCTCTCCGGCACGGGCGCCGACCTCCTCCACGACGAGTCGGTCCGCAAGGCCTACCTCGGCGAGGACTGAGCACCCGGCACACATGGGAAGGGCCCGCCCCCGGAACATTCCGGGGACGGGCCCTTCTCCGTACGCGACTACTCGGCAGCCTTCTTCTTCTCCTCGGCGTCCTCGATCAACGCCTCGGCCAGCTGCTGCATCGACATCCGGCGGTCCATCGACGTCTTCTGGATCCAGCGGAACGCGGCCGGCTCGGAGAGCCCGTAATCCGTCTGCAGGATGCTCTTCGCCCGGTCCACCAGCTTCCGGGTCTCCAGCCGCTGCGACAGATCCGCGATCTCGTTCTCCAGCGCCTTCAGCTCCGCGAACCGGGACACGGCCATCTCGATGGCCGGGACCACGTCGCTCTTGCTGAACGGCTTCACGAGGTACGCCATGGCCCCGGCGTCCCGGGCCCGCTCGACCAGGTCGCGCTGAGAGAACGCCGTCAGCATCAGGACAGGCGCGATGGACTCCTCGGTGATCTTCTCGGCGGCGGAGATCCCGTCGAGGACCGGCATCTTCACGTCGAGGATCACCAGGTCCGGCCGGTGCTCCCGCGCCAGCTCGACGGCCTGCTGCCCGTCCCCGGCCTCACCGACGACCGAGTAGCCCTCCTCCTCCAGCATCTCCTTGAGGTCGAGGCGGATGAGCGCCTCGTCCTCGGCGATGACGACGCGGGTCGTCAGCGGCGGGACGTGCGACTTGTCGTCGTCGGCGGCGTCTACGGGCTGGGGCGACTCGGGGGTGGTCACGGGGCTCCTTGTATCAGGGCAGGTGCTGCTGCGAAGCAGCCTACCTACCTGCCGCACCCGGTGGACACCGGGTACACTTCTGATCGATCACCAAGCCGGGTTGGCGCAATTGGCTGACGCGGAGGTCTCAAACACCTCTGTCCGAAAGGACATGTGGGTTCGAATCCCATACCCGGCACAACACGCAAAGCGGATGTTCACGTTCTCGTGAACATCCGCTTTTCGCAACCCATCGATCGACATTGGCGTGCAGGCTCATCGTGTGAGATTCCACAGCCCTGAAACGCACCAAAAAGCAGTAACCCTGCTCCGTTCCGGCACGAAGAGCGCGGACGTCGCGCGACTACTGGATGTGCCTCGCGGCACCGTCTCCTACTGGCTGCACATGGATCGGTCCAAGCGCGGCGAGTGCCCAGGTCCCCATGCTCCCACCTGCCATCGGTGCGACGGCGCCGAGCTCGACACCTGCGCCTATGCATACCTCTTTGGGCTCTATCTGGGGGATGGCCATATCAGCCAGCACTCACAGCACCGAGTGCCGAACCTCATGATCACACTGGATGACTCCTGGCCCGGCATTCAGGATGAGGCCGAGAAAACGATGCGCAAGGTGTTTCCTGACAACGCAACCTGCCGGGTGCGCAAACCCGGATGCCACAACATCAAGGTATATTCGACCCATCTCCTCTGCATGTTTCCCCAGCACGGCCCTGGACGGAAGCACGAACGTCCGATCGCGCTGGAATCCTGGCAACAGGAAATCATCGACGCGAATCCCTGGCCTTTCGTCCGAGGCTTGATCCACTCGGACGGATGCCGCATCACCAACTGGACAACCCGCATGGTCGGCGGAATCCCTAAGCGCTACGAGTACCCCCGGTACTGGTTCACGAATGTCTCGGACGACATCCGGCAGCTCTACACGGACACCCTCGACAAACTCGGCATCGAGTGGACGCACTGCACCCGTGCGGGCAAGAGGTACAACATCTCCGTAGCCCGACGGGCGTCCGTGGCACTCATGGACGCTCACGTCGGGCCGAAGTACTGACGACCGTTGTCTACTTCGGGCTGTCGTCCTCGCCGATGTGGTGCACCCGTACCAGGTTCGTCGAGCCGGCGACCCCGGGCGGGGAGCCTGCCGTGATGACCACGATGTCGCCCTCCTGACAGCGGCCGATCCGCAGCAGTTCCTCGTCCACCTGCGCCACCATCGCGTCCGTCGACTCCACGTGCGGCCCGAGGAAGGTCTCGACGCCCCACGTCAGGTTCAGCTGCGCGCGGGTGGCCTGGTCCGGGGTGAAGGCCAGGAGCGGGATCGGGGAGCGGTAGCGGGAGAGGCGCTTGACCGTGTCGCCGCTCTGGGTGAAGGCGACCAGGAACTTCGCGCCGAGGAAGTCGCCCATCTCCGCTGCCGCGCGGGCGACCGCGCCGCCCTGGGTGCGGGGCTTGTTGCGGTCGGTGAGGGGCGGGAGGCCCTTGGCGAGGATGTCCTCCTCGGCCGCCTCGACGATGCGGGCCATGGTGCGGACGGTCTCGACGGGGTACTTGCCGACGCTGGTCTCGCCGGAGAGCATCACGGCGTCGGTACCGTCGATGACGGCGTTGGCGACGTCGGAGGCCTCGGCGCGGGTGGGCCGGGAGTTGTCGATCATCGACTCGAGCATCTGGGTGGCGACGATGACCGGCTTGGCGTTGCGCCTGGCGAGTTTGATGGCGCGCTTCTGGACGATCGGGACCTGTTCCAGGGGCATCTCGACGCCGAGGTCGCCGCGGGCGACCATGATGCCGTCGAAGGCGGCGACGATCTCGTCGATGTTGTCGACGGCCTGGGGCTTCTCGATCTTGGCGATGACGGGGAGGCGGCGGTCCTCCTCGTCCATGACGCGGTGGACGTCGTCGATGTCGCGTCCGGTGCGTACGAAGGAGAGGGCGATGATGTCGGCGCCGGTGCGCAGGGCCCAGCGGAGGTCTTCGATGTCCTTCTCGGAGAGTGCGGGGACGGAGACGGCGACTCCGGGGAGGTTGAGTCCCTTGTGGTCGGAGACCATGCCGCCTTCGATGACGGTGGTGTGGACGCGGGGTCCGTCGACCTCGGTGACTTCGAGGGTGACGCGGCCGTCGTCGATGAGGATGCGTTCGCCGGTGGTGACGTCGGTGGCGAGTCCGTCGTGGGTGGTGCCGCAGGTGTGGCGGTCGCCTTCCATGGGTTCGACGGTGATGGTGAAGTCGTCGCCGCGTTCAAGGAGTACGGGGCCTTCGGCGAAGCGGCCGAGGCGGATCTTCGGGCCTTGAAGGTCGGCGAGGATTCCGACGCTTCGGCCGGTTTCTTCGGAGGCTTTGCGTACGTGGTGGTAGCGCTCTTCGTGTTCGGCGTAGGTGCCGTGGCTGAGGTTGAGGCGGGCGATGTCCATTCCCGCTTCGACGAGTGCCTTGATCTGCTCGTATGTGTCGGTTGCGGGTCCCAGGGTACAAACGATTTTTGCTCGGCGCATGGTTCGAGCCTAGACCTTACCTGTGGGTAGGTATTTGTCTCCGCGTGACTGCTCAACGGCCTTTTGGTTAAGGGTTATTGCTAACTGTTGAATTGTGCGGCGGCGCGCTCCGATGAGCGTGCGCCGGGTGGCCGGCGGGCGTGGTGGCGGGCCGGGCGGTGGCTGCCGGTCACCAGATCGAAACCTGCGCGGGGTGTTGCGGGTGGGGTCGGCTGGGCCAGAATCTACGCGCGTTGTTCGCACGAACGAGGAGTCAAGGATGCCGTTGAACCGTAGGACGTTTCTGGGCCGTTCGGCCGTGGCCGGTGCGGGTGTGGCGCTGGCCGGCGGGGTCGGGGCGGGGCCGGCGGTGGCCTCGGAGGCGAAGGGCCACGGTCACGGGCGTCCGCCGAAGCGGTACTCGTTCACGGTGATGGGGACGACGGACCTGCACGGGAACGTCTTCAACTGGGACTACTTCACGGACAAGGAGTTCGACGACAAGGCGCACAACGACGTCGGTCTGGCGAAGATCTCGACGCTGGTGAACCAGATCCGTGAGGATCGCGGGCGCGGGAACACGTTGCTGATCGATGCGGGTGACACGATCCAGGGCACCCAGTTGTCGTACTACTACGCGAAGATCGATCCGATCACGGCGAAGCGCGGCCCGGTGCATCCGATGGCGCAGGCGATGAACAAGATCGGTTATGACGCCGCGGCGCTCGGGAATCATGAGTTCAACTACGGGATTCCGGTGTTGCGGAAGTTCGAGGAGCAGTGTGATTTCCCGCTGCTGGGTGCGAATGCGCTGGATGCGAAGACGTTGCGGCCTGCTTTCGCGCCGTATGTGATCAAGCGGGTGCGTACGCCGCACGGTCGTGATGTGCGGGTTGCGGTGCTGGGTCTGACGAATCCGGGTATCGCGATCTGGGACAAGGCGAATGTGGGCGGGAAGATGGTGTTCCCGGGTCTTGAGGAGCAGGCGGCGAAGTGGGTGCCGAAGCTTCGTTCGATGGGTGCGGACGTGGTGATCGTTTCGGCGCATTCGGGGTCGTCGGGCACGTCGTCGTACGGGGATCAGGTGCCGTACGTCGAGAACGCGGCGGGTCTGGTCGCGGAGCAGGTGCCGGGGATCGACGCGATTCTGGTGGGTCACGCGCACTCGGAGATTCCCGAGTACTTCGTGACGAACAAGGAGACGGGGAAGCGGGTCGTTCTCTCGGAGCCGTTGAAGTGGGGTCAGCGGCTGACGCTGTTCGACTTCGATCTGGTGTGGGAGAAGGGTCGTTGGGTGGTCGAGAAGGTCGGTGCCTCGGTGCTGAACTCGAACACGGTGGAGGAGGATCCGCGGATCACGTCGTTGCTGGGTGCTGAGCACCGGGAGGTGGTGGCGTATGTGAACCAGGTGATCGGTACGTCGGTGGCGGCGATGTCGACGGCGGACGCGCCGTGGAAGGACGAGCCGGTCATCGATCTGATCAATCTGGTGCAGGCGGAGACGGTGAGGGCGGCGCTGGCGGGTGGGGAGTACGCGGCTTTGCCGGTGTTGTCGCAGGCGGCGTGTTTCTCGCGTACGGCGGCGATTCCCGCGGGTGAGGTGACCATCAGGGATGCTGCGGGGTTGTATCCGTTCGAGAACACGCTGGAGGCGCGGCTTCTGACGGGGGCCGAGCTGAAGGACTACCTGGAGTTCTCGGCGAAGTACTACGTGCAGACGGCTGCGGGGGTGCCGGTGGACACGTCGAAGCTGACGAACGCGGAGAACATTCCGGATTACAACTACGACGTGGTGTCGGGTGTGACGTACGACATCGATATCGCGAAGCCGGTCGGTTCGCGGATCGTGGGGTTGTCGTTCGAGGGTGCGCCGGTGGATCCGGCGGCGCGGTTCGTGTTCGCGGTGAACAACTACCGGGCGAGTGGTGGCGGTAACTTCCCGCATGTGCCGGGTGCGAAGCAGTTGTGGGCGAATTCGGACGAGATCCGGAACACGATCATCGGGTGGGTCCAGGCGAAGGGTTCGGTGGATCCGGCGGAGTTCGCTTCGGTGGACTGGCGTTTGACGCGGGACGGTGTGCCGGTGTTCTAGTACGGCGGTTGTAGGTGGCGGTCTTGCTGGCAGGGGGCTCGGGGGACGGATCTGGCCGCCGCGATGATCGGCCGGTTTCTGGGAGGCCGGGGGCACGGGACCGCGTGGGCCGGGTCGCGGGCGCCGAGGTCTGTTGCGGTGCTCCGACATCGGGGTCCGCCCTAGGGGAAGGCGGCGTCGGCCATGTCCCCGCTTCGTAGGCTGCCTGGTCAGGGGCAGGCTGTGGAGCGGGGAGGTTTCGCGCTGACGCCTTGGCCGGGAAGGTGCGGAAGCGGTCCCAGCACTGGCTCTCGGGGCCGGTCGCGACGCAGAGGGGAGAGTGCTTCTGCGGCTGGGCGGTCATGGTTCCGGCGGGTCCCCCGCCGGGGCCGCCGCCGGCTTCTGATCCGCCTCGACCGCGTCGGCGGCGAGCTCGCCTGTTTCCGCTGCTCCGCGCAGTGGTCCGTGTGGAACCGCGTATCGGATCCGAATTTCACACTCCTCAGTCGGCTGTCAACGCCACTCGTTCACCAGCCACTTCCCGTCGTTCCCGGAAAGTAGCAGTTCGCTGATCTGGAGAGGGTTGTCGTCGACTTTGATGTGTCCGGTGCTGCCGCTCCTCGCGAAGAACCTGGCTTCGTAGGAACCGGCCAACTCATCCCGTTCTGCTTCGCTCAGGGGTGCTATGAGTGCTTTGACGGCTTGCGGGCAGGTGTTCTTGCGCTGGGTGGCGGCGAGTTCGGACCGTGCTGTCCGGGTCATGGTCGCGCAGACTCCGTCGCCGTCTCCTGCGCCGAGCTTTTCCAGAAAGTGCTTGCCGGTGGACTCCAGGGCTCCGAGGTCCGCGCTGGTCTCGTTCATGGCGGAGAAGAGAAGGTTGCCCGCCCAGATCGCGACCAGTGGGCCGACCACCCACCAGGTCAGCAGGAGTCCCCTGCTTCGCCCGTTTTTGCGGGCCAACGTGCCTCACCCCTTGCTGCCGCAGGTAGCGCGCCGACCGGCGTGCTCGTCATCGAAGTGTGCCAGTACGGGAGTTCCTTCATGTGTGGCGGCCGTTCCTGGTCCTGGGGGCGGCCGCCTTCGTGTGGTGGTCAGTGGTCCTGTGCGAGGGGGACGGGTGTGGGGCTCTGGCCGGGGATGGCGGGGGTGGTGCGGGGGGTGAGGCCGAAGGTGGTGAAGGCGGTGCGGTGTGGGAGGGGGTAGGGGGTGGTGCCGGTGAGGTTGTTGAGGATGGTGGCGCTGCGCCAGGCTGCGAGGCCGAGGTCGGGGGCGCCGACTCCGTGGGTGTGGCGTTCGGCGTTCTGGACGTAGATGTTGCCGGTGAGGGTGGGGTCGAGGTCGAGGCGGAAGTCGGTGTGGATGCGGGGGCGTCCTTGGGTGTCGCGGCGGATGTGGGGGGCGATGCCGGTGAGGAGGGTGTCGAGGGGGCGTTCGCGGTAGCCGGTGGCGAGGACGACGGCGTCGGTGGTGAGGCGGCTTCGGGTGGCTTGCTGGGTGTGTTCGAGGTGGAGTTCGATGCGGTTGCCGTGGCCGGAGAGGCGGCCTGCGGTGCGGACGCTGACTCCTGGGGTGAGGGTGGCGTCGGGCCAGCCGCCGTGGAGGGTGCGCCGGTAGAGCTCGTCGTGGATGGCGGTGATGGTGTCGGTGTCGATGCCTTTGTGGAGTTGCCACTGCTGGGGGACGAGGGTGTCGCGTACGTGCTCGGGGAGTGCGTGGAAGTAGTGGGTGTAGTCGGGGGTGAAGTGTTCGAGGCCGAGTTTTGAGTACTCCATGGGGGCGAAGGCCTGGGTGCGGGCGAGCCAGTGGATCTTCTCGATGCCGAGGGGGCGGGCGCGGAGGAGGTCGAGGAAGATCTCGGCGCCCGACTGTCCGGAGCCGATGACGGTGATGTGGCCGGCTCCGAGGAGTTCTTCGCGGTGGTGGAGGTAGTCGGCGGAGTGGATGACGGGGATGGCGGGGGCTTCGGCGAGGGGGCGCAGGGGTTCGGGGATGAAGGGGGCGGTGCCGACGCCGAGGGCGATGTGTCGGGTGTGGGTGTGTCCTTGTGACTGGGTTTCGCCGTCGGGGCCGAGCCGGGTCCAGTCGACCTCGTAGTGGGAGTGGGCCGCGTTCCAGTGGACGGCGTCGACCTGGTGGTCGAAGTGGATGGTGGGGAGTTGTTCGCTGACCCAGCGGCAGTAGGCGTCGTATTCGGCTCGGTGGATGTGGAATTGCTCGGCGAAGTAGAAGGGGTAGAGGCGTTCGCGGGTGCGGAGGTAGTTGAGGAAGGTCCAGGGGCTGGTGGGGTCGGCGAGGGTGGTGAGGTCGGCGAGGAAGGGGACTTGGAGGGTGGCGCCGTCGATGAGGAGGCCGGGGTGCCAGTGGAAGGCGGGGCGTTGTTCGTAGAAGGCGGTGGTGAGGGGGTTGCCGGGGGTGGTGGGGAGGCCGTGGGCGAGTGCGGCGAGGGAGAGGTTGAAGGGGCCGAGGCCGATGCCGATGAGGTCGTGGGGCCGGTCGCCTTCGGGGGTGGTCCGGTCGTTCATCGGGGGGTGCTGCCTTCCTTGGTGGCGCCGGTGTGGGCGTGGGTGACGAGGGTGAGGAGGCGTTGGAGGTCGTCGGGTGTGGTGTGGGGGTTGAGGAGGGTGGCTTTGAGCCAGAGGCCGTCTTCGGTGCGGGTGCGGCCGAGGACGGCGTGTCCGCGGTGGAGGAGGGTGCGGCGGATGGTGGCGACGGTGGTGTCGTCGGTGTGGGTGGGGCGGAAGAGGACGGTGCTGATGGTGGGGCGGTCGTGGAGTTCGAGGGTGGGGTGGGCGTCGATGAGGTCGGCGAGGTGGTGGGCGGTGGTGATGGTGCGGTCGATGAGGTCGGCGAGTCCGTCGCGGCCGAGTGCCTGGAGGGTGACGGCGATCTTGAGGGCGTCGGGGCGGCGGGTGGTTCGGAGGGAGCGGCCGAGGAGGTCGGGTAGTCCGGCGTCGGTGTCGTCGTCGGCGTTGAGGTAGGGGGCGTGGTGGTGGAGGGCGTCGAGGTGGTGGTGGTGGGGGACGGCGAGGATGCCGGCGGATGCGGGTTGCCAGCCGAGTTTGTGCAGGTCGAGGGTGACGCTGTGGGCGCGGTGGAGGCTGCGTAGGGCGTGGCGGTGGGTGGGGCTGAAGAGGAGGGGGCCGCCGTAGGCGGCGTCGATGTGGAGTTCGGCGCCGTGGGTGGTGGTGAGGTCGGCGATGTCGGTGAGGGGGTCGATCTGGCCGGTGTCGGTGGTGCCGGCGGTGGCGGTGACGAGGAGGGGGCCGTCGTTGTGGAGGAGGGCGTCGCGGAGTGCGGTGGGGTCCATGACGCCGTTGGGGGCGGGGATGACGACGGGTCGGGGGAGGCCGAGGAGCCAGGCGGCGCGGGTGATGCTGTGGTGGGCGTTGGTGGCGCAGATGGTCTGGACGGGGCCGTGGCGTTCGCGGGCGAGGAGGAGGGCGAGTTGGTTGGCTTCGGTGCCGCCGGTGGTGATGAGGGCGTCGGGTTGTGGGGTGTGGGGGTAGATCTCGGTGGCGAGTGCGGTGGTGAGGGCGGTTTCGAGGGCGGAGGCGGCGGGGGCCTGGTCCCAGGAGTCCATGGAGGGGTTGAGGGCTGAGGCGGCGAGGTCGGCTGCTGCGGCGAGGGCGAGGGGTGGGGTGTGGAGGTGGGCGGCGCAGTGGGGGTGTGCGGGGTCGGCGGCGCCTTCGGCGAGTGCGGTGACGAGGGTGCGGAGGGCGTGGTGGGCGCCGGTGCCGTGGTCGGGGATGAGGGGGCCGGTGGTGTGGTGGAGGTGGTGGGTGACGGTGGTGGGGCCTCCGGCGGGGAGGGGGCCGTTGCGGCGGGTGGCGCCGTCGTGGAGTGCGGTGAGGACGGTGTCGATGAGGGGGCGCAGGTGGGCGGGGCCTGCTGTGCCTCCGGCGAGGGGCGGGGTGGGCATGGGTGATGTGGTCCTTCGGGTACGCGGGGGCGGTCTTGCCAGCTTTTCCGTTGTGCGGAGGGGGCGGCCGAAGAGCCCAACGATCTGAACCCGAAAGGGGTACTGCGGTGAGGTTTGACGGTGGTGGGGGCCGTGGGGCTGGTATGTGCGTTCGTTGGTCGCATGGCTGTGCCCGGCCCCTTGTGGTGGGGGCCGGGCACGGTCGTGGGTGGTGCGGCGGGTCGGCCGGCGTGGTGCGGGGGGTGCGCCGCGTCCGCGGGGCGCAGGGTGCTCCCGGTCGGTGGGCGGTGGGTACGGCGGGTGTTCCCTTGCCCGGTGGGTGGGGTGTGGCGCGAGGGGGCTTCGTTCAGTGGGCGTCGCGTACGGCGAGTGCGCGGCGGAGGTCGTCGAGCTGGTCGGTGAGTTTGCGGCGCAGGGCGGGAGTGAGGGCGGGGTCGGTGAGGGTTTGTTCGCCGAGGTGGATGCTGTCGGGGTCGACGGCGTGGGCGGGGAAGGCGTGGCGTCCGGCGGCTTCGGCGATGGCGGGGCCCCGGCGTGCGGCGAGGGCGATGGCGTCGGGGTAGTAGCGGGCGACGTAGGGGTGGAGGAGTTCGCTCTGTTCGGGCTGCCAGAAGCCTTGTGCGGTGGCGGTGAAGAGGTAGTTGGACAGGGTGTCGTCGTTGAACATCGCTTGCCAGGCGGCTGCTTTGGCCTCGGGGGTGGGGAGGGCGGCGCGGCAGCGGGCGGCGCCTTCCTGTCCGGTGGCGCTGGGGTCCTTGTCGAGTTCGCGGGTGATGGCGGTCTCGTCGGTGGCGCCGAGGACGGCGAGGCGGGTGAGGATGCGCCAGCGGAGTTCGGGGTCGAGTTCGGGTCCGCCGGGGACGGTGCCTTCGTGGAGCCAGTCCTGGATGGCGTCGGGCTGGGTGGCGGCGTCGATGAAGTGGCGTACGGCGGTGAGGCGGAGGCCGGGGTCCGGGCTGCCGGGGGTGGTGGTGCCGAGGCCCTGTTCCCAGTCCTTGGCGGTGAGTCCTTCGGTGCGGCGCAGGAGGTCGCGGCAGAGGGTGGTGAGGGTGGCGAGGGCGGTGGGCCGGTCCTGGGGCGGGAGGTAGCGGTCGGTGATCTGGGTGGCGGCGAAGCCGAGGACGCCTTGGACGAGGGCGAGGTCGGTTTCGTAGGGGAGGTGGGTGCGTGCGGCGGTGAGGTGGACGGTGGGGTGGAGTTCGCCGTCGCGGACCATGTCGCGGGCGGTGTTCCAGATGAGTGCGCGGGTGAGGGGTTCGGGGATGCCGGAGAGGTGGGTGAGGGCGGTGTTCCAGGAGTCGGGGTCGAGTCGGATCTTGGCGTAGGTGAGGTCGTGGTCGTTGAGGACGACGAGGTCGGGGCGCTTTCCGGGTCGGGTGGTGGGGGTGCCGTTCTGGGGGATGTCGATGTCGAAGCGGTCGCGTGGGGTGAGCTGGTCGGTGCCGGTGTGGGTGTCGAGGCTGTGGTCGTAGGTGCCGACGGTGATGCGGTGGGGGCGGGTGCCGGCGCGGTCGACGGTGAGGTTCCAGCTGTGGCCGGTGTTCTCGACGTGGGCGGTGAGGGTGTCGATGCCGGTGGTGCGGAGCCAGGCGTCGGCCCAGGTGTGGACGTCGCGGTCGGTGGCGGCGGCGAGGTTGTCGATGAAGTCGGCGAGGGTGGCGTTGGCGAATTTGTGGCGGGCGAAGTGGGTGTTGATTCCGGCGAGGAAGTCCTTCTCGCCGAGCCAGGCGACGAGTTGGCGGAGTGCGGAGGCGCCCTTGGCGTAGGAGATGCCGTCGAAGTTGAGGAGGGCGGAGGCGGTGTCGGGGACGGCGTCGGGGTCGGGGGCGACGGGGTGGGTGGTGGGGCGCTGGTCGGCGTCGTAGCCCCAGCCCTTGCGGGAGACACCGAATTCGACCCAGGTGTCGGGGAATGGGGTCTCCCCTGCTCGAACGGAGTTGAGGGCTTGGGGAAGGGTGGCTTCGGTGAGGGTCTGGTAGCCCATGTATTCGGCGAAGGACTCGTTGAGCCAGATGTCGTCCCACCAGGTGAGGGTGACGAGGTCGCCGAACCACATGTGGGCCATTTCGTGGGCGATGACCATGGCGCGGGTCTGGCGTTCGGTGTCGGTGACGGCGGAGCGGTAGATGAATTCGTCGCGGAAGGTGACGAGTCCTGGGTTCTCCATGGCGCCGGCGTTGAATTCGGGGACGAACGCCTGGTCGTAGGAGTCGAAGGGGTAGGGCTCGTCGAACTTCTCGTGGTAGCGGTCGTAGCAGGCGCGGGTGATGTCGAGGATCTCGTCGGCGTCGGCGTCGAGGTGGGGGGCGAGGGAGCGGCGGCAGTGGATGCCGAAGGGGAGGCCGGCGTGGTGGGTGGTGACGGAGTGCCAGGGGCCTGCGGCGACGGCGACGAGGTAGGTGGAGATGGGTGGGGTGGGGGCGATGTTCCAGCGGCCGTCGGTGGTCTGGGTGGCGGTGCCGTTGCCGAGGACGGTCCAGCCGGTGGGCGCGGTGACGGTGAGGTCGAACACGGACTTGAGGTCGGGTTGGTCGAAGGCGGCGAAGACGCGTTGGACGTCCTCCATGAAGAGCTGGGTGTAGAGGTAGGTCTCGCCGTCGGCGGGGTCGGTGAAGCGGTGCATGCCTTCGCCGGTGCGGGAGTAGCGCATGGTGGCGTCGGCGGTGAGTTCGTGGGGGCCGGCGGTGAGGTGGTCCAGGGGGTAGCGGTTCCCGTCGAGGCGTTCGGGGTCCAGCGGCTGTCCGTCGAGGCTGAGGGAGCGCAGGGTTTCCGGCTTGATCTCGACGAAGGTGTCCCCGGTCGTGCGGGCGGTGAACCGGATGGTGGTCCGGGAGTCGAAGGTCTCCTCGCCCGTGGTGAGGTCGAGGTCGACCGTGTACCGGTGTACGTCGAGGAGCTGGGCGCGGGTCTGCGCTTCGTTGCGCGTCAGTACGGACATGGCGCCCATGCTGCCGTACGGGTACGGGGCTGTGCAGTGGGGTTCTCGCAGGGCTGACGGCGGGCGTGGGGCGGTTCCTGCGGGCTGTGCGGCGGCTCGGGCGGCGGGGTGGGGTGGGGGGGGCCGGTGGGGGCCGGCCCGTGGGTCAGGCGTCGGGGCCGGTGGATTCCTCGGCGATGCGCTCGTGGTGGCGGATGACCTCGGCGACGATGAAGTTGAGTAGCTTCTCGGCGAAGGCGGGGTCCAGCCGGGCGCTCTCGGCGAGCTGTCGGAGCCGGGCGATCTGGCGGGCTTCGCGGGCGGGGTCGGCGGGCGGCAGGTGGTGGGCGGCCTTGAGGTGGCCGACCTGCTGGGTGGCCTTGAAGCGCTCGGCGAGCATGTGGACGACTGCGGCGTCGATGTTGTCGATGCTTTCGCGCAGCCGGTTCAGCTCGGCGGTGGCGTACTCGTCGATATCGCTCGTGGTCATGGTCAGCGAGCTTAGACGTACGGGTCGTGGGGTGGTCGGCGGCCGGGTGCCGCGGGCCCGGGGTGGTCATCGGGTGGACGGGGATGGACCGGTGGGCACGGGGACGCGATGCTGTGGGGCCGTCATGGATCTCGCACACAGGAGCGTACGTACACGATGACTGACTTCGGCGTGGGGGACGAGCACTTCCTGCTCGACGGGAAGCCGGTGCGGTTGCTGTCGGGGGCGCTGCACTACTTCCGGGTGCACGAGGCGCAGTGGGAGCACCGGTTGTCGATGATGCGGGCGATGGGTCTCATGTGTGTGGAGACGTATGTGCCGTGGAATCTGCATGAGCCGAGGCCGGGTGTGCTCCGGGATGTGGGTGCGTTGGGGCGTTTCCTGGACGCGGTGCACGGGGCGGGGCTTCTGGCGATCGTGCGTCCGGGGCCGTACATCTGTGCCGAGTGGGAGAACGGGGGGCTGCCGGCGTGGGTGACGGGGCGGTTCGGCCGGCGGGTGCGGACCCGGGACGCGGGGTACGGGGCGGCGGTGGAGCGCTGGTTCGGGGAGTTGCTGCCTCAGGTGGTGCAGCGGCAGGTCACCCGGGGCGGTCCGGTGATCATGGTGCAGGCGGAGAACGAGTACGGGAGTTACGGCTCGGACCGGGTGCATCTGGAGTGGCTGGCGGGGCTGTTGCGGCGGTGTGGGGTGACGGTGCCGTTGTTCACGTCGGACGGGCCGGAGGATCACATGCTGTCGGGTGGTTCGGTTCCGGGTCTGCTGGCGACGGCGAATTTCGGTTCGGGGGCGCGGGAGGCGTTCGGGGTGCTGCGGCGTCACCGGCCGCGGGGGCCGTTGATGTGTATGGAGTTCTGGTGCGGCTGGTTCGGGCAGTGGGGTGCGGAGCCTGTGGTGCGTGATCCGGCGGAGGCGGCGGAGGCGTTGCGGGAGATCTTGGAGTGCGGGGCGTCGGTCAATGTGTACATGGCTCATGGGGGGACGAATTTCGCCGGGTGGTCGGGGGCCAACCGTGCGGGGCCGCTGCAGGATCAGGAGCTGGTGGGGACGGTGACGTCGTACGACTACGACGCGCCGATAGACGAGTACGGGCGGGCCACGGAGAAGTTCTGGTTGATGCGGAAGGTGCTGGAGGAGTTCGTGGACGGTCCGCTGCCCGCGCCGCCTCCGGAGCCGGTGGGGTTGCGTGGGACGGTGCGGGTGGGGTTGACGCAGGGTGCGGGGCTGCCGGCTGTGCTGGAGGCGCTGGGTGATGCGGAGACGGTGGAGGCGGGGGTGCCGCCCACGTTCGAGGATCTGGGGGTGGACCGTGGTCTGGTGCGTTACCGGGTCGCGGTGCCGGGGCCTCGGCAGGCGTATCCGCTGAGGGTTTCCGGGCTGCGGGACCGGGCGGTGGTGTTCGTGGACGGGGTGCGTGCGGGGGTGCTCACGGAGGAGGACCACACGTTGGAGGAGCCGGTGGCGGGTCCGGCCGAGGTGGAGTTGTGGGTGGAGTCGCTGGGCCGGATCAACTACGGTCCGCGGCTGGGTGAGTCGAAGGGCGTCACCGGTGGGGTGCTGCACGAGCGGCAGTTCCTGCACGGGGTGCGGGCGCGGGCGTTGCGTCTGGACGCGTTCGAGGAGCCGGGGGCGGTGGGCCGGGTGCGGTTCGGGGACGCCGGCGCGGTGGGGCGGACGGGGCTGTTCCGGGGGTTCTTCGAGGTGGAGGACGTGGCGGGGGCGGGGCATGCGGGGCTGGAGCTGCCGGGCTGGACCCGTGGGTTCGTGTGGGTGAACGGGTTCTGCCTGGGCCGTTACTGGTCGGTGGGGCCGGGGCGGACGCTGTATGTGCCGGGGCCGGTGCTGCGTGAGGGTGCCAATGAGGTGTGGGTGCTGGAGCTGGAGGAGGCCGGGGAGCTGTTCGTGGAGGTGGGTCCGGGGGCGCCCGTCAGGACGGGTGCCCCCGGGGGTGTGGCGGGGTGAGTCGGGTCAGAGGGTCGAGGCGGCCGAGGCTATGGCGGAGGCGAACGTCGACACCTGGGTGTAGACGCCGGGGTAGCCGGGGCGTGCGCAGCCTTCGCCCCAGCTGACGATGCCGACCTGGATGAAGGCTCCGGCGTTGTCCTTGCGGAACATGGGGCCGCCGGAGTCGCCCTGGCAGGTGTCGGTGCCGCCGGTGCTGACGTATCCGGCGCAGATCTCCTGGCTGGGCACGAGGTCGCTGCCGTAGGCCTGCTGGCAGGTTGCGTCGGAGACGAAGGGCACGTTGGCCTTGAGGAGGTAGCGCTGCTGGCCGCCGCCCTCGGTGGCGGCGCCCCAGCCGGCGACGGTGAAGGTGCCGCTGTCGTAGGCGGTGGTGGTGGCGATCTTCAGGGTGGGCTGGTTGATGGGCTGGGCGAGCTTGATCAGTGCCCAGTCCTTGCCGACGCCGTTGTAGCCGGGGGCCTGGAGGACCTTGGTGGAGCGGACCTTGACGGCGGAGGACGACTGGAGGTCGACGGTTCCGGCGGTGGCGGTGATGGAGGTGTTGTTGCCGGATCCGCTGACGCAGTGGGCGGCGGTGAGCACGATGGTCTGGCTGTAGAGGGCGCCGCCGCAACCCATGGAGAGCCGGACCATGAAGGGGAATTCGCCCTGGGCGGCGCGGGTGCCGCCGACGACGGGGGCGGGGGCGGCGGAGGCGTTCGCGGGCTGGAGGCTGAGGGTGGCGAGTGCCACGGCGGCTATGACGGAGCATCTCTTGACTGCGCGCAGAAGGTGCTTCACGAGGTGGCCTGCTTTCCTGTGGGGGTCGGGACGGGGGTGGCGATGCAGGCGTGCGGGGGGTGCTCGTCCTGGTCAGGGCACACGCCGAACCACTTCTCGACATGTCCTCGACAAGGAGGATCCGATTATCGGGAAGCGATCACCGCTGTCACAAGGCGGGGATTCCGGCCAAGATCCGCGTCCCGCCCGTCGGCGGGTTCCGTCCGGACAGCCCTTAGAGTGAAAGTCCGTTGAGCGCCATTGATGGGGGTTCGGTCGTGAGCGACGGCAGCAGCAGGGACGGCGGTCCGGTCGTCCACGGGTTCCCGCACCTCGACGCGGTGCGGTCCGCGATCACCGCGCTCTACCGGCGCGTCTCCCCCGACGGTGTGCTCACCTACGCCACGAGCCTCGCCCCGGCCGACGCCGCCTTCTCCGACGTGGACGACCTGTACCTCGGCTCCCAGCGGGTGGCCGGAGCCCTGGTCCGGCACCTGCGCCTGCCGCAGGCCCGTGTCGTCGTCGGCTTCCGACGGATGGAACACGCCGCGAGCGTCGAACTCACGTCAGGGCCCGAGTACTTCATCGAGCTCAACGACCGGTTCCGCACGCACCGCCGTGACATCGGGGCGGCGCTGGCACACGAGATCACCCATGTGCTGCTGCACCGGCTGGGACTGGAACTCCCCGGCACCCGCGACAACGAGATCCTCACGGACACGGTGACGGCCTATCTCGGCGCGGGCTGGCTCCTGCTGGACGCCTTCCGCCAGGACGCGGTCTCCAGCCAGAAGCTCGGCTATCTCACGCCCGAGGAGTTCGGGTACGTACTCGCCAAGCGCGCCATGGTCTTCGGTGAGGACCCGTCCGTGTGGTTCACCAGCCCGCAGGCGTACACGGCGTACACCGAGGGCCGGGCGGAGGCCCTGCGCGACCTGCAGCGGCCCCCGCTGACGACCGCGGGGTGGGCGGGCAGACGCCGCTACGCGAAGGACCGCCGGTACGCCGCCGACCACCCCGTCACCCCGGACCCGTCCGTTCCGTACGCCTTCGAGAGCGGGGCGGACGGGCTGCGGGTCTCCTTCCCCTGTCCGACCTGCCACCAGCGCGTCCGGGTGCCGGTCCGCGGCCGGACGCGGGCCCGGTGCGGGCTGTGCCGCACCGTCCTGGAGTGCGACACCTGAGAATCCGGTACGCACCGGGCCCGCCGTAGGGTCGGTGTATGACGAATGGTCCGGCGGGAGGCGCGGGGAGCCTCTTCGAGGCGCTGTACGACGACGAGAACGCCGTCGTACGGGCGCTCCGCGCGGGCGCGTCCGCCGAGTCGTGCGACGAGGAGGGGACGACCGCGCTCTACCTGGCCTGTGTGCAGGACCTGCCCGGCGTGGTCCGTCTGCTCCTGGCCGCGGGTGCGGACCCGGACCGGGCGAGCGGCCCCGAGGCGGGAGATCTGCCGCTGTGCGGGGCCGCGTGCGGGGGCCACGCGGAGGTCGTCGGAGCGCTGCTGTCCGCGGGAGCCGATCCCGACCTGAGCGAGGCGTTCGGTTTCACCGCGCTGCGCTGGGCCGCGGGCCTCGGTCACGCACGGGTCGCGGAGGCCCTCCTGGAGCACGGCGCCGATCCGGACCTGCCCGGTCCGCAGGGCGAGACCCCGCTGGTGGTAGCGGCCCGGCGCGGATCGGTCCACACCGTGCGGGCCCTGCTCCGGCACGGCGCCGGCGGCCTGTCCCCCGCCCTGGAGGAGGCCCGGCGCATGCTCGCCTCGGATGTCGAGCAGGAGCTCCGGGGCGCGCTGCGCCGGATGTACGGGGGCGGGGAGCACGCGAGTGCGGTGCGCCGTGAGCGGGTGGACGGCGGGGTGACCGTCACGGTCGAACTGCTGCGGGACGGGGAGCCGTTCGCGGGACAGGACCTGCAGACGGGGCACGGGGCGATCGCGACGCTCCTGGAGAACGAGCTGGGTGTGCGAACCCCGTTCGAGGAACTGGCCGTCCGGGCGATGCGGGACGGAGACCCCGGGCTGGAGAACTGGCTGGAGGCCGCCGGGACGCTGTGGCTGCGCGGCGACGAGGAGACGTTCCAGGCGGCGGCCGCGTGGACGGCCGCCGGGGATCCGCTGCGGCAGGCGTTCGGGGCGGACGTGCTGGCGCGGCTCGGCTTCCACACCGGCGGCAGGCCGTTCGCCGGGCGGGCCGTTCCGTTGCTGCGGGAGCTGGCCCGGTCCGGGGAAGCGGTACCGGCCGGGGCGGCGGAGCGGGCGCTCGCCGGGTACGACTCCTCGCGCGAGGAGTGAGAACGGGTGCGGGGCCCACCGCGAGGTGGCGGCGGGCCCCGCGTCCAGGAGGGGTACGACGGACGTGGTGACCGGCAGCGCCGGTCACCACGTCCCGCGGGTCATGCCGCCCGGCGTCCGCGGCCGGGAGCGTTGCCGCGCCCCGTGCCGCCCGCCCGGCCGGCCCCGGCGCCGCGGCCGGAGCCGCCCGCGCCGCCGGCTCCACCGCGAGGCGCTCCGCCGTTGCCGCGGGCACCGCCGTTGCCGCCACCGGCGGCACCACGCGCGCCGCCGCCCGCACCGCCGCGGGCCGCGCCTCCGGTGCCCTGAGCGGCGCCGGAGCCCGCTCCCGCACCGGATGTGCCGCTACGGCCCCGGCCGCGGCCACGGCTGCCCGAGCGGAACGACCCGCCCGTGGCCGAGCCTGATCCCTGGCTCCCGCCGCGCGTGCGCGGCTTGGGCTGCGTCGGCTCCGGCACCTCGATGACGACCGCGACGCCGGACGGCTCACGGGCGCCCGTGATGCGGCTGAGTTCCTCGTCGCTGGACTTGATCCGGGTGGTGAGCGGTGCGATGCCGGCGTCCTGCATGAGCCGGGTCATGTCGCGCTTCTCGTCGGGCAGTACGAGCGTGACGACGCTGCCCGACTCCCCGGCACGGGCGGTGCGCCCGCCCCGGTGGAGGTAGTCCTTGTGGTCGGTGGGCGGGTCCACGTTGACGACGAGGTCCAGGTCGTCGACGTGGATGCCTCGTGCCGCCACGTTCGTCGCGACGAGCGCGGTGACCTCGCCGGTCTTGAACTGGTCCAGCGTCCGGTTGCGCTGCGGCTGGGAGCGTCCGCCGTGCAGGGCCGCGGCGCGCACACCGCTGGCGAGGAGCCGCTTGGCGAAGCGGTCCGCGCCTCGCTTGGTGTCCACGAACATGATCACGCGACCGTCGCGGGCCGCGATGCGGGTGGCGACGGCCTTCTTGTCCGTCTCGTCCGCCACGTGCAGCACGTGGTGCTCCATGGTGGTGACGGCGCCGGCCGACGGGTCGACCGAGTGCACCACCGGGTCGGTGAGGAACATCTTGACCAGCCGGTCGATGTTCTTGTCGAGGGTCGCCGAGAACAGCATCCGCTGCCCGTCCGGCTCGACCTGCTTGAGGAGCGCGACGACCTGCGGCATGAAGCCCATGTCGGCCATCTGGTCGGCCTCGTCGAGGACGGTGACGGACACCGCGTCGAGCCGGCAGTCACCGCGCTCGATGAGGTCCTTGAGGCGGCCGGGCGTGGCGACCAGGACTTCGGCGCCACGGCGCAGCGCACCGGACTGCCTGCTGATCGACATGCCGCCCACGACGGTGGCGACGCGCAGGTTCACGGCGGTCGCGTACGGCGTCAGCGCGTCGGTGACCTGCTGGGCGAGTTCCCGGGTGGGGACGAGGACGAGTGCCAGCGGGGCGTGCGGCTCCGAGCGGCGTCCCGCGGTGCGGGCGAGCAGCGCGAGGCCGAAGGCCAGCGTCTTGCCCGAGCCGGTGCGGCCGCGGCCGAGGATGTCACGGCCGGCCAGCGAGTTCGGGAGGGTGGCGCCCTGGATGGGGAAGGGCTCGGTCACGCCCTGCGCGGCGAGGGTCTTCAGCAGCGCGGCGGGCATGTCGAGCGCCTCGAACGACTCGACGGCCGGAAGCGCGGGGGTGACGGTCTGCGGCAGGGCGAATTCGCCGCCCTGGGGCGGTGCGGGCCTGCGGCGTGCCGGGGCGCGGCCCGCGCCTCGGGTGTTCGTCTGCGGCCGGTCCGTGCCGCGGCCCTTTATGGGGCGGTTGCGGGTCGGTCGGTCCTGGCGTTCGGAGCGGGTCATACGGAATTTCCCTCCTGGGGGATTCCTGGGATCACTGCCGACTGCTGCGGACTGCTCGGATCTGTGCGCCCCAGGATGCATGCACAGAGCAGGTGTCCCGGTGGCTGGGCCTGAACCGGGGGTGACGACGAGTCGGAAACAGCACAAACCGGGGCCCGCACCTTGACGGTGCGGGCCCCGGCTGCGAGGTACGCGTCCGGCGATTAGGCCGGGACGATGTTCTCCGCCTGCGGGCCCTTCTGGCCCTGCGTGACGTCGAAGGAGACCTTCTGGCCCTCCTGGAGCTCACGGAAGCCCGAGGTGGCGATGTTGGAGTAGTGGGCGAAGACGTCGGCGCCGCCGCCGTCCTGCTCGATGAAGCCGAAGCCCTTTTCCGAGTTGAACCACTTCACGGTTCCAGTAGCCATGTCATTCTCCTAAAAGAGGTGCAGTGCCGGAAATCCGCACTTTACGAATTCCAAGTCGCCGCATTGAGCCCCATCCGGAGAAAGCCGGAAAACAATAAAGCGCCTGAGGAGGGTTCCCGTCAGGCGCACATAAAGTTCATGGGTACCAAAACTGCAACTCGGCAACCGTAGCACGTTCTGTCGTCGAGCGGCAGATCACTCCGCGACGGCGCGTCGGGGAATCCGCCGGCGGACGCGGCGGCACGGACGGTTCACACCGTGTTCCGAAGTCGTTCCGGGAGGCTTCCCGCCCTGTTCTCCCGAGGCCGTGCACCGGCCGCGGGACCGGTGGGACGTCTCCCCCGGCCGCGTCGTCGGAGGCGTCCGGCGCCCACGCACGGGGCGGGTTCACCCGGATGCCGCAGCGGAGCGCCTCGGGTCGCAGGTCGTGGGACGGCCGGATCCGTGGCGGGGTGTTACGCCGGACGAGTGGTGGAGAGGATCGCGTCGGCCGTCGACTCCTTCGAGTCGAGGTGGTGGCAGAGCCGCCGGCGGGCATTCCGGTCACGACTCGCGTACGGGGCTGTCGTCGGCAGCCCTGCGCAGCGTGCGCAGGGGGTGGCCGGGGCGCCAGACCTGGACGACGAGGTCGTCGCCGTCGAGTCCGGTGCGGACCACTTCCGCGGGGTCGGCGCGGAAGAGGAGGAAGGGCTCCGGCGGGGTCACCTCCTCGACGAAGCGGGCCAGCACGGCGGCGTCGGTGATCTCCACGGCACGCCCGGAGACACGGATGTCCCCGTCGGTCATCTCGGCGTCGGGCCCCGGGTTGGCCTGGACGGCGAAGCGCGGGTCGCGCCGCAGGTCCAGGGCCTTGCGGGAGTTCGGCATCATGCCGAACCACAGGGCGTCCATGCGGAACTCCACCTCCAGGCCGGTGACCCGGGGTGATCCGTCCACGCGCAGGGTCGCCAGGACGTGGTGCCTGTACAGCTGGAACCGTTCGCGCACGGTGTCGGCGAAGGCGGGCTCAGCCGCGCGGAAGTCCTGCCATGAACTCGGTGTCACGGTCGATGTCATGGGGGCCATCGAACCGCTGGATCAGGACGTCTCCTGTCGTGTTTCCCCGGAGTCCGGGCATGTCACCTGATCGGACGTCGGCGCCGCACGTCCCGGGTGCGCCGGGGCCGCCCGACCGCCCCGGTGGTCGCGGTGGTCGCGGGCGGGTGACGCCGCGGCACCCGGTTGTGCCGCTCCTCACCGCCGTTCGCTATCTTGAGCGCCGCCGCCCCCTGCGGCGCTCCTCCCCGTCGACGAATGAAGGAGCCGGCCATGGAGGCCGCCGCCACCACGTGTTACCGCCATCCGTCGCAGGAGGCGTATGTGCGCTGCACGCGCTGCGACCGGTACATCTGCCCGGACTGCATGCGTGAGGCGTCGGTCGGGCACCACTGTGTGGAGTGCGTGAAGGAGGGGCAGCGTTCGGTCCGTCAGGCCCGTTCGCTGTTCGGCGGGGCGGTGACGGGCGCCGCCGCGCCGGTCGTGACCTACGTGCTGATGGCGCTGAACATCGTCGCGTACGTGGTCGAGGTGTTCAGGTCCGAGACCGTGGACCGGTTCGGGATGCTCGGTGCGGTTCTCGTCGATCCGTCGGGCGTGCAGTACTACTACAAGGGCGAGGCCTACCCCGGGCTCGAGCTGACCGGGGTGGCCGACGGGGAGTGGTACCGGCTGCTGACGGGTGCCTTCCTGCATCTGCCGCCGGACGCGTCGTTCGGTGTGATGCACCTGGTCTTCAACATGTTCGCGCTGTGGAACCTCGGCCGGATGGTGGAGGGCCAGCTCGGCCGGGCGCGGTATCTCGCGCTGTATCTGCTGTCGGCGGTGGGCGGTTCGGTCCTGGTGTACCTGGTCTCGCCGGAGACGACGGCGGTCGGCGCCTCGGGGGCGATCTTCGGTCTGGCGGCGTCCTTCTACGTCATCAACCGGCGTCTGGGCCATGACATGCGGCCGGTCAACCGCTTCATGGCGGGGTTCCTGCTCTGGATGGTCATCTCCGCCGCGTTCACCTCATGGGAGGGGCACCTCGGCGGGCTGCTGACCGGCGGGCTGGTGACCTACGGGCTCGCGTACGCGCCGGCCAGGCTGCGCACGTCCGCGGCGCAGCTGGCGGGCGGGGCGGTCCTGGTCGTGCTGCTGGCAGTGGTGGTCGCCCTGCGGACGGTCGCTCTGACCGGGGCGTGACGGCCGCTCTGACGGCGTGGCGGCCGGATCCTCCGGTACGTGAGCCGGGTCCGCCTTCTGGGACCATCGTTTCATGGTGAGAGAGGTGTCGGAAGCGGAGGCCGCGGGCTCGGGGAGCGGTGGACCGGCCGACGGGCCGGGCGGGATCCTCCGGCGGCTGCACCCGCTCGACTGGCTCGCCGGGGCTCTGCTGTTCCTGGGGCTGCTCGCTGTGGTCACGGGGCTGCTGCCCTCGGGTGCCGCAGCGGAGGAGATGCGGCGTGTGGGGCCGCTGGTGGTGTTCCTGGGCACCGTGATCGTGATGGCCGAGCTGACGGGCCGGGCCCAGGTCTTCGACGTGGTGTCGACCTGGGTGGCACGGGCGGGGCGCGGGCGCTATCCGCTGCTCTTCGGGCTGTGCGTGCTGTTCGCCTCACTGACCACGATCACGCTGAATCTGGACACCACGGCGGTGCTGCTGACCCCGGTCATGCTGGCCCTGGCCACTCGGGTGGGGATCGCGGCGGTGCCGCTGGCGATGACGACGGTGTGGCTCGCCAACACCGCGAGTCTGCTGCTGCCGGTCTCCAACCTGACGAATCTGCTGGCGGCGGACCGGGTGGCGCTGTCGCCGTCCGGTCTCGCCGCGGTGATGCTGCTGCCCCAGCTCGCCGCGATCGCTGTGACGTCGGTGTGCCTGTGGGTCTTCTACTGGCGTCGTGGCCGGCGCGGCGCGGACCGGTACACCCCGCCGGGTCCTCCGGTGGCCGGGGACCCCGTCCTGCTGCGGATCTGCTCGGTGGCCTGTGCGGGCTTCCTGCTGGCGATCCTGGTGGCGGACGTTCCGCTGTGGTCGGCGTCGCTGACCGCGATGGTGGTGGTCGTGGTGGCGTTCGCCGTGCGGCGCAGGCAGGAGCTGCGGCTGTCCCTGGTGCCGTGGCGGCTGCTGGTGCTGGTACCGGGGATGTTCCTGGTGGTGGCGACCGTCGGCGCGCACGGTCTGCACGCGCTGCTGGAGTCCGCGCTCGGCTCGGACGACGGCTTCGTGGGGATGCTGCGGTCCGCGGCGGTGGGCGCGGGGCTGTCGAACGTCCTGAACAACCTGCCGGCGTATCTGGCGGGCGAGGCGGTCGTGCCGGTGGGGAATCACGACCAGTTGCTGGCGCTGCTGGTCGGGGTGAACGTGGGTCCCCTCGTCACGCCGTGGGCGTCGCTGGCGACGCTGCTGTGGTTCGAGCGGTGCCGCTGGCACGGGACGCGGATCGGTATGGGCCGCTTCCTCGGTACCGGCCTGGTGCTGTCGGTGACGGGCACCCTGGCAGCCGTGTCCGCGCTGGCGCTGATCAGCTGATCACCTGAACCCACGCCCCGCTGAGCGCGCCCGGACGCGCCGCGGCGCCCGCCGTGTCCGGTCGGGGACGGGGCGGGCGCCGCGTTCAGTTCCGTACGCCGTTGTACGGGACGTCTGTGTGCCGTGGTCAGACCATCAGGGAACGGTCCGTCGGGCGGATCGGGGCGTGCAGTGCGCTCGTCCCGGTCAGGAAGCGGTCCACGCCGCGCGCAGCGGAGCGGCCCTCGGCGATGGCCCACACGATGAGGGACTGGCCGCGGCCCGCGTCACCGGCGACGTAGACGCCGTCGACGTTGGTCGCGTAGGTCTCGTCGCGTGCGACGTTGCCGCGCTCGTCGAGCTCGACGCCGAACTGCTGGACGAGGCCGTTGGCCTGGTCGGTGCCGGTGAAGCCCATGGCCAGGGTGACGAGCTGGGCGGGGATGACCCGCTCCGTGCCGGCCTTCTGCTCCAGCTTGCCGTCCTTGAACTCCACCTCGATGAGGTGCAGGGACTGGACGTTGCCGTCCTCGTCGCCCTCGAAGTGGGTGGTGGAGACGGAGTAGATCCGCTCGCCGCCCTCCTCGTGCGCGGAGGTGACCTTGTAGAGCATGGGGAAGGTCGGCCAGGGCTGGTTGGCGTTACGCTCCTCGCCCGGCTGCGGCATGATCTCCAGCTGGGTGACGGAGGCCGCGCCCTGCCGGTGGGCGGTGCCGACGCAGTCGGCGCCGGTGTCGCCGCCGCCGATGACGACGACGTGCTTGCCCTCGGCGGTGATCGGGGAGACCGTCAGGTCGCCCTCCTGCACCTTGTTGGCGAGCGGGAGGTACTCCATCGCGAAGTGCACGCCGTTCAGCTCACGGCCCGGGACGGGCAGGTCGCGGGAGACGGTGGCACCGGCGGCGATGACGACCGCGTCGTAGCGGCGGCGGAGCTTGGCGGCGTCGATGTCCTTGCCGATCTCCACCTCCGTGCGGAACTTGGTGCCCTCCGCGCGCATCTGCTCGATGCGGCGGTTGATGTGCGACTTCTCCATCTTGAACTCGGGGATGCCGTAGCGGAGGAGGCCCCCGATGCGGTCCGCGCGCTCGAAGACGGCAACCGTGTGACCGGCCCGCGTCAGCTGCTGGGCGGCGGCGAGCCCCGCCGGGCCCGAGCCGATGACGGCGACGGTCTTGCCGGAGAGGCGCTCGGGCGGCTGCGGGGTGACGTCGCCGCTGTCCCACGCCTTGTCGATGATGCTGACTTCGACGTTCTTGATGGTGACGGCCGGCTGGTTGATGCCGAGGACGCACGCCGACTCGCACGGAGCGGGGCACAGGCGGCCCGTGAACTCCGGGAAGTTGTTCGTGGCGTGGAGGCGCTCGGACGCCGCCGACCAGTCCTCGCGGTAGGCGTAGTCGTTCCACTCGGGGATGAGGTTTCCGAGCGGACAGCCGTTGTGGCAGAAGGGGATGCCGCAGTCCATGCAGCGTCCGGCCTGCTTGCTGATGATCGGGAGCAGCGATCCCGGAACGTAGACCTCGTTCCAGTCCTTGACGCGCTCGCCGACGGGGCGGGTCTGGGCGACCTCGCGTCCGGTGGTCAGGAAGCCCTTGGGGTCAGCCATTGGTCGCCGCCTCCATCATCTTCTCGGTGGTCTCCTGCTCGGAGAGACCGGCGAGCTCAGCGGCGTCCTTGGCGGCGAGCACTGCCTTGTAGGTGGACGGGATGATCTTGCTGAAGCGGGCGGCCGAGGAGTCCCAGTCGGCCAGCAGCTTCCCGGCGACCGTGGACCCGGTCTCCTCCTGGTGGCGGCGCACGACGTCGTGCAGCCACTGCTTGTCGGTGTCGTCGAGGGTCTCGACGGCGCCGAGGTTGCCGGTGTTGACGTTGTCGAGGTCGAGGTCGACGACGTACGCGACACCGCCGGACATGCCCGCGGCGAAGTTGCGTCCCGTCTCACCGAGGACGACGGCGTGGCCGCCGGTCATGTACTCGCAGCCGTGGTCGCCCACGCCTTCCGAGACGACCGTGGCACCGGAGTTGCGGACGCAGAAGCGTTCGCCGGTGCGTCCGCGGAGGAACAGCTCGCCGCCGGTCGCACCGTAGCCGATGGTGTTGCCGGCGATGGTGGAGTACTCGGCGAGGTGGTCGGCGCCGCGGTCCGGGCGGACGATGACGCGGCCGCCGGAGAGGCCCTTGCCGACGTAGTCGTTGGCGTCGCCCTCCAGGCGCAGGGTGACACCGCGTGGTACGAACGCGCCGAAGGACTGGCCGGCGGACCCGGTGAAGGTGATGTCGATGGTGTCGTCGGGCAGGCCCGCACCGCCGAACTTCTTGGTCACCTCGTGGCCGAGCATGGTGCCGACGGTCCGGTTGATGTTGCGGATCGCGATCTGCGCGCGGACGGGCTGGGCGGCCTCGGCGCTGTCGGCGCCCAGGGCGTCGGCGGCGAGCTTGATGAGCTCGTTGTCGAGTGCCTTGGCCAGGCCGTGGTCCTGCTCGGCGATCTGGTGGCGCACCGCGCCCTCGGGGAGCTCGGGCACGTGGAAGAGGGGTGCGAGCTCGAGGCCCTGCGCCTTCCAGTGGGTGACGGCCCGCTCGGTGTCGAGGAGTTCGGCGTGGCCGACGGCCTCCTCGATCGTGCGGAAGCCGAGCTCGGCGAGGATCTCGCGGACCTCTTCGGCGATGAACTCGAAGAAGTTGACGATGTACTCGGCCTTGCCGGAGAACCGGTCGCGCAGGACGGGGTTCTGGGTGGCGATGCCGACCGGGCAGGTGTCGAGGTGGCAGACGCGCATCATGACGCAGCCGGAGACGACGAGCGGCGCGGTCGCGAAACCGAACTCCTCGGCGCCCAGCAGTGCGGCGATGACGACGTCGCGGCCGGTCTTGAGCTGGCCGTCGGTCTGGACGACGATGCGGTCGCGCAGGCCGTTGAGCAGCAGGGTCTGCTGGGTCTCGGCGAGGCCGAGCTCCCAGGGGCCGCCCGCGTGCTTGAGCGAGGTGAGCGGGGAGGCGCCCGTGCCGCCGTCGTGTCCGGAGATGAGGACGACGTCCGCGTGGGCCTTGGAGACGCCCGCGGCGACCGTGCCGACGCCGACCTCGGAGACCAGCTTCACGTGGACGCGGGCCGCCGGGTTGGCGTTCTTGAGGTCGTGGATCAGCTGAGCCAGGTCCTCGATGGAGTAGATGTCGTGGTGCGGCGGGGGCGAGATCAGTCCGACGCCGGGGGTGGAGTGCCGGGTCTTGGCGACCCACGGGTAGACCTTGTGGCCGGGCAGCTGGCCGCCCTCGCCGGGCTTGGCGCCCTGGGCCATCTTGATCTGGATGTCGTCCGCGTTGACCAGGTACTCGCTGGTGACACCGAAGCGGCCGGAGGCGACCTGCTTGATGGCCGAGCGGCGTGCCGGGTCGTAGAGGCGCTCGGCGTCCTCGCCGCCCTCACCGGTGTTGGACTTGCCGCCCAGCTGGTTCATGGCGACGGCGAGCGTCTCGTGCGCCTCCTGGGAGATGGAGCCGTACGACATGGCGCCGGTGGAGAAGCGCTTGACGATCTCGGCGGCGGACTCGACCTCGTCGATGGAGATCGGCTCGCGGCCGCTCTTGAAGCCGAACAGGCCGCGGAGCGTCATGAGGCGCTCGGACTGCTCGTTGACCCGGCCGGTGTACTTCTTGAAGATGTCGTACCGGCGGTTGCGGGTGGCGTGCTGGAGGCGGAAGACCGTCTCCGGGTCGAAGAGGTGCGGCTCGCCCTCGCGGCGCCACTGGTACTCGCCGCCGATCTCCAGCGCGCGGTGGGACGCCGCGATGCCGGAGGCGGGGTACGCCTTGGTGTGCCGGGCGGCGACCTCCTTGGCGACGACGTCGAGTCCGGCGCCGCCGATCTTGGTGGCGGTGCCGTTGAAGTACTGGGCGACGAAGGCCTCGTCGAGGCCGACGGCCTCGAAGACCTGGGCGCCGCGGTAGGACGCGACCGTCGAGATGCCCATCTTGGACATGACCTTCAGGACGCCCTTGCCGAGGGCGTAGATCAGGTTGCGGATGGCCAGCTCGGGCTCGATGCCCTCGATGAACGTGCCGGCGCGGACGAGGTCCTCGACGGACTCCATCGCGAGGTACGGGTTGACGGCGGCGGCGCCGTACCCGATGAGCAGCGCGACGTGGTGGACCTCGCGGACGTCACCGGCCTCGACCAGCAGGCCCACCTGGGTGCGCTGCTTGGTGCGGATGAGGTGGTGGTGGACGGCCGAGGTGAGCAGCAGCGAGGGGATCGGCGCGTGCTCGGCGTCGGAGTGCCGGTCGGAGAGGACGATGAGGCG
This sequence comes from Streptomyces sp. JH34, assembly GCF_029428875.1. Classification (NCBI taxonomy): domain Bacteria; kingdom Bacillati; phylum Actinomycetota; class Actinomycetes; order Kitasatosporales; family Streptomycetaceae; genus Streptomyces; species Streptomyces sp. JH34. The sequence goes on along the minus strand of NZ_JAJSOO010000001.1, from coordinate 5,614,933 downwards.
GGCGCCGTCCTCTATGGCGGCGTCGACCTCGTTGGTGATCTCCTCGATCCGGGCGGCGAGGGCGTCGCCGCCGCCGCTGACGCGGTAGAGGCCGGAGAGGGTCGCGGCCTTCATTCCCGGCATGTCGCCGTCGGCGTTGATGTGTATGAGCTTGGCCAGCTCGTCGTTGTCGATCACCGGGAAGGGCAGGGTGACGCTTCGACAGGACGCGGCGGACGGCTCCAGGAGGTTGCCCTGGGTGCCCAGCGAGGAGCGCAGCGAGGTGACGAGTTCCTCGCGGATGGCGTCCAGCGGCGGGTTGGTGACCTGGGCGAAGAGCTGGGTGAAGTAGTCGAAGAGCAGCCGGGGGCGCTCGGAGAGCGCGGCGATCGGCGAGTCGGTGCCCATGGAGCCGAGGGGTTCGCCGGCGGTGCGGGCCATCGGGGCGAGGAGGACGCGGAGCTCTTCCTCGGTGTAGCCGAAGGTCTGCTGGCGGCGGGTGACCGAGGCGTGGGTGTGGACGATGTGCTCGCGCTCGGGGAGGTCCTCGAGCTCGATCTCGCCGGTTTCCAGCCACTCCTCGTACGGGTTCTCGGCGGCCAGGGACGCCTTGATCTCGTCGTCCTCGATGATGCGGTGCTCGGCGGTGTCGACGAGGAACATCCTGCCGGGCTGGAGGCGGCCCTTGCGGACGACCTTGGCGGGGTCGATGTCCAGGACGCCGACCTCGGAGGAGAGGACGACCAGGCCGTCGTCGGTGACCCAGTAGCGGCCGGGGCGCAGACCGTTGCGGTCGAGGACCGCGCCGACCTGGACGCCGTCGGTGAAGGTGACGCAGGCCGGGCCGTCCCAGGGCTCCATCATCGTGGAGTGGTACTGGTAGAAGGCGCGGCGGGCCGGGTCCATGGAGGCGTGGTTCTCCCATGCCTCGGGGACCATCATCAGCACCGAGTGCGGCAGCGAGCGTCCGCCGAGGTGGAGCAGCTCCAGGACCTCGTCGAAGGAGGCGGAGTCGGAGGCGTCCGGGGTGCACACGGGGAAGATGCGGTCGAGCTGCGCCTCGCCGAAGAGGCTGGAGGCGAGCTGGGACTCACGGGCCTTCATCCAGTTGCGGTTGCCCTTGACCGTGTTGATCTCGCCGTTGTGCGCGACGAAGCGGTACGGGTGGGCGAGCGGCCAGCTGGGGAAGGTGTTGGTGGAGAAGCGCGAGTGGACCAGCGCGACCGTGGTGGCGAAGCGGCGGTCGGAGAGGTCCGGGAAGAACGGCTCCAGCTGCCCGGTGGTGAGCATGCCCTTGTAGACGATCGTGCGTGCGGAGAGCGAGGGGAAGTACACCCCGGCCTCACGCTCGGCGCGCTTGCGCAGGACGAAGGCCTTGCGGTCGAGCGCGATGCCGGTGCTGACACCGTCGGCCACGACGATCTGGCGGAACTCGGGCATGACGGCGCGGGCGCCCTTGCCGAGGATGTCCGGCGTGACCGGGACCTGGCGCCAGCCGAGGACGTCGAGGCCCTCCTCGACGGCGATCTTCTCGATCTGCTTGACCGCGTCGGTGGAGTCCTCCGCGGGCAGGAAGGCGATGCCGACGGCGTAGGAGCCGGCCTCGGGGAGTTCGAACCCGGCCTCTTCGCGGAGGAAGGCGTCGGGGACCTGGAGGAGAATGCCGGCACCGTCGCCCGAGTCGGGCTCGGATCCTGTGGCGCCGCGGTGTTCGAGGTTGCGCAGTACGGTCAGCGCCTGCTCGACCAGCTCATGGCTGGCCACACCGGTCAGAGTGGCCACGAACCCGACACCACAGGCGTCGTGCTCGTTACGGGGGTCGTACATCCCCTGCTGGGCGGGGCGACCGTCCATGGGCGACCAGGCGTCGGAACGCATCGGCTCTCCCGTCGTCGTCGTGGCATGTGCTGTGCCGAGGGACGACGCTGGCCCTCTGCGAAATTTCGTGCAGGTTACATGATGGAGCGCTTCTCAAAAAGCGGAAAGGCTGTTCCAACATGCGGACACCACGGAGCCGTGGTGCGGGTGGGTCACGATCGGACGGATCGTTGTGGATCACTGTCCGGGGGAGACCGCAGAGAGCGGGCGTCGTTGCCCGCGAGTGTCTACGGCTCTTGCCCGGCGGTCATGGAATCGAAACCGCCGAGTAACGGCTACTTATGTGCAGCTCTGTATAGCGTCTCACTTTACGGCGGCCCCACCCCATCCGCCCAGAGACGTGCGCCAAGACGTACATCACACGGTCCCGACGCCCGGCGGCCTCCGGAGGCACCCTGGAGGCCGTGCCGGGCGGGCCGGAACCCACCCCGCACACTCCCCCGGACCGGAGCGGCCCGGAGCGGACCGGAAACCCGGCCGGGGATCAGCCGACTGCCACACCGAACAGCGAGCCGAGCCCGTACGTGATCGCCGCGGCGGCCCCGCCGAGCACGAGCTGGCGCAGTCCGCTGAACCACCAGGTGCGCGCCGTCACCCTGGCGACCACCGCGCCGCAGCCGAAGAGGCCGGCCAGTGCGAGCAGCACGGCGGGCCACATGACGGTCGCGCCGAGCAGGTAGGGCAGGACGGGCAGCAGGGCCCCCAGCGCGAAGGCTCCGAAGGAGGACAGGGCGGCGACGAGAGGCGAGGGCAGGTCGCCCGGGTCGATGCCGAGTTCCTCGCGGGCGTGTATCTCGAGCGCCTGCTCGGGGTCCCGGGACAGCTGCCGGGCGACCTCCTGGGCGAGGGCGGGCTCGACCCCTCGGGACTCGTAGAGCGCGGCGAGCTCCCGCATCTCGTCCTTGGGGTGTTTGCGCAGCTCACGCCGCTCGACGTCGAGCTCGGCCTCGACGAGCTCGCGCTGCGAGGCGACGGACGTGTACTCCCCCGCGGCCATGGAGAACGCACCGGCGGCGAGCCCGGCCAGGCCGGTGATGACGATGGCCTGCTGGGAGACCGCTCCTCCGGCGACGCCCGTCATCAGGGCGAGGTTGGAGACGAGACCGTCCATGGCGCCGAACACCGCGGGCCGCAGCCAGCCGCCGTTCACGTCACGGTGGGTGTGGTTGTCGCGGTGGGCCTCGTGCAGTACGGCGTCGGTCTCGATGATGGACACAGCTCTCCCCTTTTCCGGGAACGGGCCCGTGGTGTCCTCCGCTCCGCACCGTCGAAAGTACGCACGAAAAACGCCTCCCGCCAGCAAGGAAGGCCGAACTTACCTGCCCTGAGCCCCTCACCCGGGCGGCCGATTTGTAGGAAATGCGCGCCTCTCTTCGACGGGAGTGGGCAAACCTCGCACAACCGGAAGTTCACGGGTGCGAGTGAAGGGTCGACACGATGGAGCTCAAGGCGGACAGCCCGGCGGTGAGCACGGGTGACCGGGCCCGGGGTGCGTTGCTGGGGCTCGCGGTGGGGGACGCGCTCGGGGCGCCGGCGGAGAACATGCGCCCGTCCGAGATCCGTCGCCGCTGGGGCCGTATCGAGGGGTTCGTCAGCGACGATCCCGCCGGGACCGACGACACCGAGTACGCGATCTTCTCCGGGCTGCTGCTGGCCAGGCACGGCTCGGCACTCACCGTCTCGCATGTCGAACGGGCCTGGCACCACTGGATCGCCGATCTGGACGAGGGCCCCTTCCGGGGCGCCGGGTTCAGCGAACGCGGCACCCTGGAGAACCTGCGGCGGGGCCTCGCCGCCCCGATCTCCGCCCAGCACCGGCACGCCTGGAGCGACGGTCTCGCGATGCGGGCGGCACCGTTCGGGGTCTTCGCCGCGGGGCGCCCCGCCGAGGCGGCCCGGCTGGTGGCGGTCGACGGGCGGGTCAGCCACGACGGCGAGGGCATCTACGGCGGGCAGGCGGTCGCGGCGGGGGTGGCGGCCGCGATGGCGGGGGCCGGACTCGCGTCCGTGATCGCCGCAGCGCTCTCGGTCGTACCGATGGACTCCTGGACCGCCCGCTCGCTGCGCCGCGCCGTCGCGGCCGCGCAGCGTCCGTACCCGGACCGGCTGACCGGGGAGCGCGCGGTGCGCTCGGCGGTGGTGATCGGCGGCTACCCGTGGACGGACCTGGCGCCGGAGGCGGTCGGACTGGCGTTCGGTGCCCTCACGGCGGCACGGGGCGACTTCCGCACCGCGGTGCTCACCGCCGTGAACATGGGCCGTGACGCCGACACCACGGCCGCGCTGGCGGGCGCTCTGGCGGGCGCCCTGCACGGGGTGTCGGCGATCCCCGGGGAGTGGGCTGCGGCGATCGGGCCGGTGCGGGGCAGCTGCCTGCCGTCGATGCGCGGTTACCACGTGCTGGACATCGCGGAACTGCTGACCCCGGACGACGGGGAGGGCCGCGATGGGACGCCCTCCGCCCGGGACGAGGGCGAGGGCCGGCCCGCGGCGCCGCCCGCGCCGTGGCAGGAGACGTCCGAGGCCGCACCTCCGGTCGCCACCCCCTCCGGCGCACCGCCGTCCGGTTCCGTGTGGCCCGCCGCCGCACGCGCCGGGGCGGGGGCCCGGTCCGCCGGCGTCCGGCAGGACGCACGGTGACCGCCGGCCGCCGCGCGCCACAGGGCTCGCCCGTCACGGCGGCGGAGGCCGCCTCGCACCTGGCCATCCGGATCACGGCGGAGCCGGCGTCCGCGGCCGCCGGGAGCCGCGGCGCTCGGGACGGGGAGGCATCGGACAGGCGGGCCCGGATCGAGGGGCTGCTGCTCGGGCTGGCCGCCGGCGACGCCGCGGGGTGGCCGGCCGCGCGGCACCGGGCGGCGCGGATGCCTGAGTGGACGAGGCGGCTCACCCGCGAGCTGGACACCTTCGCCGAGCAGAACGCGACGACGACGCTCCCCGTGCCCATCGCCCTGAACCAGCCGCCGGAACCGCTGCGGCTCGGGCCGTCCGACGACGCCGAGTGGGCGGCGTTCGCCGCCCGGACGGTGCTGGCGGCCGCCGCCGACCAGGCACCCGGCCTCTCCCCCGGCCACCGCATGCGGGACGCGATCGACCGGTCGTGGAACGCGCTGGCCGCGAAGGTCGCCGCCGCGAGTGCCCGGGCACCCGAGGTCGAGTCCGCCGTCCTGCCGCTCCGGGCCCGGATCTCCGTCCGGGCCGGGCTGGGCAATCTCGCCGCGGGCCTGCGCCCGCCCGCCACCGGCCACGACAATCCGCACTACTTCGACGACGCGGCCTGCGTGCGGGCCGCCGTGCTCGCGGTCGTGCACCCCGGCGACCCGGCGTCGGCGGCCGAGCTCGCCGAGTTCGACGCCCGGTACACCCAGGACGGTGACGGGGTGCACGGCGCGCGCGCCGTCGCCGCCGCGATCGCGGAGGCACTCGCCGGGGCGGACGTCGACACGGCGGTGAACGCCGCTCTCGACCGGCTTCCCGACGGCACGGAGATCGCCCGCAACGCCGTCCACGCCGTGCGGCTGGCCCGGGATTTCGCGGACGAGGCGGCCGGGGCCTTCGCACTCGTGCCGGTGCTGGAGCACCAGATCGTGGACCACGTGTACAGCTACGGGATCGCCGCCGCCGAGACCGTGCCGGTCGCCCTCGCCCTGGCGACCGCCGCCCGGGGCGAGTTCGCCCAGGCCGTCCCCGCGGCCGCCTGCCTGTCCCGGGTCGCCGATTCCGCCCCCGCGCTCGCCGGGGCTTTGACCGGGGCGCTGGGCGGGGCGGTGTCCGTACCCGGGGGCTGGCGGGAGGCGTGCCGGACGCTGGCCGGGTGCGCGCTGCCCCGGCTCGCCGGCACGGACCTCGTCGAACTCGCCGGGCTGCTGGCAGCCACGGAACCGGTCACCCCGGGTGGACAATCCCGGCATGACACACAAAACATCCGCACGGCCCGCGGCAGGTACGCCCACCACGACGCTCACACTGGATGAACGGATCACCGGAGCCCTCGTCGGCGCTGCCGTGGGGGACGCGCTCGGCGGCCCGGTCGAGGGCTGGACGCCCGAGCAGATCGCCGAGCGGCACGGCGGCCGGGTGACCGGCGTCGTCGGGCCCTGGTACGGCGACGACTGGCGCACCGCGCGCCCCATCGCCCCGTACCACAAGGGCGACGGGCACGTCACCGACGACACCCTGATGACCCATGCGCTCGTCCGGGTGTACGAGACGGTGCGCGGCCACCTGGACGCGTACTCCGTCGCCGACCATCTCGTACCGGACCTGATGACACGGCCCCGCTGGATCCCGGAACTGGAGGCCGAGGCGCTGCCTCTGCAGCGGATCTTCCTCGCCGAGAAGTGGATCGTCACTCGGCTGCACTACGGGCACGCCGATCCGCGGGAGGCCGGTTCGGGGAACGTCGTCAACTGCGGGGCGGCGATGTACATGGCGCCGGTCGGCCTGGTGAACGCCGCCCACCCGGAGGCCGCGTACGCGGAGGCGCTGGACGTCGCGGGCGCGCACCAGTCCTCGTACGGCCGGGAGGCGGCCGGGGTCCTGGCGGCCTCCGTGGCGGCCGCGTGCACCCCGGGCGCGACCCCCGTCTCCGTCGTCGAGGCGGCCCTGGCCGTGGCCAAGGACGGAACCCGGTCGGCGATCGAGTCCGTCTGCGAAGCGGCCGCCCGCCACACGGACTTCGAGTCGGCGCTGGTGCCGCTGCGCGCCGCCGTCGCCCCCTTCGACACGGTCGGGCCGCACTACCGCGAACCCTCCCTGGGTGCCCGGCGGCCCTCACGGCTGCACTCCATCGAGGAACTCCCGGTCGCGCTCGGCATGCTGCTCGTCGGTGACGGCGACTACCGCCGCACGGTGCTCGGCTCGGTCAACTACGGCCGCGACTGCGACTCGATCGCCACGATGAGCGGCGCCCTCGCGGGTGCGCTCCACGGCGAGCGGGCGATCCCCGGGACCTGGGTGAAGACGGTCGCCGACGCCAGCCGTCTCGACCTCCACGCCCCGGCAAGGGCGTTGGCGGAGGTCGCCCGCGAGGTGTTCGTGCGGGACACGGCACGACGCCGCGCGCACGAGGCGGCGTTCGCCGAGCTGACGGGCGACGGGCGGTGACCGTACGCCTGACATGGGTCCAGCCGGAGGACCTGGTGGGTCACGAGCTGCGCCAGGCGGCGCAGGACGGCCGGGACGCGCGTGACATCGAGCAGCGGTGGCTCTCCGCGGGCGGCAGACCGGCCCCGGAGAGGGCGGGGGCCTCGGAGCCGGCCGCGCCGCGCCGGCTGCGCGCGCTCGCCGGACAGCTCCTGGACGAACTCGCCCTGCTGAGGAGCCCGTCGGCACAGGACGAGCCGACCGAGCTGTCCGGGATCCGGGCCGTCTGCCCACGCTGGCCCGCCCCGCGCACCCCCGCGGTGTCCGTCGGGCCCGACGCCCTGCACGCGGCCTGGCTGGGCAGGGCCGCCGGCTGTCTGCTGGGCAAGCCGGTCGAGAAGCTGCCGCTGGCCGGCATCCGCGCCCTGGCGCGCGCCACCGGCAACTGGCCGCTCACCACCTGGTTCACGGCCAGGGGGCTGCCGGACGCCCTGGCCGCCGCCTACCCGTGGAACCGTCGCTCGGCGCCCACCTCGCTGGCCGAGAACATCGACGGGATGCCCGAGGACGACGACCTCAACTACCCCTTGTTGAACGTGCTGTTGCTCCAGAGGCACGGCCGGGGCTTCAGCACGGGCGACGTGGCCCGGCTGTGGCTCGACGAGCTCCCCGCGGGCCGCGTCTTCACCGCGGAGCGCGTCGCCTACCGCAATCTGCTCGACGGCATCGAGCCACCGGACACCGCACGCCACCGCAACCCGTTCCGGGAGTGGATCGGCGCCCGGATCAGGGCCGACGTGCACGGCTGGATCCACCCCGGCGACCCGGGGGCCGCCGCGGAACAGGCCCACCGGGACGCGGTCCTGACCCACACGGCCAACGGGGTGTACGGAGCGATGTTCACCGCCGCGGCCCTGGCCGAGGCCGCGGGCGGCGAGACGGATGTCCACGGCTGTCTGGCGGCCGGTCTCCGGGTGGTGCCGCCGCGTTCCCGGTACGCGCGCGCGGTGCGCCTCGGCATCGGTACGGCCCGCGCCGAACCGGACTTCGACACGGTCGTGGACCGGCTCCACGACACCTACGGGACCACCCACCACTGGGTGCACGTCCTGCCGAACGCGGCCCTGCTGGCGGCCGCCCTCACCCACGCCGACGGGGACTTCGGCCGCTCCATCGGCTGCGCGGTGTCCGGCGGCTGGGACACCGACTCGAACGGCGCGACCGCCGGTTCGCTCGCGGGTCTGCTGGCCGGCCGGGCCTCCGCGCTGCCCGACCGCTGGACCGCCCCGCTCAAGAACCGCCTCGCCACCTCCGTACCCGGCTTCGACTCCATCGGCTTCGACACCCTCGCGGAACTGACCCATCAGGAGGTACGCCGCCCATGACAGCGATCGCGGTGCTCGGCAGCACCAACATGGACCTGGTCGCCTACGTCGCCCGGGCACCAGGGCGCGGGGAGACCGTCACCGGACGCGAGTTCCGGACCGTCCCCGGAGGCAAGGGGGCCAACCAGGCCGTCGCCGCGGCCCGCGCGGGAGGCGAGGTGGTGATGATCGGCGCGGTCGGGACGGACGAGTACGGCTCGGTCCTCCGCACGAATCTGGAGCACGCCGGAGTGGACACCGATCTGCTGCACACCGTGGCGGGCCCCAGCGGCACCGCGCACATCGTCGTCGACGACGAGGGGTCCAACGCCATCGTGGTGATCCCGGGCGCGAACGGCACGGTGACCGCGCTCGGCCCGGGTGAGAAGGCGGCCGTCTCGGCGGCCGGCCTGCTGCTCCTGCAGCTGGAACTGCCGCTGGCCGTCGTGACCGAGGCGGCGCGGACGGCGAGGGCGCGCGGCGTACGGACGATCCTCACCCCCTCACCCGTGCAGCCGCTGCCGTCCGCGCTCCTGGACGCGGTCGACCTGCTGGTCCCCAACGAGCACGAGGCGGCCGCGCTGTCCGGGTGCACGGAACCGCACGCGGCGGCGCAGATCCTGCTCCGGCAGGTGCCCGAGGTCGTGATCACGCTCGGCCGGAAGGGCTGCCTGTACGCGGTCCGGGGCGGCGAACCGGTCCTCTTCCCCGCGCCCCGGGTGACCGCCGTCGACACGACCGGTGCCGGGGACACCTTCGTCGGCACGCTCGCCGTGGCGCTCGGCGAGGGCCGGTCCGTGCCCGAGGCGGCGGCCTGGGCGTCCGGTGCCGCCGCGCTCTGTGTGCAGAAGCCGGGGGCCTCGACGTCCATGCCCTACCGCAGCGAGATCGATGCCGCATGAGCACTCCCACGCACCCCGCGGGCTCCGGCACGCCGCCGCTCGCCGGCCTGCGGGTCCTGGACCTCGCCACCCTCTTCGCCGGGCCTCTCGCAGCCACCATGCTCGGGGACTTCGGCGCGGAGGTCGTCAAGGTCGAGCACCCCCGCAAGCCCGACCCCTCGCGTGGACACGGCCCCTCGAAGGACGGTGTCGGCCTGTGGTGGAAGCTGCTCGGCCGCAACAAGCGCACGCTGACCCTCGACCTGTCCTCCCCCGGCGGCCGGGACGTGCTGCTGCGGCTGGCCGCCGGGACCGATGTGATCATCGAGAACTTCCGGCCCGGCACCCTGGAGCGCTGGGGACTCGGCTGGGAGGAGCTGCGTGCCGTCAACCCCCGGCTGGTGCTGACCAGGGTCACGGGCTTCGGGCAGACGGGCCCGTACGCGCACCGGCCCGGTTTCGGCACCCTGGCCGAGGCGATGAGCGGCTTCGCCGCCGTCACCGGCGAGCCGGACGGGCCACCGACCCTGCCGCCGTTCGGCCTCGCCGATTCGATCGCCGCGCTCGCCACGGCGTACGCGGTGATGACGGCCCTGGCGGGACGCGACCGCACCGGGGAGGGGCAGGTGGTGGACATGGCGATCATCGAGCCGATCCTGACGGTGCTGGGGCCGCAGCCGCTCTGGTACGACCAGCTCGGTTACGTCCAGCCGCGGACCGGCAACCGCTCCCGCAACAACGCTCCGCGCAACACCTACCGCACCGCGGACGGCCACTGGGTCGCGGTCTCGACCTCCGCCCAGTCGGTCGCGGAGCGCGTGATGCGTCTGGTGGGGCGGCCGGAGCTGATCGAGGAGCCGTGGTTCTCCGCCGGGAGCACACGCGCCGAGCACGCCGACGAGCTCGACGACGCGGTGGGCCACTGGATCTCCCGGCGCACCCGGGAGGAGGCGGTGGACGCGTTCGAGAAGGCCGAGGCGGCGATCGCGCCGATCCATGACGTACGGGACGTGATGGAGGATCCCCAGTACCGGGCGCTCGGCACGATCACCGAGGTCGACGACCCCGAGCTGGGCCCGCTGCGGATGCAGAACGTGCTGTTCCGGCTCTCGGGGACTCCGGGGGCGATCCGCTGGGCGGGCCGGCCGCACGGGGCGGACACGCAGGAGATCCTGTCCGGGCTCGGCCTCTCCGCACCGGCGATCGAGGCCCTGCGCAACGAGGGTGTCCTGTGAACCCGGTGCCGCTGACCTGGCTGTACGTCCCCGGGGACCGACCCGAGGTGGTCCGCAAGGCACTCGGGGCGGGCGCGGACGTGGTGATCGTCGACCTGGAGGACGCGGTCGCCCCGGACCGTAAGGAGTACGCGCGCGCGGCGACGGCGGAGCTCCTCTCGGATCCGGTCACGGCGGACCCGAAGGCGGTCCCGGTCCATGTCCGGGTGCACGGCGAAGGCGATGTGACGGCGCTGACGCGGCTGCCGGGGCTGTCCGGGATGCGGCTCCCCAAGATCACCCACGCGGCGTCCGTGCACCACGTCGCGGCTCTGGCGCCCGGGGTGCCGCTGTATCCGCTGCTGGAGTCGGCGCTGGCGATCGAACACGCTTACTCGATCGCCGGGGCGCACCACGCCGTGCGGGGTGTCGCACTGGGCGAGGCGGACCTCCGGGCGGATCTGGGGGTGCGGGACGACGCCGGTCTCGACTGGCCGCGCAGCCGTGTGGTGATCGCCGCCCGGGCGGCCGGTCTCGACCCTCCGGTGATGTCGGTGTTCCCCGATGTGCGGGACCTGTCCGGGCTGCGGTCGTCCTGTGCGCACGGAAGGGGGCTGGGCCTGCTGGGCAGGGCGGCGATCCACCCGAGGCAGCTGCCGGTCATCGAGCGGGCCTTCCGGCCGACGGCACGCGAGGTCGAGGCGGCGGAACAGGTCCTGGAGGCGTCCCGGAGCGAGGCGGGGGCTCAGGCCCTGCCGGACGGGAGGTTCGTCGACGCGGCGGTGGTGGCGACCGCCGAACGCACGCTCTCCCTGGCGCGGCGTCGCCGATGACGCCGATGACCGCGCGAAGGGGCCGCCGGACCAGTGCGGTCCGGCGGCCCCTTCGTGTCGGTCACGGTGGGTGTGGAGCGTGTCAGCTCTTGTCGGCCTTCTGCGGGGCCCCGTCGGCCTCCGGGGCCTGCTCCTCGGCGACGGGGTCCGTTCCGGCGGCGTCCTTCCCGGCGGCGTCGGCGGAGGTGTCCCCGCCGTCCTCGTCGGTCTTCCCCGGGGCGTCGGCGGAGGTGTCCCCGCCGTCCTCGGCCGGGTCGGGCTCGACGACCTCCTCGCGGCCGGGTCGCGTCTTCGCGGAGATCACCATGTAGATCACGGCGAGCACGAAGACGATGATCGCGGTCCACACGTTGAGCCGGAGGCCCAGGACGTGGTGCGCCTCGTCGACGCGCATGTACTCGATCCATCCGCGGCCCGCGCAGTACGCGGCGACGTACAGGGCGAAGGCACGGCCGTGTCCGAGCTTGAAGCGGCGGTCCGCCCAGATGACCAGGAGGGCGACACCGACGCACCACAGGGACTCGTACAGGAACGTCGGGTGGTAGGTGCCCGCGACCCGGTTCGTGCCCTCGCTGATCTTCAGGGCCCAGGGGACATCGGTCGGCTTGCCGTACAGCTCCTGGTTGAACCAGTTGCCCCAGCGGCCGATCGCCTGGGCGAAGGCGATGCCGGGGGCCAGGGCGTCCGCCCAGGCGGGGAGCGGGATGCCCCGGCGGCGGCAGCCGATCCAGGCGCCGACCGCGCCGAGCGCGATCGCGCCCCAGATACCGAGGCCGCCTTCCCAGATCTTGAAGGCGTCCACCCAGTTCTCACCGTCGCTGAAGTACAGCTGGTAGTCGGTGATGACGTGGTAGAGCCTGCCGCCGACCAGGCCGAAGGGCACGGCCCAGACGGCGATGTCGGCGACGGTGCCGGCTTTGCCGCCCCTGGCGACCCAGCGCTTGTTGCCGAACCAGACGGCGACGAAGACACCGATGATGATGCAGAACGCGTAGCCGCGGAGCGGGATCGGGCCGAGCTCGATCACGCCGGTCGACGGGCTGGGAATGAAGGCAAGGTTCATGACGGGGTCGACGCTACCCTGCCGGACGGGACGTACGGCAAGCCGTCCGGCAACTTCTGGGTAACGAGGCCCTCCGGCGGGGGCCCGCCGGAGGGCTCCCGAGGTTCATGACGACGACGGTGTGGCGCCCACGGTGCCCGGTTTCTTGCCCTTGTTCGCCTCGGCGACCCACTTCTTGAGGTTGGCCTCGGAGATCTGCTCGTTCCCCTTCTTCGGGAAGATCGGTTCGCCGTTGAGCAGCGCGGTCGGCGTGCCCTCGAACCCTCCCCGGGTGAAGGCCTTGTTGGACTTCTCGACCCAGCTGTCGTGCGTGCCGTCCTCCACGCAGCTGCGGAAGGCGGGGGTGTCCAGACCGTCCACCTTGCCGGCCAGGTCGATCAGCCTGCCGTTGTCGCCGAAGGCGTCGTCGGACTCCGCGGGCTGGTCGCGGTACAGGACGTCGTGGTACGGGGCGAACTTCCCGACGTCCTGTGCGCAGGCGGCCGCGTTGGCCGCGCGCAGCGACCCGCTGCCGCCGAGGTTGCCGTCGATGATGGTGGCCAGGTGGTACTCCACCTTGAGCTGTCCGCTGTCGGCGAGCTCCGTGATCGTGTCGCGGAAGGCGTTCTCGAACTGGGCGCAGACCGGGCAGCGGAAGTCCTCCCAGATCGTGAGCGTGGACGGCGCGTCGTCGGCCCCGACCTGGAGGGCGAGTCCGTCCTCACCCATCGCGCCGGACGGGGTGACGGCCGGCCCGGCCTCCTTGTCCTTGCCGCCCTTCCCGGCGTTGGCGGCGATCACGCCGATCACGGCTGCCAGCGCCAGCACCCCCACCACGGCCGTCGAGACGATCAGCGTGCGGCGGCGGCGCTCCCGCGCCCGGTCCTGCTCACGCTGCTGGGCGAGCCGGTCGCGCGCGGCTCTGTTTCGGTCCTGGTTCTTCTCGCTCACACTGCGCAAACGAACCGGGGAGGCAGGTCAGCGCCTCCCCGGTCCAGGTCCACCCGTTCGGATGACAGGTGCGGTCAGCGCTTTCGAACGCCTTCGGCCAGTTCGCCAGCCAGCGCGCGGACGGCGGCGAGGCCGGCGGCCTCGTCCGGGGCGTCCAGCATCCGCTTGACGAAGGCCGAGCCGACGATCACCCCGTCGGCGAATCCCGCGACCTGCCGGGCGTGCTCGGCGGTGGAGACGCCGATGCCCACACAGACCGGCAGGTCGGTGGTGGCCCGGGTGCGCCGCACCAGGTCCTGGGCCTGCTCGCCGACCGATTCGCGGGTGCCGGTGACACCCATGAGCGAGGCGGCGTAGACGAAGCCGGAGCCGGCGGCCGTGATGGTGGCGAGGCGGGCGTCCTGGCTGCTCGGCGCGACGACGAAGACGGTGGCGAGACCGTGCTTCTCCGCGTGCTCCCTCCACAGGGCCGACTCCTGGACGGGCAGGTCGGGCAGGATGCACCCGGCGCCGCCGGCCTCGGCGAGCTCGGCGGTGAAGCGCTCCACGCCGTACCGGTCGATCGGGTTCCAGTACGTCATGACGAGGATCGGCGCGCCCGTCGCCGCGTGGGCCTCGCGGACCGTGCGCATGATGTCGGCGATCTTGACCCCGCCGCGCAGCGCGATGTCGTCGGCGGTCTGGATGACCGGCCCGTCGAGCACCGGGTCGCTGTGCGGGAGCCCCACCTCGACGACGTCTGCGCCGCCCGCGACGGCCGCCTTGACGGCGGCGATGCCGCCGTCGACGGTCGGGAAGCCGCCGGGCAGGTAGGCGATGAGCGCCGCGCGGTCCTCGGACGCCGCCTTGGCGAGCGTCGCTTCGAGAAGCTCTCGGTTGCCGCTCACTTGGTGACCTCTTCCTCTCCGTCGGCCACGTCGGCCTCGACGACGGCGTCGGCGCCGTCGTACAGCCCGAAGTACCGGGCTGCCGTGTCCATGTCCTTGTCCCCGCGTCCGGACAGGTTGATCAGGATCAGCCCGTCCTCGCCGAGCTCCCGCCCGACCTCCAGGGCTCCGGCCAGCGCGTGCGCGCTCTCGATGGCCGGAATGATGCCCTCGGTGCGGGACAGGAGGCGCAGCGCCTGCATGGCGGCGTCGTCGGTGACCGCGCGGTACTCGCCGCGGCCGATGTCCTTGAGGTAGGCGTGCTCCGGGCCGATGCCCGGGTAGTCGAGTCCGGCGGAGATCGAGTACGGCTCGGTGATCTGGCCCTCCTCGTCCTGGAGGACGTAGGAGCGTGAGCCGTGCAGGATCCCGGGCTCGCCCGCTGTCAGGGTCGCCGCGTGCTCCCCGGTCTCCACGCCGTGTCCGGCGGGTTCGCAGCCGATGAGCCGGACGCCCGCGTCCGGGATGAAGGCGTGGAACAGGCCGATGGCGTTGGAGCCGCCGCCCACGCAGGCGACGGCGGCGTCCGGGAGCCGGCCCGCGCGTTCCAGGATCTGGCGGCGCGCCTCGACGCCGATCACCCGGTGGAAGTCGCGGACCATCGCGGGGAAGGGGTGCGGTCCGGCGACGGTGCCGAAGAGGTAGTGGGTCCGGTCCACATTGGCGACCCAGTCGCGGAACGCCTCGTTGATGGCGTCCTTGAGGGTCCGGGAGCCGGACTTCACGGCGACGACCTCGGCGCCGAGCATTCGCATCCGCGCCACGTTCAGCGCCTGCCGCTCGGTGTCGATCTCACCCATGTAGATGGTGCATTCGAGCCCGAAGAGGGCGCAGGCGGTCGCGGTGGCGACGCCGTGCTGGCCGGCCCCGGTCTCGGCGATGATGCGGGTCTTGCCCATCCGCTTGGTGAGCAGGGCCTGGCCGAGAACGTTGTTGATCTTGTGCGAGCCGGTGTGGTTGAGGTCCTCGCGCTTGAGGAAGACGCGGGCGCCCCCGGCGTGCTCGGCGAAGCGGGCGACCTCGGTCAGCGCGCTGGGCCGGCCGGTGTAGTCGACCATGAGCGCGTTGAGCTCGGCGGCGAAGGCCGGGTCGGCCTTCGCCTTGTCGTACTCGACGGCGACCTCGTCCACGGCGGCGACCAGCGCCTCCGGGATGAACTTGCCACCGAACGCGCCGAAATAGCCCTCGGCGCTGGGGATCAGACCCTCGGGGTCCGGGATGAAGAAGTCGGACGACATGCGACGTGCTCCTCGAATCGCAACGGGTGATGTCACCGTATGCGCCATGGGCGGAGCGCCGCACCGACCGGTGGACGGTCGGTGCGCTGGGACGTGCGGATCCCCCCGCACGGCGGGGGGCGACGGCCGGGGCTCGCTACGGCGCGGACCCCGTGCGCCATCGCATGCCGTTGACCTGTCCCGGCTCGTCGCCGATGACGTACCGCACGCGCCGGCCGTGCACCCGCCGGGCGGGGGCGCGGCAGCCGCGGTGCCAGAAGGGCGGCGCGCAGCGCCTCGGTTGAGGGCGGCGGAGGGAGACGCGTGCGCGACGGCCGCGCGCCAGTGGCGCGTGCGGGTCCCGGGCGCTCGCCCCGGCGGGGCGAGCACCCGGCCGGACGCGGGCGGCGGGACGGTCGGCGGGCACGGGCGGGGTCAGCCCCGTCCGTGCCGGAGCGCGGGGTGGGCGCCTGCGGCCACCAGGTCGGCGACGGCGGCCCGGGGGTCGCGGCCGGTGACCAGGGACTCGCCCACGAGCACCGCGTCCGCGCCGGCGTTGGCGTAGGCGATGAGGTCGTGAGGGCCGCGGACGCCGGACTCGGCGACCTTGACGATGTGGTCGGGGATCTCCGGGGCGACCCGTTCGAAGGTGGAACGGTCGACCTTGAGGTCCTTGAGGTTGCGCGCGTTGACACCGATGATCTTCGCCCCGGCGTCCACGGCGCGCTCCGCCTCCTCCTCGTCGTGCGCCTCGACGATCGGCGTCAGGCCGATCGACTCGGCGCGCTCGATCAGCGAGACCAGTGCCTCCTGGTCGAGGGCGGCGACGATCAGCAGGGCGAGGTCGGCGCCGTAGGCGCGCGCCTCCCACAGCTGGTACGAGGTGACGATGAAGTCCTTGCGCAGGACCGGGATGTCGACCTTGGCGCGGACGGCCTCCAGGTCGGCGAGCGAGCCGCCGAAGCGGCGCTCCTCGGTGAGGACCGAGATGACGGACGCCCCGCCGGCCTCGTAGTCCGCGGCGAGCGCGGCCGGGTCGGCGATGGCGGCCAGGGCTCCCTTGGAGGGGCTGGAGCGCTTGACCTCGCAGATGACGGTCACGCCCTCGCCGCGCAGGGCGGCGACTCCGTCCTTGGCCTGGGGAGCGCGCGCGGCGCGTTCCTTGAGCTCGTCGAGGCTGACACGCGCCTGCCGCTCCGCGAGGTCGGCGCGAACGCCGTCGATGATCTCGTCGAGCACACTCACGCGAGCGGCCCCCTTCCGAAGCGGTGATGAGTACAGGATCAGCCATCTCGATGGTATCCGCAGGAGGGCTCAGGGCTCGCATCCGGCGGTACCGCATCCCATTACCTGGTCATTCACGGCGCCAGCGCCGAGCCGAAGGGCAGGTTCCTCACCACGGAGAACACCAGCAGCACCGCGCCGACGCCCCACCAGTAACCGGGGGCCAGGCCGATGCGCAGGGGCCGGCCCCGGCTCGCGCGGACCGCCCAGAGCACCCAGACCGCCGCGAAGACCACGTAACCGATGACGGCGAGGGCGTTGGCGCCGAGCGCGGCGGTGATGTCTCCGTGGGCGAAGGCGTGGGCGCTGCGGAGCCCGCCGCAGCCGGGGCAGAACACGCCGGTGAAGCGGAGCATGGGGCAGACGGGGTAGTGACCGGGCTCGTTGGGGTCGACCGCGGCGACGAAGCCGAAGGCTCCCACGACCACGGCCAGGACCCCGGCAGGGGTCGCGAGCCGGCGGAGCCGGGAGGCCGGGGCGGGCCGCGGCGGGGGAACGGGGCCGGCCGCCGGGTCAGGGGCGGCGGGTGCGGGAGAGGATGAGGCTGAGGCGTCCACGCGCTGATTGTCCCCGCTCACGCGGAGAGGCGCAGCCCGGTCCGGGCCGCGCCTCGCGTCGTGTCGTGTCCTGGGGCCCGGGCATCCGCGGGTGGCCCCCGGGATTCTGCTTCAGGCCGTGATCTGGGCCTGGGAGGCGCGGGCCCTGGCGGCCGCCATCTCCTCGGACTCCTTCGGCATGCCGAGACCGGCCATCTTCATGGCGAGGCCGACGACCCCGCCGAGGATGGCGACGGCGACACCGGCCCAGAAGCCGAGGGTGTTCGCCGCGACCATGAAGAGGCCCGCGACGCAGAAGCCGATGAAGGAGATGATGACACCGGTCCAGGCGGCCGGGGTGTGTCCGTGGCTGCTGCCCGCCATGAGTTGCTCCTAGGTGATGTTGCGCTGAAGGTATCGCTGCTGGGAAAGCCCGGTCCCATTGTCCCGCACGCGCGGGGTGGGCATGAGGCTGGGGGTCATGCCTCGCGCGTCGGGTCCTCGCCGCGGTCCAGGGCCTTCCACAGTTCCTCGGGCCGGTCGGGGTCCGGGGCGGTGCGGGCGGCCTTGCGGGGTCGGGGGGTGCCGTCGCGTTCGTACCGCCCGGACATGGCCGGCCAGCGGCTGCCGTAGCGCAGGGCCAGGAGGCCGGCGAGCAGGATCAGCAGTCCGCCGGCGGCGGTGACGTAGGGCCACGCGGTGTGACTGAGGGCCTGGACGGTGGCCGAGGTGTTGCCCGTGGTCTGCGCGGCCTGCTCGTCCAGGGCGGCCCGGTCGGAGGCTCCGGCGAAGGCGCTGAGCCCGGCGCCGAGGCCGCTGAGGGCCAGCAGCCCGGCGACGATCAGCCGGCTGCTCCTGCGGACGGCGAAGACGGCGACGAGAGCGGCCAGGCCCACGACGGCCAGGGCGGCCGGGAGGCCGGTGACGTCCTGGCCGTCGGCGCTGAGGGGCAGGATGCCGCCACCGACGGCGGCCCTGCCCTCGGCCCAGGTCTGCCCCGAGGCGAGGAGGACGACGGTGGCGCCGGCCGCGCCGAGGAGCAGGCCGGCGCCCAGGCTGCGGCGGCTTCCCGCGCTGTCGGGCGCGGAGGCGGCACGGGGCTGGGGTACGGGAACGGCACTCACGTACCCCACTATCCCCTACCGGCTCCGCCGGCCCCGAGCCGGTTCGCCGTGTGCACGGCCCGCAGCACCGCGGCGGCCTTGTTGCGGCACTCCGTGTCCTCGGCGACGGGGTCGGAGTCGGCGACGATGCCCGCACCGGCCTGGACGTACGCCGTTCCGTCGCGGAGCAGGGCCGTCCGGATGGCGATGGCGGTGTCGGAGTCCCCGGCGAAGTCGAGGTAGCCCACGCAGCCCCCGTACAGGCCCCGGCGGGTGGGTTCCAGCTCCTCGATGATCTGCAGGGCGCGGGGCTTCGGCGCGCCGGAGAGGGTGCCCGCGGGGAAGCACGCGGTGAGCACGTCGAACGCGGTGCGGCCCTCGGCCACGCGCCCGGTGACGGTGGAGACGATGTGCATCACGTGCGAGTACCGCTCGACGGACATGAAGTCGACGACCTCGACGCTGCCGGGTTCACAGACCCGCCCCAGGTCGTTGCGCCCGAGGTCGACGAGCATCAGGTGCTCGGCGCGTTCCTTCGGGTCGGCGAGGAGTTCGTCGGCGAGCGCCTGGTCCTCCTGCGGGGTGGCGCCGCGGTGCCTGGTCCCGGCGATCGGGTGGACCATCGCCCGGCCGTCCTCGACCTTGACGAGCGCCTCGGGGCTGGAGCCGACGACGTCGAAGCCGTCGAAGCGGAAGAGGTACATGTACGGCGACGGGTTCGTGGCGCGCAGCACCCGGTAGACGTCCAGCGCGGACGCCGTGCACGGGGTCTCGAAGCGCTGGGAGGGGACGACCTGGAAGGCCTCGCCGGCCCTGATGCGCTCCTTGACGTCCTCGACGGCGTCCATGAAGGCCTGGCCGCCCCACAGCGCGGTGTAGGGCGGGAGTTCGGAGGGCGGCAGGGCGGCGGGGGCGCTCTCCACCGGGCGGGACAGGTCGCGTTCCATGGCGTCGAGCCGGGCGAGCGCGTCCGCGTGGGCCTCGTCGACCCCGGTGTCCAGGTCGTTGTGGTTGATCGCGTTGGCGATCAGCAGGACCGTGCCGGTGCCGTGGTCGAGCACGGCGAGGTCCGAGGTGAGCAGCATCGTGAGCTCGGGGAGCTTCAGATCGTCGCCGCCGTGCTCGGTGATCCGCTCCAGGCGGCGTACGACGTCGTAGCCGAGGTAGCCGACCATCCCGCCGGTGAAGGGCGGCAGGCCCTCGTCGCCGACCAGGTCGCGGGGGGTATGCAGGGTCTCGACGGTGGCCCGCAGCGCCTGCAGCGGGTCGCCGTCGACGGGCACGCCGACGGGCGGGGTGCCGAGCCAGTGGGCCTCGCCGTCGAGGGCCGTCAGGGTGGCGGCGCTGCGCACCCCGACGAAGGAGTAGCGGGACCAGGTGCGGCCGTTCTCCGCGGATTCGAGGAGGAACGTGCCGGGGCGTTCGCCCGCGAGCTTGCGGTAGAGCCCGACCGGGGTGTCGCCGTCCGCGAGGAGCCGGCGGCTGACGGGGATGACACGCCGGTCGACGGCGAGCTTGCGGAAGGTCTCGAGATCCATGGCGGCTGACCTTATCGGGCCGTGGAGAGCGGGAGGACGTCCCTGTCGAAGCAGGTGCGGGCGCCGGTGTGGCAGGCGGCACCCGTCTGGTCGACCTTCACCAGGACGGTGTCGGCGTCGCAGTCCAGCGCGACGGACCTGACCTGCTGGGTGTGACCGGAGGTGTCGCCCTTGACCCAGTACTCCTGGCGGCTGCGGGACCAGTAGGTGCAGCGGCCCGTGGTGAGGGTGCGGTGCAGCGCCTCGTCGTCCATCCAGCCGAGCATGAGCACCTCGCCCGTGTCGTACTGCTGGGCGATGGCCGGGAACAGCCCGTCGGGGCCGCGCTTGATGCGGGCGGCGACGGCCGGGTCGAGATTGCTGGCGGGCGTGGGGCCGGGCGTGCTGGTCATGCGCCCATTGTGCCGCGCCGGGCGGGGCCGCCCGGTCGTGCGTCCACTGGGCGGACGGCGGGCGGCGGCCGTACGCTGGCGGGCATGTCGACCCATGCGAAGCGTGAACGTCTTCTGCTCGCCGACCTGTTGGAAGCGGCGGGTCCCGAGGCCCAGACCCTCTGCAACGGCTGGAAGACCCGTGACCTTGCCGCCCATGTCGTGGTGCGTGAACGTCGTGCGGACGCCGCGGGCGGGATCCTGCTGGGCGCGCTGAAGAACCGGCTGGAGCGGGTGCAGGCCGAGTTCGCCGCCAAGCCGTACGAAGAGCTGATCCAGCTCATCCGTACGGGTCCGCCGAGGATGTCGCCCTTCGGTCTGAAGCAGCTGGACGAGGCGGCCAACACGGTCGAGTTCTACGTCCACGCGGAGGACGTGAGGCGGGCGCAGCCCGACTGGTCGCAGCGGGACCTGGACCCGGTGTTCGCCGATGTGCTGTGGTCGCGCACCGAGAAGACGGCCCGGATGATGGGCCGCCGTTCGCCGGTGGGCCTGGTGCTGCGGCGCCCGGACGGCCAGACGGCGGTGGCCCACAAGGGGACCCCGGTGGTGACGGTCACCGGGGAGCCCGGGGAGCTCCTGCTGTTCGCCGCGGGCCGGCAGGACGCGGCGCGGGTGGAACTGGAGGGCGACAAGGACGCGCTGGCCCGGCTGCACACGGCCGAGCTGGGCCTGTGACCCGGGCGCTCCCGCGACCGGGTCCTTGCCACGCTCCCGCTCAGGCGTCGCTCCGTGCGCGGGCGGGCGTCCAGCGGGCGCGGTGACGGTGGCGCTCGCCGGGGGCGGCGGGCCCGGATCCCCGCCGCGATCCCAGCAGTCCGAGGAGGAATCCCGCCGGGATGGTGACCAGGCCCGGTGTCTGGAGCGGGAAGACGTCGAAGTCCCACTCCGGGAAGAGCGCGACGGGGGTTCCGGAGAACGCCGGTGACAGGACCATCAGGACTCCGATCAGCGGAAGTGTCCCGTACACCGTCCACCGCACCCCGCGGGCGTCGAAGCCCGGCCGGAACAGGGCGTACAGCAGGACGGGCGGCAGGATCGAGGCCGCGGCCGCGAAGGACAGGGAGAGCAGCACCTGGGGGTTGCGGTCGTGGGTGTACGCCGACAGCAGGACGGCGAGCGCCCCGATACCGGCGACGGCCAGGCGCGCCCGCACGATCTCCCTGCCGGAGGCCCTGCCCTCGCCCTGTGCTCCCGACTTCACGGTGAAGTCCCGCGCCAGTGACGAGGCCGCGGCGAGGGTGATACCGGCGACCGCGGCCAGGGTGGTGGCGAACGCGGCGCAGGCCACGAGCGCGAACAGGGGGCTGTCCCGCGGCCCGGCCGCGCCGGGGTCGAGGGCGCTGGTGACCATCAGCAGGGAGGTGCCGCCCGCCGGGTCGGCGGCGTGCAGCAGGTCCCGGCCCACCAGCGCGGAGGCGCCGAGTCCGACGACGACGATGCCGGCGCACAGCAGGGCGACGGGGCCGACGGCCCAGACGCCCGCCCGTCGGGCGGTCCGGGCGTCACGGATGGGATGGAGCCGCATCATGATGTGCGGCATGCAGGCGGCTCCGAGCAGGAGGGTGGCCTGGAAGCCGATGAGGTCGAGCGTGCCGGCCGGTCCGTGGCCGAACTGCAGCCCGGGGCGCGCGTAGTCGCCGCCCGCCCCGCTGCCGGTCCGGGCGGCGTCGAAGAGGGCGAAGGGGGACCAGTCGAAGCGTGCGAGGACGAGTCCCGCGAGCAGGATGACCGCTCCCAGGACGACGGCCACCTTGAGGATCTGGATGTAGCCGGTGCCGCGCATGCCGCCGAACGCCGAGTAGCAGACCATCAGCGCGCCGCTGGCCACGGTGCAGCCGGTGAGCGCGCCGTCGGGGAGTCCGAACATGGAGGTCATGACGCGCCCGGCGGTGGTGAGCTGTACGAGCAGCAGCGGGGCCAGCACGACCAGGGTGGCCACGCCGAGCGCGCGGCGCACAGCCCCGTCACGGAGCCGGTCGGCGAGGAAGTCGCCCAGGGTGAACACGCCTTTGCGGCGCAGGCGTTCGGCGAACAGGCGCATCACCAGGGCCAGTGAGGCGACCGTCGCGAGGGCGAACAGCAGGCCGTCGAATCCGGCGAGCGCCACGGATCCGGTGGTGGAGAGCAGCGTGGCGGCGGAGACGTAGTCCCCGGCGATGGCCAGGCCGGCTCCGACGGGGCCGAGGGACGCGCCGCCCGCGTAGAAGTGCTCGGGGTCGTCCTGGTCGGCTGCGGCGAGTCCGCACAGCAGCAGGGACACGGCGACGAAGCCGAGGAAGATGACCACGGCCAGGGACCGGGCGTCGATCGCGCCGCTCACCGGGTTCGCTCCGCCGGTACGGCTCCGCAAGGGGCAGCTGAAGACATGCGCGCCATGGCAGCAGCCGGGGCGCGGGCGGCACAGGGGGCGGGCGCGGGGCGCGGCGCCGGTACAGCCCGCCGGGCGCGGGACTGTGCGCCGGCACAACGGCGTGGTCGGCGCCGCCACCCGGCGGGCCCGCGGGAGGCGGGTGTCCGGCCGGGCGCGGCGGGCGGGTCCGGCACGGCCAGGGGGCGGCGCGGACCGGCCGCCGCGAGGCGGCGCGCGTTCCTCAGTCCGCCAGGAGCCGTCGCGCCGCCAGGGCCAGGGACACCTCGACGGCGTCCGACGGCCGGGTCAGGCAGCGTCCCGTCAACTGCTCGAAACGTCGCATCCTGTTCAGCACGGTGTTGCGGTGGCAGTAGAGCTTCGCCCCCGCCCGCTGCGCCGAGCCGTCCGAGTCGAGCCAGGCGGTCAGGGTCTCTATGAGCACGTCCCGGTCCGCCGGGTCCAGCCGGTCCAGCGGGCCGAGCACCCGGGCGGCGAGCGCGGTCCCGAGGCCGGGCGAGGAGACGACGAGCGCGGCGGGCAGGTGCTCGTCGAGCAGGACGGTGCCGCCGGAGGCGGGGCAGGCCCGCAGTGCCGTCTCGGCGAGGCGCCGTGCGTCACCGACGGAGGCGAGTCCGTCGACGACGGAGCTGACGCCGACGCGGGTACCCGGAGGTACCGTCAGTCCGGCCGCGAGCGCCGCCAGTTCACCGTCGGAGTCCCCGGCGGGGCCGGGGGTGTTCTCCGTGTCGGCGTCGCGGGGCGGCTCCGCGTCGGCCGCGGCCGGAGCCGCCCCCAGGGGGAGAATCGCCAGGTCCACGTCCCCCGCCGGGTACCAGAGCACGGTCGTCCCTTCGGGCAGGCCCAGTGGCGGACGCCCGGTGCCGTGCGGGGCGCGCCGGGCTCCGGCGGCCGCGAGCACCGCGTACCGGCCCTGCACCGGGAGCCCCAGCATCGCGGCGGCGTCCGGCAGGTCCGCGATCCTGGCGGTGCCGTCCAGCAGGGCCGCCGTCATCAGGCGCTGCTGGTTCTCACGGCGCCAGGAGACCCGGCGTTCGGCCTGCCGGTACGCCTCCGCCACCACGGCGCAGTGTTCGTCGACGAAGTTCCAGACGTCGGCGGCCACATGGACCAGCAGGCGGGTGTCCTCGGGGTGGCGCCGGGCGGTGTCGTCGACGAGGTCCTGCCAGACCATGGCCCCGCCCATCCGGAAGGCGTGCATGACCGCGTCGAGCGGCACGCCCTGCTCGGCCCGGTTCTCGCCGATCCACCGGGAGGTGCGGTGGGCCGCCTCACGGAACTCCCTGGGCTGGATCAGGGAGGCGACGTTGTGCCGCAGCGAGTGGTGGACCTCCTGCCAGATCTCGGTGGGTTCGGCCTCCATCGCGGCGCGGTAGGCGGGCTCCTGCTCGCGCAGCGCCTCGACCAGCCGGTCCGTGAGTTCCGGCAGCGCCTCCAGGAGCACCCGGGCGGCCCGGTGGAGCACGGCGACGGCCTCGCGGCCGGCCAGGGAGCGGGCGCGGTGCTGCGGCAACGGGGTTACGGGGGGCGGTCCGTGCAGTGCCCTGATCCGTGAGCGTACGACCTGTGGCATGGCGGCCTCCACCGGGAATCGGCCGGCCGCGGTAGGGCCGGCCCCGGTGTGCGCCGGGCCCGGCATTGGGCAGGCGCACACCGATTGGTCCTGACGACCGCAGAATGGCATACCGCCCGGTCGGTACCTAGAGGTCTGCGCGGTTCTTCTCATCACGGTCCTGCAACCTCGCCCTGCCCCCGCGGTCCAGCAGCCGTGCGAGCTCGGTCCGGGACCGGACGCCGAGGGCGGCGAAGACGTTGCGGAGGTGGTGGTCGACGGTGCGCGGGCTCACCGAGAGCCGCACCGCCACCTCACGGTTGGTGGCGCCCTCGGCGACGCAGCGGGCGATCCGCTGCTGCTGCGGGGTGAGTCCGGCCAGCGGGCCCGGACCGTTCCGGCCGGGCGCGTCCACCGCCTCCCCGGCGGCCCGCAGTTCCCCTCCGGCCCGCGCGGCCCAGACCCGGGCGGAGCAGCGTTCGAA
This sequence comes from Streptomyces sp. JH34, assembly GCF_029428875.1. Taxonomy (NCBI): domain Bacteria; kingdom Bacillati; phylum Actinomycetota; class Actinomycetes; order Kitasatosporales; family Streptomycetaceae; genus Streptomyces; species Streptomyces sp. JH34. The sequence continues at coordinate 5,590,264 of NZ_JAJSOO010000001.1, read as the reverse complement.
CGCGACCAGTGCGTCCCGCAGGGGACCGCGGGCCTCGCGGGTACGGCGCAGACGGCGCAGCAGTTGGCCCTGGAGCAGCCGGGTGCGGGCGCGCTCGAAGTCGCCGCCCGCGCGGTCGTGGTGGGCCAGCGCCTCCTCGTACCGGGCGGCGGCCTCCTCGCCGGGCGCCAGCAGAGCGCGGCAGCGGGCCAGCTGGGCACGGACCTGGGGGTCCGTCGTCCGTGCGGACCACAGGGCGAACTCCTGCACCGCGAGGTCGAGTTCAGCGGCACCTTCGCCGGCGCGGCCGGAGAGCACCATGGCCTCGACGTAGCAGGGCACGGCGAGCATCCGGGTGGCGAAGTGTCCCGTCCCCGGCCCCGGCCTGACCAGCGGGCCGAGCCTGGCCGCCGCCTCGCCGGGCCGACCGCCCGCCAGGTCGGCACGGGCGACCGCCCAGGTGGCGAGCATGGCCGCCTGGGTCAGGCCGTGCGGCCCCGCCCCGGCCAGCGCCGCGTCGGCGTGCGCCACGCACGCCTCGGCCGGCCCTTCGACCGAGGCGGCGAGCGCGAGCACGGCGTGCAGATGGGTCGCGGAGTTCCGCTGGCCGGTACGGCGGGCGGCGTGCAGCCCTTCCAGGGCGTGGGCCCGGGCCCTGGCGTGCTGCCCGGAGCGCAGCTCGGCGTACGCGAGTTGCTCCAGGGCGTGCGGCAGCAGGGCCTCCGGCCCCCGGGTGCGTACGACGGCGAGGGCGCGTGCCCCGGCCCGGCAGGCGGCGTCGACCTCCCCGAGCACCAGGGCACAGGCGCCGGCCCGCAGGAGCTCGGCGGCGTCCTCCGCGCGGTCGGCGGAGTCGAGGCAGCACCGCAGGAGGGCGTGGCCCCGGTCGGGGTGCCCGGCGAGCACGGCGCACATCCCGGCGCGGTACTGCGCCATGGGCCGGTCGGCGGCGGCGACGGGGATGCGGTTCATGGCGTCCAGGTACGCGATGGCGTCCCCCATGTCCCAGGCCGCCTCGGCGGCGCCGAACAGGGCGTCGAGGGTGCGGCGCGGGTCGTGCGGGGCCAGCAGTTCCGCCGCGGTCAGGAGCGCCTCGCGGGCGTCGGCGGCCGGTCCGTCCCGGAGCGCGAGCATGCCGCGCACGTAGGGGGCGGCGCCCCCGGCGAGGTGGGGGCCGACGCGGGCCAGCATGGCGCGGGCCCGGCCGGTGTCGCCGGCCAGCCGCGCCTGTTCGGCGGCGGCGGTGAACCGTGCGGCGCGCAGCGTGTCGTCGGTGGAGAGCGCGGCGGCCCGGGCCAGCGCGGCCGAGCGTTCGCCGTGCGGGCGCGGGGCGGTGGCCGCCTCCTCCAGCTGTTCGGCGAGGGCGGCGTCCGGTCCGGGGGCGGCGCAGGCGCGCTGGACGAGTGCGGGCAGCGGCGCCGGCCCGGGGCCGCCGAGCAGTCCGGCGAGCAGTTCGTGCACGGCGCGGCGGCGGCCGGGGGGCGCCCGGTGCAGGACCGCCCGGCGCAGCAGCGGGTGGCTGAAGTGCACGCGGCTCCCCGCGCGCTGGAGGGCCCCGGCGCTCCCGGCCGGCGCGAAGAGCACCCGGTCGAGATGGGCGGTGGAGAGCCCGGCCCGGGCGCCCGCCCGCAGCAGCAGGGCCGCGTCGGAGCCGGCCCCGTCGGGCTCGTGCTCCTCCGCGGCGGCGGCCAGCAGGAGCAGGGTGTGCGCGTCGGGGGACAGCCCCTCCAGGTGTGCGGCATGGGCGTCGAGGACGCTCTCGCCCCCGGGGAGGGGGTACGGCAGTGAGGTCCGCCCGGCCAGCTGGCCCGGGGTGAGCCGGCCGGCCAGTCCGGCCAGCAGACGTGGGTTTCCGGCCGCTTCCCGCAGCAGTTCGGCGCGTACGACGGGGTCGATGTCGGCCGTGCCCTCGGTGAGCCGGTCCAGGAGTGCGGTCGCCGCGTCGTCGTCCAGCGGGCCGAGGCGCAGGGCGGGCAGTCCGGCGAAGGCGGTCTCGTCCGCCGCGCCGATCAGCACCGCGACCCGGCTGCCCGCGCCGAGTCTGCGGGCGGCGAAGCCGAGCGCGGCCCGGGAGTCCGGGTCCCAGGCATGGGCGTCGTCCACGCAGACCAGCAGGGGCTGCCGGGCGCCCAGGGCGCGCATGAGCGCGAGCAGGGCGCCGGGGGCGATCCCGGTGCGCAGGATCGTGTCGGGCGCGAGGGGCAGCGGGCCGGGGGCGGAACAGAGCAGGGCGTGGAGCCCGCTGTAGGGCAGTCGCTGTTCGGTGGGGGCCGCGGAGGCGTACAGCACGGGGCCGCCGTGCACTCCGAGGTAGCGGGCGGCGGCCTGGCGCAGCAGGGCGGTACGGCCGAGGCCGGGCGGCGCGGTCAGCACGAGGGCTCCGCCCTCCCCCGCCCTCAGCCGCCCCAACAGGGCTTCCAGGATGGCGATTTCACCGCTGCGGCCGTACAGCCGGAGCGGACTGTGCACGGTCGTCGATGAGGTCACACTTTCACGTTACTTCCGCGTAAACAGCGTCGGAAGGCTCGCGTCCGCTCCCCGTTCCCGGTCGGCCCGGACCGGTGCGGGCTCCCAACGGAACGGCGTGCGCGCTGTGCCGGGGCACAGTCCGGGCCCGTTCCGCGGAGGCCGCCCGTAACGTCGGTGCATGACTGACGAATTGCGTACACACGACGGTTTGACCCTGCGTTACTGGTCCTGGTCGCGGAACCCGGACGGCGCCCTGCCGCCGGTGGTGCTGCTGCACGGCTTCGCCGCTGACGCCCGGCTGAACTGGGAGGGCCCGGGCGTCGTCGAGGCGCTCGTGGCGCGGGGCCGCCGGGTGTACGCCCTGGACGCGCGCGGCCACGGCGCGTCGGACCGGCCGCACGACGACGCGCACTACGGCGAGTCGCTGATGGCCGGTGACGTGCGTCTGCTCGTCGACCGGATCGGCGCGGACCACGTGCACGTCGCGGGCTATTCCATGGGTGCCGTGGTGGCGGTCCTGGCCGCGGCGCGGGACAGCCGGATCAGTCGTCTGGTGGCCGGGGGGATCGGCGCGGGCGCGGTCGAGGTGGGCGGCCTGGACACCAGGGTGATGCCTCCCGAGCTGGTCTCGGCGGCGCTCATGGCCGAGGACGCGGCGGACGCCCCCGAGCGGACCCGTGCCTTCCGGGTGCTGGCCGACGCGGCGGGCGGTGACCGGCCGGCGCTGGCCGCGCAGATACGGTCCGTGCACCGGGACGCGCTGCCGCTGGACCGGATCACGGTCCCGACGCTCGTGCTCGCCGGTGCGGACGACCCCCTCGCGACCCGGCCCGAGGTGCTGGCCTCGGCCATCGCGGGGGCGGAGCTGACCGTGCTGCCGGGCGACCATCTGACGGTCGTGCGCGACCCCGGATTCGCCGGTGCCATCGCCTCGTTCCTGGGTCGGGACTGAGCGGCGGGCTCCGTGCGGCGCAGCGGGCCGGACCGACGGAGGGCCGACCGGCGGAGGGCCGGACCGCGGTACGCGCGGCCCGGCCCCGGCTCCCCCGTGGTCAGGAGGTGTGCGGGCAGTTGCCCCTGTACTCGGCGATCGTGAGGCTCGTCGACGGCAGCGGGCACAGGAACTGCTCGTAGCGGGTGTCGTTGTCGATGAACCGCTTCAGCCACGAGATGCTGTACTTCGCGATCGTCGTGTTCGACGTGTTCGGCGTGAAGTGGGTGGCACCACGGAGCTCCAGGTACGCCTTGTCCAGCGAACTCGGCAGGGAGTTGTAGAACGGCTCCGAATGCGTGGCCACCGGAGCGACGGTGTCACCGTCCGCCCCGATGACCAGGGTCGGAGTCCGCACCTCGGGCCAGGTCTTGTCCGTGTTCCAGCCCGTCAGCGGGATCGCCGCCTGCAGCGACGGACGGTCCTTCGCCGCCTCCAGCGTGCCGCCACCGCCCATCGAATGACCCATCACACCCAGCCGCGAGGAGTCGATCCGGCTCCGCACCGAACTGCTGCCGGTGAGGTAGTCCAGCGCCGCGAGCAACTGGTCACCACGACTGGCCGGCTGGTCCGACGTCGTGTTGGTGTCGATCGTGAACACCACGAAGCCCTGCGACGCCAGACGCGGACCCAGCCACGCGATGCTCGACTGGTAGGCCGTGAAGCCGGGCGCGATCACGACGGCGCCGAACGTCCCGTCCGAGGTGGACGTCGGGTAGTAGACCGTGCCGCCGCCGAACCCTCTGACGCTCAGTGAGGACACGGTCGTCTGCGACGTGGCGTACGAGCCACGGCTGGCCTCGATGCTCGCGTTGCTCGGCGCGGGCCCGCGCTCGTACGGGTTGTCGGCGGCCTGCGCGCCCGGGACCAGCGCGGTGACCAGACCTGCGGTGGCGGCCGCGGCCGCGACGCCCAGCCTGACGGTGCGGGAGCGGCTCCTCGACATCCGGTGGCGGCGTGGGGAGCTGTCGTCTGAGGGGAGGTGCTGCTGCACGAGGGGGGATCCTCTCGGTTGTGGCGAACCACACCGCGGCAGCCGGAGGCCCGTCGTCCGGTCCTTCGGGGGAGCACCGCGTGGGTGGCGCCGTCAGTTGCTGACGGCGCCACTCTGGCGGCGTGTCCTCCGCACGGACATCGGCGAGATCGCCGGTCTTCCGTACGGCTGTCTCCCTGACCGGGATCAGCGGACGGGGTGCCCCGCCTCGCGCAGAGCGCCCTTGACCTCGGAGATCCGCAGGTCACCGAAGTGGAAGACCGACGCGGCGAGGACCGCGTCGGCGCCCGCGCCGACGGCCGGCGGGAAGTCCGCGAGCCGGCCGGCGCCACCGGAGGCGATGACGGGGACGGTGACGTGGGCCCGCACGGCCTTGATCATCTCGGTGTCGTAGCCGTCCTTGGTGCCGTCGGCGTCCATCGAGTTGAGCAGGATCTCGCCCGCTCCGAGGTCGGCCGCGCGGTGCGCCCACTCCACCGCGTCGATGCCGGTGCCCCTGCGGCCGCCGTGGGTCGTCACCTCGAAGGTGCCCTCGGGGGTGCGCCGGGCGTCGACGGAGAGCACGAGCACCTGGCGCCCGAAGCGTTCGGCGATCTCGCGGATGAGTTCGGGGCGGGCGATGGCGGCGGTGTTGACCCCGACCTTGTCGGCCCCTGCGCGCAGCAGCTTGTCGACGTCGTCGGGGGTGCGGACCCCGCCGCCGACGGTGAGCGGGATGAACACCTGCTCGGCGGTGCGGCGCACCACGTCGTACGTCGTCTCGCGGTCACCGCTGGAGGCGGTGATGTCGAGGAACGTCAACTCGTCGGCGCCCTCGGCGTCGTAGAGCTTCGCCATCTCGACGGGGTCGCCCGCGTCGCGCAGGTTCTGGAAGTTGACGCCCTTGACGACGCGGCCCTTGTCGACGTCCAGGCACGGGATGACCCGTACGGCGAGGGTCATCGCTCACCCGCCCGGTAGGCCTCGACCTCGACCTCGACGACCAGGGAGGGGTCGACGAAGCCGGACACGATGATCATGGAGGCGGCGGGTCGGACGTCGTCGAAGAGCTCCTTGTGGGCGCGGCCCACCTCGTCGACGTCCCGGGCGTGCGTGATGTACATCCGGGTGCGGACGACGTCCTCGCGGCCGATCCCGACCTGCTTGAGGGCGTCGAAGGCGACCCGGAAGGAGGCGACGGCCTGCTCGTACGGGCTGCCCGCCACGATCTGGCCGTCGACCACGGAGGTGCAGCCGGAGACCAGGACGAGGCCGGTGGGGAGCTCCACGGCACGGGAGTAGCCGAACTTCTCCTCCCAGGGGGCGCCCGAGGAGACGCGGCGCACGGAGTCGGTCATGCGGCGACCGCCTTGAGGGCCTCTTCGAGGGTGAACGCCTCCGCGTACAGCGCCTTGCCGACGATCGCTCCCTCGACGCCTTCCGGGACGAGCAGGGAGATCGCGCGCAGGTCCGCGAGCGAGGAGACCCCGCCGGAGGCGACGACGGGCTTGTCGGTGGCGGCGCAGACGTCGCGCAGGAGGGCCAGGTTGGGGCCCTGGAGCGTGCCGTCCTTGGCGATGTCGGTCACGACGTAGCGGGCGCAGCCCTCGGAGTCGAGGCGGGCGAGCGTCTCGTAGAGGTCGCCGCCGTCGCGGGTCCAGCCGCGGCCGCGCAGCGTCGTGCCCCGGACGTCGAGGCCGACGGCGATCTTGTCGCCGTGCTCGGCGATGACCTTGGCGACCCACTCGGGGGTCTCCAAGGCGGCGGTGCCGAGGTTGACCCGGCGGCAGCCGGTGGCGAGGGCGGCGGCGAGCGAGGCGTCGTCGCGGATGCCTCCGGAGAGCTCGACCTTGATGTCCATGGCGCCGGCCACCTCTGCGATCAGCGCGCGGTTGTCGCCGGTGCCGAAGGCGGCGTCCAGGTCCACGAGGTGCAGCCACTCGGCGCCGGAGCGCTGCCAGGCGAGGGCCGCCTCCAGCGGGGAGCCGTAGGAGGTCTCGGAGCCGGATTCGCCGTGCACGAGGCGGACGGCCTGTCCGTCGCGTACGTCTACGGCGGGGAGCAGTTCAAGCTTCGGCATTACAGCGTCTCGATCCAGTTGGTCAGCAGCTGGGCGCCGGCATCGCCGGACTTCTCGGGGTGGAACTGGGTGGCCCACAGCGCGCCGTTCTCGACGGCGGCCACGAACCGCTCTCCGTGCGTGGCCCAAGTGACCTTGGGGGCGCGGATCTTGTCGTTGGTCACTTCGAGGGACCAGTCGTGCGCCGCGTAGGAGTGCACGAAGTAGTAACGCGCCTCGGCGTCCAGGCCCGCGAAGAGCTGGGAGCCCTCGGGTGGCTCGACGGTGTTCCAGCCCATGTGCGGCACGACGTCGGCCTGCAGCGGTCCGACGGTGCCGGGCCACTCGTCGAGGCCTTCCGTCTCGACGCCGTGCTCGATGCCGCGCTCGAACAGGATCTGCATCCCGACGCAGATGCCCATGACGGGCCGGCCGCCGGACAGCCTGCGGCCGATGATCCATTCGCCGCGCGCCTTCTTCAGGCCCGCCATGCAGGCGGAGAAGGCGCCGACGCCGGGGACGAGCAGCCCGTCGGCGTTCATCGCGGTGTCGAAGTCGCGGGTGATCTCCACGTCCCCGCCGACGTGGGCGAGGGCCCGCTCGGCGGACCGTACGTTGCCGAAGCCGTAGTCGAAGACGACGATCTTCTTCTTGTCGCTCACAGTGCTACCTCAGTTCCAGAGTCCCTGGATCCGCATGATGCCCGCCACCAGGCACATCACGGAGCCGATCCCGAGGAGCACGACGACGCCCTTGGGCATGCCCTGCTTCCAGAAGGAGTAGACCCCGCCGGCCAGGAAGAGGCCGACGAGGATCAGAACGGTGTTGAGGCCGGTCACAGGGCGCCCTTCGTGGACGGGAGGATGCCGGCCGCGCGCGGGTCGTGCTCGCTGGCGTACCGCAGGGCGCGGGCCAGCGCCTTGAACTGGCACTCCACGATGTGGTGGGCGTTGCGGCCGTACGGGACGTGCACGTGCAGGGCGATCTGCGCCTGGGCCACGAAGGACTCCAGGATGTGCCGGGTCATCGTGGTGTCGTACTCGCCGATCATCGGCGCCATCTTCTCCGGCTCGGTGTGCACCAGGTAGGGGCGGCCGGAGAGGTCGACGGTGACCTGGGCGAGCGACTCGTCCAGCGGGACGGTGCAGTTGCCGAAGCGGTAGATCCCGACCTTGTCGCCGAGCGCCTGCCTGAAGGCGGCACCGAGCGCGAGGGCGGTGTCCTCGATGGTGTGGTGCGAGTCGATGTGCAGGTCGCCCTCGGTCTTGACCGTGAGGTCGAAGAGCCCGTGGCGGCCGAGCTGGTCGAGCATGTGGTCGTAGAAGCCCACCCCGGTCGAGACGTCGACCTTGCCGGTGCCGTCGAGGTTGATCTCGACGAGCACGGAGGTCTCCTTGGTGGTCCGCTCCACTCTTCCTACGCGGGCCTCGCGAGTCATGCGTCGTGCTCCTTCTTCAGTCCGCGCACCGCATCGAGGAACGCGTCGTTCTCTGCCGGGGTTCCCGCGGAGACCCGCAGCCATCCCGGTACGCCGTTGTCCCGGACCAGGACGCCCCGGTCGAGGATCCGCCGCCAGGCGGTGTGGCTGTCGGCGAAGCGGCCGAACTGGACGAAGTTGGCGTCCGAGTCGGTGACGGCGAAGCCGAGCTCCCGCAGTCCGTCGACCAGCCGGTCACGCTCGCTCTTGAGCTGCGCGACGTACCCGAGCAGCGTATCGGTGTGCTCCAGGGCGGCGAGCGCGGTGGCCTGGGTGACGGAGGACAGGTGGTACGGCAGGCGCACCAGCTGGACGGCGTCGACGACGGCCGGGGCCGCCGCGAGGTAGCCGAGACGCAGGCCGGCGGCGCCGAAGGCCTTCGACATGGTGCGGGAGAGCACCAGGTGGGGGCGTCCCTCGATGAGCGGGAGCAGCGAGGGGTGGTGGCTGAACTCGCCGTACGCCTCGTCGACGACGACCATCGAGGGCCGGGCGGCCTGGGCGGCGTCGTACAGGGCGACGACGGTGTCCGCGTCCACGGCGGTGCCGGTGGGGTTGTTGGGCGAGGTGATGAAGACGACCTCGGGCCGGTGTTCGGCGATCGCCTTCTTCGCGGCCTCCACGTCGATGGTGAAGTCCTCGTTGCGCGGTCCGGAGATCCAGCCGGTGCCCGTGCCGCGTGCGATGAGGGCGTGCATGGAGTACGAGGGCTCGAAGCCGATCGCGGTGCGCCCGGGGCCGCCGAAGGTCTGCAGCAGCTGCTGGAGGACCTCGTTGGAGCCGTTGGCCGCCCACACGTTGGCGGCGGCGACCTCGTGCCCGGCGGTGCGGGTGAGGTAGCGGGCGAGCTCGGTGCGGAGTTCGACGGCGTCGCGGTCGGGGTAGCGGTTGAGGTCGCGGGCGGCTTCGCGGACCCGCTCGGCGATGCGGTCGACGAGCGCGTCGGGCAGCGGGTACGGGTTCTCGTTGGTGTTCAGCCGGACGGGTACGTCGAGCTGGGGCGCGCCGTACGGGGACTGGCCGCGCAGTTCGTCGCGGATCGGGAGCGCGTCCCACGCGTTCGGGGGGGTGCTGCTGTTCGTCACGCCTGCGGAACCTTCCAGCCGAACCTGGCCTTGAGCGCGGCGCCGTGGGCGGGGAGGTCCTCCGCCTCGGCGAGGGTCACCACGTGGTGGGTGACCTCGGCGAGCGCGTCGCGGGTGTAGTCGACGACGTGGATGCCGCGCAGGAAGGACTGCACGGACAGGCCCGAGGAGTGGCAGGCGCAGCCGCCGGTGGGCAGGACGTGGTTGGAGCCGGCGCAGTAGTCGCCGAGGGAGACGGGCGACCAGGGGCCGACGAAGACCGCTCCGGCGTTGCGGACCCGGTCGGCGACGGCCGCGGCGTTCTCCGTCTGGATCTCCAGGTGTTCGGCGGCGTACGCGTCGACGACCTTGAGGCCGTCCTCCAGGTCGTTGACCAGGACGATCGCGGACTGACGGCCGGCCAGAGCCGGTTCGATCCGGTCGGTGACGTGCCGGGTCGCGGCGACCTGCGGCTTCAGCTCGGCCTCGGTGGCGGCGGCGAGCTCCTCGGAGTCGGTGACGAGCACCGCGGCGGCCATCGGGTCGTGCTCGGCCTGGCTGATCAGGTCGGCGGCGACGTGCACCGGGTCGGCGCTCGCGTCGGCGAGGATCGCGATCTCGGTGGGGCCGGCCTCGGCGTCGATGCCGACGCGGCCCTTGAGGAGGCGCTTGGCGGCGGCGACGTAGATGTTGCCGGGGCCGGTGACGAGGTTCACGGGGAGGCAGTCCTCGGTGCCGTACGCGAACATCGCGACGGCCTGGGAGCCGCCGGCGGCGTACACCTCGTCGACGCCGAGGAGGGCGCAGGCCGCGAGGATCGTGGGGTGCGGCAGGCCGCCGAACTCCTTCTGCGGCGGGGACGCGACGGCGATGCCCTCGACGCCGGCCTCCTGGGCGGGGACGACGTTCATGACGACGGACGAGGGGTAGACCGAGCGTCCGCCGGGGACGTAGAGCCCGACGCGCTCCACGGGCACCCACTTCTCGGTGACCGTGCCGCCGGGGACGACCTGGGTGGTGTGGGTCGTACGGCGCTGGGCGCGGTGGACGAGGCGGGCGCGGCGGATGGACTCCTCCAGGGCGGCGCGCACGGCGGGGTCGAGCGTCTCCAGGGCGCCGGTGATCGCGTCGGCGGGCACCCGGATCGAGTCGAGGCGGACGCCGTCGAACTTCTCCCCCCAGTCGATCACTGCCGCCGAGCCACGATGGCGTACGTCCTCGCAGATGGGCCGCACCGTCTCCAGGGCGGCTTCCACGTCGAACTCGGCACGGGGCAGCAGGTCGCGCAGGTCGCCGCCCTCGGGGAGGGCGGTGCCGCGCAGATCGATTCGAGAGATCACACCGCAATTCTCTCAGACCGGATACGGCGTCCGGTCGCCCGTATCACTGGCTGATACATGTCCCGGCTGTCACTGCTGACCGTTAGCTTTCGCACGGTCACACAGAGGGAAGAACGAAGGTACGGGCGCGGGGTGATCCGCGCGTGTGGAGGTGACGTGGTGACGGAACCGCAGGACGGCGAGATCCCCGACGGGCTGAGCGCCGCGGAACTGGGCATGTGGCAGTCCTTCCGGAACGGCACCACCTACGATCTGCGGGCGCACGACCCGGTGCGCGACGATCCGTTCGCCCCGCACAGCTGGGGTCCGGAGCGGAGCGTCGGCGCCCGGACGGTGGCGCGGCTGCTGCTCAGCGGGCCGGCGGCGCGGCCGGGGCGGGTGGCCGCGCTGAAGCTCCGGGGCGTGCGCATCACGGGCAAGCTGGATCTGGCCGGCGGGCGTGTCTCGCCGTACGTGGAGCTCACGGGCTGCCGCTTCGAGCAGGAGGTGGTGCTGCCCGAGTGCCATTTCACGACGTTGCGGATGGTGGGCTGCGCGGTGCCGAGACTGGAGGCGGCCCGGCTGCACACGGAGGGCGATCTGCATCTGCCGCGCTGCCGGGTCGAGCGCGGGATCCGGCTGACCGACGCCCAGATCGGGACGGACCTGCTGATCAACCAGATCCGCGTCGGCCCCGACCGCCGGGGCCGTGCCTTCGTGGGCGACGGGATGTCGGTGGCGCAGGACCTCCAGGCCGAGATGATCGAGACGCTCGGCGAGCTGAGTCTGCGCGGGGCGAAGGTCGGCGGTTCGCTGAGCCTGCGGGGCAGCCGGCTGCGCGCCACGGACGGGCGGCGGGCCCTGAACGCCCCGCAGCTGAGTGTGGAGCGCACGTTGTACATGACGGAGGCCTGGGTGAGCATCGACACGGGGAACCAGGGCACCACTCCCCCGTTCGGTGTCGCGCGCGGCGGCGGCCCGGCGCGCGGGACGCGTGCGCAGGCCTTCGAGTGCCGGGGCGCGGTGCGGCTCGACGACGGGCGGTTCGGTGACGCGGTGGACCTGCACAAGGCCCGCTTCGTGCTCGCCGACCGCGAGGAGCTGTCGCTGCGCCGGATCGTCACCCCCGAGCTGAGGTTCAACGCGGAGCGGCCGCGGGAGGGCCGGGTCGTCCTGAACGGCGCGAAGGTCGTGACGCTGATCGACGTGTCGACCAGCTGGCCCGGGCCGGGCGGTCTGGCCATGGGCGGCTTCGTGTACGAGAACCTCGTCCCGTACGGCCACTTCCCGCTGTCGCGACGCCTGGAGTGGGTGCTGGCCGCGACCCCGGAGTACGTCCCCGAGCCGTACGAGCGCCTCGCCGCGGTGCTCCGCAGCTGCGGTGAGGACGCGGACGCCCGCGAGGTACTGCTGGCCAAGCAGCGGCGGCGGCGCGAGACGCTGCCGCCCGCGGGGCGGATCTGGGGCTATCTCCAGGACTGGGCGGTGGCGTACGGCTACCGGCCGGGGCGGGCCCTGGTCTGGATGGCGGTGCTGTGGGCGGCGGGCGCGGTGGCCTTCTCGCAGTACCGCCCGGAGTCGATCAAGGGGGACGAGCATCCGCAGTGGAACCCCTCGCTGTACGCGCTGGACCTGCTGGTGCCGGTGATCGATCTCGGGCAGGACGGCTACTGGCTGCTGGAGGGGGGCTGGCAGTGGGTGGCGGCGGCGCTCGTGCTGCTGGGGTGGATATTGGCCACGACGGTGGCGGCGGGAGCGTCCCGGCTCCTGCGGCGCGGCTGACCCGAGGCCGGCGCGCCACCCGTCCGGTTCCCTGTCGGCACACTGGTCGAAAGGCCGGTCGAGGTCCGGCAGGGCGGACGGGATCCGGCGACGGGACGGTCGGATTCGAGCCGCTCACGGCCGCTTCCTTTGCCTTTTCTTGACCTCGCCCAGGGCAACCCTTCCACTCGCTACAGAAGCTTCACAGGGCTCCTCTGGCGCCGCCCCCACCTGGGCTTTTCAATGGTCTGCACCATGGCTTTCCTCCGTGCACTGCTGAGTTCCGCGCGCACGTTCCGGTACGGCCCCGGGCTGTCGGCCGGGTTGCCGGCGGACGACGCGGTGCTGCTCGACGCCCCCGACGCGTGGCTCTCCCCGGCGCTGGTGGCGGCGGCGCTGGGTGAGTTCGAACCCGCGGCCAAGCTCCTCGCCACCACCCGGGACGCGGCCGACTGGGAGACGCGCGACCGCACGCTGGCCAGGCTGGTCGCCTTCGCGCACGGCCGCGACGACTGGCTCACCGGCTGGCTGGCCGCCGCCCCGCGGGATCCGGACGCGCTGCTGGTCAAGGCCGCGCTGGCGGTGCGCCGCGCCTGGGCGTCCCCCGCCCACTCCGAGCTGCTGCGCGAGGTGGGCCCGCTGATCACGGCGGCGGCGGAGGCCGACCTCCGTGATCCGGTCCCGTGGCGGCTCGCGCTCGACCACGCCCGCGGCACGCACGCCCCGCACACGGTCTTCGAGTCGCTGTGGGAGCAGGCGGTACGCCGCTGCCCCCACCACTACGGCAGCCACGTCGCCGCGCTGCGGTACCTCTCGGCCGAGTGGTACGGCTCCCACCGCGAGTGCTTCGACTTCGCCGAGCGGGCGGCCGAGGACGCCGCAGGGGACTCCTTCGTGCAGGCGTTGCCCGTGCGGGCGGCGTTCGCCCTGCTGCGGGACGAGGAGGCCGCCGCCCGGGCGAACTCCGTGCAGGCCGACCGGGTCGACGCCGCCGCCGACCTCGCGATCGGTCTCTCGGCCGGATTCCCCGCCGGTGACCCCTGGCCCGCGGAGGTCCGCAACCTCCTCGCCTACGTCCTGGCGGCCAGGGGCCGCACGACCGAGGCCCTGGAGCAGTTCCGGCTGATCGGGCCCTGTGCGACCTCGTTCCCGTGGGCTTCGGTGACCGGGGACGCGCTCGGGGGATTCCTCGACGCGCGGGCGGACGTCCGGCTCCGGGTGGCCTCTTCCACACCTCTGTGCGGGAGGCCGGAACACGGCGGGCGCCGCGGCCATTAGGCTTGGCCGCTGTGACCACCGCTCGCCTGCCCCTCTTCCCGCTGAACGCGGTGCTGTTCCCCGGCCTCGTGCTGCCGCTCAACGTCTTCGAGGAGCGCTATCGCGCCATGATGCGCGGGCTGCTCGAGATCGACGAGGACGAGCCGCGCCGCTTCGTGGTGGTCGCGATCCGCGACGGCCGCGAGACCGCCCCCACGGCGACCGGGATGCCGGACACCGTGGCCTCCGCGCCTCCCGCCGAGCGGGCCCCGGCCGACGGCTTCGGGCCGGATCCCGTCCAGACCTTCCACCGGGTCGGCTGCGTCGCGGACGCGGCGAAGATCCGTGAGCGCGCCGACGGCAGCTACGAGGTCCTGGCGACCGGCACCACACGGGTCCGCCTGCTCTCCGTCGACGCGAGCGGTCCGTTCCTGACCGCCGAGGTCGAGGAGCTGCCCGAGGACCCGGGAGCCGCCGAGGGCGAGGACACGGCCACGGACGAGGCGGGAGCCCTGGCCGAGGGCGTCCTGCGTGCCTTCCGCAGCTACCAGAAGCGGCTCGCGGGAGCGAGCGAGCGTTCGCTGACGACCGGCGCGGATCTGCCGGACGACCCTTCCGTCGTCTCGTACCTGGTGGCCGCCGCCGCCGTCCTCGACATCCCGTCGAAGCAGCGGCTGCTCCAGGCCCCGGACACCGCGACCCGGCTGCGCGAGGAGCTGGCGCTCCTGCGCAAGGAGACCGCCGTCATCCGGCACCTGCCCTCGCTGCCCGCGGTCGACCTGACCCGCGACCCCACGCACCCCAACTGATCCGAGGACCTGCCCGGTGGCGAAGAAGTCCAGGAAGCAGCAGCCCGGCGGTACCCCGGCCACGGTCGCGCTGACCACGGCCGGCACCGCGTTCACGGTGCACTCGTACGACCACGATCCCGCCTCCCCCTCCTACGGCGAGGAGGCGGCCGAGGCACTCGGGGTGTCCGCCGACCGGGTGTTCAAGACCCTGGTCGCGGACGTCGACGGCGAACTGGTCGTCGCGGTCGTGCCGGTCGCGGGATCGCTGGACCTGAAGGCGCTGGCCTCGGCGGTGGGCGGCAAGCGGGCGGCCATGGCGGACCCGGCGGCGGCGGAGCGCACCACGGGGTACGTGAGGGGCGGCATCTCCCCCTTGGGCCAGCGCAGACGCCTCCGTACGGTGCTGGACGCGTCGGCCGGTTCGCATTCCACGATCTGCGTCTCGGCGGGCCGTCGCGGTCTGGAGGTCGAACTCTCCCCGTCCGACCTGGCGTCGCTGACGGAGGCGTCCCTGGCCCCGATCGGCCGGGCGTAGCGGAGCCCACAGGGCCCGGAATGCGGACCTCGGGTGAGGCCGTTGTCGCAGAGGTGAACACCTTCTACCCCACCGCGGGCGACCGTGCCTCCGTCCGCGGACGGCTGGACGCGGAACGCCGCGACACGGAATCCCGTATCGCGGCGCTGCACGGTGACTTCGACGCGATCGTCGAGGCGAACGCGCTGGTGGCGGTCGACGACGAGCACGATCCGGAGGGGGCGAGCACCGCCTTCGAGCGGGCTCACGTCGCCTCTCTGCTGGCTCGGGCGCGGGACCACCTCGCCGAGGTGGACCGGGCGCTTGAGCGGCTGGAGCGGGGCGACTACGGCCGCTGCGAGCGGTGCCGTGAGCCGATCCCACCGGGCCGTCTGGAGGTGCGTCCGGCGGCGACGGCCTGTGTGCGGTGCGCCACGGGCGCGGACCGCTGATCCTGGCCGCGCCGGTCCGGAAGAGCCTCTCCCCAGGCGTCCTTCAGTGTTTGAAGGCGTCCTTCGACTTCTCCTTGGTGTCCCGGCCCTTGCCCCGGGCCTCCAGCGCCGCGCCCTTGGCCGCCGTGGTCTCGTCACCCACCGCGTGGGCCACCTTGCGGACGGCCTTGCCGACGATCTGCTCGGTCTTGGCCTTGGTCTTCTCTCCGGCACTCATGTCGGTCCTTTCGTCGGTGCTCATCCACGCACCTGCCCTGGGCGACGCCGCGGAAACACACCGGCTACCACCGGCAGGGGGATGCCGGCCGCGGAGGACGGCCCGCTCAGGCGGAGGGCCGCGACGGACCCTGGCCGGTCCCGTCCGCAGGACCGTCCCCGGCCTCCGGTCCACCGGCGTGACCGGGCGCCGGACTCCCGCCGCCGCCGGACGCCTGCCCGGGCGCGCTGCCGGGCCCCTCGTCCTGCGTCCCGTACGGGAAGGCCCACTCCGGCTCGGGGTCCCGCGGCCCGAAGAGGGCCGTCAGGCCCAGGTGGACGATCATCGCAGCGATGGGCCAGGCCAGCACCGCCGCCCCGACCGCGTGCAGCTTCAGCGGCGCGTCGAAGGTGACTCCCTTGCCGACCTCCTTGGCATGGGCCACCACGTCGGACGTCGGCCCGAGCCAGGTACCGAGCCCCCACGCCAGCAGGGAACCGAGCAGCCCGCCCAGGGCGAGGCCCACCACCAGCGGGATGCCGCCGCGACGGCGGAGGAGGAAGACCGCGGCCGCCGAGACGAGACCGAAGGCGAGCGCCAGGAGCACGAAGGTGCCGTCGGCGCCTATGGCCTCCTCGCCCTCGCTGTTCTTGAGGAACACGGCGGTGTCGTCGGAGACGAGCGGTACGCGCGGCGCCAGCCACACCCAGAGGAGCCCGAGGAGGACTCCCGCGACCGTCAGGACCGCGGCGGTCAACGCGCCCTGCCGGAGTTCGGCCCGCCGTTCCTCAGCGTCCGGATCCTTGCCGGGCACGACGTGCGACCCGGACGGCGGGGCCTGCCACGGGTCGTTCGGCTGGGGCTGGTGCGGCGGCGTCAACGGTGCGGTCACGGTGCCATCGTGCCAGGCCGCCGCGATCACTGCCTCACCGGACCGCCGCACGCCGGTACGCCCAGGTGGCCACGGCCAGCGAGAGCACACCGACCGCCGCGCAGACCGCGAGGTCGAGGGCCACGACCGCCCAGTCGGGGTGGGCGTCGAAGGACCGGGACAGCGCCTCGACGCCGTAGGTCGACGGCAGCAGGTCACGTGCCCATCCGACGGGTCCGGGCAGCCGCTCGGCCGGGAGCACCCCGAGGAGCAGCGCGGCGGACATGCCCAGCTGTCCGAGCAGCGTCGCCAGCTCCTGCCGGGGCGCCAGCAGTCCCAGGGCGGCACCCAGCCCGGAGAGCGCGGCTCCGGAGAGCGGGATGACGGCGACGAGCACCCACAGATGCGTCATCGGAAGTCCGAACAGCGCGCTGCCCGCCACCGCCGTGACGATCGTGCCGGGCACGGTGAACGAGGCGTACGCCCCCGCCGCCCCCAGCACCACCGCGGCGGGCGGCACCGGCAGCGTCGCGTAGTGGTCGAGCCCGCCGCCCGCCCGGAGCTGGCCGAAGTACTGGGCGAGCAGATTGAGCGCCACGAACGCCACGACCAGCACGCTGGACCCGGCGACGACGGCCCGCGCCTCCGAACCGCCGTCGACGACCCCGCGCATCAGCACCATGATCCCGACGGACTGGAACGTCGCGACGAAGAGCAGTGGGATCCGCGCGACCCTCGCCCGGGACAGCTGGGCCCGGTACACGGCGGCGAGCGACGGCAGCAGCCTGGCCCTCGGCGCGAGCGCGGCGGGGGCGGTGCGGGCGGCCCGTACGGCTGCACTCGCGCCGGGGGCCCGGCCCTTCGGCGCCGTCTTCGCGGACTCGGTGGGAACGATGCTCGTCACCTGGCCGTGCTCCCGTTCGTCTCCGACACGTATCCCGACACGTTCACCGTCCTGATCACGCCTTCACCAGTCCCTCGGTGGCCCTGGCCGCGTCCCCGCCGAGCGCCAGGTAGACGTCCTCGAGGCTGGGGGTGGCCAGCGTGAAGTCGTCGAGCGAGGAGAAGGCGGCCCCGCCGGTCACCGCGGCCACGGCGGCCCGTGCCTCGTCGGGGCAGAGCCGCAGTACCCACCTGCGCCCCGATTCCTGGGCGGACTCGCGGAGCGCGGCCACCTCCGGGACGTCCAGCGGCGCCCTCTCGCGCCACACCAGCTCGACCCGCACCTCGCCGGCCACCTGTTCCTTGAGCCCTGCCGGGGTGTCGCAGGCGATCACCCTGCCGCCCTCCATGACGGCCACCCGGTCCAGGACCGTCTCCGCCTCGATGACGTTGTGGGTCACGAGCAGCACCGTCGCCCCGTGCTCGGCCCGCCGCCGGTCGACGGCGGACCAGACGGAGCGCCGGGCGACGGGATCCATCCCGGTCGTCGGCTCGTCGAGGACCAGGACGGGGCGTTCCCCGACGAGCGTCGCGGCGAAGCAGGCGAGGCGGCGCTGTCCGCCCGAGAGCTTCTTGATGGGACGCCCGGCGAGCCCGGTGAGGCCGAGCTCCTCCAGTACGTCGTCGCGGGCGGCGCGCGCCGCCCGCACCGGCAGGCCCCGCAGGCGCCCGGTGGTCTCCGCGGCGAGCGACACCGTCAGTTCGTCGAGGGCGGTGGACACCTGGCCGAGGTAGCCGATGAGCCGGGAGGCCCGCTCGGGATGGCGTACGAGATCGTGTCCCAGCACCTCGACGCTTCCGGAGTCGGGACGCATCAGTCCGGTGAGCTGGCGTACGAGGGTGGACTTGCCCGCGCCGTTGGGTCCGAGCAGCCCGAAGATCTCTCCGCGCCGGACGTCGAGGCGGACACCGTCGGTGGCGCGCACCTCCGGGGTGGCGGGGCGGCCGCGCCGGCCGCGCACGGCGGGGTAGGTCTTGACCAGGTCACGCACCGCGCACACGGTGCCGGTCTCCGCCTGTGCTGCGCCCGTAGCCTGTGCTGTGCCCGTACTCACGAGGAATGAGACTACGGGGTCGGATGCCCCGTATTGCGTCCGGGGCAGGGCAGTGCCGCCCCGCTCACTCCCCCGCGGGGGCGTGCTCGGCGGCGGCCCGTACGTCGATCTCACGCCAGAACCCGGCCCGGATGGCATAGCGGTCGTGCTCGTCGATCTGGTCGTCCTTGTGCGCGAGCAGCCCGAAGCGTGCCGCGTACCTGAGGAGTTCGCCGTCGATGCGGTGCGGGATGCGGGGGTACATCGTGGACAGCTTCTGCAGGTGGACCGTCTCCGGCAGCCGCTCCATCCAGCGCCGGGCGAAGACCTGGCCGACCTCGAAGGGGTCACCGCCGACGGTGGTGATGTCCTCCTCCCGGTCCGCCCAGCGCTGTTCGGCGCTGGTGAGCTGGGCGAGGGTCGGCAGGGAAGCGGTCTCGGCCGGCTCACCGAGCGGCCCTCCGCGCTCCACCCAGCCTCTGTCGGAGGACCAGCGCAGGGTCGCGTTGCCGAGGGGCTGCGGTACGGGCTGCTGCGCGGCCGGCGCCCCGGGCGCGCGCAGGCTCGCCAGGTCCTTGGGCGTGGGCACGCCCTTGTGGCCGGGGCCGGGCTGCGGGTGGGGGACGGACGCGCCGGCCGGTGTGACGGTGGCGTCGTCGCGGGCGACCGCGGCCTGTGCCTCGGACGCACGCTCGGCGGAGGCGGCGAGGGCGGCCTCGGGCAGAGGCGCCGAGAGGATCGCGGCGATCTCGGGCCGGGGGGCCGGCGGGGGCGGGCACACACCGCCCGTCTCCTTGGCCCGTACGGCCTGGGTGATCCAGGCACGGTCGAGCACCCGCCGCTCGTCGGCCTCCGCGACCAGGTCCTCGGACTGGTTGTAGTCGCCGTCGGCGGCCTGGACGGCCCACAGGTGGACGGCGACGCCGTGTTCCTTGGCGGACATGAGGCCGGGCAGCAGATCGCCGTCGCCGGTCACGAGCACCACGTCGGAGCAGGCCCGGTTCCTGGCCAGTTCGGTCAGCTCGGCGTGCATGGCGGCGTCGACGCCCTTCTGCGCCCACCGTCCGTCACTGCGGGTGAGTGCCCCGAGCCGGACGGTCACCCGCGGCATGACCCGCAGCCTGCGGTGCTCGGGCTGCGGTACGCGGTCGGGGGCGCCGTCGAACCAGTAGATGCGCAGCAGGGGCTGTTCCGTGTCGGCCTCGGCGCGCTCGCGCAGACCCTGGATCAGGGCGGCGTGGTCGACGGTGATGCGGGAACGGGCGGGCTCTCCGGCCAGCAGGCTCGCGGCTGCGCCCAGCAAGTAGCCGGCGTCCACCAGGACGACGCAACGGTCCACGCGTTCCACCCTCTTCCAATTCGGCGGCGGACCGGCGGGCCCGGACATGGGGGGCGGGTCCGCCGACCCGGGGTTGGCTCACTCAGGGTTTCCTTCGAGTCTGCCCGACGGCACCGGCCTTGAGGTCCGGAACTCGATCATCGGCGTGGCGGATCGGAGAGCCGCGCATGATACCTCCCCTACTACGCTCAGTAATGATCCAACATGCGTCCTTTGCGGTGCTATGTGAATCTGACAGCGGTTCTGGACCCCCAGATCTCCCACAGGAGGCATCACGATGGCGAAGAACAAGAACCGCAAGCAGGGCGGCCAGCACGACCGCGCATCCGCCGCGGAGCGTGGCGCGGAGGAGGCCAGGTCGACGGCGTACGAGTCGCAGACTCAGGCCCAGTCGCAGGCCCAGGGCAGCCCGGCCGACGTCGCGCGCAAGCACCAGAAGCGCTTCGGCCACAACTGACGGTTCGCACGGCCGACAGGCCGAGAGGGGCGCCCCGCCGATCGGCGGGGCGCCCCTCTCGCGGGTCCGGGTCCGGGTGTCAGCCGGCCAGGCAGGACGGGCCGAGCAGCACCTTGAGGTCGCCGAAGAGGGCGGGGTCCGGCTTGACGCGGTGCCGGTCCAGCCGGAGCACGGTGGTCTTGCGGGGGCCCTGGAGCCTGATGCGCACCTCGGTGTCGCCGCGGTGATGGCTGAGGACCTCGCCGAGCCTGCTGACCATGGGCGGGGTGACGCGGACCGTGGGGATGGTCAGGACGACGGGCGCGTTGGACCCGGCGTTCGAGATGTCGGGGACCTGCATCTCCATGGCGACCAGGCGCGGCACGTCCTCGCGCTTGTCGAGGCGTCCCTTGACGAAGACGACGGTGTCCTCGACGAGCTGGGTGGAGACCAGCTGGTAGGTCGCGGGGAAGAACATGCACTCGATGGAGCCCGCGAGGTCCTCCACGGTGGCGATGGCCCAGGCGTTGCCCTGCTTGGTCATCTTGCGCTGGAGGCCGGAGATGATCCCGCCCACGGTGACGATCGCGCCGTCGGAGTGCTCGCCGCCGGTGAGCTGCGAGATCGCCGCGTCCGACTTGTCGGACAGGACGTGCTCCAGGCCGAAGAGCGGGTGGTCGGAGACGTAGAGGCCGAGCATCTCGCGTTCCTGCGCGAGCAGGTAGGACTTCTCCCACTCGATGTCGGAGAACTCGACGTCCAGGCCGAAGCCCGGCTCGTCGCTCGCCTCGTCGCCCATGCCGCCGAAGAGGTCGAACTGCCCCTCGGCCTCCTTGCGCTTGACCTGCACCACGTTGTCGATCATCGGCTCGTGATGGGCGACGAGTCCCTTCCGGGTGTGCCCCATCTCGTCGAAGGCACCGGCCTTGATCAGCGACTCGACGGTGCGCTTGTTGCAGACGACCGCTTCGACCTTGTCGAGGAAGTCGGGGAAGGTGGAGTACTTCCCCTTGGCCTTGCGGCACCTGATGATCGAGTCGACCACGTTCTGTCCGACGTTGCGGACGGCGGTCAGCCCGAAGAGGATCACGTCGTCGCCCTGGGCGGCGAAGTTCGGCTCGGACTCGTTGACGTTCGGCGGGAGCACCTTGATGCCCATGCGCCGGCACTCGTTGAGGTAGACCGCGGACTTGTCCTTGTCGTCCTTGACGGACGTCAGCAGGGCGGCCATGTACTCGGCCGGGTAGTTCGCCTTGAGGTAGGCGGTCCAGTAGGTGACCAGGCCGTACGCGGAGGAGTGCGCCTTGTTGAAGGCGTATCCGGCGAACGGCACGAGGACGTCCCACAGGGCCTTGATCGCCGCGTCGGAGAAGCCGTTCTTCTTGGCACCGGCCTCGAAGAGGACGAAGTTCTTCGCCAGCTCGTCGGCCTTCTTCTTGCCCATCACGCGGCGCAGGATGTCGGCCTCGCCGAGCGAGTAGCCGGCGACGATCTGGGCGGCCTTCTGCACCTGCTCCTGGTACACGATCAGGCCGTAGGTGAGCCCGAGGACCTCCTTGAGGGGCTCCTCCAGCTCCGGGTGGATCGGGGTGATCTCCTGCCGGGCGTTCTTGCGCTCGGCGTAGTTCGTGTGCGAGTTCATGCCCATCGGGCCCGGCCGGTAGAGGGCCGAGACGGCGGAGATGTCCTCGAAGTTGTCGGGCTGCATCTGGCGGAGCAGTGAGCGCATGGGCCCGCCGTCGAACTGGAACACCCCGAGCGTGTCACCGCGGCACAGCAGCTCGTAGGTCTTGGGGTCGTCCAGGGGCAGGGAGAGCATCTCCAGGTCGACGCCCTTGTTGGCCTTCACCATCTTGATGGCGTCGTCCATGATCGTCAGGTTGCGCAGGCCCAGGAAGTCCATCTTCAGCAGGCCGAGCGACTCGCACTGGGGGTAGTCCCACTGCGTGATCGTCACGCCGTCGGTGTGCCGTACCCAGATCGGCGCGTGGTCGACGATGGGCTCGCTGGACATGATCACGCCGGCCGCGTGGACACCCATCTGCCGGACGAGGCCCTCCACGCCCTTGGCGGTGTCGATGACCTTCCGGACGTCGGGCTCGTTCTCGTACATCCCCCGGATCTCGCCCGCCTCGCTGTAGCGCGGGTGCTTCGGGTCGGTGATGCCGTTGAGGTCGATGCCCTTGCCGAGGACGTCCGCGGGCATGGCCTTGGTGAGCCGGTCGCCCATCGCGTAGGGGTAGCCCAGGACGCGCGCGGAGTCCTTGATCGCGTTCTTGGCCTTGATCTTGCCGTAGGTGCCGATCATGGCGACCTTGTCGGCGCCGTACTTCTCGGTGACGTACCTGATCACCTCGACGCGCCGGCGCTCGTCGAAGTCGATGTCGACGTCGGGCATGGAGACGCGCTCGGGGTTGAGGAAGCGCTCGAAGATCAGCCCGTGGGTGATCGGGTCGAGGTCGGTGATGCCCATGGCGTAGGCGACGATCGAGCCGGCGGCGGAGCCACGGCCGGGGCCGACCGCGATGCCGTTGTTCTTGGCCCACATGATGAAGTCGGCGACGACGAGGAAGTACCCCGGGAACCCCATCTGGATGATGATGTCCATCTCGTACTCGGCCTGCTTCTGCCGGTCCTCGGGGACGCCTCCGGGGTAGCGGCGGCCCATGCCGACCCGGACCTCCTCCTGGAACCAGGTGATCTCCGTGAAGCCGTCGGGGATGTCGAACTTCGGCATCAGGTCGCGCTTCTCGAACATGCCGGTCGTGTCGATCTGCTGTGCGACGAGGAGGGTGTTGGCGCAGCCCTCCTGCCAGGCGTCGGAGGAGTCGACGCCGTACATCTCGTCCGTCGTCTTGAGGTAGTAGCCCGTGCCGTCGAAGCGGAAGCGGTCGGGGTCGGAGAGGTTCTTGCCGGTCTGGATGCAGAGCAGGGCGTCGTGCGCGGTCGCCTCGTTGGCGTACGTGTAGTGCGAGTCGTTCGTCACGAGCGGCGGGATGTCCAGCTTCCGGCCGATCTCCAGGAGCCCGTCGCGGACCCGGCGCTCGATCTCGATGCCGTGGTCCATCAGCTCCAGGAAGTACCGGCCCTCACCGAAGATGTCCTTGTAGTCGGAGGCCGCCTGGACGGCCTCGTCGAACTGCCCGAGCCGCAGACGCGTCTGCACCTCGCCGGACGGGCACCCGGTGGAGGCGATGAGGCCCTCGGACCACTGGGAGATGGTCTCCTTGTCCATGCGGGGCCACTTCTGCAGCCAGCCCTCGGCGTACGCGTCCGAGGAGAGCTTGAAGAGGTTGTGCAGCCCGGTGCTGTTCGCCGCCCAGATCGTCTTGTGGGTGTAACCGCCGGAACCCGAGACGTCGTCCCGCTTCTGGTGCGGCTGGCCCCACTGGACCTTCCGCTTGTGCTTGCGGGACTCGGGGGCGACGTAGGCCTCGATCCCGATGATCGGCGTCACCCCGGCCTTCTTCGCGGAGTGGAAGAAGTCGTACGCCCCGTGGAGGTTGCCGTGGTCGGTCATCGCGATGTGCGACATGCCCATGTCGTTGCACGCCTCGAACATGTCCTTGAGCCGCGCGGCACCGTCCAGCAGCGAGTACTGGGTGTGGACGTGCAGGTGCGTGAAGGGCGGCTTGCTCACGGCGCTGTGCCTCCGGGGCGGTGTCTTCAGGGCGGCGCTGAGCGCCTCGATGAGGGGTGACGGTGGGACGACGGGTGGGAGATGGCGGGCTGGGGGGACAGCGTGGAAGTCTACGTCGCCGAGGTCACGGACGACGGGCACTCCACGGTACGGTCGCGCGTTGGAAGACCGGGGACGCCCGTCCCAAATGTCATGAACGCCATGTACCAGGAGGCACCCAGCGATGTCGGACACGCAGACCGGCGCAGAGCAGCGCGGGGAGCAGATCCTCGCCGTTTTCGACACCGCGTTCGGGCAGCTCCTGGCCGCCGACCCCGCAGCCTTCCGGGTGAAGTTCCGCAAGATGGCGGGCTCGGCCTTCGCGTTCTACCGGGGCTCGGCCGGTCTGTTCTACTCCGATCTCGACCGTGAGCAGCACACCGGTCCCTACCTGGACGAACGAACGAGCCGGGTGTGGATCCACGGTGACCTGCACGCCGAGAACTTCGGCACCTACATGGACGCCAACGGCCGGCTCGTGTTCAACGTCAACGACTTCGACGAGGCCTATGTGGGTCCCTTCACCTGGGACCTCAAGCGCTTCGCCGCGTCCGTCGCCCTGATCGGCTACGCGAAGGCCCTCGGCGACGACCAGATCACCGAGCTCGTGCGTGTCTACGCGGCCGCCTACCGGGAGCGGATCCACGCCCTGGCGACCGGCGCCAAGAACGACGAGGTGCCTCCGTTCACCCTGGACACCGCCGAGGGCCCGCTGCTCGGTGCCCTGCGTGACGCCCGCGCGCTGACCCGGTTCGGGCTGCTCGACTCGATGACGGAGATCCGGGACTTCGAGCGCCGGTTCACCGACGACGGCGGCGCGATCGACCTGGACGCGGCGACGCGCTACAAGGTGCTCGCGGCGTTCGACGGCTATCTGGAGACGCTGCCGGAGTCGAGCCTCACCCGGCCCGATTCGTACCGGGTGAAGGACGTCGTCGGCCGCCGGGGCATCGGGATCGGTTCGGCCGGTCTCCCGTCGTACAACATCCTCCTGGAGGGCAACAGCGACGCCCTGGAGAACGACGTGGTGATCTACCTCAAGCAGGCGCAGACGCCGGCGGTGTCCCGGCACATCAAGGACGCCGCCGTGCGGGACTACTTCCAGCACGAGGGGCACCGCACGGTGATCTCGCAGCGCGCGCTCCAGGCGCACGCGGACCCGTGGCTGGGCTGGACCGAGCTGGACGGGTCCGGCCAGCTGGTGGCCGAGGTCTCCCCCTACGCCGTCGATCTGGACTGGTCCGACATCGACGAGCCGGAGGAGATCGCGGCGGTGGTCGCCGATCTCGGCCGGGCCACGGCCACGATGCACGCGGCGGCGGACGACGAGAGCGGGCACTCGCTGGTGCCGTTCTCCACGGAACGCGCGATCGACGCGGCCATCGCCGCGGACGAGGAGGGCTTCGCCGGGCTGCTGGTCGACTTCGCGCACAGCTACGGCGCCCGGACCCGGGCCGACCACCAGATCTTCGTCGACCTCTTCCGCAACGGCCGCATCCCGGGCCTGTAGGACCGTCCGTGGGGCCCGGACACCGGGTCCCGCGGATCCTCACGGCTCGCTTACGGGAACGCATGACACACTCTCCGGCGATGGACGTATCAGCGACACGGATCAGAGCGGTACGCGCGGCGCTGTTCACCGCGCTCGTCGTCACGCTCTCCACCGCGTCCCATGTGCTGCTGTCCCGGGTCCCGCTGCCGCTGACCGTCGTCGCGCTGCTGGCCGGGGCGGTCTTCGCCGTGGCGTTCGCGCTGGCGGGCCGGGAGCGCGGCTTCGGGGCGATCGCCGGTCTGCTGGTTCCGCTGGAGCTGGCCGCCGACACGGTGTTCACCACCGGCCAGCACCTCTGCTACGGCGCCGCGGGCGGCCCGATCGCGGGCCCGCTGCGTTCCGTGGGCGTCGACGTGCTGTGCGGCGGCGAGGCCGGGTCCGGGGCCGACGGGCTCTCCGGCGTGGCCTCGGTCGGCGCCCCCCTGGCCGGGGTGACGGGGAACGGCGGCCATGCCGCCGCCCTGCTCGCCTCTCCGGGCCCCGCCGTCCCCTGGCTGCTGCTGGCCGCGCACGTGGCGGTCGGCCTGCTGGCCGCCGCCTGGCTGCGGCGGGGCGAGTCGGCGCTGGCGGGCCTGCTGTGCGCGGCGGCCGCCGTCGCGTTCCGCCCGCTGCTCACCGCGGTCGCCGTGACCGGCACGGCCCGGCGCCGTGGACGGCCCGGGGCCCTCCGCGCCGGCCGCCCGCACCCGCTCGCCCCCGTCCGCTTCCTGGTGCACTCCGTGGGACGGAGGGGTCCGCCGTACTCGGCCTTCACTCCTGCCTGAGTACGCGGTACGCCCCCTTTCGAGCCACCCCCACCTACGGAGCATCCCCATGAGCAAGCGCAACAGCCAGGCCAACAAGTCCGCCGCCCGCGAGCGGCTGCGCGCGGAGCGCGAGCGCCAGGCCAAGAAGGACAAGGCACGCAAGCAGGTCGTCGTCGGCGTCTCGGTCGTGGCCGTGCTGGCTGTCGCCGGCGCTGTCAGCTACGGCGTGATGCAGCTGAACAAGCCCTCCGCCTGGGAGGCCGCGGGGGACGCGAAGAACGTCACCGCGCCCAAGAACACGTCGGGGGACGACGGCACGACCGTCGTGATCGGTGAGTCGAGCGCCAAGAAGACCCTGGAACTCTACGAGGACTCGCGCTGCCCGATCTGCGCCACGTTCGAGCAGACGGTCGGCGAGACCGTGTCCAAGGACGTCGACGCCGGCAAGTACAAGATCAAGTACGTCGGTGCGACCTTCATCGACAACTCGGACAGCGGCGAGGGCTCGAAGAACGCCCTGAGCGCGCTGGGCGCGGCGCTCGACGTGAGCCCCGAGGCCTTCCTGGAGTACAAGACCGCGCTGTACTCCGCGAAGTACCACCCCGAGGAGACGAACGACAAGTTCGCCAAGGACAGCTACCTGATCGAGGTGGCGGACTCGGTGGACGCGCTGAAGGGCAACAAGGCCTTCCAGAAGGACGTCGAGGACGGCACGTTCGACGCCTGGGCGATCAAGATGTCCAAGGCGTTCGACAAGAGCGGGGTGCAGGGCACGCCGACGCTCAAGATGGACGGCAAGACACTCACCGCGGAGGGCAGCAAGAACGCCCCCATGACGGTGGCCGACTTCAACACCGCGATCACCAAGGCGCTGAAGGGCTGACGGGAAGCCTCCGGCCTCCGCGTGACCGGAGGCACGGCTTCGGGTAGCGGATCACCGACAGGCGGGCGAACCTCTCAGGTTCGCCCGCCTGTTCGCTCTGCGCGTCGGCAGGGCGCCGCCCCGGGGCCGTCGGTGGTTCCCGTGTCCCGGGGCCGTCGGTGGTTCCCGTGTCCCCGGTCCGCGCGGACCGCGGCGCAGCACAGCGGCATCCAGAAGGCCCCGACAGGCGCCCAGCGGGAGCTCGACCGATCAGTTTCAGCCATCGCCGAACTCGCGCAGAGCGGTAACACCGTCGACGGCGAACGGTGCCATCCATGGATCGAATCCGGACACACCACCCGTCCGGAAAGCGCCAGACGTTACGCATTCATCTCAACCCCTGGGACGCGCCGAGAATTTCGCCCCCCTTTGCCCTGGTTTACGGAAAGACCAATTGGCTTGATCAACTCTGCTCAGGCGTGACATGGCCACGTAATCTCCCGGCGGCGGGAGAGGAAGTTCCTCTCACCCACACGCCCGCTAGGAGTCACTGTGCGCGCTCTTGTCCGCATATCACCACGTCTGCGCCGTCACGCCCTGAGCACGGCCTTCCTGGCCGGAACTCTTGCCCTGGCTCCGCTCTCCGGCGCCCCCGGGGGCGCGGTCGCCGCGGCGTCGGCGTCACCGACCGCACAGGAGTGCGCCGATGCCCCCGAGGCAGGTGCGACGGCCCGTCAGACACGCCCGGGGGGCACCGGTCACGCGGCCGAGCCCAACGAGGTCAGTGCCGCCAAGGCCAAGGCCATGGACGCGGATCTGCGTGAGAGACTGGCCGACCGCCGGGTCGCGGGCTCGACAGCCGCTGCCGGAGCGAGCATTCCGGTCTACTTCCACGTGATCCACTCCGGGACGACCGGGAAGCTCTCCTCGACCGCCGTCGACAACCAGCTGAGCGTCCTCAACGCCGCCTACGGCGGACAGGGGACGGGCAACACCGACTCCGGCTTCCGCTTCACGCTCGCCGGCACGGACTACACGGACAACGCGTCCTGGTACAACCTGAGCTCCGGCTCCACCGCGGAGAAGGCCATGAAGTCCGCGCTCCGCCAGGGCGGCGCCGACGCGCTGAACGTCTACAGCGCCAACCTCGGCGGCGGCCTGCTGGGCTGGGCGACCTTCCCGAGTTCCTACGGCTCGAACCCGTCCATGGACGGCGTGGTCGTCCTCGACACGTCACTGCCGGGCGGCTCCGCCACCAACTACGCCGAGGGCGACACCGCCACGCACGAGGTCGGTCACTGGCTGGGGCTCTACCACACCTTCCAGGGCGGCTGCAACGGAAACGGCGACTACGTCGAGGACACCCCGGCCGAGAAGAGCGCCGCCTACGCCTGCCCGACGGGCCGCGACACGTGCGTCAACAAGCCGGGCGCCGACCCGGTCCACAACTTCATGGACTACACGTACGACGCGTGCATGTACCAGTTCACCGGCGGCCAGGTGCAGCGCATGAGCGACAGCTGGACCGCCTACCGGGCCGGCTGACCCCACAGCGGGGACGGACACGAGGGCCCGAACCCGTTCGGGCCCTCGTGTCGTGCGGGCGGCCTACAGGGTCGCCAGGAATCCGAGCGAGACCTTCCAGGTCAGTTCTGCCGCGTCCTGGTCGAAGTCGGGCAGATCCGCGTCGGTGAACAGGTGCCCGGCCCCCGGGTAGCGGTACACCTCGACGTCCGCGCCGGTCCGCTGCATCTGGAGGTACCAGCTGGTCTGCCAGTCGTGCGACTCGAACGGGTCGGGGTCGGCCACATGCAGCTGCACGGGCAGTTCGTCCACCGAGGCGTTCTCCGCGATGTCCGAGGTGCCGTGGAGAAGCAGCAGCCCGCGGGCCTTGGCGTCGCCGAGCGCGAGGGTCTGCGCGACCGACGCCCCGAACGAGAACCCCGCGTAGACGAGGCCCTGGTCGGAGTAGGGCGCGGCGGCCAGGACGGCACGCTTGAGCAACTCGTCCTTGCCCACCTGGTCCTTGAAGGCCATTCCCTCCTCGACGGTGTCGAAGGTGTGTCCCTCGAAGAGATCGGGCACGCGCACCTCGTGACCGGCTGCGCGCAGCCGGTCGGCAGCCGCGTGCACAGCGGGCCTCAGACCGTAGGTCGAGTGGAAAAGCATGATGTTCATGCGTCCCATGGTGCCAGCTGTGCCCCGATCACTTGGAGGACGACGGAATGGAGAACGTACTGCGGCCCATGCTCGTGGTGGGCGGGTCGCTGATCATCACGCTGCTGGTGGGCTGGCTGGTCGACCTGCTGCTACGCCGCGCCGACAGCCGCCACCACGAGACGCCGCTGTGGGGTCTGCTGCGGCTCTGCCGCCCACCCCTGCAGGTGGTGCTCTGCACCGCGCTGCTGAGGGCCAGCTTCGGCCAGATCCGGCTCGGGGTGGTCCGGGACCACCGGGCGGGGATCGGCCAGGTCCTGACCCTGGTGCTGATCGCGGCGTCGGCGTGGCTGGTGATCCGTGTCGCGGCCACCGTCGTGCAGTCCTCGTACGCCCGCTACGCGACCTCCACCCGCGATCCCGCCCGCGTCCGGCGGGTCCGCACCCAGGTCACCCTGATCCAGCGGGTGGTCACCGCGGTGGTGGCGACGGTCGCGGCCGCCGCGATGCTGCTCACCTTCCCGGCGATGCGCACGGTCGGCACCTCGATGCTGGCCTCCGCCGGTGTGATCGGCATCGTGGCCGGTGTCGCCGCCCAGTCGACCCTCGGCAATCTCTTCGCCGGCTTCCAGATCGCCTTCGGCGACATGGTGCGGATCGGCGACACCGTGGTGGTGGACGGGGAGTGGGGGACGGTCGAGGAGATCACCCTGACCTTCCTGGCCGTACGGACCTGGGACGAACGGCGGATCACGATGCCGGTGTCCTACTTCACGAGCAGGCCCTTCGAGAACTGGTCGCGCGGCGGGGTGCAGATGACCGGCACCGTCTTCCTGCAGCTCGACCATTCGGCCCCGGTCGCGGCGATGCGCGAGAAGCTGCGTGACCTCCTCGGCGAGTGCGCGGCCTGGGACGGCCGGGACTGGTCCCTGGCCGTCACGGACACCACCCCCACGACGATCGAGGTGCGGGCCGTGGTGACGGCGAAGGACGCCGACGACATCTGGACGGTGCGCTGCGCCGTGCGCGAGCAGATGATCGGCTGGCTCCGGGACCACCATCCGTACGCGCTGCCCCGCGTGGTCACGTCGCCCGCGGCACTGCCGCCCGGCGACCACTGGCGGGAACTGACGGGCGCGGAGTTGCGGACGCCGTCGCGCGGCGGGGTGCCCACACCGGACAAGGCCCCCCGCACGGGACGCGGCTGAACCTCCGTGACGGGTCCGTGCCTCAGCGCAGGCTGCGGACGTCGAGGTACCGCAGCACCCGGTCGACGACCTCCGGGTCCGAGCCGGGTTCGCTGCGGGCCGAGAGCACCTCGTGGCGGGCCGCCGACAGCAGCTCGCGCTGCACCCGGCCGAACGCCTTGAAGCGCTCGGCACGCTGTGCGTACGCCTCGCGCCGCTCGTCGTCGACCATGTCCGGGCTGATCCGCGCCCCGATGTCGTAGGCCGCGCGCTGGAGCCTCTCCAGGATCTCCTCCGGGAGGTCCTCGACGCCCTCGATCTCCGCGAGCCTGTGTTTGGCCGCCTTCGCCGCCCGGATCGCGAGGTCCCGTTCCAGGGCCTGTTCCGCGTCCGTGTCTGCCCGCACCCCGAGCTTGCGCACCAGCCACGGCAGGGTCAGGCCCTGGAACACGAGCGTGGCCATGATCACGGCGAACGCGACGAAGATGATCTCGTCCCTGCCGGGGAAGGGCTTCCCGTCATCCGTCTCCAGCGGGATCGCCAGGGCCAGTGCCACCGAGGCCACCCCGCGCATCCCCGCCCACCACATGACGACGGTCTCGCGCCAGCTGGTGGGGATCTCCTCGCTGTAGTCGCGGCGGGTGTGCAGCCGCTTGGCGAGCCAGGTGGCCGGCAGCAGCCACAGGAGCCGTACGCCGACGACGACCGCGACGATCGCCAGGCCCCAGCCGACGAACCGCAGCTCGCGTCCGTCGGCGGTGCCGAACACCGTGTGGAGCTCCAGCCCGATGAGGCCGAAGGCGACTCCCGTCACCAGGGTGTCGACGATCTCCCAGAAGGACCGGCCGGTGAGCCGCCCGAGGACGTCGTCGGCGTCCGCGGTGTGCTCGGCGAGGAAGAGCGCGGTGGTGAGGACGGCGAGGACGCCGGATCCCATCAGCTCCTCGGCGAGGACGTAGCTGACGAAGGGCACCAGCAGGGTCAGGCCGACCTGCAGCGTGGCGTCGCCCAGCAGGCCCATGAGTTTGATGGTCAGCCAGCCGAGCACCAGGCCGACGGCCACGGCGACGACCGCGGAGAGGACGAGGAGCCCGAACGCCTCGGGGAGCGAGAAGGTGCCGCTGACGGCGGCGGCGATCGCCACGTGGTACAGGACGATGGCCGTGACGTCGTTGAACAGCCCCTCCCCCTCCAGGATGGAGACGAGCCTGCGCGGCAGGCCGACCGAGCCCGCGACCGCCGTGGCGGCGACGGGGTCGGGCGGGGCGACGAGGGCGCCCAGTGCCACGGCGGCGGCGATGGGCAGTCCGGGCACCAGGGCGTTCGCGACCGTGGCCACGGCCGCAGTCGTGACGAAGACGAGGGCGACCGCCAGCAGGAAGATCGGCCGCTTGTTGGATGCGAACTGCCGCCAGGAGGTGCGCTGCACCGAGGCGTAGAGCAGCGTGGGCAGCAGGGCGGGCAGGATGATCTCCGGCGGGATGTCCACGTCGGGGACGAAGCTCGCGAAGGCCATGCCGACACCGGCGAGCGTCATCAGCACCGGCGCGGGGAGGCCCAGCCGCTCACCCAGCGGCACGGTGACCACCGCTCCCAGGAGAAGCAGGAGCAGGAGTGCCATCTGGTCCACGTCGTACCTTCCGCAGCGCGCCGGGCCCGGGGCTCGTTGGTCAGCCGGTCAAGGCTCCCAGCGTGCCATGCGGGCCCGTGGCACCCCCGCGCGGGCCGCTGTCAGAGTGCGCGGCGCATGGCCCGGTGCGGCATCCCTGCGTCCGGGAACTCGGGGCCGTACGCCGTGTAGCCGAGCCTCTCGTAGAAGCCGAGCGCGTGCGTCTGGGCGTGCAGGTCGACGGCGGCCAGGCCGAGCACACGGGCCTCGTCCTCGATCGCACGGACCAGTGCCGCCCCGACGCCCAGGCCGCGGGCCTCGCGCGTCACGGCGAGCCGTCCGAGCGACCCGAAGGTGTGGTCGCCGCCGGTCTTCCCCGCCGCCGCCTCACCGTGCAGCAGCCGTCCCGTACCGAGGGCGGAGCCGTCCGCGGCCACCGCGAGGACGTGCGTCGCCGTCGCGTCGTGGGTGTCGTACTCGATGTCCTCGGGCACCTGCTGCTCGCCGACGAAGACGTCCTTGCGCACCTGGAAGCAGGCGGCGAGGTCGGTCTCGTCGATGGCCCTGCGCGTGCTGTACGGGGTGGGCGCGGCGGTCACTGGCTCTCCGCCGCGATGGTGTCGAGGGCCTGGCGCAGGTCGTCCGGGTAGGTGCTCTCGAACTCCACCCAGCCGCCGTCTGCGGGGTGCTCGAAGCCGAGCCGGACCGCGTGCAGCCACTGGCGGGTCAGGCCGAGGCGCTTGGCCAGCGTGGGGTCGGCGCCGTAGGTGAGGTCGCCGACGCAGGGGTGGCGGTGCGCGGACATGTGCACGCGGATCTGGTGCGTGCGCCCGGTCTCCAGCTTGATGTCGAGCAGGCTGGCCGCACGGTGGGCCTCGATGAGGTCGTAGTGCGTCACGGAGGGCTTGCCCTCGGCGGTGACGGCCCACTTGTAGTCGTGCTGGGGGTGCCGGCCGATGGGGGCGTCGATGGTGCCGCTCATCGGGTCCGGGTGGCCCTGGACCAGCGCGTGGTACTTCTTCTCGACGACCCGGTCGCGGAACTGCGCCTTGAGCAGGGTGTAGGCCCGCTCGGACTTGGCCACGACCATCAGGCCGGAGGTGCCGACGTCCAGCCGGTGCACGACGCCCTGGCGCTCGGCGGCACCCGACGTCGAGATGCGGTAGCCGGCCGCGGCGAGGCCGCCGATGACGGTGGTGCCCGTCCAGCCGGGGCTGGGGTGGGCGGCGACACCGACCGGCTTCATGATGACGACGATGTCGTCGTCGTCATGGACGATCTCCATGCCCTCGACGGGCTCGGCGACGATCTGGACCGGTGCGGGTGCCTGGGGCATCTCCACTTCCATCCAGGCTCCGCCGTGCACGCGCTCGGACTTCCCGGCCACCGCGCCGTCCACCTGGACCTTCCCGGCGGCGGCCAGTTCGGCGGCCTTGGTGCGGGAGAAACCGAACATCCGGGAGATGGCGGCGTCGACGCGCTCACCCTCCAGGCCGTCGGGTACGGGCAGGGTGCGGACCTCGGGATACGTACTCACCAGTCGAGTATGCCTTGCGCCCGCTAGTCCTTGTGCACGGTGCCGTCGGGGTCCAGGCCCTTGAAGGAGAGGATCACGATGAGGATCCCGCCGCACACGATCGCTGAGTCGGCGAGGTTGAAGACGGCGAAGTGCGCCGGGGCGATGAAGTCGACCACCGCGCCCTTGAAGACGCCCGGCGCGCGGAAGACACGGTCGGTGAGGTTGCCGAGCGCCCCGCCGAGCAGGAGCCCCAGGGCGATGGCCCAGGGCAGGCTGTAGAGCTTGCGGGCCAGCCGCACGATCACGACGATCACGACGGCGGCGATGGCCGTGAAGATCACGGTGAACGCCTCACCGATCCCGAAGGCGGCACCCGC
The DNA here is from genome assembly GCF_029428875.1 of Streptomyces sp. JH34. Lineage (NCBI taxonomy): Bacteria > Bacillati > Actinomycetota > Actinomycetes > Kitasatosporales > Streptomycetaceae > Streptomyces > Streptomyces sp. JH34. The sequence continues at coordinate 5,556,652 of NZ_JAJSOO010000001.1, read as the reverse complement.
GTTGCGGATCGCGTCGAACTTCAGCCAGTCGCCGAAGATCTCGATGGGCTCCTCGTGCTCCAGCTTCGCGACCACGATCATCTTGCTGATCAGGTCGAGCAGGTAGGCGAGGACGGCCACCACGAGGAGGACGAGGACCTTCTTCCTGCCCCGGCCGCCGCCGGTGCCGCCGGTCCCGGTTGGGACCGGGCCCTCGGAGGGCTGCGGGGGCTGAGCCCCTTCGGCCCCCTCGGCATCGGGGATGTCCGGCGTACCGATGATGCGCTCCGCCTCTGCCACGTGAGTCCCTCAACCCTAGGTACCTGACTGAGGACGAGGGTACGACACGCCGCCGGGATCAGGGGCCTCAGGCCCGGACCACCTGCCCCGACGCGCCGTGCGCCCACGCCTCGGGGAGGCGCGGGCCCGGTACGGCCCCGCGGGGTGCGGACCGGGCCGGGTCCGGCTCCGCGGACTTCACTGGCCGCGCCGCTCCTGCTTCTGCTTGTCCTCCACGCAGAGCGTGGCCCGGGGGAAGGCCTGCATCCGCGCCTTGCCGATCGGCTTGCCGCAGACCTCGCAGAGGCCGTAGGTGCCGGCGTCGAGCCTGGCCAGGGCGCGCTCGGTCTGGTCCAGGGTCTCCTGGGCGTGGGCGGCGAGGGACAGCTCGTGCTCGCGGGTGATGTTCTTCGTGCCGGTGTCCGCGTCGTCGTCGCCCGCTCCGTCCCCGGAGTCACGCATCAGGCCGGCCAGGGCCTCTCCCGACGCCTCCAGCTCGCTGCGCAGCCGCAGGACCTCGCCGGTCAGCTCGGTCCGGGCCTCTTCGACCTCCTCAGGGGTCCAGGGGTCCTCCCCCGGCCTGACCGCCAGGTCCGCGGGCGCCGTGGCCACTCCGCCCCTGGCCGGGGGGACCGCCGTGGCGGTGCCCTCTTCCGCAGCTGTGGACCGGGCCGCGCTCTTCTTGGCTACCACCGTGTGGGCTCCTGTCTGCTCGGCGGCCTGAGCCGCCCCCGTGGCCTTCTTCGACGTCTTCCTGGCTGCGCTCTTCTTCGCCGTGCTCTTCTTCGCCGGCGGCTCGTCGTGCGCCGGGTCCTGGCCGGCCTGCTCCGGCTCCGGCGGACGTGACGCCGCCTTCTTCCCGGCGGCCGTCCTCCTCGCGGCCTTCCCCGCCGGCTTCTCCTCGCCCGTCTCCGCGCCGGCGCTCGCGGTCTCCTCCTCGGCAGCCGCAGCCGTGGATCCCTCGGACGCCGTTCTCGATACGGCGGTCTTCTTCGCCACCATGGCCGCGGCCCCTTCACATATTGTGATCTTGCACGCGAATCGTGCTGGGACGATAAATCGGCCCCGGCCCCGCGGCAACGGGGCACGCCGCCGTCCTGCCCCTCACGGCGACATGCTGGTGGCGCGCCTGCAACCGTTGTGCCCAGCTCCCCGCCCGGTAATCCGCCCCCGTTACGCGCTCCGGGACTCCGTCCGCCCCGACTGGCCATTCGGGTCAAGCCCCGCCCCCTGACAAACCGGTCGGCCGTCGCCCGTGTGGGCCCGTACACTGGCCGCAGCGAGAGGCATGGACGGGACGAGTAGCGTCGTACGCAGCCAGGAGCGACCCGGGGACGGTGGGAGCCCGGGGGCGAGCGCGTCGTGAAGATCACCCCGGAGCCGCCGGAAGAAAGCTTTGGACACATGGGCCCGCCCGTGTCGACAAGGTCACTAGACCCGGCGTCGCGACCCAATGAGGGGGCCATGGGTGCATGCCCGTGGCCAAGGAGGGTGGTACCGCGGGAGCAGATTCCGGCTCTCGTCCCTCCGACGGAAGTGGAAGACGTCCGCCGGAGGAAGCCCGCACATGACATCGCCGCAGTACCGCCAGGTACCCGCCCAGGTCGACCTGCCCGCCCTCGAGCACGCCGTGCTCGACTTCTGGCGCGACAGCAAGGTCTTCGCCAAGACCCTCGAACAGTCCGAGGGCCGCCCCGAGTGGGTCTTCTACGAGGGCCCGCCGACCGCCAACGGGATGCCCGGGGCCCACCACATCGAGGCCCGCGTCTTCAAGGACGTCTTCCCCCGCTTCCGCACCATGCAGGGCTACCACGTCGGCCGCAAGGCCGGCTGGGACTGCCACGGCCTGCCGGTCGAGCTCGCGGTGGAGAAGGAGCTGGGCTTCAACGGCAAGAAGGACATCGAGGCCTACGGCATCGCGGAGTTCAACGCGAAGTGCCGTGAGTCGGTCACCCGTCACACCGACGCGTTCACCGAGCTCACGACCCGCATGGGGTACTGGGTCGACCTCGAGGACGCCTACCGCACGATGGACCCGGAGTACGTCGACTCCGTGTGGTGGTCGCTGAAGGAGATCTTCAACAAGGACCTGCTGGTCCAGGACCACCGCGTCGCCCCCTGGTGCCCGCGCTGCGGCACCGGTCTCTCGGACCACGAGCTCGCCCAGGGGTACGAGACGGTCGTCGACCCGTCGGTCTTCGTCCGCTTCCCGCTGACGAGCGGCCCGCTGGCCGGCGAGGCCGCGCTGCTGGTCTGGACGACGACGCCCTGGACCCTGGTCTCCAACACCGCCGTCGCCGCGCACCCCGACGTCACCTACGTCGTCGCGACGGACGGCTCGGAGAAGCTGGTCGTGGCCCGGCCCCTGGTCGAGAAGGCGCTGGGCGAGGGCTGGGAGCTCACCGGCGAGACCTTCACCGGCCGGGAGATGGAGCGCTGGACGTACGAGCGCCCCTTCCAGCTGGTCGAGTTCCCGAGCGAGGCACACTTCGTCGTCAACGCCGAGTACGTCACGACCGAGGACGGCACGGGTCTGGTCCACCAGTCCCCCGCGTTCGGCGCCGACGACCTCCTGGTCTGCCGCTCCTACGGCCTGCCGGTGGTGAACCCGGTCCGCCCCGACGGCACATTCGAGGAGGACCTCCCGCTGGTCGGCGGCGTCTTCTTCAAGAAGGCGGACGAGGCCCTCACCGAGGACCTGGACGCGCGTGGCAAGCTCTTCCGCCACGTGCCGTACGAGCACAGCTACCCGCACTGCTGGCGCTGCCACACGGCCCTGCTGTACTACGCGCAGCCGTCCTGGTACATCCGCACGACGGCGGTCAAGGACCGGCTGCTCCAGGAGAACGAGAAGACCAACTGGTTCCCGGACTCCGTCAAGAACGGCCGTTTCGGCGACTGGCTGAACAACAACGTCGACTGGGCGCTGTCCCGCAACCGCTACTGGGGCACGCCGCTTCCCATCTGGCGCTGCGAGGACGACCACCTGACGTGCGTGGGCTCGCGCGCCGAGCTCTCCGAGCTGACAGGCCGCGACCAGTCGGACCTGGACCCGCACCGCCCGTTCATCGACGAGATCACGTTCACCTGCTCGCACGAGAACTGCCAGCTGGAGGCGTACCGCGTCCCGGAGGTCATCGACGCCTGGTACGACTCGGGTTCGATGCCGTTCGCGCAGTGGGGCTACCCGTACAAGAACAAGGAGATCTTCGAGAGCCGCTACCCGGCGCAGTTCATCTCGGAGGCCATCGACCAGACCCGGGGCTGGTTCTACACGCTGATGGCGGTCGGCACCCTGGTCTTCGACAAGTCCAGCTACGAGAACGTCGTCTGCCTGGGCCACATCCTCGCCGAGGACGGCCGGAAGATGTCCAAGCACCTGGGCAACATCCTCCAGCCGATCCCGCTGATGGACCAGCACGGCGCGGACGCCGTCCGCTGGTTCATGGCGGCCGGCGGTTCCCCGTGGGCGGCGCGCCGCGTGGGCCACGGCACGATCCAGGAGGTCGTCCGCAAGACGCTCCTCACGTACTGGAACACGGTGGCCTTCCAGGCCCTCTACGCCCGTACGTCGGGCTGGGCGCCGTCCGCGGCCGACCCGGCCCCCGCCGACCGCACCGTCCTGGACCGCTGGCTGCTGAGCGAGCTCGGCACCCTGGTCGAGGAGGTCACCAAGGCGCTGGAGGCGTACGACACCCAGCGCGCCGGCAAGCTGCTCTCGGCGTTCGTCGACGATCTGTCCAACTGGTACGTCCGCCGCTCGCGCCGCCGCTTCTGGCAGGGCGACAAGGCGGCGCTGCGCACCCTGCACGAGGTCGTGGAGACCGTCACCCGGCTGATGGCCCCGCTGACCCCGTTCATCACGGAGCGGGTCTGGCAGGACCTGGTCGTCCCGGTCGGCCCGGACGCCCCGGAGTCGGTCCACCTGTCCGAGTGGCCGAAGGCGGACCCGGCGTCGATCGACCCCGCGCTCTCCTCACAGATGGCGCTCGTACGCCGCCTGGTGGAGCTGGGCCGGGCCACGCGCGCCGAGTCGGGGGTCAAGACCCGGCAGCCGCTTTCGCGGGCCCTGGTCGCCGCCTCGGGCTTCGAGTCACTCACGCCCGAGCTGCGCGCCCAGATCACCGAGGAGCTGAACGTCTCCTCCCTGGCCTCCCTCTCCGAGGTCGGCGGCTCGCTGGTCGACACCACGGCCAAGGCCAACTTCCGCGCGCTGGGCAAGCGGTTCGGCAAGGGCGTCCAGGCGGTGGCCAAGGCCGTCGCGAACGCCGACGCCGCGGCGCTGAGCCTGGCTCTGCGCGAGGGGACGGCCTCGGTGGAGGTCGACGGCGAGCAGGTCACCCTCGCCCCCGACGAGGTCATCATCACGGAGACCCCGCGCGAGGGCTGGTCGGTGGCGTCCGACTCGGGTGCGACGGTCGCCCTGGACCTGGAGATCACGCCGGAGCTGCGGGCCGCCGGGCTGGCCCGTGACGCGATCCGGCTGATCCAGGAGGCCCGCAAGAACAGCGGCCTGGAGGTGTCCGACCGCATCGCGGTGCGCTGGACGTCTCCGTCCTCCGAGACCGCCGAGGCCCTGACCGCGCACGCGACCCTCATCGCGGACGAGGTCCTGGCGCTGGACTACGCGCGGGGCGAGGCGGACGACACGTACGGCACCCCGTTCGAGGACGAGGGCCTGTCCCTCACCTTCCGCCTCCGCAGGACCGAGCGGTAAGCACTCCGCCCGTGAAGGGGCCCGGCCGGACGACGCGTCCCGGCCGGGCCCCTTCGCGCACCCCGTTCCGCACCCCGGGTGTGGTGTGGTCGGGCTCCCGTGCCGCCCGGCCCGCGCACGGCCGTAGGCACCGGGCGCACCGCCGCGACGGCGGCCGCACACGACTCTGACGCCCACCCCGTGGAGGCCTCGCCCGCTTCCGCCCACGGCAGAGGGCCGGGCCCCGGGGAAAACCCCGGGGCCCGGCCCTCTGCCTGCCGACGGCTACGCGCTCAGCGAGCGCGAACCGATCAGTTGTCGTCCTCGTCGATCAGGAACCCGCGCATCGGCGACGGAGCCTGCTGCATCGGCTGAGGCGCCTGCGGCCGCACCGGTGCCATCGGCTGCGTCATCGCGGGCGACATCTGCTGCTGGCCGCCACCGTAGGACGGGCCACCGCCCATGGACTGGTTGCCGCTGCCCATCTGCTGGCTGCCGTGACCACCGTGGTTGCCGCCCATGGTGTGTCCCATCGCACCCGCACCGGCCGGAGCCAGCGAGGGCGACGGCGGCAGGGAGGCCGCGGCGGGGGTCCGCGGCGGAGCCAGCGAGTCGTCGGCCTGGGTCTCCAGCTGACGCAGCTGGCTCTCCAGGTAGGACTTCAGACGGGTCCGGTACTCGCGCTCGAAGCCACGCAGGTCCTCGACCTTGCGCTCCAGCGTCGCGCGGGCCGACTCCAGCGAGCCCATCGCCACGCGGTGCTTCTCCTGCGCGTCCCGCTCCAGGGCGTCCGCCTTGGCACGGGCGTCGCGCTCGAGGCCCTCGGCGCGGCTGCGTGCCTCACCGACGATCTTGTTGGCCTCGGAGCGTGCCTCCGCGATCGCCTGGTCGGCGGTCTGCTGGGCCAGGGAGAGGACACGGGCGGCGCTGTCGCCACCGGGGCCCTGACCGGGCTGCTGCATCTGCTGCTGCTGCATCTGCTGCTGCTGCTGCATCTGCTGCTGCTGCTGCTGCTGCTGCTGCTGAGCGTGACCGCCCATGGGGCCGCCCATCGGGCCACCCATGGGACCGCCCTGCATCGGGCCGGGGCCGTGCGGGCCCTGCGGACCGGGGCCGTGGCCGCCCTGAGGACCATGGCCGCTGGGACCGGCAGGCAGCTGCGGAGCACCACCGGGCAGCTGGGGGGGACCCATCTGCGGGGGCTGCTGCTGCTGTACCGGCGGACCAGATATGGCCGCCGGCACCGGGGCCCCTGGCCGCTCCTGCTGCTCCGGCGGTTTGCGCATTCCCTGCTGCTGCTGGTTCTGCGCGGCCGCGCGCGTGGCGGCGGCCAGCTTGGCGCGCAGGTCCTCGTTCTCACGGAGCAGGCGTGTCAGCTCCGACTCGACCTCGTCGAGGAAGGCATCGACCTCGTCCTCGTCATAGCCTTCTCGTAGACGGACGGTCGTGAACTGCTTGTTCCGCACGTCCTCAGGGGTCAGCGGCATCTCTTCTTCACCTCTACGTAGTCGTCGGCAGTCGGCAAGACCGTATCGTTCACACGCTGCTCGCAAGCTTGCCCACGAGGTTGAGCAGAATGTAGACGATGATCATCAGAACGAAGAAGGACAGGTCAAGTGCCACGCCCCCGAGACGCAACGGCGGTATGAACCGCCGCAAAAGCTTCAGCGGTGGATCGGTGACAGTGTAAGTGCCCTCGAGAACGACCACCATCGCCTTGCCTGGCTGCCATGAACGTGCGAACTGGAAGACGTAGTCCATGACCAGCCGGAAGATCAGCACGATGAGGAAACACATCAGCGCGATATAGACCACATCCAGTGCGACGCCCATGTTCCGCGCTTCCCTCTCCCCTGGCTTTCGTAGCCCCGGCCTCCCGGCCGGGTTGTTCCCGGTGTTCTCAGCTCTGGTTGAAGAACCCGCCCTCTGCGATGCGGGCCTTGTCCTCCGCCGTGACATCGACGTTAGCAGGAGACAACAGGAACACCTTCTGCGTCACACGCTCAATGCTGCCATGGAGACCGAAGACGAGTCCCGCGGCAAAGTCGACAAGTCGCTTCGCATCCGTGTCGTCCATCTCCGTCAGATTCATGATCACCGGAGTGCCCTCACGGAAGTGTTCCCCGATGGTACGGGCCTCGTTGTAGGTCCTGGGGTGCAGCGTGGTGATCCGGTAGGGCTCACGCTCGGACACGACCTTGGGCATGATCACCGGTGCGTTCTTCTCCAGGTTCGGACGGTCAGGTGTGATGGATGCCACGGGTGCGATTCGGGCGGGTCGTCCGCTTTCCGCCGGGAGCTGAACCGGTTCCCGTGGTGCGGGCGGTTGTACGGATCGCACCGGTTCGTCCCGTTCCCGCTCCACCGGATGCGCGGGCTGGTGCCGCCGCCGGTCGCGCTCGGGCTCCGGCTCGGGTTCGAATTCGTCGTCGGGGTCGAACCCCGGACCGTCGTACCCATCGTCCTCCACGAGGCCGAGGTAGACCGCCATCTTGCGCATCGCGCCGGCCATGCTCCGAGTCCTCCGCTCTGTGGTGGATCGGCATTCGTGTCACCAAGTGCCCGAGATCCACTCCGGCCAGTCCGCGTGAGCGGTAATGACCATATTTTCTGCTGTGGTCCGACTTGCTTCGCGACGTTACCCGAGCCGGGGTCGGACTCCGAGTACCGCCGTACCGACGCGTACATGTGTCGCCCCGGCCGCGATCGCGTCCTCGAGATCCGCGCTCATCCCAGCAGAGACCATGTTCGCAGCCGGATGGTTCCCGCGCAGGCGGGATGAGAATTCCACCAGGCGGTCGAACGCCGCCCGTTGCCGCCCGGCGTACGGGCCGGAGAGCGGTGCGACCGTCATCAGTCCGTCGAGCCTGAGACCCTCCGCCGCCTCCACCGCCGCCGCCAACTCCTCGATCGCGTCCGGTGCGACGCCGCCCCGGTCACCGCGCTCGCCGCTCTCCGCGTCGAGGGCGACCTGGATGAGGCAGCCGAGCTCACGTCCACCCTTCACCGCCGCCGCCGAGAGCGCGGTGACCAGCTTCACCCGGTCCACCGACTGCACGACATCGGCATAACCGGCCACGGAGCGGACCTTGTTGGTCTGCAACTGTCCGACAAAGTGCCATGTGAGCGACAGATCCGCACAAGCAGCGGCTTTTGGCGCCGCGTCCTGGTCACGGTTCTCCGCGACCTGACGTACGCCGAGTTCGTGAAGAATGCGCACGTCGCTCGCGGGGTAGGTCTTGGTGACCACGACGAGGGTCACTTCTTCCCGCCTGCGCCCGGCCGAGGCACAGGCGGAAGCAATGCGTTCCTCCACGTGTGCCAGGTTCGCGGCGAGTTGGGTCCTGCGATCCGTCATGCCCTATCAGTCCAACCAGACATAACCGGCGAGCCGCCCCGTGGTGCGGTCCCGGCGGTACGAGAAGTGGTCGCCGGACTCCAGGGTGCAGAACGGCGAGCTGTGCCGGTCGACGACGCCGAGCTCCTCGAGCTGGGCGTGGACCCCGGCCGTGACGTCCACCGCGGGGGTTCCCCAGCTGGTCTCCGACCACGAGGCCGGGACGGCCTCGGCCACCTCGGCCCGCATCCGCTCCGGAACCTCGTAGCACCGCCCGCAGACGGCCGGCCCGGTGTGCGCGGTGATCCGGGACGGTTCGGCGCCGAGCGCGATCATGGCCTCGACCGCGGCCGGGACCACCCCCGCGACCAGGCCCGGCCGTCCCGCGTGGGCGGCCGCGACGACCCCGGCCGCCGGATCGGCGAGCAGGACAGGGGTGCAGTCGGCGGTGAGCACCGCGAGCGGGAGCCCGCGCCGCGACGTCACCACCGCGTCCACGGCGGGGATGCCGGAGGCCGCGGAGGCGTCGTCCCAGGGCCCGTCGACCACGGCGACGTCCCGCCCGTGCACCTGGTTCATCCAGACCACGCGGGCCGGGTCGAGACCGAGGGAACGGGCGGCGCGCGCACGGTTCGTGAGGACGGCGGCGGGGTCGTCACCGACCGCGCCGCCGAGGTTGCGCTCCTCGTACGGAACGGCGCTCACTCCGCCCCACCGGTCGGTGAAGGCGAAGTGGGCGCCGTCCGCCGAAGACTCCGCGGCTCTCGCCGCGTGCTGCGGACCTATCACTTCAAGAAGTCCGGTACGTCCAGCTCTTCGGCCTGGGTGTCCTGGTAGGGACGGGCCGTCGGGACGTGCGGCGGGGTCACCGGCGGCAGCGAGGTCTCGTTCGCCACCGGCACCGGCTCGGCCGCCGGCGCCTGAGGCTCCTCGCGCGGGGGCACGGAACCGAGACCGCCGGTCTGGCGCGCCGGCTCGGCGGTACGGGCCGGCGGGGCCGGCTCCTCGCGCTTGCCGGCTCCCGCGCCGAGGACGTTCTCCCGGCGGGCCGGCGGCTGCCCGCCGTCGAAGCCCGCGGCGATGACGGTGACCCGCACCTCGTCGCCCAGGGCGTCGTCGATGACCGCGCCGAAGATGATGTTCGCCTCCGGGTGAGCCGCCTCGCTCACCAGCTGGGCGGCCTCGTTGATCTCGAAGAGACCGAGGTCGCTGCCGCCGGAGATGGAGAGCAGGACACCGCGGGCGCCGTCGATGGACGCCTCCAGGAGCGGCGAGGAGATCGCCATCTCCGCGGCGGCCACCGCGCGGTCGTCGCCGCGGGCGGATCCGATGCCCATGAGCGCGGATCCGGCCTCGGACATGACCGACTTGACGTCGGCGAAGTCGAGGTTGATCAGGCCCGGGGTGGTGATGAGGTCGGTGATGCCCTGGACACCCGAGAGCAGCACCTGGTCGGCCGACTTGAACGCGTCGAGCACGCTGACCTGGCGGTCCGAGATGGACAGCAGCCGGTCGTTGGGGATGACGATGAGGGTGTCGACCTCTTCGCGGAGCTCGGCGATGCCGTCCTCCGCCTGGTTCGCGCGCCGCCGGCCCTCGAAGGTGAACGGGCGGGTGACCACACCGATCGTCAGGGCGCCCAGCGAGCGCGCGATGTTGGCGACGACGGGTGCCCCGCCGGTGCCGGTGCCGCCGCCCTCTCCGGCGGTGACGAAGACCATGTCGGCCCCCTTGAGGACCTCCTCGATCTCCTCACGGTGGTCCTCTGCCGCCTTACGACCGACGGCCGGGTTCGCCCCGGCGCCGAGGCCGCGGGTCAGTTCACGGCCGACGTCGAGCTTGACGTCGGCGTCGCTCATCAACAGTGCTTGAGCATCGGTGTTGATGGCGATGAACTCGACGCCCTTGAGACCGACCTCGATCATTCGGTTGATGGCATTGACACCACCGCCGCCGACACCGATGACCTTGATGACTGCGAGGTAGTTCTGCGGTGCTGCCACGTCGAAGGCCTCTCGCCTCGAGTTACGTGTCGTCGCTTCGCGGTAGTCCCGCCGCGACGACGGATGCCGATTGGGTCGGTCCGGACGCCGACCCAAACCCTAACGCTGAAGTTTAGGGTTACCAGTGTGTCTGCTTCTTGGACTCTTCCGAACAGGACACTAAGTCGACAAGTGGCGCACGTTCAACGAACACGCCGAACCTCCCGTTTTTCTTTTCACCCTATGTGATCACCCGTAGCGCTGACCAACCAGGGGGCTGGCCAGGCGAAACGTGCGTCAACTCCTCGACACCGCAGGGGCGGTGGGAGCACTCACGTCGAAGTGTCCCGCTTTGGGGGACGCTTTCATGAGAGCGGTGAGAACCCGCGCCTTCGCGGGTCCCTCCTCGCTGCTACCCCACATCACGGTTCGTCCACGGGTCAGTTCCAGGACCGCGGAGTCGTACGACGTCACCCGTACGGTCCGGGTCTCCCCGGCCACCTTCTCCGGGAGGTCTCCCGCGACGCGGACCGCTTCCCGCAGCAGACGGTCACCGCCGAAGCGACGCACGCTCGCCGACCGGTCGGGCCTCATGTCCAGCAGCGGTACGTGCGGGGGCGCTTCGTCCACGGTGGCGAAACGCACGCCTTCAGCGTCCACTTCGACGAACTTCTCGCCCTTCGCGACCAACAGGACCGGCTTTCGCTCGGTCACTTTAAGGCTGACACCGTGCGGCCATGACCGTACGACATCCACGGAGTCGACACGAGGCAACTTCTGGCGCAACCGGTCCGCGATCACACCGGTGTCCACGGAGATCAGCGGAGACCCCAGAGGGGCCGCGGCCGCCGCCTCGACCTCGCTCGGGGTCAGGACGTCGGTGCCCGTGGTCGTCACCTTCTCCAGACGCAGCCAGGACGATCCGTAGAGGATCCAGACCGTGGCGGCGGCGGTCAGGACCGCGCCGGCCGCCGCCAGGACCAGCCGCGTCCGGCCGGTCAGCCGGCGCCCCCCGGGGCCGGTGTGCGGCGGGCGGGCCGGGGTGTCGGCCCGCTCGGCCTCGCCGCGCTGGGCGGTCGTCGGTCCGGCCACGCTCGCTCCTTCGCCGGGCCCGGGGCACACGCCCCGGGCCCGCCCGGCCTCACGCCTGTCGGCGTGCGGCGATCGCCTCGTACACCATGCCGACGAGCAGGTCGTCGGCGTCCCTGCGCCCGAACTCGGCGGCCGCGCGGGACATCTCGTACAGCCGGTGCGGATCCGAGAGCACCGGGAGGACGTTGCCCTGCACCCATTCCGGGGTCAGCGCCGCGTCGTCCACCAGCAGACCACCGCCGGCGTTGACCACCGGCTGGGCGTTCAGCCGCTGTTCGCCGTTGCCGATGGGCAACGGGACGTAGGCGGCGGGCAGTCCGACGGCGGAGAGCTCGGCGACGGTCATCGCACCCGCGCGGCAGAGCATCATGTCGGCCGCGGCGTACGCGAGATCCATCCGGTCCACGTACGGTACCGGGATGTAGGGCGGCATCCCGGGCATGTTGTCGATACGCGGCAATTCGTTCTTCGGCCCGACCACGTGGAGGATCTGGATTCCGGACCGCTGGAGCAGCGGTGCGATCCGCGTGACCACCTCGTTGAGGTGGCGGGCGCCCTGCGAGCCGCCGGAGACGAGCAGGGTCGGCAGGTTGGGGTCGAGCCCGAACGCGGCACGCGCCTCAGGACGGACCCGCGCCCGGTCGAGGGTGGCGATCGTCCGGCGGAGCGGGATACCGATGTAGCGGGCGCCGCGCAGCTTGCTGTCCGGGGTGGAGACGGCGACCCCGTGGGCGTACCGCGAACCGATCTTGTTGGCCAGGCCCGGCCTGGCGTTGGCCTCGTGGACGACGATCGGGACGCCGACGCGTTTGGCCGCCAGGTAGCCGGGCAGGGCGACGTAGCCGCCGAAGCCGACCACGCAGTCCGCCTTGGTCCGCTCCAGGATCTGCTCGGCGGCCTTGATGGTGCCGCGCAGCCGTCCCGGGACGGTGATCAGCTCGGGTGTGGGCTTGCGCGGCAGCGGCACGGCAGGGATCAGTGCCAGGTCGTACCCCCGCTCGGGTACGAGCCTGGTCTCGAGTCCGCGTTCCGTGCCGAGGGCAGTGATTCCCACGGTCGGGTCCTGCCTCCGCAGGGCGTCTGCGAGGGCAAGCGCGGGCTCGATGTGCCCGGCGGTCCCCCCGCCGGCGAGTACGACATGCACCGAAATTCACCGCTCTCCGGACGGACGCTTCATGACGCGCCGTCTCATCGTCTTCCATCTGACCCCGGGCCTCCGCATGGCCAGGGCCGCTCTCGCCGCAGGGTCCTCCCGCGCGAAGGCGATCATGAGCCCCACGGCGAACATGGTCGGCAGCAGGGCCGAGCCCCCGTAGGAGAACAGCGGCAGCGGGACACCGGCGATCGGCAACAGGCCGAGCACCGCACCGATGTTGATCACGGCCTGCGCCGTGATCCAGGTGGTCACGCCTCCCGCTGCGTACCTCACGAAGGGGTCCTCCGTGCGTCCGGCCACGCGGATACCCGCATAGCCTAGAGCCGCGAAGAGGGCCAGCACCGACAGCGTCCCCGCCAGGCCCAGTTCCTCCCCGGTGATGGCGAAGATGAAGTCGGTGTGCGGCTCGGGAAGTTGACCCCATTTTTCCACACTCGCGCCGAGCCCTGAACCGAACCATCCGCCGGACGCGAGCGCGTAGATTCCGTGCACCGCCTGCCAGCACGAGTCGCCGGGGCCCGGCTCGGACGCGCCGATGCAGGCCAGCCGGGACATCCGGTTGGGGCTGGTCTTGATGAGCAGGAATCCGATGAGTGCGGCGGAGGCGAGCACCCCGGCGAAGAGCCTGGTGGGGGCCCCGGCCAGCCAGAGCAGACCGAAGAGGATCGCGGTGAGGATGATCGCGGTGCCCATGTCGCCGCCGAGCATGATCAGTCCGAGCAGCATGAAGGCGACCGGCACCAGCGGCACCAGCATGTGCTTCCACTGGGTCAGGAGCCGCTTGTCCTGCTTCCGGGCGAGCAGGTCGGCGCCCCAGAGGATCAGGGCGAGCTTGCCGAACTCGCTGGGCTGGAGCTGGAACGGACCGCCCAGGTAGATCCAGTTCTGGTTGCCGTTGACCGACATCCCTATCCCGGGCACCTGGACCAGGACCATCAGGAAGACCGTGCCCGCGAGCAGGGGGTAGGCGAGCGCCCGGTGGAGCTTGAGGGGCATCCGGGAGGCCAGCAGCATCAGCCCGGCCCCGATCACGGCGGCGATGAACTGTTTGCGGAAGAAGTAGGTGCTGGGCCTGGACAGCTCCAGTGCCTTGATCATCGAGGCCGAGTAGACCATGACGAGGCCCAGGACGGTGATCAGCAGCCCTGCGCCGAGAATCAGGTAGTACGCCGTCAGAGGGCGGTCCCAGGCCCGTCGTGCCCGCTCGTACGCCCGTCGCACCCCGGCCCCGCGGCTCGGCCGGGGCGGTGTGCCCGCTCCCCGGCCGCCGCGCGGCGCGGGGGGCCGCCGGGAACCGGTGGCGGGCCGGCTCCGCAGGGCCAGCCCGGCGAGGGGTCCGGGTCCCGCGGGCAGCGGCCCGGCGAGCAGGGGCGGGGTGAGCGCCCGGCTGATCGCCGCGCCCGCCCGTGAGCGGTCGCTCCCGCTCGCGGCTGAGCTCTCGTCGGCCGGCATTGTCGCTGTCCCCTCTGTTCGTGCCCGGGGCTGCCGCGGGGGCTGGGCCCCGGCGGTGCTGCTCGTGACCGGGTCCCGGACGCTCCGGTCCCCGGCACGGTACGACGCGGGGGCCGGGCCCGTCAGGCGCTCTCGTCGGCGAGTCGGCGGACCGCGTCCGCGAACGCCTCGCCCCGCTTGTTGTAGTTGACGAACATGTCCATCGAGGCGCAGGCCGGGGCCAGCAGGACGGTGTCGCCCGGCCGGGCCAGGCGTGCCGCTTCGAGGACCGCGGCGGACATCGCCCCAGTGTCTGTCCGGTCGAGGTCGACCACCGGTACCTCGGGGGCGTGTCGCGCCAGGGCTTCGCCGATGAGTGCCCGGTCGGCGCCCATCAGCACGACGCCCCGCAGCCGCTTCGCGGCCCCCGTGACGAGTCCGTCGAAGGTGGCGCCCTTCGCCAGACCGCCGGCGATCCAGACGACCGGCTCGTAGGCGGCGAGGGAGGCCTCGGCGGCGTGGGTGTTGGTCGCCTTGGAGTCGTCGATGTACGTGACACCGGCCACGTCGGCGACGTGTTCGATGCGGTGGGCGTCGGGGCGGAAGGCACGGAGACCGTCGCGCACGGCGACGGGCTCCACTCCGAAGGCGCGGGCCAGCGCCGCCGCGGCCAGCGCGTTGGCGATGTTGTGGGGGGCCGGCGGATCGACGTCGCCGACCTCGGCGAGCTCCTGGGCCTGCTTCTGCCGGTTGGCGACGAAGGCCCGGTCGACGAGGATCCCGTCGACCACGCCGAGCTGCGAGGGACCCGGTGTGCCGAGGGTGAAGCCGATGGCCCGGCAGCCCTCCTCGACGTCGGCCTCGCGGACGAGGTCCTCGGTCGCCGCGTCCTGCGCGTTGTACACGCAGGCGACGCTGTTGCCCTCGTAGATCCGACCCTTGTCGGCGGCGTAACCGGCCATGGAGCCGTGCCAGTCGAGGTGGTCCGGGGCCAGGTTGAGGACGGCCCCGGAGTGCGCGCGCAGCGAGGGCGCCCAGTGGAGCTGGTAGCTGGAGAGCTCGACGGCGAGGACGTCGTACGTCTCGTCGCCGAGCACCGCGTCCAGCAGGGAGACCCCGATGTTCCCGACGGCCGCCGTGCGCAGGCCGGCCGCCTCGAGGATCGAGGCGAGCATCCGCACGGTCGTGGTCTTGCCGTTGGTTCCGGTGACCGCGAGCCACGGCGCGGCACCGGGCCCCCGCAGCCGCCAGGCGAGTTCGACGTCGCCCCAGACGGGTACGTCCGCCTCGGCGGCTGCCTGGAAGAGCGGCTTGCCGGGCTTCCAGCCGGGGGCCGTGACGACGAGCTCGGTGGACGCGGGCAGGGTGTCGCCGTCACCGAGGCGCACGGTGATGCCGAGCGCCTCCAGTTCGGCGGCCTGTGTGCGGGAGCGCTCGTCGTCGCCGTCGTTGACGACGGTGACGACGGCGCCCCGCTCGTGCAGGGCGCGGGCCGCGGGGATCCCGCTGACGCCGAGCCCGGCCACGGTGACGTGCTTGCCCTGCCAGTCCACGTTGCTCACTTCTTGGCTGCCCATCCCGCGTAGAAGAGGCCCAGTCCGACGATCACGCACATGCCCTGGATGATCCAGAAGCGGACCACGACAAGGACTTCGGACCACCCCTTGAGTTCGAAGTGGTGCTGGAGCGGGGCCATGCGGAAGACCCGCTTGCCGGTCATCTTGAACGAGCCGACCTGGATGACCACGGACATGGTGATCATCACGAAGAGGCCGCCGAGGATGGCCATCAGGAACTCGGTGCGGGAGCAGATCGCGAGGCCCGCGAGCGCGCCGCCGAGGGCGAGGGAACCGGTGTCACCCATGAAGATCTTCGCGGGCGAGGTGTTCCACCACAGGAATCCGAAGCAGGCGCCCATCAGGGCCGAGGCGACGACCGCGAGATCGAGTGGGTCGCGTACCTCGAAGCAGGCTTCGGGGTTGGTGAGTGTGGTGGCGTTGGCGCAGGACTCCTGGAACTGCCACAGCCCGATGAAGGTGTACGCGCCGAAGACCATCACCGACGCGCCGGTGGCCAGTCCGTCCAGACCGTCCGTCAGGTTCACGCCGTTGGACATGGCCAGGATCATGAACAGCGCCCAGACCACGAAGAGCACCGGTCCGATGGACCAGCCGAAGTCCTCGACGAAGGAGAGCCGGGTGGAGGCCGGGGTGTTGCCCCGGAGGTCGGCGAACTGGAGCGAGAGCACGGCGAACGCGATGCCGACGATCAGCTGGCCGGCCATCTTGGCCTTGGCACGCAGCCCGAGCGAGCGCTGCTTCACGATCTTGATGTAGTCGTCGAGGAAGCCGACGAGACCCATCCCGGCCATCAGGAAGAGGACGAGCACACCGGAGAAGCGCATCTCCTCGCCGGTGATCACCTTGGCCAGTACGTAAGCGATGATCGTGGCCAGGATGAAGGCGATGCCACCCATGGTGGGCGTGCCCTTTTTGCTGCCGTGGGTACGCGGGCCGTCGTCCCGGATGAACTGCCCGTAGCCCTTGCGGGCCAGAAGTTTGATCAGCAGCGGGGTTCCGACCAGGGTCAGGAAGAGCCCTATGGCCCCCGCGAAGAGGATCTGCCTCATCGGACGGCGACCTCGCCCTCGGTCGTCTCCAGCAGTGCCAGGGCGACCTTCTCCAGGCCGACCGACCGGGACGCCTTCACCAGCACGACGTCTCCCGGGCGCAGTTCACTGCGCAACAGGTCGACGGCCGCCTGTGCGTCGGACACGTGCACCGACTCCTCACCCCACGAACCCTCGTTATATGCGCCCAGTTGCAGCCAGGAGGCTTCTTGCCCTCCGACAGCGACGAGCTTGCTGACGTTGAGCCGGACGGCGAGCCGTCCGACCGCGTCGTGCTCGGCGAGCGACGCGTCACCGAGCTCGGCCATCTGACCGAGCACCGCCCACGTGCGCCCCCCGGCTGCCTGTCGGGCCTTGCCCATGGCGGCCAGCGCACGGAGTGCGGCCTTCATGGATTCGGGGTTCGCGTTGTAGGCGTCGTTGACGACCGTCACACCGTCCGGACGCTCGGTGACCTCCATGCGCCAGCGGGAGAGGGTGCCCGCCCCGGAGAGCGCATCGGCGATCTCGGTCACGGACATGCCCAACTCATGGGCGACGGCGGCCGCGGCGAGCGCGTTCGACACGTGGTGCTCACCGTACAGGCGCAAGGTCACGTCGCTGCACCCGGTGGGTGTGTGGAGGGCGAAAGCGGGCCGTCCGTCGTCCGTGAGCCGCACGTCTTCTCCCCGTACGTCCGCATCCGGGGCCTCTCCGAAGAGGAGCACCCGGGCTTTTGTACGGGACGCCATCGCGCGGACGAGCGGGTCGTCGGCGTTCAGGATCGCGGCGCCGTCCTCGGGGAGGACCTCGACGAGCTCTCCCTTGGCCTGGGCGATCGCCTCGCGGCTGCCGAACTCCCCGATGTGGGCGCTGCCCACGTTGAGGACCAGGCCGATCCGAGGCGGCGTCAGGCCGGCGAGGTACTGGATGTGACCGATGCCGCGCGCGCCCATCTCGAGCACGAGATGGCGGGTTTCCGCCGTGGCGCGCAGCGCGGTGAGCGGCAGTCCGATCTCGTTGTTGAGGGAGCCGGGTGTCCAGACCGTGGGCGCCTTGCGTTCCAGGATCTGGGCGATCAGGTCCTTCGTGGACGTCTTGCCCGCCGAGCCGGTCAGCGCGACGACGGTGGTGCCGAGGCGTTCGACGGCGGCGCGCGCGAGGGCGCCGAGGGCGGCCACGACGTCGTCGACGACGATCGCCGGGACGCCGACGGGGCGGGCCGCGAGCACGGCCGCGGCACCCGCCTCGACGGCGCGCTCCGCGTAGTCGTGGCCGTCGACCCGCTCGCCCGCGAACGCGGCGAACAGGGAGCCCTGCCGCACCTCCCTGGAGTCGATGACGACGGGGCCGGTGACGGTGGCGGACGGGTCCGGTACGTCGTGCGGCTGCCCGCCGACGATTCCGGCGATCTCGGCGAGGGAAAGGGCGATCACTTGGTCATCCCTGACTGTTGTTCTCGTGGGTGTGTACGCGGCCCGGTGAGGCGTGCCCGGCGCCTGTGCGTCCCGAGCGCTCGATGGCCTCGCGCAGGACCTTGCGGTCGTCGAAGGGACGTACCACGCCGTGGATGTCCTGCCCCTGTTCGTGTCCCTTTCCGGCCACCAGCACGGTGTCGCCGGGCTCGGCCCGGGCGACCGCGGCGGCGATGGCCGCCGCCCGGTCGGCGTCGACGAGCACGTCGCCGCGCTCGTGGACGGGTACCTCGGCGGCGCCGGAGAGCATCGCGGCGAGGATCGCGAGGGGGTCCTCGGAGCGGGGGTTGTCGGAGGTCAGTACGGCGGTGTCGGCCAGCCGGGCCGCGGCGGCGCCCATCGGGCCGCGCTTCGTCGTGTCCCGGTCGCCACCGCAGCCGAGCACGATGTGCACCCGGCCCTCGGTGACCTTCCGCAGGGACCGCAGGACGGACTCGACGGCGTCGGTCTTGTGCGCGTAGTCCACGACCGCGAGGTACGGCTGTCCGGCGTCGACCCGTTCCAGCCGGCCGGGGACACCGGGGACGGCCGCGACGCCGTCGGCGGCGGTCTGCGGGTCGACGCCCGCGACGGCCAGGGTGACGATGGCGGCGAGGGTGTTGGCGACGTTGAACGGGCCGGGCAGCGGGGCCCTGGCGGTGATGCGCTCGCCCTTGGGGCCGATCACGGTGAAGCTGCTGTCCCGGGGGCCGACCTCGACGTCCTCGGCGCGCCACTCGGCATCCGGGTGGCCCTCCGCGGAGAAGGTGACGACCGGGACGGACGCCTCCTTCACCAGCCTGCGGCCGTACTCGTCGTCGAAGTTGACGACGCCGATCCTGCTGCGCTCCGGGGTGAACAGCCGTGCCTTGGCCTGGAAGTAGTCCTCCATCCCGGAGTGGAACTCCATGTGCTCCGGGCTGAGGTTGTTGAACACGGCGACGTCGAAGACGCAGCCGTCGACCCGCCCGAGCACCAGGGCGTGGCTGGAGACCTCCATGGCCACGGCCTCGACACCGCGTTCGCGCATGACGGCGAACAGGGCCTGGAGGTCCGTGGCTTCCGGGGTGGTGCGCTCCGACTTGATGCGCTCGTCACCGATCCGCATCTCGACGGTGCCGATCAGCCCGGTGCTGCGGCCGGCGCCGCGCAGCCCGCCTTCGACGAGGTACGCGGTGGTGGTCTTGCCGGACGTTCCGGTGATCCCGATCTGGAGGAGACCGACGCCGGGCCGTCCGTAGATCTCGGCCGCGATGTCGCCCATCCGGCCGCGCGGGTCGTCGGTGACGAGGACCGGGAGTCCGGTGGCGGCGGCGCGCTCGGCGCCTGCCGGGTCGGTGAGGATCGCGGCGGCGCCGAGGCCTGCGGCCTGCGCGGAGAAGTCGGCGCCGTGGAGGCGGGCACCGGGCAGAGCCGCGTACACGTCCCCCGGGCGTACGGCCCGGGAGTCGTGGGTGATGCCGGTGACCTCACCGGCGTCCTGCGGTCCGGCACCGAGCCGGGCTGCCAGCTCTCCGAGCGGCGTCGGCCTGAGCCGGTCCGGTCGGGGCGCTCCCGGGTAGGTCACAGGCGCGTCCTTCTGAGTGGTTTGGAACTGATCGGCGTGGGGCACGGCGGTGAGCGTACCGGGCGGACCGGGCCTCTCGCTAAGTGAGGGGCCAGGGTGGCGGTACTCCTCGTTCCGGTTCCCGGGATCAGGGGTGATGGTCGTCACTGGGGATCCCCGGATCACTCGCCGGGCTTGAAGGACACCGGCAGCCGGGCTGGGGCGCTGCCGGACGGCGGTGTCTGGAGGGTCTTGAGGGCGAACTCCATGACCTTCTTGTAGATCGGGCCGCAGATCTGACCGCCGAAGTAGCTTCCCTCGGTGGGGTTCTGGATGGCGCAGTAGACGGTGACCTGCGGATCGTCGGCCGGTGCGAAGCCCGCGAAGGACGCGGTGTAGCCCTTGTAGACACCGCGCACCGGGTCGACCCGGTTGGCCGTGCCCGTCTTGCCCGCGACCCGGTAGCCCTGGATGTGGGCCTTCGTCCCGGTGCCTTCCCGGTCGTCCACGACGGACTCGAGCATCTTCGCCAGGGTCTTGGCCGTCTTCTCGCTGACCACCCGCGTCCGCTTCGGCGCGTCCGACGCGGTGTAGCGGTCGTCCGCCTCCTTGGTCCCGCGGACGAGGGTCGGCTCGATCCGGACCCCGCCGTTGGCGATGGTCTGGTAGACCGAGGCGGCCTGCATGGCGTTGAGGGAGAGCCCCTGCCCGAACGGGATCGTGTACTGCTGCGAGGTGGACCAGTCCTGGGGCTTGGCCACGATGCCGGGCGACTCACCCGGGTAGTCGAGTCCGGTGGTGCTGCCGAGGCCGAATTTGCGCAGGTAGGAGTACAGGACCTTGTTGGCCTCGGGCTGGGTCTTCCCCAGTTGCCCGGTGGCCAGGATGGTGCCGATGTTGCTCGACTTGGCGAGCACCCCGTTGAGGGTGAGGTACCAGGTGGGGTGGTCGATGTCGTCCCTGAAGAGCCGGTCGCCGCGGTGCAGCCGGTTGGGGACGGTGACGTGCGTACCGGGCGTGGCCGCGCCCTCCTCCAGCACGGCGGCCATGGACATGACCTTGCTGGTGGAGCCGGGTTCGTACACGTCCTGGAGGGCCGCGTTTCCCAGGGCGGCGGAATTGCTCTGCGCGAGGTCGTTCGGGTCGTAGCCCGGGGCGTTGGCCATGGCCAGCACCTCGCCGGTCTTCGTGTTCTGGACGATCACGTAGCCGCGGTCCGCCTCGGACTTCTCGACCTGGTCGGCGATCGCGCGCTGGGCCGCCCACTGGATGTCGCGGTCGATCGTCAGCTCGACGTCGGTGCCGGCGACGGCCGGGATCTCCGTGGAACCGGCCGTCGGCACGGGGCGGCCGCCGGCCTGGGCGTAGCGGATCTTGCCGTCCTCGCCCTGGAGCTCCTTGTTCAGCTGTGCCTCGAGGCCGCCGCCGCCTTTCCCCTCGGCGTTGACGAATCCCAGTATCCCGGCGGCGAGGTTGCCGTTGGGGTACACGCGCCTGGTGGTCGGCTCCTGGAGGACCCCGGCCAGTACGTTGGCCCCGGCGCCGCCGTTCGCCTTGTCCTCGGCCGCCTTCTCCGCGAAGACGGACTTGAGGTCCTTGATCTGCTTCCAGACCTGCGGGGTCTGCCGTCGCGCCAGGACCGTGTAGCGGCTCTTCGGGGTGGCCAGCTTCTTCGCCAGCTCGGCCTCGTCCTTGCCGAGGATCGGGGCGAGCAGGGCCGCCGCCTGCTGCGGGGCGTCCGGCGCCTTGCTGTCCTCGGGGGTGAACAGCTTGGGGTCGGCGGTGATGTCGTGCGCGTCGACGCTGGTGGCCAGGGAGATTCCGCTGCGGTCGGTGATCTCTCCGCGTTCGGCGGCGATCGTGTACTCCAGGTAGCGGTTCTTCTCGGCCTTGGCGGTGTACGCGTTGGCGTCGACCGCCTGGACCTGGAGCAGCCGGACGACGAACGCCAGCATGACGAGGGTCAGGCAGAGGCTGATGAGGCGCAGCCGGGGGCGCGGGCTGCCCAGGCGGATGGACTGCGGTGAGCTGCCGCGGCGTTTCCCCGCCGTCGTCGCCGGGCGCCGTGGGCGGCGGTCCTCGGCACGGGCGGCGGGCCGGGCACGTCCCGGTCCGCCCGCCGCGTTCCGGGATCGCGCGGGGCCGGGGACGCGGCGGCGCGGCGGTTCCTTGGACGGCACTGCGTCACCTGCCGGTACTGGTCGGGGCTGGGGTGGACGGAGTCGTGGGGGAGACGGAGGGGGACGCGGAACCGGACGGGAACGCCTGCCCGGCGGGCGCTGTCTCGCTCGCCGGGGGCGCCGGAACCGCGGTGGGGGAAGAGGGCTGCGCGGTGGCACGTTCGGGCACCCCGCTGACCGTGCCGTCCTGGTTCAGGAAGGCGGGGCTGCCTCCGGGCACCATGCCGAGCTCCCTCGCCCGGCGTTCCAGGGCGTCGGGCTCGGAGTAGCTGTCCACGTCCCGCTGGAGGGCCTGCTGCTCGTCGGTGAGCTCGGTGGTCTCACGCTTCAGCTTGCTCAGCCTGAACGATCCTTCATTGAGCGCCGAGTTCAGCAGCAGGAGCGAGATCAGGCCACCCGCGAGGAGCAGCACGACCAGCAGGACGAAGGGGGTGCGGGCGGCGGTGCTCGGCCCGGACGGCATCAGCCGGGCGAGCCGGCCGGCCCTCCCCTTCATCTGCTCGGCCGTCCTGGTCACCGGGTCCCCACCGTCCTCCTCCGTGCCGGGACCGCCCGGCGGGACGCGCTCACCGCTCCTCCTCACGGATGCGCTGGGCGCCGCGCAGCCTGGCGGGGGCGGCACGCCGGTTCTCGGCGACCTCCTCCTCGGTGGGCAGTTCGGCGCCTCGGGTCAGCAGCTTCAGCCGGGGCTGGTACCGCTCGGGGACGACGGGCAGTCCGGGCGGCGCCGTGTTGGCCGCACCGGCCGCGAAGACCTGCTTGACCAGACGGTCCTCGAGGGAGTGGTACGAGAGAACCGCGATCCGGCCACCGACGGCGAGGCTGCGGACGGCGGCCGGAACGGCCCGCTCCAGGACGGTGAGTTCACCGTTGACCTCGATGCGCAGGGCCTGGAAGGTGCGCTTGGCCGGGTTGCCGCCGGTGCGCTTGGCCGCCTGCGGCAGGGAGTCGCGGATCAGCTCGACGAGGCGGGCGCTGTTGCTGAAGGGTTCCTTCTCGCGTTCGCGCACGACGGCCGAGACGATGCGCTTGGCCTGCTTCTCCTCGCCGTACGCGCGCAGGATCCGCACGAGTTCGCCCGGCGGGTAGGTATTGAGCACCTCGGCCGCGCCGATGCCGGTGGTCTGGTCCATGCGCATGTCGAGCGGCGCGTCCTGGGCGTAGGCGAAGCCGCGGTCGGCCTCGTCCAGTTGCATGGAGGAGACGCCGAGGTCGAACAGCACGCCCTGGACCTTGGGGATCCCCAGCCGGTCGAGGACCTCGGGGAGTTCGTCGTAGACGGCGTGCACCAGGGTGGCGCGGTCGCCGTACGGTGCGAGGCGCTCGCCGGACAGCCTCAGCGCCTCCTTGTCCCGGTCCAGGGCGACCAGCCGGGCCTCGGGGAAGGCCGCGAGCAGGGCTTCGCTGTGACCTCCGAGCCCGAGGGTGCAGTCGACGACGACCGGGGGCTGCGGTCCTGGCGCCTCCAGAGCCGGGGCCAGCAGGTCCAGGCATCGCTGGAGCATCACCGGGACGTGTCGGGTCTGGCTCAAAGCGCCCTCTCAGGCTCTGCCCCGTGTGGCCGTACATGCGGTCTGGTCCCCGCCCGCCCGGAAGGGGAGGTCGGCCGGCGCCGGGGAAGGGGCGTCGGCCGGCCGTCGAGCGGGAGAGGGCCGGGCCGCATGTACGCCGCACATCACGGGGAACTCGAAACATGTACAAATATGCGGAATGTGCAGGCGTGTCGGTAACTTCGGGTCACTTTAGTCCACCCTGCCATTCGATCCATTCCCGATCAACGAACCGCGCAGCGCGTCGGAGCGTCGCGGCGGCGCCCGGGAACCTCATCCGGCCGGAGGTCCGATCGTAAGGCTTGTGGGTTACCTCACAACAACCCACGTTGACGTTCTTTGTCCCCTTCCACTGCACGCCCGGGGCGGTCGCGAAGGTTAACGTCGTAGCCATGTCGACTTCTGCGCATTCTTCCGCCGAGACCGATTCCCCCACCACCTCCGGTACTCCCGCCGGAGAGACGGTCACCGACCGTCTGGTCGGCCTGAACACGCGTTACGCGGAGGCCTTCACCGATCCGGGCATGGACGCCCGCCCCGTGCTGAAGGTCGCCGTCGTCGCCTGCATGGACGCCCGCCTCGACCTCCACCGGGCGCTCGGCCTGGAGCTCGGCGACTGCCACACCATCCGCAACGCCGGCGGCGTGGTCACCGACGACGTGCTCCGCTCCCTGACGATCAGCCAGCGGGCCCTCGGCACCCGCAGCATCATCCTCATCCACCACACGAACTGCGGCATGGAGTCGCTGACCGAGGGATTCCGCCAGGAGCTGGAGCTCGAGGTCGGCCAGCGCCCGGCCTGGGCGGTGGAGGCCTACTCGGACGCCGACCAGGACGTCCGGCAGTCGATGCAGCGCGTGCGCACCTCGCCTTTCCTCCTGCACAAGGACGACGTCCGCGGCTTCGTCTTCGACGTGACCACGGGCAAGCTGCGCGAGATCCTTCCCGCCTCCTGAAGCACCCCCGACATACGGACCACACCCGGCATTTCGCGCTCACTTGCCGGGAGGCGAGTGACACGACGCGGTGACGGCAACAAGAATGCGGGTGTGACATCTCTCCGGGTCCCCCGGAGAGTGTCCGTATTTCGGGGCGGCCGGGCAGTCTTCTGCGCGGGCCCGAGCACAAGGGGCCGAGGAGGGCCGGGTGACGACCTATGACGATCGAGCGAGCCTCACAGATCTGACCACCACAACCGAGCGGGTACGCAGGTCGGTCGAGGGTGTGATCGAGGGCAAGCCTGAGGTCGTACGGCTTTCGCTGACCGTACTGCTCGCGGAGGGACACCTCCTGATCGAGGACGTGCCCGGCGTCGGCAAGACGATGCTGGCCAAGGCACTGGCGCGGTCCATCGACTGCTCCGTACGGCGCATCCAGTTCACGCCGGACCTGCTGCCGTCGGACATCACCGGGGTGTCGATCTTCGATCAGCAGCGGCGGGACTTCGAGTTCAAGCCCGGCGCGATCTTCGCCCAGATCGTGATCGGCGACGAGATCAACCGGGCCTCGCCCAAGACCCAGTCGGCGTTGCTGGAGTCGATGGAGGAGCGCCAGGTCACGATCGACGGGCAGACCTACGAACTCCCCGACCCGTTCATGGTGGTGGCCACCCAGAACCCTGTGGAGATGGAGGGCACCTACCCCCTCCCCGAGGCGCAGCGCGACCGGTTCATGGCCCGCGTGTCCATGGGCTACCCGAGTGCCGAGGCAGAGCTCCGGATGCTCGACGTGCACGGCGGGCCGTCACCGCTGGACGACCTTCAGCCGGTGGCGCACGCCCACGACATCGTGAAGCTGATCGAAGCGGTGCGCACGGTCCACGTGGCCGAGGCAGTCCGGCGGTACGCGGTGGAACTGGTGTCCGCCACCCGTCAGCACCCGGACCTCAGACTGGGTGCCTCGCCCCGTGCGACCCTCCACCTGCTGCGGGCCGCCAAGGCGTCGGCCGCGCTGAGCGGGCGGGACTACGCCCTGCCGGACGACGTCCAGGCCCTCGCGGCCGCGGTGCTGGCCCACCGGCTGCTTCCGACCGCGCAGGCACAGCTCAACCGGCGCACGGCCGAGCAGGTCGTGCTGGACATCCTGCAGCGCACACCCGTGCCGACCTCGGGCGGCGGCGCCACCGCTTCCGCGCAGCCCCAGCACCGGCCCGGCGGCCCGGTGTACGGCGGGCAGCCCGGCGCCCGGCGCCTGTGATGACGTCCGGGGCACCGGGCCCCGTGGACGACAGCGACGACAAGGGCGGCCTGCGGGCGGCTCTGGGCGGTCTGACGACACGGGGGCGGTCGTTCCTGGCCGCCGGTGTGGCGGCGGCGGCCTGCGCCTTCGTGCTGGGCCAGGGCGACCTGCTCCGGGTCGGCCTGCTGCTGGCGGTGCTGCCGCTGGTCTGCGTCACCGTCCTCTACCGCACCCGCTACCGGGTGGTCGGCAGCCGGCGGCTGTCGCCGTCGCGCGTGCCGGCGGGCACGGAGGCGCGGGTCCATCTGCGCATGGACAACGTGTCCCGGCTGCACACGGGCCTCCTCATGCTCCAGGACCGCGTTCCGTACGTCCTCGGCCCCCGGCCCCGGTTCGTCCTGGACCGGGTGGAGCCGGGCGGCGTACGGGAGGTGTCCTACCGGGTCCGCTCCGATCTGCGCGGACGCTACCCGCTGGGGCCCCTGCAGCTGCAGCTGAGCGATCCGTTCGGGATGTGCGAGCTGACGCGTTCGTTCAGCGCCTACGACACCCTCGTCGTCATCCCCCGCACCGAGCCGCTCCCCGCGCTGCGGCTGGCCGGGGAGGCCTCCGGATACGGCGACGGCAGGCAGCGGTCACTGGCACTGGCGGGCGAGGACGACATCATCCCGCGCGGCTACCGCCACGGTGACGACCTGCGACGGGTGCACTGGCGCTCCACCGCGCGCTACGGCGAGCTGATGGTGCGGCGCGAGGAGCAGCCGCGGCGGGCGGGGTGCACGGTGCTGCTGGACACCCGGCGGATCGCCTACCAGGGCGCCGGGCCGGGATCGGCGTTCGAGTGGGCGGTGTCCGGGGCGGCGTCCGCACTGGTGCACATGCTGGAGCGAGGCTTCGCGGTCCGGCTGCTCACGGACGAGGGGAGCGCCGCGCCGGACGGGAGCACCGACGGCTTCTCGGGGGTGGTCCAGGAGTCCGCGGAGTCGGCGGGCCTGATGATGGACGCCCTCGCGGTCGTCGATCACTCCGACGGGGGCGGGCTCTCCCGCGCGCACGACGTGCTGCGCGGCGGCGACGAGGGGTTGCTGGTGGCGTTCTTCGGCGACCTCGACGAGGAGCAGGCGGCGGTGGCGGCCAGGATGCGGCAGCGCAGTCGCGGGGCCGTCGCGTTCGTGCTGGACAGCGACGAATGGGCGCGCGGCGGCGAGGGCACCGGAGCTCCCGCTGCTGCCTCCGAGCGCCTGCGGCTGCTGCGCGAGGCGGGCTGGACGGCGCTGTCGGTGTCCCCCGGCGCGCAGCTCGCCCGGCTCTGGCAGCAGGCGGGCCAGGAGGGCCCCGGGGGACACTCCTCCGCGGCCGGAACGACGACAGGGCTCTTCGGGGGTTGGTCATGAGCGGGCGTACCCGACTGGCGCTGTGCGGCTTCGTGGCCACGATGACGGCGGCGGGAGCACTGCTGCCCCTGGTCGAGACGTCGACGTGGGTGCTGCGGGCCGCGTTCCTGCTGGCCGTGCAGACCGGGGTGGGCGTGCTCGCCCGCCGGATGCGTGCGGCACGGGTCCTGACGGTCTCCCTCCAGGTGCTCGTCACACTGCTGACGCTGACCGTGGCGTTCGCCGCGGAGCACGCCCTGTTCGGCGTACTGCCAGGCCCCCAGGCGGTCCAGCACCTCGCCGACCTGCTGACCGCGGGCGCCGACGACGTCGGCAGGTACGCCATCCCCGCGCCGGCGACGGACGGCATCCGACTGATGCTGATCGGCGGGGTGCTGCTGATCGGGCTCGCCGTGGACGTCCTCGCGGTGACCTTCCGCGCCGCCGCTCCGGCCGGCCTTCCGCTGCTCGCGCTCTACTCGGTGGCCGCGGGGCTCTCCGACGGAGGGGCGGGCTGGCTCTGGTTCCTGCTCGCGGCGTGCGGCTATCTGCTCCTCCTGCTGGCCGAGGGCCGGGACAGGCTGTCCCGGTGGGGACGGGTCTTCGGTGGTGTGTCCCGCACCTCGGGCGGTCTGGCGGCCGGCCTGGAGGGGTCGGGGCGCGCGTCGGCGTCGGTGCGTACGGGGCGGCGTATCGGCGCCGTGGCGCTGGGCATCGCGGTTGCCGTGCCCGCTGCCCTGCCCGCACTGGACGGCGGACTGCTGGGCGGCACGGGCGGCGGGTCGGGCCGGGGGAGCGGCGGGGGCACGATCTCCGCGGTGAACCCGCTGGTCTCGTTGCAGAACAACCTCAACCAGCCGGAGAACCGGGAGGTGTTGACGTATCGCACCAACTCCGCGAACCCGCAGGACTTCTATCTGCGCATCCTGGCCCTGGACCAGTTCGACGGCAGCGAGTGGCGTCCGTCGACCCGCCGGCTGAAGGACGTCCCGGACCGGTTGCCCGAGCCGGCCGGGCTCGGCGGGGACGTCTCCGTCACCGAGATCCGGACGAACATCTCGGCGTCCCGCTCCTACCAGCAGACCTATCTGCCGCTCCCCTACCCGGCGAGCGAGGTGGGTGTCGAGGGCCGCTGGCGTTACGAGCCCGAGGGGCGCACCCTCGTCGGCGACGACGGTCAGACGACGCGCGGCGCACGGTACGAGGTCAGCAGTCTGGTGGTGGAGCCGACGGCCGAGCAGCTCGCCGGGGCGATGGCACCGCCTTCGGGCCTGGCCCGTGAGTACACGCGGGTGCCCCCGTCACTACCCGATGTGGTCGAGAAGACCGCGGACCGGGTGACCGAGGGCGCGTCCGACGACTACGAGCGGGCGGTGAAGCTGCAGGACTGGTTCGCGTCGGAGGGCGGTTTCCGCTACGACACGACGGTGACGTCCGGCACCGGCACGGCGGCGATCGAGCGGTTCCTCAAGGACAAGGAGGGCTTCTGCGTCCACTTCTCCTTCACCATGGCGGCGATGGCCAGGACCCTGGGCATTCCCGCACGGGTCGCGGTGGGCTTCACCCCGGGCACGGTCCAGGCGGACGGTTCGGTGTCGGTCGGGCTGCGGGACGCGCATGCCTGGCCCGAGCTGTACTTCGAGGGCGTCGGCTGGACCCGTTTCGAGCCGACGCCGTCCCGGGGCAGCACCCCGTCGTACACCCGGCCCGACACGCCCTCGCAGGACCCCAGCGATCCCGCGCTGCCGACGGACGGCGCATCGGCCGCGCCCACGGCGGCCCCCTCCGTCACGGAGTCCTGCCCCGCGCAGATGCGCAGGCAGGGTGAGTGCGGCGCGTCCGCGGCTCCCGGCGCCGTGGACTCCACCGATCAGGGGACCCCGACGGGCACGCTCGTCCTGTGGGTGCTCGGTTCCCTGTTGGTCGTCGCGCTCCCGCTGCTTCCCATGCTCTGTCGGATCCGGGCCCGGAACCGACGGCTCGGCTCCTCAGGCGGGCGGACGCCCGCGGACGCGGCGGCACGGGTGATGGCCGCCTGGCGGGAGATCACCGACTCGGCCTGGGACCACGGCTTCCCGCCGGACGACTCGCAGACCCCTCGCAAGGCCGCGGCACGTGTCGTACGGCTGGGTGGCCTCCAGGGCACTGCGTCCGCCGCGATCCACCGGGTGGCGGGAGCGGTGGAGCGGGTGCTGTACGCGCCCGAGCCGGGAGCGGCGTCCGCACCGGCCGAGGATGTGCGGGCCGTGCGGGCGGGGCTGTGGGCCTCGGCCGGCCGCTGGGGCAAGCTGCGGGCGACACTCGCGCCGCGTTCGGCCGTTCGGGTGATCTGGGCTTTCTCGGAACGCCGGGCGGACCTAGGCCGCCGCTGGTCGGCCCGCGCGGGACGCGAGCGCTGGGCGGCCCGGCTGCGCCGCCCGTCGCGTCAGCAGGGCTGACCGCGCTGCCCCCGGGGGGCGTCCTCGGTTCCGGGGACGCCCAGCGGGGCCCTGGGACGGTTCCCGGGACGTCCGGCTGGGCCCCGGGGCGATTCCGGGGACGTGAGTCCGGCGGGCCCCCGGGGCGGTTCGGTTCCGGGGGCGTCCGGATGGGCCCCGAGGCGGGGCATGGAGCGCACCCCGCCGCTGGGCCGTGAGGGAGAACGCGTGAGGGGCGGTCGCTGTGAAGCGACCGCCCCTCATGTGTGAGGTCCGGCATGGTCCCGGCGTCAGGTCCCGGTGCGTCGGGTCCGTGTCCGGGGCCGGTGCGGTCACCGCCCGCCGGGACGCGGAAGGCTCACTGGCCCTGTTCGTCGCGGCGGCGCTGCCACCGCTGTTCGATCCGGTTCATCATCGACCGGCGCTGCCTGGGGTGTCGGCCTTCGCCTCCGCCCCCGCTCGCACTCCCCGCCGGCTGCTGCTCACCGGGCTTCGGCGCCTTGCGCCATCCGGTGACCGCCAGCACGGCACAGCCCAGCATGACGAGGAAACCCGCCACGCTGACCCAGGTCTGCTGGAAAACCATTCCGGCCATGAGGAGCGCGATACCCACCAGAAAACCGGCCACCGCCTGGTAGACCCGTCGCCGGGTGTACCTGCGCAGCCCGCTTCCCTCAAGCGCTGTAGCGAACTTGGGATCTTCGGCGTACAGCGCTCGCTCCATCTGCTCGAGCATTCGCTGCTCGTGCTCCGAGAGCGGCACGGAGTCCTCCTCGTCGTCGGCCGCGGGGGCGACCGGTATGCGGCCCTTCCAGGATAGGCAGGGATTCGCCCCCGTGAAACCCGCCCTCTAGCCATAGCCAGTCCGGACCGCCATTTCGGCTCGGCTGCTGAGGCGTAGATTCCCCGACCTCCGATCCGTCATGCCGGACGGTGTCACCCGATCATACGGGGCTCGCGGCCCGATCGGGTGTTCCGGGCGGTACTCCGTCTGCAGCTGCGTTGCTGATCAGCCGGGCTCCCGCCGCATTCCCGGCTCCGGTCCGACGGTCTCGGCGTCACCGTCAGGCGCGCTTCTCCCCCAGAACGTGCAGCTGGGTCGCCACGGAGTGGAAGGACGGCAGTTCCGAGACGGCCGCCTCCAGCCTGAGCAGCTCCTCCATGGCACCCGGTTCGGTGTCCACGAGAACACCCGGAACCAGGTCGGCGAAGACCCGTACACCGTGGACCGCGCCGACCTCGACGCCCGCGGCGTCGACGAGTCCGGTGAGCTGGTCCGCGGTGAACCTGCGGGGCACCGGGTCTCCGGCGCCCCAGCGTCCCGCGGGGTCCGTCAGCGCCTGCCGGGCCTCGGCGAAGTGCCCGGCGAGGGCCCTGGCCAGGACGGCTCCGCCGAGGCCGGCGCCGAGCAGGCTGAGCGCACCGGACGGGCGGAGCGCGTCGACCGCGTTGCGCACGCCCTCGGCGGGGTCGTCCACGTACTCCAGGACGCCGTGGCACAGGACCGCGTCGTATCCGGCGCGGTCCACCACCTCGAACAGGCCGAGGATGTCGCCCTGGACACCGCGGACCCGGTCGGCGACGCCTGCCTCGTCCGCACGGCGCTCCAGCGCGAACAGGGCGTTCGGGCTGGGGTCGACGACGGTGACCCGGTGGCCGAGCCGGGCGACGGGCACGGCGAAGTTGCCGGTGCCGCCGCCGGTGTCGAGCACGTCCAGCGCTTCCCTGCCGGTCGCCTTGACCCGGCGCTCGAGAGCGTCCTTGAGGACCTCCCAGACCACGGCGGTACGGAGGGAGGCGCGGGGGCGCAGCTGGTCCGACACGGCAGTTGACTCCTCGGCACGGTGCCGCCACGGACGGCGGAGCGTGAACGGTGCAGGTGGTACGGGTGGTCTCCACCCTATTGCCTCGCACCGTCCTCGCGGTCACTCCGCGTCGGGCCGCTGTCCGGGGCCGTCCTTCCGGGGCCGCGGGAGGACGGGCCGGAGGGCCAGCAGCCGCTCGACCAGACGCAGGAACATGGCCGCGTCACGCAGCAGGTCGTCGGCGTCGCGGCTGCCTGCCGCGCCGGGTATGCCCGCCTCGGCGCGCGCCCTGCGCGGGGCTCCCGACGCGAACAGCGCGCTCCATTCGGTGAGTTCGGGCGCGATGTCGGGGAGGACCTCCCAGGCGCTGCGGATCCGCTCACGGCGGCGCCCGCCGGTCTCCGGACGGCCGCGGGCGGCGAGCACGGCGGCGGCGGTGCGCAGCGCGGCGAGGTGGGCGGTGGCGTACCGCTCGTTGGGCACGTCGAGCCCGGCGGCCTCGTCGAGGCCCGCGTGGGCCTGGGCGAGCAGGTCGAGGGCGGCGGGCGGCGCGGTGGTGCGGCGCAGCACGGGGTGCACGTCGGTTGCCGGACCGGTCAGTGAGGGTGCAGGGCTGACGGCGCGGCGCCGCGGGGCGGCGGCTGCGGACGAGCTGGCCATGACGAACCTCCTGTCGTCGTGTGACGGCTCGGTGGCCGTCTGTGTCCATCGTGAGGGGCGGCACTGACAATCCCTCAGTACCCGCCTCTGACCTGGCACTTTGCTTCGAGCGCGAAAGAGGGCTAACTTTTTGCACTGACCAGTCAGTCTAAAAATGGGGGTGGGGTCGTGGAAAGCCCGCACGGGGCGGCGCTGTGCGCCGAGGACTTCGGACTGAAGGGTCCGCGCGGCTGGGCCTTCCAGGGGGTGGGGTTCACCGCCGGGCCGGGGTCGCTCGTCGCGGTCGAGGGCCCGTCCGGTTCGGGGCGCACCTGTCTGCTGCTCGCGCTCACCGGCCGGATGCGGTCCACGCGGGGCCACGCCGAGGTCGGCGGCGAGCGCCTGCCCGGACGACTGGCCGCGGTGCGCGGGTTCAGCGCGCTGGGCCCGGTCCCCGGGGTGAGTGAGCTGGACCCCTCCCTCACCGTCGCCGAGCACCTGCGGGAGCGGGCCCTGCTGCGGCGCCGCTTCGACGGTTCGCCGCGCTCCCTGCTGCGTCCCCGCTCCGAACGCGCGGCCACGGCCCGGGACACCGTCGACACCGCCCTGCAGGACGCGGGGCTCGACCTCGCGGCGCTGCCGAAGGCCGAACGGACCTCCGTGCGGGACCTGGAGCGGCTGGAGGCCCTGCGCCTGTCCGTCGCCCTCGCCCTGATGGGCCGTCCCCGGCTCCTCGCCGTGGACGACACCGACCTCAGACTCTCCGCCGCCGACCGCAACCTGGCCTGGGAGCTGCTGCGCGCCCTCGCCGCCGGCGGGACGACGGTGCTGGCCGTGTGCAGCGAGGCCCCGGAGGACGCGCTCACGGTGCGGACCCGCCCGGCGGCCGGGACGGACGCGGCCCGCGACGACACGACGACCGGGAAGGAAACGGCAGATGCGATCGCCGAGACTGGCAGCGCTTGAGCTGCGGCGGTTCGGCAGGGGCCGGATGCCCCGTGCCGCACTCGTGGCTCTCCTCCTGCTGCCCCTGCTGTACGGAGCGCTCTACCTCTGGTCGTTCTGGGACCCGTACGGGCGGCTCGACCGCATACCCGTGGCGCTCGTCAACGAGGACAAGGGCGCGAGCACCGGGGGTGAACGCCTCGCTGCCGGGGACGAGATCACCGGCGGGCTGCTCGACTCCAAGGTCTTCGACTGGCACGAGGTCGGCTCCGCCGAGGCCGAGCGGGGCGTCGAGGACGGGACGTACTACCTCTCGCTGACCATGCCGTCGGACTTCAGCGAGCGGATCGCCTCGAGTGCCGGCGACTCCCCCGCCACCGGCGCCCTGCGGGTGCGCACGAACGACGCGAACAACTACATCGTCGGGCAGATCTCCAGAACGGTCTTCGCCGAGGTCCGCGGCGCGGCGTCGACGAAGGCGTCCCGCGGCTTCCTGGACCGGATCTTCGTCGACTTCTCGGGCCTGCACGACGCGACCGCGAAGGCGGCCGAGGGCGCCGACGACCTCGAGAGCGGGCTCACGAAGGCGAAGAAGGGCTCCAAGGACCTCGCGGACGGCCTCAAGGACGCCAAGTCGGGCAGTGGCACCCTCTCCACGGGCATCACGAAGCTGAACAAGGGCGCGGGCGACCTGGAGACGGGCTCCCGGCAGGTCGCCGGCGGCACCCAGGCACTCGCCGACAAGGTCGACGCCGTCGCCGGGGACGTACGCCCCTTCCTGAAGGACAACGGCAAGGCCATCGGCGACACCGCCCGGCTGGTCGCCGACTCCTCGAAGGCCGTGCGGGACAACCTCGACCTGCTCGCGGAAGCGGCGCCCGTCGCCTCGGCCGCCGCCCACACGGCCTCGGACGACCTGACGGAGGTCTACCGGATCCGGTGCGAGGACCAGCCCCTTCCCGACCCGGGTGTCTGCCCGCAACTGAAGCGCGCCGAAACCGCGGCGGAGGACGTCTCCGAGGTGTCCGACGACGTCGACGCCCTGGTGAGGAACCAGAACGGCGACCTCACGAAGCTGCGCACCCGGCTCACCGACCTGGAGAAGCAGGCCGACGCCCTGGCGAAGCGGTCACCGCGTCTGGACACGGACCTGGAGTCGGCCGTGGCGAAGATCGACGCGCTCAACACCGGCGCACACGAGGTCGCCAAGGGCGCCGACGCGCTCCACACCGGTCTCGGCACCGCGAAGACGGGGGCCGGGAGTCTGAACACCGGCCTCAAGAAGCTCGACACGGGCGCCAAGGACCTCAAGAGCGGTCTGTACCGCCTGGGCGACGGCTCCGCGACCCTCGCCCAGGGGCTCAACGACGGGGTCGGCAAGATCCCTGACTACGACAAGGACGAGCGGGACGCCCGCACCGGCGTGATGGCGGACCCGGTGCGGCTGGCCTCCTCCTCACTGCACGCGGCGCCCAACTACGGCACCGGCTTCGCCCCGTACTTCATCCCGCTCTCGCTGTGGGTGGGTGCGATGGTGGCGTACATGCTGATCCAGCCGCTCAGCCGGAGGGCCCTCGCGGCAGGGGCGCCTGCCTGGCGCATCGCCTTCGCGGGCTGGCTCCCGGTGGCCGCGATCGGCCTGCTGCAGGTCGCCGCACTGATGTCGGTGCTGCACTGGCAGCTCGGTCTGCGGATGACGCACGCCGCCGGGACGATCGGCTTCCTGGCCCTGGTGACGTGCTGCTTCGCCGCGATCGTGCAGTGGCTCAACGCCCGCTTCGGCGCCGCGGGGAGGATCCTCGTCCTGGCGGTGCTGATGCTCCAGCTGACCTCGGCCGGCGGCACCTACCCCGTCCAGACCAGCCCGGGGTTCTTCGGGGCGATCCACCCCTACCTGCCGATGACGTACGTCGTGGACGGGCTGCGCCGGCTGATCACGGGCGGTGGGCTCGGGCCGGTCTGGCAGGGCTGCGCCGTGCTGCTCGCCTTCACGGCCGGGGCGCTCGCGCTGACCGCGCTCTCCGCCCGCCGCAAACAGGTGTGGACCCTGGACCGGCTCCATCCGGAGCTGAGTCTGTGACGGCGCCCGCACCTGTGAGAATCGTCCGTATGGACAGCAGTAGCACCACACGCCGCCAGGTCACCCGGCAGAAGCTCTACGAGGCGGCGGTGACCCTCATCGCGGAGAAGGGGTTCTCCGCGACGACGGTGGACGAGATCGCCGAGCGCGCCGGGGTCGCCAAGGGCACGGTCTACTACAACTTCAAGAGCAAGACCGAGCTCTTCGAGGAGTTGCTGCGGCACGGAGTCGGGCTGCTCACGCGGTCGCTGCGGTCGGCCGCCGAATCGACGGAGGCGCGCGGCGGCACGCGCGTGGAGGCGCTGGACGCGATGATCAGGGCCGGCCTGGTCTTCATCGACCGCTACCCGGCCTTCACCCAGCTGTACGTCGCCGAGCTCTGGCGCACCAACCGCGCCTGGCAGTCGACCCTCCTGGTGCTGCGTCAGGAGGCGGTCGCCGTCGTCGAGGGCGTCCTGCGGGAAGGTGTCGCGGGCGGTGAGCTCAGCGAGGAGATCGACATCCAGCTGACGGCCGCCGCACTGGTCGGGATGGTCCTGGTGGCCGCGCTCGACTGGCAGGCGTTCCAGCCCGAGCGGACGATCGACGACGTGCACTCCGCCCTGTCCCTGCTGCTGCACGGCCGGGTCAGCGGACGCTGAGGCCCTGACGGCCCGCGGACGGAGAAACGCCGGTCCGGTGGAATTCGATCCCCCCGAATTCCACCGGACCGGCGTCCGGTACCGCCGCGGAGCCCTCCCCCGTGACCCCGTGTCCCCCGTGGTCCCGGAGCTCCGCGCCGTGTGCCCCCGTCACGTCGGGGGTGCCGCGCCGTTCCGCCGCCCCGTGCCGGCGGTACCGGCGCCGCGCCCCTTCCGTGGTCCCCACTCTGCCGTCCCCGCAGGTGAGGGCTCATCCGCGTCCCTACTCATCTCGCGCACTGGGTAGGGATACTCAGGACTGTGCACAAGGCCCCGGCCGGGTGCCCGCCGGACTGGTTACGATCGCGTCCGTGTCCGTACTCCCCCTGGTGTTCACGAGCGGCTGGGCCAGTGGGATCAACGCCTACGCGGTGGTCCTGCTCTTCGGTGTCTTCGGCGCGACCGGTCTCACCGACGAGGTGCCCGAGTCCCTGCAGCGCACCGACGTGCTCGTGACCGCCGGGGTGCTTTTCCTGTTCGAGGCGGTGGCCGACAAGATCCCGTACGTGGACTCCGTATGGGACACGGCGCACACGGTGATCCGGCCCGTGGCCGGCGCGGTCGTCGCCGCTTCGCTGGCCGGCGAGAGCGGGTCGCTGCCCGAGCTGGCGGCGGGAGCCGTCGGCGGGTCGACCGCGCTGGTGAGCCACCTGGTGAAGGCCGGCACCAGGATGGCGGTCAACACCTCACCCGAGCCGTTCAGCAACATCGGGGTCAGCGTCGCGGAGGATCTCGGCGTCGCGGGGGTCATCACCTTCGCCGTCTTCAACCCGGTGGCGGCGGCCGTCGTCGCCGGGGTCCTGCTCCTCCTCGGCGTGGTGACACTGCTCTTCCTGGCATCCCGGATCCGCAGGTTCCTGCGCCGCGGGGCGCAACGCCGCGAGGAGAAGCGCCTGGCCGGGACGGGCAGGCACCGGCCGCCCGAATGAGCTGTCGGCGGCACCCCTTAAGGTCACTGACATGGCACGAATTGCGGTGATCGGCGCCGGGACCGGCGCGATGGCGGCGGCCGCCCGGCTCTCCGTGGCAGGCCACCGGGTGACGGTGTACGAGCGGTCGGAGACCTACGGCGGCTCGCTCGGGCGGTTCTCCCGTGACGGCTTCGTCTTCGACACCGGCCCCGGGCTGCTGCACCTGCCCGCGGTCTACCGCGACCTGTTCGTGAAGACGGGCAAGGAGAGCCTGGAGCAGTGCGTCACTCTGACCCAGGTCGACCCGGCGAGCCGTCATCTCTTCGCCGACGGCACCGCGGTGTCGCTGCCCAACGCCTCGCGGGCCGGTGTGACCGGTGCGCTGGACCGGGCGCTCGGCGCGGGGGCCGGGGCCCGGTGGGGCGACTTCCTGGACCGGGCGGGCAGCGCCTGGAACCGGTCGCGCAGGCCCCTGCTGGAGGAGCCGCTGCCCGAGGACCCGCAGGTGCTTGCCCGTGACCCCTACCCGGCGGTGCGCACCCGGAGGCTGCTGCGCGCGGCCCGGCAGGCGGGGACGGTGGCGGAGGTCGGTGCCTGGGAGCTGGCGGACCCCCGCCTGGCGGCCCTGCTCGACGGATACGCCCTGTCGTACGGCCTGGACCCGCGCCGGGCCCCGGCGGCCGCCGCCCTCCTCCCATACATGGAGGAGACCTTCGGCAGCTGGTACGTCTCCGGGGGCATGCGCGCGCTGGCCGACGCCGTGTACGCGCGCTGTCTGGCCCGCAGGGTGGAGTTCGTCTTCGGCGCCGAGGTGGTCCGGGTGGCCGGGAAGGACGGCCGGGTGGCGGGCGTCGAGCTGGCGGACGGCGGCAGTGTGGAGGCCGATCACGTGGTCCTCGGCGCGCAGCCGGCACCCGGGCTCCTGCCGGTCCCGGACGGAGCGCGGCCCGCGGGGGGCGCCGGCCGTGCCGGGCCGCTTCCTCGTCCTGCTGTCCCTGCGCGGCGCCCGGGAGGCCGACGCCGTCCACCGGACGGTGGTGCACACCTCTGACCCGGGTGCGGAGCAGGAGGCGGTGTTCGGCGGCCGGACGGCGGATCTGCCCACGGTGACGGTCCTGCGCCCGGACGACCCCGCCACCCGCCCGGACGACGAGCACGAGGCGGTGACCCTGACGGTGACGGTGGCGCCGCACGGACCGGTCGACTGGACGGACACGACGCTCCGCGAGCGGTTCGCGGACACGGTGACCGGCCGGGCCGCCGAAGCCGTTCCCGGCCTCCGTGAGCGGATACTCCACGCGGAGGTCCGCACACCGGCCGAGACCGCGGCCGACACGGGCGCCGAGGGTGGCTCGGTGCCGGCACCGGCGCTGGCCGGAGCCGGGGGCTCGTATCTGCAGGCGGCGAACCGCACCGCGCTGCCCGGGCTGTACCGGGCCGGCGGCTGGTCGCATCCCGGCGGCGGGATGGCTCACTCCGGAATGTCGGGCGCCCTGGTCGCGGGGCTCGTCGTGGAGGGTGACGGCTTCCGCGGCTCCCGGTGACACCGCCGCCGGAGTGTCGGCGGCCCGCGTCCACCCGGCGGCCCGAACCGGCCGCCGGGTGCCGTCAGCCCGCCGGTCAGTAGCGGTACTGCTCGTTCTGACCGGTGTCGTAGCCGTTGCCGTACGGCGCGGGCCGGACGGGGGCCTCCGGCGGCAGCGGGGGGTACTGATCGCTCTCGCGCTGCTGCGGGACCCAGACCCCACCCGGCGGGGTGTCCGTGTACTGCGCGGCGTACGGGTCCTCGGGCTGCTGCTGACCGGCGGGGTAGGAGGAGGGGTCGTAGCCGGTGCCGTACGCGTCGTAGGGGGTGTACTGCCCGGTGCCCGTGGTGGTGCCGGAGCCGGTGTACGGGTCGGAGTAGGCGGGGTAGCCCGTCCGGTCGGTGCCGTGGTCGTACTGGCCCGCCGTGTAGGTGTCCTGGCCCTGGTAGGAGCTCTGGTCCTGGTAGGCGTCCTGGCCCTGGTGTGTGGTGTCCTGGCCCTGATAGGAGCCCTGGCCGCCGTAGGGGTCCTGGGAGGCCTGCTGGCCGTAGCCGTTGTACGGGTCGTAGGCGGCGTACTGGGGCTGCTGTTCGCCGTGCTGGTCCTGGTGGCCGTCGCCGCCCGCCGGGGCGGGCTCGTTGTAGACGCCGTACTGCCCGGTGTCGTCCGGCATCGGTTCCGTCGCGTAGACCGCCGCGGGGGCGGATTCCGTCTGCTGGGACGCGCCCTCGTACTCGACGCCGGAGACCTCGAGCACGGGTCCCCGGCTCTCCGCGCCGCCCGACCTGCGGCGGCGCCGGCTCTCACCGGGGCTGCCGCCGATGGCCCAGCCGGTCGAGAAGCCGCGGCGGAAGGAGAGCGTCACATAGGTCTGGCCCGTCGCGAAGGCGATGGCACCGACGACGATCACCAACACCGAGGGGATCAGCACGCCCAGGACCACGCCGAGGAAGCCCGCGAAGGCGAGCAGCCTCCAGCGCAGGCGCGCCTTGTACTGCAGGAGCACCTCGCCCAGCAGCCACAGCGCCACTATGCCGAATGCGATGTAGAGGACCGTCCAGCCCACGCCCGCCCCCTCCTACGGCCACCGCCCCGGTTGGTGGCGGGTACGGCCGGTCACGACTGCTTGTGCAGTCCGAGATTCTCGTAGATCTCGAGTGTCGCCGTCGAGTTGTTGAGCGTGATGAAGTGCAGCCCCGGGACACCCTCCGAGAGCAGTTTCGCGCAGAACTCCGTGGCGAACTCGATGCCAATGGAGCGTACAGCGGCCGGGTCGTCCTTTGCGGCGAGGATGCGCTCTTTCAGCGAGGAAGGCAGAGACGCGTTGCTGAGCTGCGCGAATCTCTCCAGCTGTCTGACGCTGGTGAGCGGCATCACCTCGGGAATGACCGGGGTGTCGCAACCCGCAGCGACGACGCGGTCACGCATCTGCAGATAGCTTTCCGGCTGGAAGAACATCTGTGTGATCGCGTAGTCGGCACCGGCGCGGCACTTGTCCACGAAATGACCGATGTCGGAGTCCCAGTCGGTGGACCGGGGATGCATTTCGGGAAAAGCCGCGACGCCGACACAGAAATCGCCGGCTTCCTTGATCAGCCGGACGAGGTCCGCCGCGTAGCGCACGCCCCGCGGGTGCTCGACCCACTCGCCCATCGGGTCCCCGGGCGGGTCGCCGCGCACCGCGAGGATGTTGCGGATCCCGGCGTCGGCGTACTGCCCGACCATGTTGCGCAGCTCGGCGACCGAGTGGTCGACGGCGGTGAGGTGAGCGACCGGCGTGAGCGTGGAGTCGGCGGCGATCTGCTGGGTGGCCCGGACCGTGCCGGCGCGGGTGGAACCACCGGCTCCGTACGTCACGGAGACGAAACTCGGCGCCACGGCCTCGACCCGGCGCAGGGCGTTCCAGAGGTTGCGCTCGCCCTTCTCGGTCTTGGGCGCCCAGAACTCGAACGAGAACGACGTCTCACCGGTCGCGAGCAGCTCACGCACGGTCCGCGCGTGATCCGTCCTGGTGGAAGGTGTGCCAAGGGCCATACTGGGAGGTTAACCAGGGCCCGGCGGTACCCCAACCAGAGAGCCTGAATTGACCGGAATGAGGTGCATTTTGTCCACCCCTCGGACAGCTCTGCCGCACACCCCGGTTCAGACGGCGCGCTCACGGACGCGCCGGGCGAGCGACGCGGCGGCCTCGGCCGGATCCGCCGCCTCGGTGATCGCCCGGACGACGACGACGCGACGGGCACCGGCGTCCAGCACCTCGTCCAGATTGCCGGCGTCGATCCCGCCGATGGCGAACCAGGGCCGGGTCGTGCCGAGCGAGGCGGCGTAGCGGACGAGGCCGAGGCCCGGGGCGTACCGGCCGGGCTTGGTCGGGGTGGGCCAGCAGGGACCCGTGCAGAAGTAGTCGACGCCCTCCTCGGCGACGGCGGCGTCGACCTCGGCCTCGGCATGGGTGGAGCGGCCGATCACCACGTCGCCGCCGATGACGGCGCGGGCGGCGGGCACCGGCAGGTCCCCCTGTCCGAGGTGCAGCACGTCGGAACCGGCGGCGTGGGCGACGTCGGCCCTGTCGTTCACCGCGAGGAGCGCGCCGTGGCGCCTGCAGGCGTCGGCGAGGACAGCGAGGTGTTCGAGCTCCTCGGCGGCCTCCATGCCCTTGTCCCTCAGCTGCACGACGTCCACGCCGTTGGCCAGCACGGCGTCGAGGAACTCGGGGAGGTCACCCTGCCGCTTGCGGGCGTCCGTGCACAGGTAGAGCCGGGCGCCGGAGAGCCGGCTGCGAGGCGTGGACATGATGAATTCCCCCCGTGGGTGCGTGGATGGATCACTGGTGCGGTGACGAATCGCCCGTACGTCGGTGGGCCGCCGCCGTGCGGCGGACCGCCGCGCCGGCAGGTCCGGTAACGGCGGAGTGCGGGCCGTGGATGCCACGGCCCGCACTCCGCTCACGGTCCTCCGGTCAGACGGCGAGCGCCTGGGCGCGGCGCTTCACCTCCGTACCGCGATTCTCGCTCAGGGCCTGCGCGGGGGTTCCGGGCAGGCTCGGGTCGGGAGTGAAGAGCCAGTCCAGCATCTCTTCGTCGTTGTAGCCGTCGTCCCTCAGGAGCGTCAGGGTCCCTACGAGGCCCTTGACCACCTTGTCGCCGTCGATGAAGGCGGCAGGCACCTGGAGCGCGCGGTTCTCACCACGTCGTACGGCGATCAGCTGGCCTTCCTTGACCAGCTGCCGTACGCGCGTCACCTCGACATCGAGCATTTCCGCGATGTCGGGAAGGTGGAGCCATGCGGGGACGAGAGCATCGATCTTTGCGTCAATCTCGGTCACAGGGACAAGCGTGCCATCCCGGACCGACAGTCGGTAGCCGGGCCGGGCGTACGGGGCCGTGCCCGCCCCTAGAGGGCCGCCGATTTCAGCGGTACGGAGGAGTCCGCCGCCCGTTCCGGATCGATCCGTGCCCCGGCCTCGACGAGCTTGCGCCCCTGCGCCAGGTCGCGCGGCCTGCTGACGGCCAGCACGGCCACCAGCACCCCCTGCCGCAGCCAGCAGACCGTCCAGGCCGGGTCCGCGGGGTCGCCGCGCCACAGCAGCGTGTCGGCGCCGGCGTGATGCCCCGCGTACTGGACGAAGCGCCCGAACTGCTCGGACCAGAAGTAGGGCACCGGGTCGTACGCCCCCTCCGCACCGCCCGCGAGGGCGGCGGCGACCGTCCGGGGCCCCTGGAGCGCGTTGTCCCAGTGGTGGACCAGGAGCCGCTCCCCGTAGCGGGCGGAGGGGAAGGACGCACAGTCGCCCACCGCGTGGACGTCGGGCAGCGAGGTGCGCAGCGAGCTGTCGGTGGTGACCGAGCCGTCCGGGCCGAGGGCGATGCCCGAGCCCGCGAGCCACGCGGTCGCGGGCCGGGCGCCGATGCCGACGACCACCGCCCCGGCGGGGATCACCCGGCCGTCGGCCAGGTGGACGGCGCCCTCCTCGACGCGTGCGACCCGGGCGCCGGTGAGCAGTTCGGCTCCGCTCTCGGCGTACCAGCCGGCCATCGGGGCGGCGACCTCGGCCGGCATCGTGCCCGCGAGCGGACGGTCGGCGGCGTCGACGACGGTGACCGCGCATCCGGCCGCGCGGGCCGCGGTGGCGAACTCGGCGCCGATCCAGCCCGCTCCCACCACGACGACGTCGTGCTGCCGTTCCAGGACGGGCCGCAGCCGCGCCGCGTCGTCGAGGGTGCGCAGCAGGTGGACTCCGGGTACTCCCCCGGCGCCCGGCAGCCCTACGGGTTCCGCGCCGGTGGCGAGGACCAGCGCGTCGTAGGCGACGGGGCCCTCGGCGGTGTCCAGTTCGTGGGCCCCGGCACGCAGCCCGGTCACGTCGAGCCCCAGGCGGAGTGTGATGTCCAGGGCCTCGAAGTCGACGTCGAAGGCGGAGTCCTCGGCCTTGCCGAGCAGGACCGCCTTGGACAGGGGCGGTCTGTCGTACGGCTGGTGCGGCTCGGCACCGATCAGGGTGACCGGGCCCGTGAAGCCCTGTTCGCGCAGGGCGACGGCCGTCTGCACACCGGCCATGCCGGCGCCCACGATCACGACGTCCCGCGGCCGTTCCCGCGCTGCCGGGTCCTGCGTCTGCTCGCTCACCGGTCCACCCTAGTCATGTGACGCGACGTCATCCGGCGACCTCCTCCACCACACTCGTCCCGCTGCCCCGCAGCGACTCCCACTCCCATGTCTCGTCCAGCCGGACACGGCCGTCGGCCAGGTCCGTGACGGTGGAGACGCAGTGCCCGGACGAGGTCGTCCCGTCCTGCTTCAACTGGACGTAGCGGAAGTCCAGGGTGTCCCCGTCCCGGGTGCCGACGAGGTGTCCGCGGACGATGTCGCCGCCCTCGTACTCGGCCCATATCCGGCTGTCCCGCTCGTGGTAGGTGAACCGGGTCCGGGTCCCGACCTGGCCGGGTGCCTGGTCGGCGACGGGTGAGAGGACGAGTCCGTCGAGCGAACGGGCCATGGCTGCTGCTCCCTTACTTGCCGCGGGGGGCGGGGTCTAGGCTGGCCACCGTAAGGCAACCGCGGGAGCCCGGACGCACCGGGCTGAGAGGGAGGCTGACCGGCCTCCGACCGTACGAACCTGATCCGGGTCATGCCGGCGAAGGGAGGGGCTGGACGCCCATGCGTATCTCCGAAGACAGTTCCGACGTCCTGGTCGTCGGAGGCGGCATCATCGGTCTGGTCACCGCCTGGCGGTCGGCCCAGCGGGGTCTGCGCACCACGCTGGCCGATCCCGAACCGGGCGGCGGGGCCGCCCAGGTGGCGGCCGGGATGCTCGCCGCCGTCACCGAGCTCCACTACGGCGAACAGACCCTGCTGGGCCTCAACGTCGCCTCGGCGGAACGCTATCCGGCGTTCGTGGCCGAGCTGGAGGAGACGAGCGGGCTGACGACCGGCTTCCGCTCCTGCGGCACCCTGTCCGTCGCGCTGGACTCCGACGACCGGGCGCATCTGCGGGAGCTCCACGCGCTGCAGCAGCGTTCGGGGCTGGAGTCCGAGTGGCTCAGCGGCCGCGAGTGCCGCCGTCTGGAGCCCATGCTCGCGCCGGGTGTGCGCGGCGGGCTGCGGGTCGACGGCGACCACCAGGTGGATCCCCGGCGACTGGCCTCGGCGCTGGTCACCGCGTGCGAGCGGGCGGGGGTCCTCCTCCGCCGTGCCCGGGTCCAGCGGCTCTCCGTGACGGGCGGCCGCGCCACGGGAGCCGTCCTGGCCGACGGTACGGAGCTCGCGGCCGGACAGGTGGTGCTCGCCGGCGGCAGCCTCAGCGGCCGTCTCGCGGGCCTGCCCGAGGC
Source organism: Streptomyces sp. JH34 (assembly GCF_029428875.1). NCBI lineage: Bacteria > Bacillati > Actinomycetota > Actinomycetes > Kitasatosporales > Streptomycetaceae > Streptomyces > Streptomyces sp. JH34. The sequence goes on along the minus strand of NZ_JAJSOO010000001.1, from coordinate 5,512,980 downwards.
CGTCGTGCCGCCGGTGCGCCCGGTCAAGGGGCAGGTGCTGCGGCTGACCGTGCCCTCCGCGTACGCCCCCTTCCTCAGCCGGACCGTGCGGGCCGTGGTGCGCGGCAGCCACGTCTACCTGGTCCCGCGTGCCGACGGTGAGCTGGTGGTCGGTGCGACCACCGAGGAACTCGGCTGGGACACCACGGTCACCGCCGGCGGGGTGTACGAGCTGCTGCGCGACGCCCATGAGCTGATACCTGGCATCACCGAGCTGCCGCTGACCGAGACCCGGGCCGGTCTGCGGCCCGCGTCGCCGGACAACGCGCCGCTGCTGGGCCCGACCGCGCTGCCCGGTCTGCATCTCGCCACCGGGCACCACCGCAACGGGGTGCTGCTGACCCCCGTCACCGGTGACGTGATGGCCCACGTGCTGACCACGGGTGAGCTGCCCGATGTGGGCCGCCCCTTCTCACCGCGCCGGTTCGCCCCCGTCCCCTCCGGGGCCGGCCGGAGACCCTCCCCCGAAGACACCGCCCCCGCGCCGCAGGAGCAGCCCGTATGACACAGTCCGTGCCCGCCGCCGTCCCCGTCCACGTCTCCGTCAACGGGGAACGCCGCGCCCTTGCCGCCGGCACCGCCCTGGACACCCTGGTCGGGCAGCTGACCACGGCTCCCTCCGGTGTCGCAGCCGCGGTGAACGAGACGGTCGTGCCACGTTCCCGGTGGTCCGCGACCGAGCTCGCCGACGGCGACCGCGTCGAGGTCCTCACCGCGGTCCAGGGAGGCTGAGCATGTCCGACGATCTCCTCACCCTCGGGCCCGCCACGTTCGCGTCCCGGCTGATCATGGGAACGGGCGGGGCACCCAGCCTCGACGTGCTGGAACGCTCCCTGATCGCCTCGGGCACCGAACTGACCACGGTGGCGATGCGCCGGCTCGACCCGACCGTCCGGGGTTCGGTGCTCTCCGTCCTGGAACGCCTCTCCATCCAGGTCCTGCCGAACACCGCCGGCTGTTTCACGGCCGGTGAGGCCGTGCTGACGGCCCGGCTGGCCAGGGAGGCGCTGGGCACCGGCTGGATCAAGCTGGAGGTCGTGGCCGACGAGCGGACGCTGCTGCCCGACCCGGTCGAGCTGCTGGACGCCGCCGAGATCCTGGTCGACGACGGTTTCACGGTCCTGCCTTACACCAATGACGACCCGGTCCTGGCCCGCAAGCTCCAGGACGTGGGCTGCGCGGCGGTCATGCCCCTGGGCTCCCCCATCGGCTCCGGGCTCGGTATCCGCAACCCCCACAACTTCCAGCTGATCGTCGAGCAGGCCGCCGTCCCGGTGATCCTCGACGCCGGCGCCGGGACGGCGTCGGACGCGGCGCTGGCGATGGAGCTGGGGTGCGCCGCCGTGATGCTCGCCTCGGCGGTGACCCGGGCGCAGGAGCCGGAGCTCATGGCGGCGGCGATGCGGCACGCGGTGGACGGCGGACGGCTGGCGTACCGGGCGGGGCGCATCCCGCGCCGCCATTTCGCCGAGGCGTCCTCGCCGTCGGAGGGCCGCGCGGTGCTGGACCCGGAGCGCCCCGCCTTCTGAGGCCGGCCCGCCGTCGGCCGTCCGCTGGTCACAGCACGTGCATACCCGTGTCACGGCTCGGCACCGGACGGCCGCGGGGAGGCCCGGGGCCGTCCGGTGTGTCCGTGGCAGCTCGTAGACTCGCCCCGTGGACACGACCCTCCAGGACCCCCTCGTCGGGCAGCTGCTCGACGGCCGCTACCGCATCGATGCGCGCATCGCCGTCGGCGGTATGGCCACGGTCTACCGGGCCGTGGACACCCGGCTCGACCGGGTGCTCGCCCTCAAGGTGATGCACCCCGCGCTCGCGACCGACGCCGCGTTCGTCGAACGCTTCATCCGCGAGGCCAAGTCCGTCGCCCGGCTCGCGCACCCGAACGTGGTGGGCGTCTTCGACCAGGGCGCCCAGGGCGCGTACGTGTACCTGGCGATGGAGTACGTCGCCGGATGCACCCTGCGCGACGTCCTGCGGGAGCGCGGAGCCCTGCAGCCCCGGGCCGCCCTCGACATCCTGGAGCCGGTGCTGGCCGCCCTGGGCGCCGCGCACCTGGCGGGCTTCGTCCACCGCGACATGAAGCCGGAGAACGTCCTGATAGGGGACGACGGCCGGGTGAAGGTCGCCGACTTCGGTCTCGTGCGCGCGGTGGGGACCGCCACGGACACCACCGGGTCACTCCTGGGCACGGTCTCCTACCTCGCCCCCGAGCAGATCGAGCAGGGCACGGCCGACACCCGGTCCGACGTGTACGCCTGTGGCGTCGTCCTCTACGAGATGCTGACCGGCGGCAAGCCCCACGGCGGGGACACGGCCGCCCAGGTCATCTACCAGCACCTGAACGAGGACGTCCCGGCGCCGTCGGGCGCCGTGCCGGGTCTGGCCGCCGGGCTGGACGCGCTGGTGGCGGCCGCCGCCGCACGCGACCCCGACGTCCGTCCGCCCGACGCGGTGGCCCTGCTCGCCCTGTCCCGTGAGATCCGGGAGGCCCTCACCGAGGAGCAGCTCGACGCGACGCCCCCGCAGGCCGTCGCGGAGACGCACGACGCCGCCGAGGACCGTACGAGCGTGATCCCCCGGGTGATACCGGCGGGCCAGGGCACCGCCCACCACACCAGCAGGCTGGAGATGCCCCCTGCGTCGCTCCCCGAGCCGGGGCCCGGGCGGCGTGTGCCGTTCGCCGGCCGCGGCCGGCGCGGGATGCTCGCCGTGCTCGTGGCCGTCCTGCTGGCGCTGGGTGCCGGGGCGGGCGTCTGGTACATCAACTCGGGTCAGTTCACCCGGGTCCCCTCGCTCCTCGGCCAGACCCAGAGCGCCGCCGAGAAGCGGCTCGCGGACGAGGGACTCGATCTGAAGGGCGTCGAGCGCGCCTACAGCGACACGGTGAAGCGCGGCACGGTGATCAGCAGCGACCCCGGCTCCGGGGAGCGGATCCGGGGCAACGACGCGGTGAAGCTGGTGGTCTCGCGCGGACCGGAGACCGTGAAGGTCCCGGATGTCGAGGGACTCGCCCTCGCCGACGCCCGGCGCGAGCTGAAGCAGTGGGGTCTCGCACCCGGGATGGTGACCCGGGAGTTCAGCGAGGAGATCGACCGCGGCAAGGTGATCCGTACGGATCCCCGCACCGGCACCGAGCGGCACACGGACTCGGCGGTCGCCCTGGTCGTCAGCAAGGGAAGCCCCGTCGACGTACCCGACGTCACCGGCCTCTCCGTCGACGACGCCACGGCCGCACTGGACGAGGCGGGTCTGAAGGCCGAGGTGCTGACCGGGCGGGTCAACTCCGCCGAGGCCGAGGGCGAGATCGCCCGGCAGGCGCCCGGCAGCGGTGCGGAGGCCGCCGAGGGCGACACCGTGGAGCTGACGGTCTCCAAGGGCCCGCGCATGCTCCAGGTCCCCGATGTCACGGGGAAGGACGTCGACGAGGCCCGGAGCGCACTGGAGGACGCGGGGTTCGAGGTCAAGGTCGACCGCCCGTTCCTCTCCTTCAGCGACACGGTCGGCAGCCAGTCGGTCGCGGGCGGCGAGAAGGCCGCCGAAGGATCCACGATCACCATCAGGACCAAGGCCCTGTAGACCCACCGAGGACTGGCGGCACATGCGCAACCCGATAGGCGGCCACGTTCCCGTGGCCGGCGGACTCGCCAAGGTCGGACTCGGCTACGCACGGGAGCTGGCGGCGGAGACCGTGCAGGTCTTCGTCGCCAACCCGCGCGGCTGGGCGACACCGGCCGGGAACCCGGCGCAGGACGAGCTGTTCCGCTCCGAGTGCGCGGCGGACTCGGTCCCGGCGTACGTCCACGCCCCGTATCTGATCAACTTCGGCTCGCACACCGAGGCCACCGTCGAGCGGTCGGTCCTCTCGCTGCGCCACTCGCTGCGCCGGGCGAGGGAGATCGGGGCGCTGGGCGTGGTGGTGCACACGGGCTCGGCCACCGGTGGGCGTCCTCGTGAGGAGGCCCTCGCCCAGGTGCGGACGCACATGCTCCCGCTGCTGGACGAGCTGACCCACGACGACGATCCGTTCCTGCTGCTGGAGTCGACCGCCGGACAGGGCTCCTCGCTGTGCTCGCGGACCTGGGACTTCGGCCCGTACTTCGAGGCCCTGGACTCCCATCCCAGGCTGGGTGTCTGTCTGGACACCTGCCACATCTACGCGGCGGGCCACGACCTGACCGGCCCGGCGGGCATGCGGCAGACCCTGGACCTGCTGGTGGACACCGTGGGTGAGGGCCGGCTGAAGCTGATCCACGCCAACGACTCCAAGGACGTGGTGGGCGCGCACAAGGACCGGCACGAGAACATCGGCGCGGGTCACATCGGCGCCGAGCCGTTCCGTGAGCTGTTCCGGCACCCCGCGACCGAGGGCGTACCGCTGGTCATCGAGACGCCCGGCGGCAGGGACGGTCATGCCGCGGACGTGGCGCGGCTGAAGGAACTGCGCGGCCGGGCGGCCCCGTGAGGGTGGCTCCGGCCGGTCAGAGTTCGGGGCCGTCCCCGAGCTCCTCCTGGTACGAGTAGCGCTGCTCGCTCCAGGGGTCACCGATGTTGTGGTAACCCCGCTCCTCCCAGAACCCCCGTCGGTCCGCCGTCATGTACTCGATGCCCCGGACCCATTTGGGGCCCTTCCAGGCATACAGGTGCGGCACGACGAGGCGCAGCGGGAATCCGTGCTCGGCGGTGAGCAGTTCGCCGTCCTTGTGGGTCGCGAACAGCGTCCGGTCCGAGGCGAAGTCGGCGATACGGAGATTCGAGCTGAATCCGTATTCGGCCCAGACCATCACATGGGTCACCCCGGGTCCGGGCGGTGCGAGTTCCAGTACCTCACGGGCGAGGATTCCGCCCCATTCGGCTCCGAGCATGCTGAATTTGGTCACGCAGTGGAGGTCGGCGACGACGGACGAGAAAGGCAGTGCCGTGAATTCCTGGTGATTCCAGCAGTGCTTGTCGCCGTCGGCCGTGGCCCCGAAGACCCGGAACTCCCAGCGGTCCGGTTTGAACTTGGGCACCGGCCCGTAATGGGTGACCGGCCAGCCTCGCTGCAGCCGCTGCCCCGGTGGAAGCCCGGCCTGTTCTGCTGTGCCGCGTTCCCGGCTTTCCGGCTGACCCATGCCTCCATGGTGACAGACAGGCAGGGGTGGTCATGACCAGGGGAGAGCCGATTGGGGCAACTCATACTAAGCGTGCACTTACTGGACTGCCGGGTGGCTCGATGCGAGGATGCGCCGGAAACCTGCCCAGTTCACCGGTTGGAAGGAGCCTCTGCGATGCAGGGCGACCCCGAGGTCCTCGAGTTCCTCAACGAACAGCTGACCGCCGAATTGACCGCCATCAATCAGTACTTCCTGCACGCGAAGATGCAGGAGAACTTCGGCTGGACGAAGCTCGCCAAGTACACCCGGTCGGAATCGTTCGACGAGATGAAGCACGCGGAGATCCTCACCGACCGGATCCTGTTCCTGGACGGCCTGCCCAACTATCAGCGGCTCTTCCACGTCCGGGTCGGGCAGACGGTCACCGAGATGTTCCAGGCCGACCGGCAGGTCGAGGTGGAGGCGATCGACCGCCTCAGGCGGGGCATCGACGTGATGCGCGGCAAGGGCGACGTGACGTCCGCGAACATCTTCGAGTCCATCCTCGAGGACGAGGAGCACCACATCGACTATCTCGACACCCAGCTGGAGCTGATCGAGAAGCTCGGCGAGGCGCTCTACATCGCACAGTTGATCGAGCAGCCGGAAAGCTGATCCCCGCGGGCTCCGCGGTGATCCCGTGGTTCCGGCCGGGACTCTCAGGCGGCGTCGGAGAGCCTGACGTCGGGCGTGGCGCCGAGGGCGGCGGGCGCACCCGCCGGAGCGCCCGTCGGTGCCGTGCGGCCCTCGGTGAGATCACGGCGAGGGCAGTCGCCGCGGCCGAGCAGGGCCTGGATCCTGCGGACGCAGCCGCCGCAGTCGGTGCCCGCCTTGCAGGCGGAGGCGATCTGCCGCGGCGTACACGCTCCGCCGTCGGCATGCTTCTTGACCTGGTCCTCCGTGATGCCGAAGCAGGAACATACGTACACGCGGTTCACCTCCCGGCGGATCGATCGCTTGGCCGTCCCGATTTCCCGGTGAGGCTAACCTAACCTTACCTGTGCGCCGCTGGTCGCAAAAGCCCCGGTACGCCTGTGGGGCACGGATCACATCGATCCGTGCCCCACAGGTGTCGTCCGGGGTGGTTCCTACTGGTCGCGGTACATCTCGGCGACCAGGAAGGCCAGGTCGAGGGACTGGCTGCGGTTGAGGCGCGGGTCGCAGGCCGTCTCGTAGCGCTGGTGCAGGTCGTCCACGAAGATCTCGTGGCCGCCGCCGACGCACTCGGTGACGTCGTCACCGGTGAGCTCGACGTGGATGCCACCGGGGTGCGTCCCGAGCTGCTTGTGCACCTCGAAGAAGCCCTTGACCTCGTCCAGGACGTCGTCGAAGCGACGCGTCTTGTGGCCGGACGCCGCCTCGAAGGTGTTGCCGTGCATCGGGTCGGTCACCCACACGACCTGGGCACCGGACGCGGTGACCTTCTCGACCAGCTCGGGGAGCTTGTCACGGACCTTGCCGGCGCCCATGCGGACGATGAAGGTGAGCCGGCCCGGCTCGCGCTCGGGGTCGAGGCGGTCGATGTAGCCGAGCGCCTCGTCGACGGTGGTCGTCGGGCCGAGCTTGATCCCGATGGGGTTGCGGATCTTCGAGGCGAACTCGATGTGCGCGCCGTCCATCTGGCGGGTGCGCTCACCGACCCAGACCATGTGGCCCGAGGTGTCGTACAGCCGGCCGGTCCGCGAGTCGGTGCGGGTCAGCGACGACTCGTAGTCCAGCAGCAGCGCCTCGTGCGAGGCGTAGAACTCGACGGCCTTGAACTCGGCCGGGTCCGTGCCGCACGCCTTCATGAAGTTCAGCGCGTTGTCGATCTCGCGCGCCAGGGCCTCGTAACGCTGCCCGGACGGCGAGGACTTCACGAAGTCCTGGTTCCAGGCGTGCACCTGGCGCAGGTCCGCGTAACCACCGGTGGTGAAGGCGCGCACCAGGTTCAGCGTGGAAGCGGACGCGTGGTACATCTGCTTCAGCCGCTGGGGGTCCGGGATGCGGGCGGCCTCGGTGAACTCGAAGCCGTTGACGGAGTCACCGCGGTAGGTCGGCAGCGTCACGCCGTCGCGGGTCTCGGTCGGCTTGGAGCGCGGCTTGGAGTACTGCCCGGCGATACGGCCGATCTTGACGACCGGCACGGAGGCCGCGTACGTCAGGACGGCGCTCATCTGGAGCAGGGTCTTCAGCTTGGCCCGGATGTGCTCGGCGGACACGCCGTCGAAGGCCTCGGCACAGTCGCCGCCCTGCAGCAGGAACGCCTCGCCCTTGGCGACGGCTCCCAGGCGGGCGCGCAGCTGGTCGCACTCGCCCGCGAAGACGAGCGGAGGATACGACTCGAGGTCCGCGAGTACGTCGCGCAGAGCCTCGGCATCGGGGTACTCGGGCTGCTGCGCCGCGGGAAGGTCTCGCCAGGTGTGGCCACCGGCGACGGAGGTATTGGCGTTCACGGTCACCTTGACAACATTACGGGGTCGGCGGCCGCGTCCCGCCCGGCCGCTCAACACATGAGACGCGCGCTCATCCGTCCACCACGTCCGTTAAGGTACGTGGCATGTTCGCGCAGACGACCCAGAACTGGTGGTGGACCGCTCATCCGGCGGCCCGCTGACTCATCGCGCGTACAGACTTCGCGAAGGCCGCCCGAGGGGCGGCCTTCTCTGCGTTTCCGGAGCCGGGAGCCGTTCCTCCGTCAGGAAGAGGAACGCCCATGCCCGAGCCCCTGCCCCAGCCCATGTCCGAGCCCGGCCGCGCCGCGGACGTCGGGTCGGTCCTGTCCGCCCTGCTCCGTGACGACGCCCCGCCCTTCGCGCTGCTGCGCAGGCGCACGCCCGGCCGGGACCACGACACCGTCGAGGTCCTGACCGGCGAGGTGCTCGAGGTGGACCGGCTCGCCGGCATCCCGGTGGGTGAACTGCCCTCGCTGGCCCTGGTGCCCTTCCGGCAGATCGCCGAGCGCGGCTTCGACGTGCGGGACGACGGGACCCCGCTGGCCGTGCTGGTCGCCGACGAGGTGCGCGAGCTGCCGCTGGCCGAGGTTCTCGCGCGGCTGCCCGGTCACGACGTACGGGTCGAGGACGGCGCGTTCGACGTCCCCGACGAGGAGTACGGGGACATCGTCCGCCGGGTCGTCGAGGACGAGATCGGACAGGGTGAGGGCGCCAACTTCGTGATCCGGCGGACCTTCGGCGGCGAGATCCCCGGCTTCGGCCGTGCCGACGCGCTGGCGCTGTTCAGGCGGCTGCTGGCCGGTGAGCGCGGCGCGTACTGGACGTTCGTCGTCCACACGGGGAACGCGTCCGCGTCGGGGCGGCCGGGCACGGGCGGCCGCACACTGGTCGGCGCCAGCCCTGAGGTCCACGTGCGGATGTCCGGCGGGACCGTGGTGATGAACCCGATCAGCGGGACCTACCGCTACCCGGCCGAGGGGCCGACCGCCGAGGGCCTGCTGGCCTTCCTCGGCGACCGCAAGGAGACCGAGGAACTCTCCATGGTGGTCGACGAGGAGCTCAAGATGATGTGCACCGTCGGCGACATGGGCGGGGTCGTGATCGGGCCGCGGCTCAAGGAGATGGCCCATCTCGCGCACACGGAGTACGAACTGCGCGGGAGGTCCTCGCTGGATGTGCGCGAGGTCCTCAGGGAGACCATGTTCGCGGCGACGGTCACCGGCTCCCCCGTCCAGAACGCCTGCCGGGTGATCGAGCGGTACGAGCCGGGGGGCCGCGGCTACTACGCGGGCGCGCTGGCACTGGTGAGCCGGGAGCCCGGCGGCGCGCAGACGCTGGACTCGCCGATCCTGATCCGTACCGCCGACATCTCGGCGGACGGCCGGCTGCGCGTGCCGGTGGGGGCGACACTGGTGCGCCACTCCGATCCGGCGGGTGAGGTGGCCGAGACCCACGCGAAGGCGGCCGGGGTGCTCGCGGCGCTGGGCGTCCGGCCGGGCCGTCCGGAGTCGGAGGCGGACCGTCCGCGGCTGGCCTCCGATCCGCGGGTCCAGGCGGCCCTGGACGACCGGCGCGGCGGGCTGGCCCCCTTCTGGCTGCGCATGCAGGAGCGCACGCGGGACCTCTCCGGCCACGCCCTGGTGGTGGACGCCGAGGACACCTTCACGGCGATGCTCGCGCATCTGCTGCGCTCCTCGGGCCTCACCGTGTCGGTACGCCGGTACGACGAGCCCGGACTGCGCGGGACCGTGCGGGCCCACGAGGGGCCCGTGGTGCTGGGCCCCGGCCCAGGGAACCCGGCGGACACCGCTGATCCGAAGATGCGGCTGCTGCGGGAGCTGACCGCCGAGCTGGTCCGGGACCACCGGCACGGCCTGCTCGGCGTCTGCCTCGGCCATGAGCTGATCGCGGCGGAGCTGGGCCTGGAGATCGCGCGGAAGGCCGTGCCGTACCAGGGGGCGCAGACCCGGATCGATCTGTTCGGAAGGCCCGAGACCGTGGGCTTCTACAACAGCTTCACCGCGCTCTGCGACGACGCGGCGGCCACGGAACTGGGTGCGCACGGCATCGAGGTGAGCGGGGACGCGGTGTCCGGCGAACTGCACGCGCTGCGGGGCCGGGGCTTCGCGTCGGTGCAGTTCCACCCGGAGTCGGTGCTGACACTGCGCGGCGCGACGATCGTGGCCGGGCTGCTGGCGTCGCTGCCGGTGCTCGGCTGAGGGAGGCACCAGGGGTGTGGGCTCCCGCCGGGCTAGCGCGGCGGGAGCGCGGGGACCAGGAAGTTGTCGCTGCGGCGGCCCGCCAGGTAGTCGGTGACGTTCTGCACGGTGGCGTCGATGATCTGTCCCACGGCGTCCCGCGTGTAGTACGCCTGGTGTGAGGTCACGATGACGTTGGGGAAGGTGACGAGCCGGGCGAGGGTGTCGTCGTCGATGCCCTCCACGGACTTGTCGACGTAGAAGAGCCCTGCCTCCGCCTCGTAGACGTCGAGCCCGACCCCGGTGAAGCGGCCGGCCCGCAGCTCCCGGACGAGCGCGCGGGTGTCGATGAGGCCGCCCCGGCTGGAGTTGACCAGGATGGCGTCGTCCTTCATCGCGGAGAGGGCCTCCTCGCCGATGAGGTGCTGCGTGGCCGGGAGCAGTGGCACGTGGAGGCTGATCAGGTCGGCCTCGGCGAAGAGCTGCTCCTTGTCCACGTAGGTCATGCCGAGTGCGGTGCAGGCGGGGTTCTCGGCGACGTCCCAGCCGAGCAGGTCCATGCCGAAGCCGTGGGCGATCCGGGCGAACGCCTCGCCGATCTTCCCGGTGCCGAGCACACCGGCCGTGCGGCCGTGCATGTCGCGGCCGAGGAGTCCGTCGAGCCGGAAGTCGAAGTCACGGGTGCGGCTCACCGCGCGGACGATGCGGCGGTTGACGGCCATGGCCAGGGTCCAGGCGAACTCGGCGACCGAGTAGGGCGAGTAGTACGAGACGCGGGCGACGCGCAGGGCGAGCCGTTCGGCGACGTCGAGGTCGATGTTGTTGAAGCCGGTGGAGCGCTGGGCGATCATCTGCGTGCCGCCCGCGGCGAGGGTCTGCAGGACCCGGCTGCCGAGATCGGCGTTGACGCTGGTGGAGATGATCTCGTGGCCCGCGGCGATCGGGGCGGTGTCCTCGGTGAGGAAGACGTCCAGGCAGCGGACGTCGTGCAGGCCGGCGAAGGCCTTCTCGATCAGCGGCTTCTCGTCGGACTGCACGCCGAATGCCAGGATTTCCACGACGTCTCCCTGGTGAGGGGGTGGGGCCGGTCCACGCGAATATACGGCCCGCGCCCCCGGGATGCCGCCCGGCCGGGCGAACCGGACCGAGGAGCCGGCCGAAGAGGACCCCGCCTCCGCGTACGGGGGCGGGATCGACCGGGGTCAGACGTCGTCGAGACCGGCCTCGATGGCGTAGCGCACGAGCTCCACCCGATTGTGCAGCTGGAGCTTGCCCAGGGTGTTCTGGACGTGGTTCTGGACGGTGCGGTGGGAGATGACCAGGCGCTCGGCGATCTGCTTGTACGAGAGTCCCTTGGCGACCAGCCTCAGGACCTCCGTCTCGCGGTCGGTGAGCTGCGGGACCTTCGGCTGGTCGGGCGCGGCGGGGGCCGGGTCGGAGGCGAGCCTGCGGTACTCGCCGAGGACGAGTCCGGCGAGCCCCGGGGTGAAGACCGGGTCGCCCGCCGCGGTGGCGCGCACGGCGTCGGTCAGTTCGCGGGTGCTTGCCGACTTGAGCAGGTAGCCGGTGGCGCCGGACTTCACGGCCTCCAGGACATCGGCGTGCTCCCCGCTGGCGGAGAGGACGAGGACGCGCAGCCCGGGCTGCGATCCGACGAGCTCCTTGCAGACCTGGACGCCGGGCATCCCCGGCAGGTTCAGGTCGAGCACCAGGACGTCGGGCACGGCGGCGTGGGCGCGGCGGACCGCACCCGGGCCGTCCCCGGCGGTCGCGACCACGTCGAAACCGGACTCGGTCAGATCGCGGGCGACGGCGTCGCGCCACATCGGATGGTCGTCGACGACCATCACCCTGATGGCCCGCTCCTGGGACTCCTGCGTGTTCGGTGTACTCATCGGGCCGATCCTGCCTTCCCCCGTGAAACCTTCGGAACCTTCAACTCGACCTCGGTTCCCTGGCCGGGTACCGAGATCAGCTCTGCCGTGCCGCCCAGGTCGCGCAGCCGTCCGCGGATCGACAGGGCGACGCCGAGCCGGCCCTCCCCCTCCGCCTGGACCAGCCTGCCCTCCGGGATGCCCGGGCCGTCGTCCCGGACCGTGACGATCACCTCGTCCGGCTCGTCCTCCACCAGGATCCACGCCTGGGCGTCAGGCCCCGCGTGGACCCGGACGTTGTCCAGCGCGGCGCTCACCGCGGCGGCGAGCTCGCGTGCCGCCTCCGCCGCGAGCACCACCGGGGCACCGGGTTCCGCGAAGGTGACCCTGGAGCCCGCGTGCGGAGCGAGCAGGGCACGCAGGTCGCACTCGGCGCTCTCGGCCTCGTCGGTGTCCACCGCGCGGACCACCGCGCCCTCCGAGCTGTCCTCGGAGACCCTGGTCGTGGGAACCAGGCCGCTGGAGACCAGGGTCCGCAGCGCGACCTCCTGCTCCCCGGCCATCCGGCCGAGCTCGGCGGCCTCGCCGCCCAGGGCCGTGCCGCGCCGCTGGACCATGGCCAGGACCTGGAGGACGCTGTCGTGGATGTCGCGGGCGAGCCGTTCCCGCTCCCGGGTCGCGGCCTCGATCTCCAGGGCGCGGGCCAGGGTGCGCTCACTGGCGCGGGCCACCTCGACGACGTAGCCGATGGCGATGGAGGCGACCCAGACCAGGACGACGTTGTGGAAGGTGTCCCTGCTGGGCTCGCCCCGCTCGATGATGTTGGCGACGGCGACGAGGGTGGAGGCGAAGGCCGCCCAGCGCCAGCCGCCCTTGAGCGCGAAGGCGAGGACGGAGCCCGCGGTCCAGATCGACGGGAGCGTCGGGCCGTCCATGTGCTGGGCGTCGAAGTCCGCGAGCGGGGTCAGCAGGATCCCGGTGAGGGCGACCGTGAGGTCCAGGCCGAGGAAGCGCTTGGTGCAGTTCGCGGCGTTGGCCACCCTGGGCAGGGTGGCGAGCGTCCAGAGGGCGAGGAACGCCAGGAAGGCCAGGGCCACCCAGGGCCGCTCGTACTTCCCGCGGCCGAAGCCCGCCAGCAGCGCCGCGTAGAGAAGGGTCAGCACGCGGTACGCGGTCAGCGCCCGCCACAACGGCTGCTCGACCGACATCCTTACGACCCGTTCACGCCCGGCCATGTCCTCTGGGTCCCCTCCCCCGGTTTCCTCCCCCTGCCTTGCTGCCCCCGCGCCGCACTCACGCGCCGGGTTCCTCCTGGCCCTTCTTCTTCGCGTCCTCGGCGATCTGCCGCTTGGCCGCGGTGGCGTAGACGTCCACGTACTCCTGGCCGGAGAGCTTCATGATCTCGTACATGACCTCGTCGGTCACCGAACGGAGGATGAAGCGGTCGCCGTCCATGCCCTGGTAGCGGCTGAAGTCCAGCGGCTCACCGATCCTGATGCCGGGCCGCATCAGCTTGGGCACCACCTGGCCGGGAGGCTGGATCTTCTCCGTGTCGATCATCGCCACGGGGATGACCGGCGCACCGGTGGCGAGGGCCACCCGGGCGAGGCCTCCGGGCTTGCCCCGGTAGAGCCGTCCGTCGGGCGAGCGGGTGCCCTCCGGGTAGATGCCGAAGAGCCCCCCGCTCTCGATGACCTGGATGCCGGCCTTGATGGCGGCCTCCCCGGCACCGCGGCCGCCGGAGCGGTCCACCGGGAGCTGGCCGACACCCTTGAAGAACGCGGCGGTGAGCTTCCCCTTCACCCCGGGGGCGGTGAAGTACTCCGCCTTGGCGATGAAGGTCACCTTGCGGTCGAGGACGGCCGGCAGGAAGAAGGAGTCCGAGAACGACAGGTGGTTGCTCGCGAGGATCGCCGGCCCGTGTGCGGGAATGTTCTCCAGGCCCTCCACCCACGGTCTGAAGGCGAGCTTCAGGGAACCGCCGATGGAGAACTTCATTGCGCCGTAGATCAACTCTGGTGCCTCCTGTGTGCCGTGCGAATGACCTTAACCCGTGGGGCCGCGGCCTTCCCCGCCCGCTCGGGGCGGTATCCCTCACAGACGGCGCCGCGGGCGGCTGCCGCCCGGAGCGTGACGGCCCTGGTCGGTGTCGGTCCGGTCGCGTACGGTGAAGTAATCCTTTTGCACACCCCCCGCACCCCTGCCCCGCTTCATGAACAGGAGTCCCCGGTGCCGGTCCTCCCTGGAGCCGAGCCGTTCCGCCACGAGGGCGGAGAGGTCGGCGTCCTCCTCTGTCACGGATTCACGGGTTCGCCGCAGTCGCTGCGCCCCTGGGCCGACTACCTGGCGGAGCGCGGCCTCACCGTGTCCCTCCCGCTGCTGCCCGGACACGGCACGCGCTGGGAGGACATGGCGGTCACGGGCTGGCAGGACTGGTACGCCGAGGTGGACCGGGAGCTGCGGGTCCTGACGGCGCGGTGCGAGAAGGTCTTCGTCTTCGGCCTCTCCATGGGCGGGGCCCTGGCGCTGCGCCTGGCCGCGAAGCACGGTGACGAGATCGCCGGCCTGGTGCTCGTGAATCCGGCGAACAAGGTGCACGGCCTGTCGGCGTACGCCCTGCCGCTCGCCCGGCACGTGGTGCGTACGACGAAGGGGCTGACCAGCGACATCGCGCTGGAGGGCGCCGAGGAGGTCGGCTACGACCGGGTGCCGCTGCACGCCGCTCACTCCGTGCGGGCGTTCTTCCGGCTGGTCGACGCCGATCTGCCACAGGTCACCCAGCCGGTCGTGCTGCTGCACAGTCCGCAGGACCATGTCGTGCCGCCGGCCGACTCGGCGCGGATCCTCAGCCGGATCTCGTCCGCGGAGGTCGAGGAGATCCTCCTGGAACAGAGCTACCACGTGGCGACGTTGGACCACGATGCGGAGCGGATCTTCGACGAGAGCTACCGGTTCGTCGACCGCCTCGCATCCGACGCTGGCAGAAAGGGGAGCACGTCCGGTGGCTGAGCACGACGCGGAGCGCGCGGGCAGTGACGAGGAGCGCGAACCGCGCCCCACGGAGGGGACGGCCGTCCCCGAGGGTACGGAGGGGGCCCGGCCGCTCGACGAGGCCGCGGCCTGGGAGGCGATCGTCGCGGGATACGGCGAGGAGCCGCCGGACCCGCCGGGCGCCAAGCCGTTCAAGTCGATCGAGGATCTGGCGCTGCTGGAGGACGACCAGCTCAACGTCCTGGACCCGGGCCCGGAGTCCGGCGCGGGCGACGACGCGGACAAGGGCGTGGATGGGAAGACCTCCGGCGCGCCGCCGGAGAAGAAGCCCCTCGGTGGTTCGGTCGTCTTCGCCCCCGGGGTCGCGGGGCCGCGCGACTACGGCCTGGCGGAACCCGGGGACGGCGACACCGACGAGGCGGACGACAGCGAGGAGGGGCACTTCGTCCCGCCGGAGCCGCCGCCGCTCCCCGAGGCCGATGTGACGGCGAAGTTCGCATGGCTCGCGGTCGTCGGCGGCCCGGTGCTCATGCTGGTCGCGGTGCTGATGCAGTGGGAGATGACGTGGTGGCTGACCACGCTCTCCATCGGCGGCTTCCTCGGCGGCTTCGCCACCCTGGTGGCGCGCATGCCCCACGACGACGAGGAGGACGACGACCCGGGCCGCGGCGCGGTCGTCTGACGCGCGGCGGAGGCGGCCACAGCCCCGGCACGGCCCTGGCTCAGCTCCCGGCGGGCACCCTGAGGGCGGCGAGCACGGGCAGATGGTCCGTCGCCGCCCGCAGGTCCTCGCCGGTGACGCCGGGCAGGTCGGCGGGGACGCCGCAGCCGAGCACCTGGATGCCGCCGGTCGCGAACACCGCGTCGATCCGCTTGCGGGGCGAGCCGGGCGGGAAGGTGAGCTCGCCGCCCCAGGGCCGTACGGCCCGGCAGTCCTGGAGCCGCCCGGCCAGCTGCCGGAAGGCGCCCCCCTCGGGTACGTCGTTGAGGTCGCCGGCCACGACGGCGTGCGGGACACCCATCGCGTCGACCCGGTCCAGCAGCATCCCCGCCTGTGCCCGGCGCTCCTCCCGCTGCAGGCTGAGGTGGCAGCTCACGACGCCGAGCCGCGCCCCCGCGATCCGTACCACCGCCGTGGCCAGGCCCCTGCGGTGCAGCCCCGGGGTGAGCGGCAGCAGGACGTCCTCCGTGTGTTCCACGGTGGCGCGCAGGGAGCAGAGCAGCAGGGGGCCGGCCGCCGTGGCACCGCCGCTGAGGATCACCAGGTCCGTCATGGCGGCGAGCCGGGCCGCCGCCTTGCGCCAGCGGAAGAAGCGGGGGGCCTCCTGCACGCACACCAGGTCGGGTGCGCAGGCGCGGATGACACGGGCCAGCGCCTCGGTGTCGTCCTGCATCGAGCGGACGTTGTAGCTGAGCACCCGGATGACGGCTGAACCGTCCGGCTCGGTACGGGAGTCGGGCAGCGGCATCGGCGTCGTGACCATGGGACGCACGATACGACGGACGCCCGCCGCTCCCCGGAGGGCGCGACGGGCGTCGGACGGAACGGGGTGGGCTCAGCCCTGGCGCGCCAGGTCCGCAGCGCCCACCAGGCCTGCCTTGCCGCCCAGTTGGGCCGCGAGGACCTGGGCGTGCGGGCGCCACTCGCCGCCGATCAGCCAGCGCCGGAACGACTTGCGGATCGGGTCGAGGACCAGCTCGCCCTCGTCCGAGACGCCGCCGCCGACGATGAACGCGGACGGGTCGAAGAGCGAGGCGAGGTCGGCCAGACCGGCTCCGGCCCAGCGGGCCAGCTCACGGAAGGAGTCGACGGCCACCGGGCAGCCCTGCCGGGCGGCCTGGCTGATGTGCTTGCCCTCGATGCCCTCCACGGTGCCGTCACCCAGCCCCAGCAGGATCTGGGCGTTCTCCGGGGTGGCGTTGGCGCGCTGCTTCGCGTATCGCACGAGCGCGCGCCCGGAGGCGTACTGCTCCCAGCAGCCCTGGCTGCCGCAGCCGCAGAGCAGCCCGTCCGGGACGACCCGGATGTGACCGAATTCCGCCGCCACACCGAAGCGGCCGCGGCGCAGCTTGTTGCCGATGATGATGCCGCCGCCCAGGCCGGTACCGAGCGTGATGCAGATGACGTCGTCGTGCCCCTGGCCGGCGCCGAAGCGGTATTCGCCCCAGGCCGCGGCGTTGGCGTCGTTCTCGACGACGACGGGCAGGCCGACGCGCTGTTCGACCTTGTCCTTGAGCGGCTCGTGGCGCCAGTTGATGTTCGGGGCGAACAGCACGGTGGCACGCTTGTCGTCGACGTATCCGGCCGCGCCGATGCCCACCGCCTCGACGTCGTGCCCCTCGCTCGCTCCGGCCACGGCGGCGCTGATCGCGTCCACGATGCCTTCGGCGGTCGGCGGGGTCGATACCTTGAACGTCGAGAGGATCCGGCCCTCTTCGTCGACCACTCCAGCCGCGATCTTCGTGCCGCCGATATCGACGCCGATGGTGAGTCCCATGAATCCCTCAGTTTCGGTCGAGCCCCGCTACGGCCAACCGTACCCGAGCCGGGGACGGGTATTTCCTTCCCAGGGTCAGTCCAGGTCGATGTGCTCGCTGCCGCCGGTGCCCTCGTCACGCGGGTCCGAGGGGTCCTCGGCCGCCTTCTTCCCGGGTCCGGTGGTGTTTCCGGTGCCGCCCGAGGTGCCTCCGGCGCCCTCGGTGCCACGGGTCCAGCGGTTCTCCTGGCCCTCGACCGCGGTGCGGTAGGCGGCGAGGAGTTCGTTCCCCGCGGCGGCGAGATGGTCGAATACTTCCGGGTTGCGCTCGATGACGGGCTCGACGGCGGACTTCGCCTGCCGGATCACCTGCTGGACGGTGCCCTGCGCCGCCATGCCGAGCAGCGGCGACTGCAGCGAGGAGACCTTGTCGGCCACCGCGTCGATCAGTCTGCGCAGTTCCTCCGCGGCGGAGCCGGGCTGCTGTCCGTACTGCGCCCGGCGGCGGGCCTTCTCCGCCTCGAAGTCCTCGGCGCAGGCCTCCGCCCACGCGTCGTCGTCGACGGGACGATCGGTGGATTCACTCATGGCGGACTCCTGCGACGCGGTTGCCTGCGCGACCGTACGGGCCACGTACTACCGACGTTACCCGAACGGTGGTACGCCGTTCATTGTGTCCGGGGCCAGAGCGCGGGGTCAGGCGTGAACCGGACACGCAGGACGCCGTCCGCCAGCGCGGCTCCGGAGACGGTGCAGCGGCGCAGGGCGGACTCCAGGCGCACGATCCGGTGGAACGGCCCTGCGGTCAGGAGCAGTTCGTCGCCGCGCCGGACGAGCCTGAGGTCCTCCTTGACCGCCCCGGGCAGCGGCAGGCACCAGGAGATGACACCGTCCTCCGCCTTCTCCGTCCACCAGGGGCCCCCGGCGTGTCCCGGCGCGCGGTCGTCCGGTGCGCCGGCCCCGGCGAGCAGAGCCAGGTCCTCGAGGGTGCGCGGTTCGCGGCCGAGGTGCGCGCTCTCGCGCACGGAGACCCCGGGCTCCCACTCCTGGTGCCAGTGGTCCAGGCACTTCTCCTGCCGGGCGGCGAGATCGGCGAACCAGGGGTCGGCGGAGTGGCGGGGCAGGACCCGGGAGGCCACGACCGAGTCGACGCGCAGTCCGTGGAGGGCGAGTCCGGTGCGGGCGGAGCTCAGCGCTTCGCCGGCGGCCCGCCCGGGTTCGGCGACGAGCCGCACGGTCGTCGCGTCGTCCGCGACGAGGGCCTCGACGGCGGCCAGTTCGGCGTCCTTGCGGGCGGCCGCCTCGTACAGCCACTGGGCGGGCATGGGGACGCCGGCGAGCTGGGCGAGCACGGGGCGCAGGGCACGGGCGGCCTGGCGTTCCCTGGGCAGGAGGCGTCGCAGATAGCGGCGCAGCTGACCCGGCAGGGCGAGGAGTGCGAGGGCGTCGGTGAGCGGGGGCAGGTCGACGACGAGGACCTCGTGGCCGTCCTCGGCCCAGTCGCCCTCGGCGGCGCGACGCAGGGCGTGCAGATGGGCGAGCTGTGCGCTGCCCGGCAGTTCGGTGAGTTCCTCGGCGTCGAGCCGGTTGGCTCCGAGCAGGTCGAGCACCCCGGAGGCCCGGTCCTGGAGCTCGATGAGTTCGTCGCGGAAGTGCGCGGCGGAGTCGATGCGGACGCAGGCCAGCCGCTCGGTGACCTCGGTGGCCTCGGCTCCCGCGGGGAGGGCCGGCACCGCGTCGGCGGAGACCAGGAGTGTGCGGCGGCCGGCGCGCGCCGAGGCGAGCGCGGTCGCCGCGGCGACGGTGGTACGGCCTGCGCCGCCGGGGCCGGTGACGAGGACCGTACGCACGTGATCAGGCCTTCGGGACGGATTCGACGCGCTTCTTCAGCCCGGCGAGGGCCCGGTCGATGATGACCTTCTCGGCCTTGCGCTTGATCATGCCGAGCAGCGGGATCTTGACGTCGACGGCGAGCCGGTAGGTGACCTGGGTGCGGTCGCCGTCGCCGAGAGGCGCCAGGGCGTAACTGCCGTCCAGCGCGCGGAGCATCTGGGACTTGACGAGGGTCCAGTCGACCTCGTACTCGCTGTTCCAGGTGTAGGAGAGGACGTGGTCGTCCTTGATCGCTCCGGCGTCCAGGACGAGGCGGACCTGTTCGGCGCGGCCCTGGGCGTCGGTGGCCAGGATCTCGGCCTCCTTCACCTCGCCGGTCCATTCCGGATAGCGGGCGAAGTCGGCGATCACTCCCATGACGTCGGCCGGTGCCGCCTCGATCGTGATGCTCGAGCTGGTGTGTTCAGCCATCGCCGTGGCCCTCCAGTGCGGTGTACCGGTCGCGTTCGGCAGAGGCCTGCCACGTGCAGGCTATCGCGTGCCGGTGACCCTCCCGTCCGCGCCCCGGCCCGGGGCCGTTCGCCGTGTCGCTCACCACTCCAGGGCCCAGGGACGCCCGCTCGACGCGAAGTGGCCGACGTTGACGCACTCGGTGACACCGATCCGCATCCGGCGGACCAGCGGCTGGTGGACGTGACCGAAGAGCGCG
The DNA here is from genome assembly GCF_029428875.1 of Streptomyces sp. JH34. Classification (NCBI taxonomy): domain Bacteria; kingdom Bacillati; phylum Actinomycetota; class Actinomycetes; order Kitasatosporales; family Streptomycetaceae; genus Streptomyces; species Streptomyces sp. JH34. Next base: position 5,493,289 of record NZ_JAJSOO010000001.1, on the reverse strand, counting down.
TAGCGGGGGCGGGTGCGGCGGATGGCTGCCAGGAGCGCGCTGCTGCCGCGCTCGAAGCGCCGGGCCACGGTGTCGTACGTCAGCTCCGGGACCTCCGGCGGGATGTGCGAGCACAGGACGTCCACCGGGCCGAGCGCCTCGACCTTGGCGGCGTACTCCTCGTCGCTGATCTCGTACGGGGTGTTCATCGGGGTCCTGAGGCCGCCTCCGACGAATCCGAAGACCCGGCCTCCGATCTCCGCACGCTCGCCGTCCAGCACGGTCGTACCGGAACGGGCGTACTCGGGCCAGAGCGTGGGCACGTCGACGTTGCCGTAGGTGGCGTAAGTAGGGGTGGGCATCACGGCGAACAGCTCGGCGTACTGCTTGCGCACGGCGGACAGGATGGCCGCGTTGCGGTCCAGGCCGGCCCACAGTTCACGGCCGAAGGCGCGTGCCTCCTCGAAGCGGCGCGCGGTGCGCAGCTCGACGATGCGGTGGGCGTTGGCGACGCCGAACAGGTCGGGGAAGATGCCGCGCGAGTGGTCGGCGTAGTCGAGGAAGAGGACCAGGTCCCCCAGGCAGATCAGCGCGTCCGCGCCGTCCCCGGCGCGGGCCAGCGCCTCCGCGTTCCCGTGCACGTCGCTGACGACGTGCACGCGTGTCCGCCGGGTGGGGGTCGTGTGCTGATTCAGGGGTGTGCCGACTCGCATGGAGATCACCCTAGGTCGCGGCGCGCCGCTCTGGGTAGAGGGCGTCGGACCTGCGGTTACTTCCGGATCCGGACACGGGTGGACTAATGTGCGCCGAAGGACCGCGGATATGTGTGATGCATAAGACATCTGGCCGGAACCCCCTTTCCGGAACCAGTACCGGTGGGTAACGTCCCGCCAGTCCAGTCGTGCTCACCCCACCGAGCATCTGCCAGTCTTGGACCGATCCGGTACGTCGCACAGAGCCGTGGAACCGGAGCCCGATGAGGAGCAGCAGTCTTGCGCGAGTTCAGCCTTCCGGCCCTGTACGAGGTCCCTGCGGACGGCAACCTGACGGATCTCATCCGCCGCAACGCCGCTCAGCATCCCGACGTCGCGGTGATGAGCCGGAAGGTGGCCGGCGTCTGGACGGACGTCACGGCGACCCAGTTCCTCGCTGAGGTCAGAGACACCGCCAGAGGCCTGATCGCGTCGGGTGTCGAACCAGGCGACCGGGTCGCCCTCATGTCCCGCACCCGCTACGAGTGGGTCCTGCTGGACTTCGCCATCTGGTGCGCCGGCGCCGTCACGGTGCCGGTGTACGAGACCAGCTCCCCCGAGCAGGTCCAGTGGATACTCGGCGACTCCGGCGCGGTCGCGGTCGTCGTGGAGAGCGGCGCCCACGGGGAGTCCGTCGCCTCGGTGCGGGACCGGCTGCCCGGTCTGCAGCACGTGTGGGAGATCGACCGGGGCGCCGTCGGCGACCTCGTGACGGCGGGCGCCGGGGTCTCCGACGAGACGCTGGACCTGCGCATGGTGAGTGCCAAGGCCGACGACCCGGCGACGATCGTCTACACCTCGGGCACGACCGGCCGCCCCAAGGGCTGCGTGCTGACCCACCGCAGTTTCTTCGCGGAGTGCGGCAACATCGTGGAGCGGCTCAAGCCCCTCTTCCGTACGGGCGAGTGTTCCGTCCTGCTCTTCCTCCCCACCGCGCACGTCTTCGGCCGGCTGGTCGAGGTCGCCTCGGTGATGGCCCCGATCAAGCTCGGCTGCGTGCCGGACATCAAGAACCTCACCGACGAGCTGGCCTCGTTCCGGCCGACGCTGATCCTCGGCGTGCCGCGGGTGTTCGAGAAGGTCTACAACTCGGCGCGGGCCAAGGCCCAGGCCGACGGCAAGGGCAAGATCTTCGACCGTGCCGCCGACACGGCGATCGCGTACAGCCGTGCGCTCGGGACCCAGGAAGGCCCGTCGATGGGTCTGAGGGTCAAACACAAGGTCTTCGACAAGCTGGTGTTCAGCAAGCTGCGCGCGGTGCTCGGGGGCCGCGGCGAGTACGCGATCTCCGGCGGCGCTCCGCTCGGCGAGCGGCTCGGGCACTTCTTCCGCGGTATCGGCTTCACGGTGCTGGAGGGCTACGGGCTCACCGAGTCGTGCGCCGCCACGGCGTTCAACCCGTGGGACCGTCAGAAGATCGGCACGGTCGGCCAGCCTCTGCCGGGCTCGGTGGTGCGGATCGCCGACGACGGCGAGGTGCTGCTGCACGGCGAGCACCTGTTCACCGGTTACTGGAAGAACGAGGCGGCGACGGCCGAGGCGCTGGCCGACGGCTGGTTCCACACGGGTGACATCGGCACGCTCGACGAGGACGGCTATCTCGCGATCACCGGCCGCAAGAAGGAGATCATCGTCACGGCGGGCGGCAAGAACGTCGCCCCGGCCGTGATCGAGGACCGGATCCGCGCGCACGCCCTGGTCGCCGAGTGCATGGTGGTCGGCGACGGTCGGCCGTTCGTCGGCGCCCTGCTCACCCTGGACGAGGAGTTCCTCTCCCGCTGGGCCGAGGAGAACGGCAAGCCGGCCGGGTCGACGGCGTTCTCGCTGCGCGAGGACCCCGAGCTGCTGGCCGAGGTGCAGCGTGCGGTGGACGACGGCAACGCCGCGGTGTCCAAGGCGGAGTCGGTCCGCAAGTTCCGCGTGCTGGGAGCGCAGTTCACCGAGGAGGCCGGTCACATCACGCCGTCGCTGAAGCTGAAGCGCAACGTCGTGGCGAAGGACTTCGCGGACGAGGTCGAGTCGATCTACCGCGGCTGACCACGCAGGACGTACTCAGGAGGGACCCGCCCGGTCAACCGGTGCGGGTCCCTCCTCCTATGTGCTCAGAGCAGCGTCTTCAGCTGTCCGGCGAGCAGGTCCCAGCGCCACTTCTCCTCGACCCACGCCCGGCCCCGCTCCCCCATGCTCCTGCGCAGCTCCGGGTCCTGGAGCAGAGTGACGATGCGGTCGGCGGACTCCTCCGCGGAGCCGCCGCGCACCACCCACCCGGTCTCGCCGTCGAGCACGGCGTCCGGGGCGCCGCCCGAGTCCCCCGCGACGACGGGCAGCCCGGTCGCCGACGCCTCCAGGTAGACGATGCCGAGGCCCTCGACGTCGAGTCCACCGCGCCGGGTCCGGCAGGGCATGGCGAAGACGTCGCCCGCGCCGTAGTGCGCGGGCAGCTCCTCCCAGGGCACCGGGCCGGTGAAACGCACGGAGTCCTCGACACCGGTCTCGGCCGCCAGCTTCTTCAGCTGCCCGGCGTACGGACCGCCGCCCACGACGAGCAGGACGGCGTCCGGCACCCGCGCCAGGACGGCGGGCATGGCCAGGATGAGGGTGTCCTGGCCCTTGCGCGGCACGAGCCGTGACACGCACACGATGACGGGCCTGTCCGTGAGTCCCAGCCCCGCCCTGACCAGGTCTCCGCCGGAGGCCGGGTGGAAGGTCTTCTCGTCGACCCCGGGCGGCAGCCGCACCATGCGGCCGGCGGCCTCCGGGGTGAGCGCCGCGGCGATCCTGGACCGGGTGTACTCGCCGAGGTAGGTGAGGGTGTCGGTGCCCTCGCCGATACGGCGCAGCAGCTGCCTGGACGCGGGCAGCTGGGCCCAGCCGGCCTCGTGGCCGTGCGTGGTGGCGACGAGGCGGCGGGCACCGGCCCTGCGCAGCGCGGGCGCCATGAGACCCAGCGGGGCGGCGGCACCGAACCACACGGAGGAGCAGCCGTGCTCGCGCAGCAGCCGGACGGCCTGCCGGGTGACCCGCGGCGTGGGCAGGAGCATCGTCGTACGGTCGCGTACGACGGTGAACGGCTGCTCGGCGTCGAAGGCGGCGGTGGCCTCCGCGCCCTCCGCGCCACGCTTCCAGGTGGAGGCGTAGACGACGAGCCGCTCGGGGTCCATGCGGAGCGCCATGTTGTGCAGGAAGGCCTGGATACCGCCGGGCCGGGGCGGGAAGTCGTTCGTCACGATCAGCGTCTTGTCCATCGCCGCCGACAGTACCGGGCGGCCCGACGGCCCTGCCTGACGGCTCCCGCACAGCCGGGACCTGCATCATGGCGGGCATGACGGTCAGGACAGGTACGAGTGGCCGGGCGGGCCGGGGTCTGTCCCTCGCCGTGTGGGGGCTCACCCGGGCGGTGCTGCTGCTCTGCGTCTTCAAGGTGTTCACGGTGCCGGGCCCGGACGTCACGAGCGACGTCTCGGTGATCTACCGGGGCTGGTACGAGGTGCTCCGGGCCGGTTCGTATCCGCTGGACGACGTCACCTGGCAGTACCCGCCCGCCGCCGCGCTCGCCGTGCTCTCCCCGGATCTCCTGCCCTTCCTGGAGTACGCCTCCGCCTTCTTCGTTCTCGTACTGCTGTGTGACGCCCTGGTGTTCGGGCTCCTGTCGTACGCGGGAAGCCGTGCGGGGATGCGCGACGCGGGCACGTGGCTCTGGGTGGTGGGCGTGCCGCTGCTCGGGCCGACCGTGTACGCCCGCTACGACCTGATGGTGACGGCCGTCGCGGTGACGGCGCTGCTCGCCGGGGTGCGCCACCCCCGGGTGCTCGGGGCGCTGGCCGCCTTCGGGACGCTGCTGAAGGTGTGGCCGGTCCTGCTGCTGGCCGGGACGGCCCGGGGCAGGGAGACACGCCGGGCCTGGTCGGCAGCGGCGGTGACGGCCGCGGCGGCGGCCCTGGCCGCCGCCGCGGTGATGCCCGGCGCGTACGCCTTCCTGACGTTCCAGCGGGACCGGGGGCTGGAGATCGAGTCGCTGGGGGCGCTGGTCTTCCACGTGGCACGGCAGTTCGGGTGGGAGGGCCGGGTCGAGCTCCGCTACGGCTCGATGGAGTTCGCCGGGCCGCAGGTGGCGCTGGTGAGCACGCTGGCCCTGGCGTTGAGCGTGCTCGCCTTCGGATGGCTGCTGGTGTGGCGGCTCAGGGCCCGCACGTTCGCGGTGCACACCCCGGCGGACGCGGCGTTCACCGCGGTGCTGCTGTTCACGGTGACCAGCCGGGTCATCAGCCCCCAGTACATGGTGTGGCCGCTGGGAATCGCCGCGGTGTGCCTGGTGTTCCGGGGCACCCGGATGGCCCGGCCCGCGTGTCTGGTCCTGGTGGCCACGGCCGTCACGCTGCTGGAGTTCCCGCTCGGCTTCGCGCACGTGGTGGCGAGCGACGCGGAGGGCGTGGCCCTCATGGCGGTACGCAACGGTCTGCTCGTCGCGGCGACGCTGGACGCGGGCCGGCGGCTCTGGCGGGACACCGTGCCGGCGGTGCGGCGGGAGCCCGCGGCGGAGGGGCTCAGCCGAGGCGGGCGCGCAGATACTCCCGCCAGCGCGCCGTGAAGTCCTCGGGAGTGGTGCCGAGCACCGTGTGCATGGCCTGCTCCACGGCACCCTCCCGCCGCGCACGGTTCCCCACGGCCTCGTAGAAGGCGGTCAGCTCCTCCTCGCCCCAGTCCCGTGCGATCATCTCGCAGGCCAGCCAGCCGCCCTCGTAGGCCCTGGCGAGCTTCGCCGCGTCCTCGCCGAAGCCGAAGTCCTCGTCGGCCGGCAGCCGCGCGGGCAGGTCGCCGGACCGGACCGCCTCGGCGAGTTCCGGCGCGATCTCCGGGGCGGTGCGGCTCTCCTGACGGTAGGCGGCCCAGTCCGCGAAGCCTTCCGACAGCCAGACGGGGGTGGCGGCGGAGGTGTGCGCCCGGGTGGCCACATGGGCGGTCTCGTGGGTCAGGACGACCCGCTGCCCGAAGTCGCCGAGCATCGCGTACGCCTGCGGATTGACGATCACCCGGTCGGCGGGCGCCCGGCCGCTCCCGCCCACCTCACCGGTGGTGACGGCCGCTATGCCCCGGTAGCTGGCCGTGGGTGAGCCGAGGAGTCCCGCCATGTCCTCCACGGACGCGGGGACGAGGACCACGACCTTCTGCGCCCAGGGGCCGGGCCAGGAGCCGGTGACGGCCGGGACGGCCCGGTCCGCGGTGTCCGCGATCCGGCGGAGCTCGGCGGCCCTGCGGCCGACTCCGAGAACGAGGCTGTGCGTGCCCCGGACGACCTCGACGTCGCCCTGTTGCCAGAGCTGCCCGGGGGAGCCTTCGGCGGCCCGGTCGGCGGCGACGTACCAGGTGCGGTCCTCGCCGCGGCGGACCAGTTCCACGGTGCGGGAGGAGGACATGGGGGCCTTGTCGTAGCCCTTGATCCGGTAGCTCAGTTCGACCTCGGCGGTGACCCGGTCCCCGGTCCCGTCCTTCACGTCCTTCACGTCGTACGCCCAGGACTCCAGCGGTACGTCGGCGAGGTTGCGCAGTTCGGTGCGCTGGGCGGCCCGGAAGGACGTGGCGCGGGGGTCGAGCGCGGCCAGGTACGCGTCGGTGTCGTGCGCCATCAGTGCGGCGGCCCGGCGGTCCAGGGTGGCGCCGACCTCCTCGGCCGTCATGCCGGCGGGGACGTCGCGGGGTCCGGCGCAGGCGGGCGCGAGCAGCAGAGCGGCGAGCACGGCACCCGCCGTGCTCCGTCTGCGGGAGCGGTCCCGCCGCGCGTCCTGCGTCCGAACAGCCATTCAGCCGATCGTACGGTCAGACGCGGGTGACCGAGGAGACGGGCATCATGCCGACGGGGTCGTAGCGCACCGGTGCGCCGGGGTACGGGGCGTGGATGACCTGGCCGTCACCCGCGTACATCCCGATGTGGCTCGCGTCGGCGCGGTAGGCGACCAGGTCGCCGGGCCGCGCCTGCGAGAGCGGCACCACGCGGCCCGCGTACCGCTGGTCCTGCGAGGTCCGCGGCAGGGCGACACCGGCCTGGGCGTAGGCCCACTGCATCAGCCCCGAGCAGTCGAACCCGGCGGGGCCACTGGCACCCCACACGTACGGTCGGCCCAGTGCCTGCCTGGCCGCATCGAGGGCGGCCAGGCCGCGCGCGGAGCCGGGTGTCCCCCCGGTGAGCGTCCCCGGGGCGGCCGACCGCGAGGCGCGGCCGAGAGCCTCCCGGTCGGTTCCCGGCAGCGTGCGCAGCAACTGCCGGGCCCGGTCCAGCTTCGCCTCCACGGTGTTCTTGTGGCGGGCCAGCGCCGCGCGGTCGCGTTCCAGGGCGGCCAGCGCCCCGGCGGCCTCCGCGCGGCTCTGGGCGATCTTGCGCTGGGCATGCCGCAGCTTGCTCAGCGTCACGGCCCGGCGCTCGCCCGCACGGTCCAGAGCGGCGGCCCGGTCCAGGAAGGTGTCCGGGTCGGAGGAGAGCAGGAGGGCGACCGAGGGGTCGACGCCTCCCGAGCGGTACTGCGCGCCCGCCATCGCGCCGAGGGACGACCGCAGCAGGTTGATGTCCTCCTGCGTCCGGGCCGCCGCGTCCTGCGCCCTGGCGATCCGGCCGCGCAGCCGGCCGAGGCTCTCACGGGCGCCGTTGTACCGCTCGGTGGCGCGCTCGGCCTCCGCGTACAGCCGGTCGACGGCCTCCTTGGCCGTCTCGTGGGTGTCCTCGGGTGAGGCGCTCGCGGGCGCGGCGCCGAGGGCGGCCGCCGCGGTGGCCGCGGCGGCCGACAGGACGGTGGCCCGGACGCCTCGGTTGAGTCCGGGCCGGGTGGGGCGGCGATGCGACACCACAGGAAGCCGCACTCCCTTCCGCTGTACGCAGACGTGCGCGGCCCCTGCCGCCCGGGCGGGCGGAACGACGACCGGGAGCTGCGCGGCAGCGCAGACAGTAACCGGACGGCTACTCCGCGGCCAAAGGCCACGCCGGACGGGGAGAGGGGGACGAAACAACCCCGCCCCGCCGGTGACCTGGGGTCTCCGGCGGGGCGGGGCGTAGTCGGGGGGTGCCGTGATTCGCCCGTTCGGGCGTCAGACGCGCACGCCGAACTGGAAGGTTCCCATGTAGTCCATCGACTCGTAGCGGACCACGGCGCCGGGCTTCGGGGCGTGCAGGATCTGGTTGTTGCCCGCGTACAGGCCGACGTGCGAGGTGTTGTTGAAGAACACCAGGTCGCCCGGCTTCAGGGCGCTGCGGCCGATCCGGACACCGTCGTTGATCTGGGTGTACGTGGTGCGGGTGATCTGGACGCCGGCCTGGGCGTAGGCCCACTGGGTCAGACCCGAGCAGTCGTAGGCGTTGGGACCGGTGGCACCGGAGACGTACGCCTTGCCCTGCTGCGTGGAGGCGGCCTGGAGGGCGGCGGCGCCACGGGCGGACGCCGGGACCTCGTTGCCGAGATCGACCCGGTCGCCGGCTGCGCGGCTGGCGCGCTGCTCGTCCTCGGCCATCTTGGCCCGCTCGGCCGCGGTGAGGGTGTTCAGCAGCTTCTGGGCGTCGGCCAGCTTGCCCTGGTACTTCTTCTTGTTCGCGTTCAGCGACTTGCGGACGTCGTCGAGGTCGGCGAGCTTGCCCTGCGCCTCCTTGCGCTGCTGCGCGAGGGTGCGCTGCTTCGCCTGGATCTTCTGCAGCGACTCGGCCTGCTTGGCCGTCAACTGGTCCAGCGCGGAGGCCTGGTCCAGGAAGCTGTCCGGGTCGGAGGACAGCAGCAGCTGGACCGACGGGTCGAGGCCGCCGGAGCGGTACTGCGCCGTGGCGAGCGAACCGAGCTCGCCACGCAGGGCGTTGAGCTCGTCCTGACCGCGGGCGACCTTGTCCTGGAGCGCGTCGGCCTGCTTCTTGAGCTTGTCCTGCTGCTCCTTGGCGCCGTTGGCCTTCTCGGTGGCTTCCTCGGCCTCGTGGTAGAGCTTGTCGACCTTCGCCTTGACCTCGCTCTTGGTCGGCTTGGGGTCGGCGTGGGCGGCCTGGGAGGTCAGAGCCACGGCCGCGGCGGCGGTCGCGGTGAGCACGGTCACACGAGTGCGGCTCGGCTGCTTGGGACGACGGTGGGACGCCACGAAGGCGAGCTCCTTCTTCCTCGAGCCGCCTACCGGGTAGTGGGGGATGACTGACGGATCCCCGGCTCCGTGCAATCACGGACTCGGCGGTTCCTTCGCCGTCACCCCGGATGGGCAATCAACCGTGCGAAGGTTCGAGGCCTGACCCTAGTGACCATCTTGTGATCAGTTCAAATCCTCACGAGGAAAATCTCGTCACACCAGGCACTTCTTTACTTTCATCACACTGCGTGTAGCGGCGACTTGACGGTACGTTCCGTAAATTCCGACAAGTCGCACATGCCTCGTATGACGCCTCAGACGCGCGAAAGGCGCTTCAGGAGCAAGACGGACGCGACGGGCCTCGCCCCCGCCTTCGCCACCCCGTCGGCGACTTCGCGGTCGGTGGAGACCACGACGACGGGCCTGCCCGGCGGTTCGGCGCGCGCCAGCTGCCGGATCAGCTCGTCGGCGGTCACCCCGGCCTTGCTGAAGAGCACGCGGACTCCGCGCGGCGGGGCGAGCAGGACGGGGGCGGCCAGTTCGGCGCCGTCGAAGACACAGGTCATCTCGGCGCCGGTCTGCGCCGCGAGGACCGAGAGGCCGCCCAGGAGGCGCAACCGCTGCTTCTCCAGGGGCATCTGCGGATAGCCGGTCTTGGTGACGTTGTAGCCGTCGACGATCAGATGCGCCTGAGGGAGGGCCAGCAACTGGTCGAGCAGCGCCGGGTCGGTCTCCGAAAGGGCCCTGGCCGCAATGTCCTTCGGGGACATCCTTCCGGGCTCCACCGCTTCGACGCCGTCCGCGGGGCGGAGCGAGGACGGGGGCAGGGCCAGCTCGCGGCGGAGCCCCTGGGCGGCGTCGAGCACGGTGTCCAGGAGCAGCCGCAGCCGCATGTCCTCGACCGAGCGTCCTTCCCGGGCCGCCCGGCGACCGGCCTCCACGGACGCCTCCGCCTCGGCCAGCCGGGCCTTGAGCCGGCGGGTCTCGCTCTCGGCGGCGGAGACCTGGGCGGCCGCCTCGGCCCGCACGGTGTCGGTCTCGGCGCCGGCCTTGCGCAGAGCGGCTTCTCCGCGCTTCACCTCACTCAGGGCGCTGCGCAGCTTGCGGTGCAGGGAGTCGGCCTCCTTGCGGGCCGCCTCCAGCTCCGCACGGAGCCGCTCGGTGTCCGCCCGCGTCTGGCCGCGGGCGCGGTCGAGTTCCTCACGGAGCCGCTCCAGCTCGCGCCTGGTCTCCTCGTCCGCCCTCTCGGCGTGCGCGCGCTGGGCCTCCTCGCCGGCCGCGGCGACCAGCTTGACCCATCCGGCCGGCCGCAGCACGTAGGCGGCGGCGGCCACGTCGACGGGGTCCGCGGCGGCCGGCGGCGCACCGGACCCGAGGGCCTCGGCCAGCTCCGGCTGGGTCTGTCCGATCCGCTCACCGATGCGCCGGCGGAACACGGGATCGCTCTCCAGGGCGGCGGCCATCGCGTTGCCCGCGAACTTGGCCCGCCTGCTCGGGGTGAACCGGGCGTACTGCCTGAGCTGGGCGGGGAGTTCGCCGACGGTCAGCCCGCCGAACGCGTCCGAGACCAGCGCCACCACCTTGCGGCGCACGCCTTCGGGCAGCGGACGGTCGAGCGACTCCGCGGTGCCGTCGGCCGCGTCGGCCGGTCCGGCGCCGCCTGTCGGCTGCTCCACCTTCCATCACCCCTATGTGTCTGTCCGCGCGGCTCCGTCAGGAGTCGGCACCAGGCCTGTCGACCAGCTCGATCTGATCCACGGCGTTGCACCAACGGCAGCGCACCGACTCGATGGTCTCACTGACCACCTCGCGCTCCTCGACACTCGACTCCCCGGCCAGGTCGAGGTGCACGTACTCGACGACCTTCGAGGAGCGCGTGACGTCGAAACGCGTGAGGTTGCCGCAGAGCGTGCAGCGCCAGCGGGTCGCGTCCGTCGGCTGGGGAACCGTCGTCATCGTTGCGTCCTCTTTCGTCGTGCGTCGAGTCTTGTACGTGCCCAGGTCTTCGATCTCGCGGTGCGCCGTCGAACTGCGGATGTCCTGCCGCAACCCTACGGCCTTGCGCATACCCGCCGGCACGGCGAGGCGGTCTGTCCCGTTCTCGCCGGGTGCGTCATGCTCTGTACATGATCGATCTGCGCGAAGTCGGCTGGCGGGAGCGGGCCAGGGAGTTCGGGGCCGCGGCCGCGGCGGGCGGCGCCCCGGTCACGTACGGACTGATGGCGCTGTGCTGCGCCGTGTTCCTGATCAGCCCGCTCTCGGGGTTCAACCCCGCCTACGGGGACGCCGACGCGCTCCTCGCCGCGCAGGCCGGGTACTTCGAGCGCTGGGGCGTGATTCCCGCCGAGCTCCTGGACGGTTCGGTGCACGCGGCCCTCACCCCGCTGACCGCGCTCTTCGTCCACGGCAGCTGGCTGCACCTGCTGGGCAACATGCTCTTCCTCTACGTGTTCGGCGCGATGGCCGAGGAACGCATGGGCCGCGTCGAGTTCACCCTCTTCTACGTGGTGTGCGGCTACTTCGCCCTGGTCGCCTACGCGGTCGTGCACGCGGATTCCGACCAGACGCTGGTCGGCGCGTCGGGGGCGATCTCCGCGGTGCTCGGAGCCTTCCTCTACCTCTTCCCCAAGGCCCGGGTGACCAGCCTCTTCCCCTTCCTCTTCTTCCTCCCGCTGCGCTTCCCCGCCTGGATCGTGCTCGTCTTCTGGTTCGTCCTGCAGTGGCTGGCGGCACGGAGCGCGGGCAGCGGCCCGGGCGTGGCGTACCTCGCGCACGTGGCGGGTTTCGCGGCCGGGTTCCTCTACGCCTGGGTCCGGTTCCGTGGGACTAGAGTGAAGTCTCCAGCCACGGCCACCGAGGGAGAAAGCCAGCCGTGATCACCGCGATCGTGCTCATCAAGACCAGCGTGGACCGGATTCCCGAGATCGCCGAGGCCATCGCGGCGCTGGACAGCGTCAGCGAGGTCTTCTCGGTCACCGGTACGTACGACCTGATCGCCATGGTCCGGGTGGCCCGGCACGACGATCTGGCCGATGTCATCCCGGGCCGGATCAGCAAGATCCAGGGCGTCGAGGCCACGGACACCCACGTGGCATTCCGCACCTACTCCCAGCACGACCTCGAGGCGGCCTTCGCCATCGGCCTCGACGGCTGAGGCGGACCGGCGACACGGCCGGGACGGACGACGGCTCCGGCCGGGGAGGGGGCGTCTCGCCCCCTCCCCGGCCGGAGCCGTTCGCGCACCGCGCGGAATCAGACCTGGGCGGCGCCACGGTCGGGCACGCAGCGGCCCTCCTCGGTGCGGTAGGTCCAGCGGGCGCCCTCGCCCACCAGTTCCCGGACGGCGCCCAGGAACCTCTCGATGTGCTCGTCCGGGGTGCCCGCGCCGAAGCTCACCCGGATGGCGTTGAGGGACCTCTCCCCCGGCGCGGCCTCCGGAGCGCCGCACTCGCCCGGGTCCTGCGGCTCACTGCCCAGCAGGGTCCGCACCAGCGGGTGGGCGCAGAACAGTCCGTCGCGCACCCCGATGCCGTACTCGGCGGAGAGCGCGGCGGCGAAGTGCGAGCTGTTCCATCCCTCGACCACGAAGGAGAGGACGCCGACCCTCGGGGCGTCGTCACCGAACAGGGAGAGCACCTTGACCTCGGGGACGTCGGCGAGGCCCTCGCGGACCCGGGTCACCAGCTGCTGCTCCCGGGCGACAAGCCGGTCGAAGCCGGCCTCGGTCAGGGCCTTGCAGGCGGCGGCGATGGAGTAGACGCCGATGACGTTGGGCGATCCGGCCTCGTGCCGGGCCGCGGTGGTGTGCCACTGGACGTCCACACCGCCGTCGGCACGCCGGGCGACCTTGCGGGAGGCTCCGCCGCCCGCGAGGTACGGCTCCGCGTCGACCAGCCAGTCGGCCCGGCCCGCGAGGACACCGGAGCCGAAGGGTGCGTACAGCTTGTGCCCGGAGAAGGCGACCCAGTCGACGTCCAGCGCGGCGATGTCCACCGGGTGGTGGGGCGCCAGCTGCGCGGCGTCGAGCACGATCCGCGCACCGTGCGCATGGGCGGCGGCGGCCAGTTCGCGCACCGGCCACAGCTCACCCGTGACGTTGGACGCGCCGGTGACACAGACCAGCGCGGGACCGTGAGGATCACGGGCGGCGAGGGCCTCCTCCAGCGTGGCGACCGCCTGGTCCGGGGTGCGGGGGGCGTCGAGGTAGGTCACCCGGGCGTCGCGCCAGGGCAGCAGCGACGCGTGGTGCTCGGTCTCGTACACGAACACCTGGCAGTCGGCGGGCAGCGCGGCCGCGAGGAGGTTGAGGGAGTCGGTCGTCGAGCGGGTGAAGACCACCTGGTCGTCCGCACGGCAGCCGAGGAACTCCGCGACGGTCACGCGGCTGCTCTCGAACAGGTCGGTGGAGAGCTGGGAGAGGTATCCGGCACCGCGGTGGACGCTGCCGTAGTACGGGGCATAGGCGGCCACGTCGTCCCACACCCGCTGCAGGGCCGGGGAGCTGGCCGCGTAGTCGAGGGCGGCATAGGTGACGTCTCCGCCCGTCACGAGCGGAACGGTGACATCGGCGCCCAGAACCGGCAGCGGTGCACAAATGGCCTGGTCGGCGGCAGCGGTGGGGACAGACATGGCGAACTCCTGTGAGAGGCAGGCGAAATCCTCGCGCCGGCGATCGGGAAGGTGCGCGGCAACGCGGGGAGAAAGAAGAGAAAAAGGGGTGTGCGGAGGAGGGCTCGAAGCCCTATCGCATTCGCTTGCTCACAAGAGGCTCCCTGGGACCAAGGACCCCAAGGGATGGCGTCCTGGACGCCGAGGGGCCCGCGCTTGCCACAGACCTCGCTGCCTGCGGCCCGGTCTTCACCCGGGGCACCCCGCCACGGACGGAGGGTTGCCGGACAACGGGCCGGGGCCGTAGTCGCTGTCACTCATGACCTGCGCAGCATCTTGCCATATCCCCTGGCACGCGCAAGGCGCGGTCCGCGATCCGGACTGCGCCCAGGTGTCTCCCGCCGGAGCCGGGCCCGATCCCGACGGGGGCCTCAGCGCCCTCTCAGGCGTTGCTGGCCGCCACCCAGCGCTCCAGGGCACGCTTGGCCGCTCCCGAGTCGATCGACGCGGCGGCCCTCTCGATCCCGCCCGCGAGCTGCTCGTTAAGGGTGCCCGCACCCTGGTCCAGCGCGACCAGCGCGGCGGCCGAGTTCAGCAGCACTGCGTCGCGCACCGGGCCGGTCTCACCGTCGAGCAGCCGGCGGGCCACGTCCGCGTTGTACGAGGCGTCCGCCCCGCGCAGCGCCTCGACGGGCACGAGACCGAGGCCGACGTCACGCGGGTCGAACGCCTCCTCGCGGACGCCGCCGTCGCGGACGATCCAGACACGGGAGGTCGCCGTGGTGGTCAGCTCGTCGAGGCCGTCGTCGCCGCGGAAGACGAGCGCCGAGTTCCCCCGGTCGGCCAGTACCCCGGCCACGATGGGCGCCATCTTCGGGTCCGCGACTCCGATGGCCTGGGAACGGACCCGGGCCGGGTTGGTGAGCGGGCCGAGGATGTTGAAGGTGGTCTGCGTGCCGAGTTCCTTGCGCGCCCTGGCCGCGTGCCGCAGGGCGGGGTGGAACTTCACCGCGAAACAGAAGGTGATGCCCGCTTCCTCGGCCACCGCGACGACACGCTGCGGCGTCAGCTCCAGATTGACGCCGAGCTTCTCCAGCACGTCGGAGGCGCCGCTGGCCGAGGACGAGGCCCGGCTCCCGTGCTTGACGACCTTCGCGCCCGTCCCGGCGACGACGATCGCCGACATGGTGGAGATGTTGACCGTCTTGGCCATGTCGCCGCCGGTTCCCACGATGTCCACCGTGCGGCCGGGCACCTCGATGGTGTGGGCGTGCTCGTACATGGCGCGGACCAGACCGGTGACCTCGTCGACGGTCTCACCCTTGGCCCGCAGCGCGATGGCGAAGCCGGCGATCTGCACGTCCGTGGCCTCGCCGCTCATGATGCGGTCCATGGCCCACGCCGTCTGGTCCGTGCCGAGGTCCTCGCCGCGGAGGAGGGGGGTCAGCACGCCGGGCCAGGTGAAGTCCGCCGCGCTGCCGCCGCCGTCCGGGGTCACCACGTTCATGGTCCGCTCCTGGGGTCCACAGCCGGTAGAAGTACGCCTCCACCCTATCCAGCCCCGAGGACAGCGAAGAGCCCCGTCCATCGGATGGACGGGGCTCCCGCTGTGGCGGTCAGCTGAGGTGATCAGTGGTGGCCGTGGCCGCTGGTGATCTCCTTGTACTCCTCGGCGGTGGGCTTGGCGATCTGGTTGTCCTCGCCGTAGTAGCTCTTGCTGAGCCTGGCCCGCACCTTCTGCAGCGCCGAGGGCTTGCGCTCGACACCGTTCTCGTCGACCGTCGGGCCGATCTCGTACGGCTTGTACTGCTCGTGCGCGGTGAGCGTGTGCAGCTGCTCCGGGCTGAGCGGCTCGTGGATCTCGACGAACTCACCGTGCGGCAGGCGCTTGATGGTGCCGGACTCGCGCCCGTGCAGCACCTTCTCCTTGTCGCGGCGCTGGAGGCCGAGGCAGATCCGCCGGGTGACGACGAACGCCAGGACCGGGCCGACGAAGAACGCGATCCGCACGAACCAGCTGATCGCGTTGAGCGACATGTGGAAGTGGGTCGCCCAGATGTCGTTGCCGCCGCCGATCAGCATGACGAAGTAGATCGTCACCCAGGCGACACCCAGACCGGTACGGGTCGGAGCGTTGCGCGGACGGTCCAGGATGTGGTGCTCGCGCTTGTCCCCGGTGATCCAGGACTCGATGAACGGATAGAGCGCGAGAGCCGCCAGGACGACACCGAAGAGGACCAGCGGGATCAGTACGCCGAGGACCAGCGTGTGGCCCCAGAGGTTGATCTCCCAGCCCGGCATCACTCGGACGAAGCCTTCGGCGAAGCCCATGTACCAGTCCGGCTGGGCGCCCGTGGACACCTGGTCGGGACGGTAGGGGCCGAGCGCCCAGATCGGGTTGATCGTGGCGATCGCCGCGATGACCGAGATGAAACCGAAGACCAGGAAGAAGAAACCGCCGGCCTTGGCCATGTACACCGGGAGCAGCGGCATGCCGACGACGTTCTTGTTCGTCTTGCCCGGCCCGGCGAACTGCGTGTGCTTGTGGAAGAACACCAGGATGAGGTGGCCGACCACGAGGCCGAGCATGATGCCCGGCAGCAGCAGGATGTGGATCGAGTAGAACCTCGCGATGATGTCCGTACCGGGGAACTCCCCGCCGAACAGGAACATCGAGATGTACGTACCGACGATCGGCATCGACAGGATGGCGCCCTGGGTGAAGCGCACACCCGTACCGGAGAGCAGGTCGTCCGGGAGCGAGTAACCGGTGAACCCGGTGAACATGCCGAGGACGAACAGCAGGAAGCCGAACAGCCAGTTGATCTCACGCGGCTTGCGGTACGCACCGGTGAAGAACACCCGGAACATGTGCACGAACATGCCGGCGAGGAAGATCACCGCTGCCCAGTGGTGGATCTGCCGGACCAGCAGACCACCGCGGACGTCGAAGCTGATGTCCAGCGTCGAGGCGTAGGCCTCGGACATCCGGATGCCCTGCATCGGCTCGTACGAGCCGTGGTAGACGACCTCGTTCATGCTCGGGTGGAAGAACAGCGTCAGGTACACACCCGTGAGGATGATGATGATGAAGCTGTAGAGGCAGATCTCACCGAGCATGAAGGACCAGTGGTCCGGGAAGATCTTGCGCATGTTGGCCTTGGCCAGGCCGTAGATGCCCAGCCGGCCGTCCGCCCAGTCGGCCACCCGCTCACCGGCGGGCGCCTTGCGCTGTGTTTCCGTCGCAGTACTCATCCGCGCTCCCAGAAGGCAGGACCGACGGGCTCTTCGAAGTCACCGAGCGCCTCGAGGTTGCCCTCGCTGTTCACGCCGATCCGCAGCTGCGGAAGGGCGTGACCGGCCGGACCGAAGATGACGCGGGCGCCGTCGGAGAGGTCGAAGGTGGACTGGTGGCACGGGCAGAGCACGTGATGCGTCTGCTGCTCGTACAGGCTGATCGGGCAGCCGACGTGGGTGCAGATCTTGGAGAAGGCGACGATTCCCTCGTGCGCCCACTCGCGCTCACGCTTGTCCTTGATGTTGTCCGGCTCGATGCGGATGATCATCAGGGCGGCCTTGGCGATCTGCGTCTGGAAGTCGTGCGCGTCCTCCTCCAGGCCCTCGGGCATGGCGAAGGTCAGCGAACCGACGACGACGTCCTCGGGACGCAGCGGCTCCATGGTGTTCATGTTGACGAGCTGCTTGCCCTTGGCCCACAGCGTCTTGCGGAGCTTCTTCTCCGGCAGCGGACCGAGGTCGCGCAGCAGCACCACACCGGAGAGCGGCACCAGGGCCAGCGCGCCGAACATAGTGTTGCGGATCAGCTTGCGCCGTCCGAGCGCGGACTCCTGGGCACCGGCCGCGAAGTCGGCCATGACCTTGGCCTTGACCTCGGGCGTCGCCTCGATGGCGTGCCGGTCGTCGGCGACCTCCACGTCGGACATCAGGGTGCGCGCCCAGTGGACGGCGCCCGCGCCGATGAGGAAGAGCGCCAGGCCCAGGGTCAGCCCCAGGGAGAAGTTCAGCGCGCTCACATGGCCGAACGGCCAGATGTAGACGATCTGGTCGACCGGGAAGATGACGTACGAGGCGATGAAGCCGACCGTCGCCAGCATGGACAGCGTGAACATGAGCGCGACGGCCCGCTCGGAGCGGTTCGCGGCGCGTTCGTCGATGTCCTGGATGCGCGGCTTGTGGGCCGGCAGCCCCGGGTCGGCGAACGGGTCGCCCGCACCCTCTACCGCGCCGTGCGCGGTGCCCTGCTCTACCGGCAGGTTCTCTTCTGGAATCTGTTGGCTACTCATGACTTCTTGGCCTTAGCGGTGTGGGCCGCGACCCATACGGCGATGGCGATCAGGCCGCCCAGGCCGAAGATCCAGCCGAAGAGACCTTCACTGACGGGACCGAGGCCACCGAGCGAGAGCCCGCCGGGGGACTCGGACTCACTACCGTTGACGGTCTTGATGTACGCGATGATGTCTTTCTTCTCCTGCTCCGGCATGGTCGTGTCCGGGAAGGAGGGCATGCTCTGCGGGCCGGTCTGCATGGCCTCGTAGATGTGCTTCGCGCTCACGCCTTCGAGGCTCGGGGCGTACTTGCCCTTGGTCAGGGCACCGCCCTGACCGGTGAAGTTGTGGCACTGCGCGCAGTTCGTGCGGAACAGGTCACCGCCCTTGGCCACGTCGGCGCCCGAGGGGTCGACCTGGCTCTTGGTGGGCGTGATCGGACCGGCGCCCAGGGACGCGACGTATGCCGCGAGCTGGTCGATCTCGGCCTGGTTGTAGATGACCTTCTTCTTCGGGACCTGGGCACCCGGCTGCTGAGCCGGCATGCGTCCGGTACCGACCTGGAAGTCGACGGCGGCGGAGCCGACGCCCACGAGCTGCGGCCCGTCGGTGGTTCCCTGACCGCCGGATCCGTGGCAGCTGGCACAGCCCACGGAGTAGAGCTTCTTGCCCTCGTCGATGGCGAGGGACTGGGCGGTTTCGTCGGCCTGCGCCTTACCCGCAGGCGCGAACGCGGCGTACAGCCCCCCGGTAGCCGCCAGCGCGAGGAGTAGTACGACGACCGCCGCCAGCGGATGGCGTCGTCGTGCGGAGAGCTTTTTCACGGATTACCCCGGTGTCAGGATCTTCTGCGTCGATGGTGAGTGGGTGCGAGCCCGGTTACTTGATCATGTAGATCGTGGCGAACAGGCCGATCCAGACGACGTCGACGAAGTGCCAGTAGTAGGACACGACGATGGCGGCGGTGGCCTGTTCATGGGTGAATCTCGAGGCCGCGTATGTCCTGCCCAGGACGAGCAGGAAGGCGATGAGACCGCCTGTCACATGCAGACCGTGGAAGCCGGTCGTCAGGTAGAACACCGAGCCGTACGGGTCGGAGGACAGGGACAGACCCGCGTCCTTGACCAGCTCGGTGTACTCCAGGACCTGGCCGCCGATGAAGATCGCACCCATCACGAACGTGATGATGAACCAGGTGCGGAGCTTCTTCACATCGCCCCGCTCCGCGGCGAAAACGCCGAGCTGGCAGGTGAGAGAGGAAAGCACCAGGATCGTGGTGTTCGTCGCCGAGAACGGGAAGTTCAGATGGTGAGCCATCTCCTTCCAGTGATCGGGTCCCATCACCGATCGCAGGGTGAAGTACATCGCGAAGAGGGCCGCGAAGAACATCAGCTCGGAACTCAACCAGATGATGGTTCCGACGCTGGTGAGGTTCGGCCGATTGACCGACGGGTGCGCGTGCCCGGTTTCTACTGTCGTTGCTGTCGCCACGACCGACATTATGTCGGTCGCTTATCCCGCCCTCACTCCGGGGGGTGCCGTTCGGTGTGTCAGAGGTGTGTGTCCTCACCGAACGGCCCATCGAATCGCTGTCTTTACCGGTGCTGACAGGCAGTCCGCGGGAGTACGATCCGCCCATCGGTTCATGCCCACAGAGCCCCGAAGACACAGACGTCACGGAGGAACAATGCAGCCGACCGCCACGGTCCTGGTCTACAGCGACGACGCCAACACCCGCGAGCAGGTGAGGCTGGCTGCCGGGCGCAGGCCTGCGGCGGACGTGCCACCGGTGGAGTTCCTGGAGTGCGCCACCCTGCCGGCCGTCCTGAGCGCGCTGGACCGGGGCGGCGTCGACGTCTGCGTGCTGGACGGCGAGACGGCCCCCGCGGGCGGCATGGGGGTCTGCCGGCAGATCAAGGACGAGATCTTCGACTGCCCGCCGGTGCTGCTGCTGATCGGGCGCCCGCAGGACGCCTGGCTGGCCACGTGGAGCCGCGCGGACGCCGCTGTGACGCTTCCGGTCGACCCGGTCGACTTCGCGGACGCCCTGGCCTCCCTGCTGCGCCGCAGGCTGTCCGTGGGAGCCTGAGGCGGAGGGGCCCCGAACCCCTCCGCGGTGATTTTCCGCGGCGCGGCGCACTCCCCGGCCGGATCAGACCTGGGGGCGCAGCCGCGCCGTCTCGACGTCGGCGCCCGTGTCCGTGTCCGTGTCCGGGGTGCCGCCGCCGTTCAGCGCGCTGCCCTTGAGCCAGGCGGCCCAGTCCAGGTTCCAGTCGCCGAAGCCGTTGTCGAACGGGGTCATCGTCTCGCCGCCGCTCCCGACGACCTTGACGATGTCGCCCTCGCGCACGGTCTCGAAGAACCACTGGGCGTCCGCGGTGCTCATCCCCGTGCAGCCGTGGCTGACGTTGGCGTTGCCCTGTGAACCCGTCGACCAGGGCGCGGCGTGGACGTACTCACCGCTCCAGGTGACGCGTGTCGCCCAGTAGACCGGCAGGTCGTACGACTCCGAGGAGCCGGCGGCGATGCCGATGCTCTCACCGCGCATGCGTACGAACTGCTCCTTGGCCAGCACCACCTTGACGCCGTTGCGCGTGTCGAAGCCGGGCTTGCCCGTGGTGACCGGCAGGGTGTTGATCACTTCGCCGTTGCGGAGGACGGTCATGTGGTGCTCGGAGGCGTCGGTGATCGCTTCTATGCGGTCGCCGGTGGTGAGCTTGAGGGGTTTCGCGGCCGCTCCGTAGAGGGCGTTCGTGACCTTGATGCCCTTGAGGTTGCTGCGGACGTCGATGGTGGCGCCGGCGGGCCAGTACTCCTTGGGCCGGTAGTGCAGCGTCTTGTCGTCGACCCAGTACCAGGAGCCCCGGACGGCGGGCGCGGACCGGACCTGGAGCCCGCGTTCCACGGTGGCCCTGGCCGCCCTGTCGGGGACCGGAGCACTGAGTTCCGCCGTGAGGGGCTGTCCGACGCCGTAGGTGCCCGCCTGAGGGCCGAACGCGACCTTCAGGAACTTCTTCGCCGCGGTCGTGCCGAAGGCGTACGTACGGCTGCCGGGGGCGCCGTCACCGTTCTCGGTGGAGACCTTGACGGTGTATCGGGTGCCCGCGGCGAGCGAGGTGATGGAGTGCCACCGCTTCCCGTCGGCGTCGAGTTCGCCCGCCAGGTGGCGGCCCTCGGTGTCGACGGCCGTCACGTCGGTGATCTTCGCGTCGTCATCCTTGACGCTGACCTCGAGGGGCTTGCCGGGGTCGGCCTTCTCGTCCTTCGCCGGGCCGTTGAAGGAGATCAGGTCGGCGGCGTCGTAGGGCTTCAGCGACAGCGGATCGCCGTCGGGCCCTCCACAGGCGGTCGCACCCGCTACCAGGGTCACGACCAGCAGAGTGCAGCTCACTACGGTGCGGATGCGCGGCGTGTGGTTCATGAACCCACGCTAAGAAGATTCATCCGATCCAGCGCGTTCAGTGACTGCAAACGGGGGCCCGGCCCGCTCATCACTGAGCGGGCCGGGCCCCCGTACGGGTGCAACGCGTCCGGTGCGGCCGCGTCCTACTGGGTGCGGTTCTCGCCCCGGTAGTACTCGAAGACCCAGCCGAAGAGGCCGATCAGGAGCAGCGGCGCGGCGAAGTAGGCGAGCCACCAGCCGAAGACGACGCCCAGGAAGAGAAAGGCACCGCCGATGGCCAGGGAGAGCGGCTGCCAGCTGTGCGGCGAGAAGAAGCCCACCTCACCGGCCTCGTCCGCGACGTCGGCTTCCTTGTTGTCCTGGGCCATCGCGTCGACCCGGTTGGCCGTGAAGGCCAGGTAGAAGCCGATCATGATGGTCAGCCCGAAGGACAGGACCAGCGCGGTGGTACCGACCGGCTCCTTCGACCAGACGCCGTACGTGACGGCCATGATCAGCATGAAGACGCTCAGCCAGATGAAGAGCTTGCCCTGGATCTTCACTTGCCGTCCTCCTTGCCGCCGACGAGGACCTTCTCACCCTCGGAGAGGTGATCCAGCTGCTCGAGCGCCGTGATCTCCGGGTGGTGCAGGTCGAACGCCGGGGATTCGGAACGGATCCGCGGCAGGCTGAGGAAGTTGTGCCGCGGCGGCGGGCAGGACGTCGCCCATTCGAGGGAACGGCCGTAGCCCCAGGGGTCGTCGACCTCGATCTTCTTGCCGTACTTGGCGGTCTTCCAGACGTTGTACATGAACGGAAGCATCGACAGTCCGAGCACGAACGAGGAGATCGTCGAGATCGTGTTCAGGGCGGTGAAGCCGTCGGCGGCGAGGTAGTCCGCGTAACGCCGCGGCATGCCCTCGGCGCCCAGCCAGTGCTGCACCAGGAAGGTGCCGTGGAAGCCGACGAACAGCGTCCAGAAGGTCATCTTCCCGAGCCGCTCGTCCAGCATCTTGCCGGTGAACTTCGGCCACCAGAAGTGGAATCCGGCGAACATCGCGAAGACCACGGTGCCGAAGACGACGTAGTGGAAGTGCGCGACCACGAAGTACGAGTCGGAGATGTGGAAGTCCAGCGGCGGCGAGGCCAGGATGACGCCGGTCAGACCACCGAAGGCGAAGGTGATCAGGAAGCCGACGGACCAGAGCATCGGTGTCTCGAAGGACAACGACCCCTTCCACATCGTGCCGATCCAGTTGAAGAACTTCACCCCGGTCGGCACCGCGATGAGGAACGTCATGAAGGAGAAGAACGGCAACAGCACGCCACCGGTGACATACATGTGGTGCGCCCACACCGTCACCGAAAGGCCGGCGATGGCGATCGTCGCGCTGATCAGGCCGATGTAGCCGAACATCGGCTTGCGGCTGAATACCGGAATGATCTCGGAAATGATTCCGAAGAACGGTAGAGCGATGATGTACACCTCTGGATGGCCGAAGAACCAGAAGAGGTGTTGCCACAGCAAGGCGCCGCCGTTGGAGGCGTCGAAGATATGTGCGCCGAATTTCCGGTCGACCTCCAGCGCGAAGAGCGCGGCGGCGAGCACGGGGAAGGCCAGCAGGACCAGGACACCGGTCAGCAGGACGTTCCAGGTGAAGATCGGCATGCGGAACATCGTCATGCCGGGCGCGCGCATGCAGATGATCGTGGTGATGAAGTTGACCGAACCGAGGATCGTGCCGAAGCCGGAGAAGGCCAGACCCATGATCCACATGTCGGCACCGACACCCGGCGAACGGACCGCGTCCGACAGCGGGGAGTAGGCGAACCAGCCGAAGTCGGCCGCACCCTGCGGGGTGAGGAAGCCGGCCACGGCGATCAGCGAACCGAAGAGGTACAGCCAGTACGCGAACATGTTCAGCCGCGGGAACGCCACGTCGGGCGCGCCGATCTGCAGCGGCATGATCCAGTTCGCGAATCCTGCGAACAGCGGCGTCGCGAACATCAGCAGCATGATCGTGCCGTGCATCGTGAACGCCTGGTTGAACTGCTCGTTCGACATGATCTGCGTACCCGGACGGGCCAGCTCGGCGCGCATGAAGAGCGCGAGGAGGCCACCGATGCAGAAGAAGGCGAACGATGTGACCAGGTACATCGTGCCGATCGTCTTGTGGTCAGTGGTGGTCAGCCACTTGACGACGACACTCCCCGGCTGCTTGCGCCGCACCGGCAGCTCGTCCTCGAACGAGTCGTCTGCTGCCGCGGCACCCTGGGATTCGTTGAGGATGCTCACAGTTTGTTCGTCTCCGCATTCCTGGCCGGGTCCGTCTGCTCGATGCCTGCCGGCACGTAGCCCGTCTGACCCTTCGCCGCCAGCTCCTTGAGGTGCTGCTGGTAACGCTCCGGAGAGACGATCTTGACGTTGAAGAGCATCCGGGAGTGGTCGACGCCGCAGAGCTCGGCGCACTTACCCATGTAGGTGCCCTCCTTCTTCGGCGTGACCTCGAAGGAGTTGGTGTGGCCCGGAATGACGTCCTGCTTCATGAGGAACGGCACCACCCAGAAGGAGTGGATGACGTCACGCGAAGTCAGGACGAAGCGGACCTTCTCGCCCTTCGGCAGCCACAGGGTCGGACCCGGGTTGCCGTTCTGCGGGTTACGCGTCCCGGGGATGCCCACGTCGTAGACGCCGCCGGCGTCCGCGGGGAAGTCCTTGCGGAACTTGTCGGGGATGGCGTCGAGCTCCTTGGGGACCTCGCCGCCGGTGGAGGGCGAGCCCTCCACGTTCTCGATGTAGTTGAAGCCCCAGCTCCACTGGTAGCCGACCACGTTGATGGTGTGGGCCGGCTTGGGGCTGAGCTCGAGGAGCTTCGATTCATCGCGCGCGGTGAAGTAGAAGAACACCGAGACGATGATCAGGGGGACCACTGTGTACAGCGCCTCGATGGGCATGTTGTACCTGGTCTGCTGAGGTACCTCCACCTTGGTCCTGCTTCGCCGGTGGAAGATGACGCTCCACAGGATCAGCCCCCAGACGAGGACACCCGTGGCGAGCGCAGCCGCCCACGAGCCCTGCCAGAGGGAGAGGATCCGAGGGGCCTCTTCCGTTACCGGGGTGGGCATACCGAGGCGGGGGAAATCCTCCCAGTTGTATGAACAACCGGAGGCCGTCGCCAGGACCAGGCCCGCAGTCAGCACCTGCGGCAGCTTCCGCCGCATCGGGCGCCGCGACGAGCGGTCGGAGCCGTTGGGACTCACGTAGCGCCTTCCCGAGAGTCTCGCCCGCACGGTTCGGCGCGGCCGTCTCACTTGGTCGGTCGCCGGCCCTGACGCGGGCAGGGGTTTGGATGTTTATGCGGACCAAACCCTACTGGACGCTATTTGGGGCCGCGCGGGGAGGGTGCCCAACGCGCCGCACGACACCCCGAAGGGATGGAGTGCGGGCCTCGGGCCGCCATCTGACGCCCCCTCTCCCCACCGCTCCCCCTGCCACGACGGCGGCCGGTCACCCGGTCACGCCCGTGCGGGCTAGCGTGACGGCGTGCCCTACTTCGACGCGGCTTCCTCCGCCCCCCTGCATCCCGTCGCCCGCCAGGCGCTGCTTGCCTCCCTGGACGAGGGCTGGGCCGATCCGGCCCGCCTCTACCGTGAGGGGCGGCGGGCCGCGCTGCTGCTGGACGCGGCCAGGGAAGCCGCCGCCGAGGCAGTCGGCTGCCGCCCGGACGAGCTGGTCTTCACGTCGTCCGGCACCCGCGCTGTGCACTCGGCGGTCGCCGGCGCACTTTCCGGGCGTCGGCGTGTCGGCCGCCATCTGGCGCTCTCCGCCGTCGAGCACTCGTCGGTGCTCCACGCGGCCGCGGCGCTGGAGGCGGCCGGCGGATCGTTCACCGAGGTACCGGTGGACCGGACCGGCGCGGTGGACCCCTCGGCCTACGGGCTGGCTCTTCGCGCGGACACCGCGCTGGCGTGTCTGCAGTCCGCCAACCACGAGGTGGGGACCGAGCAGCCGGTCGCGGAGACCGCCGAGATCTGCGCCGACGCGGGCGTGCCCCTGCTGGTGGACGCCGCGCAGTCACTGGGCTGGGGCCCGGTCCCCGGCCGCTGGTCACTGCTGACGGCGAGCGCGCACAAGTGGGGCGGGCCGGCCGGGGTCGGTCTGCTGGCCGTGCGCAAGGGCGTCCGTTTCGCAGCCCAAGGCCCGGCCGACGAGAGGGAGTCGGGCCGCGCCGCGGGCTTCGAGAACATCCCGGCGATCGTGGCGGCGGCGGCCTCGCTGCGGGCGGTGCGCGCGGAGGCCGCGGCGGAGGCCGCACGGCTGCGCGCCCTGGTGGACCGGGTCAGGGCCGCGGTGGGGACCCTGGTGCCTGATGTGGAGGTGGTCGGCGATCCGGTGCGGCGACTGCCGCATCTGGTCACCTTCTCCTGTCTCTATGTCGACGGAGAGACGTTGCTCCATGAGCTGGACCGGGCCGGATTCTCCGTTTCGTCCGGATCGTCCTGCACGAGCAGCACCCTGACGCCGAGCCATGTCCTCAAGGCGATGGGCGTGCTCACGGAGGGGAACATCCGCGTGTCCCTTCCCGCCGGGACCACGGAGGAGGACGTCGACGGCTTCCTCGGCGTACTGCCGGGCGTGGTGGCCGAGGTGCGGCAGAGGCTCGGCGCCCCCGCCTCGGCGGCCCCCTCCCCCACGCCACGGACCTCGCTGGTGATCGACGCACTGGGCAGGCGCTGCCCCGTTCCGGTGATCGAACTCGCAAAGGTGATCGGAGAGGTACCCGTGGGCGGCACGGTGACGGTGCTCTCCGACGACGAGGCCGCCCGCCTCGACATTCCGGCCTGGTGCGCGATGCGTGAACAGGAGTACGTGGGCGAGGAGCCGGCGGACCACGGCTCGGCCTACGTGGTCCGCCGCCTCCTCTGACCCACGGAAACCGGAGGTGTCAGGAGAGGTGCTGACGGACCTCGGAGGCCGCCTCGTCGCCGTAGGCCTTGGTGAAGCGGTCCATGAAGTGGGTGCGGCGCAGGGTGTACTCCTGGGTGCCCACCGTCTCGATGACCAGGGTCGCGAGCATGCAGCCGACCTGGGCGGCGCGCTCCAGACCCACGCCCCAGGCGAGACCGGAGAGGAAACCGGCCCGGAAGGCGTCGCCGACGCCGGTCGGGTCCGCCTTCTGCTCCTCCTCGGCGCAGCCGACCTCGATGGGGTCCTGGCCGGCCCGCTCGATGCGGACGCCACGGGAACCGAGGGTGGTGACGCGGTGGCCGACCTTGGACAGGATCTCCTCGTCGCTCCAGCCGGTCTTGGACTCGATGAGCCCCTTCTCGTACTCGTTGGAGAAGAGGTACGTCGCACCGTCGAGGAGGATCCGGATCTCCTCGCCGCCCATCCGGGCGATCTGCTGCGAGAAGTCCGCGGCGAACGGGATGCCCCGCGAGCGGCACTCCTCCGTGTGGCGGAGCATCGCCTCGGGATCGTCGGCGCCGATCGAGACGAGGTCGAGGCCGCCGACGCGGTCGGCGACGCTCTTGAGCTCGATCAGCCGGGCCTCGCTCATGGCGCCCGTGTAGAAGGAGCCGATCTGGTTGTGGTCGGCGTCCGTCGTGCACACGAAGCGCGCCGTGTGCAGGACCTCGGAGATCCGGATGGAGTCGGTGTCGACGCCGTGCCGGTCGAGCCAGGCGCGGTAGTCGTCGAAGTCCGCGCCGGCGGCACCGACCAGGATCGGCTGCGTGCCGAGCACGCCCATGCCGAAGGCGATGTTCGCGCCCACTCCCCCGCGGCGCACGTCGAGGTTGTCGACGAGGAAGGAGAGCGAGACCGTGTGCAGCTGATCGGCGACCAACTGGTCGGCGAATCGGCCGGGGAAGGTCATGAGGTGGTCTGTGGCGATGGAGCCGGTGACTGCGATGCGCACGGGGAGGCTGCTCCTGCGGGAGGCGGAGGGAACGCGTGAGCGCGCCCTCCGGGACGGCGTGACAGTTCACGCTACCCGGTGCCGCCACCGTGCCCGAAGGGTGAAAACTACCCGATAGTAGGTCTTTCTACCTGGGCGCTGCCCTGCGTACGGTGCCGTTATGTCGAACACCATCGTTCCGCGCGAGTCCGAGATGAGCCTGGCCGAGCTGCGCGGTGACTGCGCACGGATGGCGCCGCACTGGGCCGTGCCCGAGAAGACCACGACGAAGCCGGTGGAGCCGTCCCGGATCCACGGCGTCACGGTGCCGCCGGCCTCGGCCCGGATGGTGGACGCCATGTCCGACTACGGGGACTGATCCGACGGCACCGGGCCGCTCCCCGCACCGGCCGGGGGAACCGCGCGCTTCCTCGCTCCGTCACACCGTCGTCCCCACTCGGGGCACTGGCGACGAGCCAGTGACGGCTACGCAGTCGAAGGAGCGATCCGGTGAGCACCGAGCGACCCGAGAACGATGTGACCGGCACCCGGCGACGGCGTTCGCCCCTCGTCGCGGCCTCGGTGGCGGCAGCGGTGCTGCTCGCCGGTGGCGGCGGCGCGTACTGGGCATCGAACACCTCGGGCGAGACGACGCCCGGCCTTCTCTCCGACCCCGGGGCCGGATCACCCCCGCCGCTCTCTCTCGACGCGCCGGCGGACGGTGACCCGACCGGGCCCCCGCAAGGCATCGCCCCCGGGGAACCCGATCCGCACGGCGGCGGAGTCGTCTACCGCGCGTCCGGGGAACTGCCGGACGGCCCCGGCAGCGCCGCCGTGCACCGTGCCGAGGGCGCGGTGACCTCGGCCGAGGTGGCACGGCTGGCGAAGGCGCTCGGAGTGCGGGGCACACCGCACACGGACGGCACCGCGTGGAGGGTGGGCAGCGACGACGACGGTTCCGGACCCGTGCTGAAGGTGGTCAAGCAGGCGCCCGGGACCTGGACGTTCGCCCGGTACGGATCCGGCGGCCCGGACGCGTGCGACCCCGGCCCGAGCTGTGCGAAGCAGGACCGGACGCCGCCGTCCGGCTCGCCCGTCGGCGAGAGGGCCGCGAAGGCGGCTGCGGTTCCGGTGCTCGAGGCCGTGGGGCAGGACGACGCCGCGCTCGACGCCGGCCGGCTGATGGGTTCCGTCCGGGTGGTGAACGCCGACCCCGTGGTGGGCGGGCTTCCCACGTACGGCTGGTCGACCGGGATCCAGGTGGGCGCCGGGGGCGAGATCGTGGGCGGCAGCGGGCACCTGAAGGGGCTGTCGAAGGGCGACAGCTATCCGGTGACCGGTGCGGACGAGGCGCTCGAGCAGCTGAACGCGGACAGCCGGCGGGTGGCCCGGCCCGACATCGGCGGCTGCGCGACGCCCGAGCCCCTGGAGGACGGCACCAAGACCCCGAAGGCCGACTGCGGCTCCGGGAAGGGAACCCCGCCGGCCACCACGGTGACGGTCGACAAGGCCGCGTTCGGGCTCTCGGCGCAGTACGCGGACGGCGAGCAGATCCTCGTACCCTCGTGGATCTTCTCCGTGGAGCCCGCAGGAGGTGGCCCCGGGAACACGATCGTCCAGGTCGCGGTCGCCCCGGACCACCTCGCGCGGCCGAGCACCGGCCCTTCGCCGGCACCCACGAAGGACCCGGCCGCCGAGGGCGCGGCCATCACCTCGTACAGCGCGGACGGCCGGACGCTGGAGGTGACCTTCTGGGGCGGCGTGTGCAGTACGTACGCGGCCCGCGCCTCGGAGGACGGCACGTCGGTGCGGGTGACGGTCACCGAGTCGAAGCCGGACCCGGGTAAGGCCTGCATCATGATCGCCAAGGAGCTGACCCGGAAGGTGACGCTGGACGCGCCCCTGGGCGGCCGGAAGGTGGTCGACGCCGCGTCGGGCGAGGCGGTGCCGCGCGCCTGACGGCCGCGCGGAGAGGTCCGCACGGGCCTCTCCGCGTACGGACGAACGACGGCGGCGGCGCTCCCGAGTCCGGGAGCGCCGCCGCCGTCATACGACTCAGGGGTCAGCTGAAGGAGTCACCGCAGGCGCAGGAGCCCGTGGCGTTCGGGTTGTCGATCGTGAAGCCCTGCTTCTCGATGGTGTCCACGAAGTCGACGGAGGCGCCGCCCAGGTACGGGGCGCTCATCCGGTCGGTGACGACCTTGACGCCGCCGAAGTCCTTCACGACGTCCCCGTCGAGCGAGCGCTCGTCGAAGAAGAGCTGGTACCGCAGGCCCGAGCAGCCGCCGGGCTGAACGGCGACGCGCAGTGCCAGGTCGTCCCGGCCCTCCTGCTCCAGCAGGGCCTTGACCTTGGAGGCGGCGGCGTCGGACAGGAGGATGCCGTCGCTCACGGTGGTGGTCTCGTCCGATACGGACATCTGCTTCTCTCCCGGGTTGTACGGACTGCTTGCCGACGGTCCAACCATCGGGGCCGCGGATTCATTCCGGGCCAGGCGCGTGTCTGTTCCCTTCATGCTCGCACACCGCGCGGGCCAGGGGATGCGTCACATCGACGCTATGGGCATCGTCAAGCTGACACGAAGCGGTTATGATAGATAGCGTCAATTAGACGAAAAGGCGTTCCGCAGAAAAGAAAGGGTGCGTGTCGTGACCACCGCCCAGCCCCTGGATGTCCAGCCGACACCCCTCGCCCTTCTACTGCTCGGCCGCGAGGCCGACCCGCGGAGCGAGCGCGGGGTCGAATGCCCGGGCGACCTGCCCTCCCCGTCCGACCCGGACCTGGTGGAGCGCGCCCGTGCCGCCAAGGAGAAGCTCGGGGACAAGGTCTTCGTCCTCGGTCACCACTACCAGCGCGACGAGGTCATCCAGTTCGCGGACGTCACCGGCGACTCCTTCAAGCTCGCCCGGGACGCGGCGGCACGGCCCGAGGCGGAGTACATCGTCTTCTGCGGCGTGCACTTCATGGCCGAGTCCGCCGACATCCTGACGGGCGACGACCAGAAGGTCGTCCTGCCGGACCTGGCCGCGGGCTGCTCGATGGCCGACATGGCCACCGCGGAGCAGGTCGCCGAGTGCTGGGACGTCCTGACGGAGGCGGGGGTCGCCGACGCGGTCGTGCCGGTCTCCTACATGAACTCCTCCGCCGACATCAAGGCCTTCACCGGCAGGCACGGCGGGACCATCTGCACCTCGTCCAACGCGAAGCGGGCGCTGGAGTGGGCGTTCGAGCAGGGGGAGCCCTCGGCAGCCAAGGTGCTCTTCCTGCCGGACCAGCACCTGGGCCGGAACACCGCCGTCCGCGACATGGGGATGTCCCTGGAGGACTGCGTCCTCTACAACCCGCACAAGCCGAACGGCGGCCTGACCGCCCAGGAGCTCCGCGACGCGAAGATGATCCTGTGGCGCGGGCACTGCTCGGTGCACGGGCGCTTCTCGGTGGAGTCGGTCGAAGACGTACGGCGGCGGATCCCGGGCGTCAACGTGCTGGTGCACCCCGAGTGCAAGCACGAGGTCGTGGCGGCCGCCGATTACGTGGGCTCGACGGAGTACATCATCAAGGCCCTGGAGGCGGCCCCGGCCGGCTCCAAGTGGGCGATCGGCACGGAGCTGAACCTGGTGCGCCGGCTGGCCGAACGTTTCGCGGCGGAGGACAAGGAGATCGTCTTCCTCGACAAGACGGTGTGCTTCTGCTCGACGATGAACCGGATCGACCTGCCGCACCTGGTGTGGGCGCTGGAATCCCTGGCCGAGGGGAACCTGGTGAACCGGATCCAGGTCGACGCGGAGACCGAGAAGTTCGCGAAGCTGGCGCTGGAACGGATGCTGGCGCTGCCGTAGGGCACGTCCGCCGGCCGCGGCACATGAGAGGGCCCCCGGGCCCCGTCCTCGCGGACGGGGCCCGGGGGCCCTCTCGTCGTCGGAGGCGGTCAGGCCTTCGCGGGCTCCGGTTCCCCGGAGGTGGCTTCCTCCGGCGTCTCCGGGGCACTCCCGCCGGACTTCGCCTCGCGTTCGGCCGCCTTCCTCCCGGCGCGGCGCTCCTTGCGGAGTTCGACCATCGCGTAGAGCGTCGGCACCAGGAGCAGGGTCAGCAGCGTGGAGGTGATCAGGCCGCCGATGACCACAAGGGCCAGCGGCTGGGAGATGAAGCCGCCTTCGCCGGTGACGCCGAGGGCCATCGGGACCAGGGCGAAGATCGTCGCCAGTGCCGTCATCAGGATGGGACGCAGACGGTGACGGCCGCCCTCCATGACCGCTTCGACGACCCCCATCCCCTGCGCCCTGTACTGATTGATCAGGTCGATCAGCACGATCGCGTTGGTCACCACGATGCCGATCAGCATCAGCATGCCGATCATCGCCG
The DNA here is from genome assembly GCF_029428875.1 of Streptomyces sp. JH34. Taxonomy (NCBI): domain Bacteria; kingdom Bacillati; phylum Actinomycetota; class Actinomycetes; order Kitasatosporales; family Streptomycetaceae; genus Streptomyces; species Streptomyces sp. JH34. The sequence goes on along the minus strand of NZ_JAJSOO010000001.1, from coordinate 5,461,938 downwards.
GGACACCCATCGGGGTACCGGTGACGAGCAGGAGGCCGATGGCCCCCGTCGCCGCGAAGGGGATGGAGACCAGCAGGATCAGCGGCTGGACGAGCGACCGGAAGGTCGCGACCAGCAGGATGAAGACGATGGCGACGGCCGCCAGCATGGCGAGCATCAGCTTCTTGTTGGCGTCGTCCTGCTCCTGGGTGACACCGCCGATGGTGGCGGTGGCACCGTCGGGGAGGTCCAGGGCGTCGATCTTCTTCTGGAGCGCGGTACTGACCGCGCCGGTGTCGTCGACGGTCGGCTTCGCGGTGACCGTGGCGGAGCGCTGACCGTCGATCCGGGTCATCGAGACAGGCCCCGGCGCCAGTTCCACGTCGGCTATGTCGCCGAGCTTCACGGGACCGAGCGGCAAGGCCTTGAGCTCGGCCATGGTGGTGGCCGGGTGCGAGGACCTGATGACGATGTCGCGCTCGGTGTCGTCCAGGACCGCCTTGCCGGACGGGGTGCCGCGCACCGCCCCCGCGACGAACCCGCCGAGCGCTGCCTGGTCGAAGCCCGCGGCCGCCGCCTTGTCGTTGGCCTTGACCGAGATCCGCGGGATGCTCTGGGACAGGTCGCTCTGGACGTCGGTGACGTCCTCGAGCTCGGCGACCTCGCCACGCACGGTTTCGGACGCCTTCTTCAGGACCTCGGCGTCGGCAGCCTTGACGATGACGCTCAGGTCCTGGGAACCGAACTCACCGGCCGAGGCGAACGTGGCCTCGCCGATGCCGTCGAGCTCGCCGAGTGCCGTGCCGATCCTCTTCTCCGCGGACTCGTGGTCAGCCGCGTCCTCGAGGGTGATCTGGTAGGAGGCCTGGTTGGCTCCCGTACCGCCGCCGAAGGCCGCCATGAAGCCGGACGATCCGACGGTGACCTGGTAGTCCTCGATGCCCTTGTCCGCGGCCAGGACCTTCTCGACCTTCCGCGCGGCCTCGTCCGCCGCTTCCAGGCTGGTGCCGGGGGTCAGCTCCTGCTTGAGCGTGAGAACCTCCTGTTCGCCCGGTTCGAAGAGCGTCGTCTTCAGCAGGGGCGCCATGCCGAAGGTGCCGAACAGCACGACGAGGGCGATGACGACGCTTGCGACGCGCCGCTGGGTGGCGAAGCGGAGCACGGGGACGTACATCCGCTGGAGCCGGCTCGCCGCCTCCTTCTCCTCGGCCTGGCGGCGAACCTCCTCCGGGTTCTCGGCGGTGCCCTCGGGCGCGCGCAGGAACCAGAAGGACAGCACCGGCACCACGGTCAGGGAGACCAGCAGGGAGGCCAGCAGAGCCGCGGTGACGGTGAGCGAGAACGAACCGAAGAGCTCGCCGACCATGCCGCCGACCAGGCCGATGGGGAGGAAGACCGCGACGGTGGTGAGCGTGGACGAGGTGATCGCCCCGGCGACCTCCTTGACGGCGGTGACGATCGCCGACCGGCGCTCCTCGCCGTAGCCGAGGTGCCGCTTGATGTTCTCCAGGACGACGATCGAGTCGTCCACGACGCGGCCGATCGCGATGGTCAGCGCGCCGAGGGTGAGCATGTTCAGCGAGAGGTCACGGGTCCAGAGCACGATCAGCGCGAGCACGATGGACAGCGGGATGGACACCGCGGTCACCAGCGTGGAGCGGATCGACGCCAGGAAGACCAGGATGACGACGACCGCGAAGAGCAGACCGAGCGCACCCTCGGTGGTCAGACCGGAGATCGACTTGGAGACGGCGGGGCCCTGGTCCGAGACCACGGTGACCTCCGCGCCCGGACCGAGGTCCTTGCGCAGGTCCGGGAGCTTGTCCTGGACGGCGTCCGAGATGGCGACGGCGCTGCCGTCCTTGTCCATCGTCGCCATGACGGCGAGGCTCGGCTTGCCGTTCGTCCGGGTGAGGGAGACCGCGGCGGCGGGCTCCTGCTTCACCGTGGCGACGTCACCGACTCGGACGGGCTTGCCGGCCTCGCCCGTCGCCGCGTTCCGCGCGGAGACCTCGAGGTCCTCGATCTGCTGGAGCGAGGTGAAGGAACCGCCGACCTGGATGGTGCGGCTCTTGCCCGCCTCGGAGAAGGATCCGGCGGGTACGGTCGCGCCGCCGGCCTGGAGCGCCTGGGACAGCGAGCCCGCGTCGAGGCCGGCCGCCGCGAGCTTCCTGTCGTCGGGGACGACCGAGACCTGGATCTCCTGGACACCGTCCACGGAGACCTGGCCGACACCCTCGATGCCCTCGAGTGCCGGGACGACCGTGCGGTCGAGCTGGTCGGCCAGCGCCTGCTGGTCCTTGTCCGAGGTGACGGCCAGGACGACGGTCGGGATGTCGTCCGTCGAACCCGCGACGACCTGCGGGTCCACGGAGTCGGGCAGCAGGACGCGGGCGCGGTTCACCGCCTGCTGGATGTCGGCGACGAGCTGCTTCGTGCCCTCGTCACCGAAGTCGAAGCTCGCCATGACGAGGGCGTTGCCCTCGCTGGCGGTCGAGGTGACGCCCTCGACGCCGTCGACGGCCTTGATGGCGTTCTCGAGAGGTTCGACGACCTGCTTCTCGACCACATCGGGGGACGCGCCCTGGTAGGGCGCCAGCACCGACACCATCGGGAGTTCGATGGTGGGCAGCAGCTGCTGCTTGAGCTGCGGGATCGCGATCGCTCCGAAAACGAGCGCGACGATCGAGATCAGTCCGATCAAAGCCCGTTGCGCGAGGCTGAATCTGGACAGCCAGGACATGGGTGGGTCTCTCTTCTGTGGCGTACGCGGCAGGTGGGCGCCTGCAGGTGGTCACGACGGTGCACGGGGCGTGCTCACGCCGGCGATCACAGGGACACAGACCGCCCACCTCTACGATCGCCGGGCCCGCGGGCGGAATCGTCGGCCCCCGGGTTGCTTTCCCGGGCCGCGCATACCGCAGCTGGAGTAGCCGGATCTACACCCGTCACTCCACCCTGGGGCGCACCAGGCCCGATTCGTACGCAATGACGACCAATTGCGCCCGGTCCCGCGCGCCCAGCTTCGCCATGGCCCGGTTCACATGGGTCTTCACGGTGAGGGGACTGACGACGAGCCGGTCGGCGATCTGGTCGTTGGAGTGCCCGCCGGCGACCTGGACGAGCACTTCACGCTCGCGCCCCGTGAGCGCGGCGAGGCGCTGGGCGTACTCCGCTCCGTCCGGCCCCTCCCCCGCGCTGCCGCCCTGGGCGAGGAAGCTCGCGATGAGGCCCTTGGTCGCGACCGGGGAGAGGAGCGCCTCACCGGCCGCGGCGACGCGGATGGCGTTGAGCAGCTCGTCCGGCTCCGCGCCCTTGCCCAGGAAGCCGGACGCACCGGCGCGCAGGGACTGCACGACGTACTCGTCCACCTCGAAGGTGGTGAGCATGACGATCCGTACGCCCGCCAGGTCCGGGTCCGCGCTGATCATCCGCGTCGCGGTGAGTCCGTCGGTGCCCGGCATGCGGATGTCCATCAGCACGACGTCGGCGCGGGTCGAACGGGCCAGCGTCACGGCCTCCGCCCCGTCGGCGGCCTCCCCGACGACCTGCATGTCGGATTCGGAGTCGACCAGCACCCGGAACGCGCTGCGCAGCAGTGCCTGGTCGTCGGCGAGCAGCACCTTGATGGGCGTCATGCGCATCCCCCCGTCGCGCCCGCCGTGTCCGGCCGCTCCGGCGTGCGTGTGCGGGTCGTGAGGGGCAGGATCGCATGGACCCGGAAGCCGCCTCCGTAACGGGGTCCGGCCGTGAGGGTGCCGCCGAGGGCTGTGACGCGCTCGCGCATGCCGATGAGGCCGTGGCCGCCCCCGTCGGCGGGCGCGGGTGGGGTGTCCTGTCCCCCGCCGCCGTCGAGCACGGTGATCTCCGCGGTCTCTCCGACGCGTACGACACTCACCTCGGCCTTCGCATCGGCACCGGCGTGCTTGCGCACGTTGGTCAGGGCCTCCTGGATGATCCGGTAGGCGGCGAGGTCGACCGCAGCGGGCAGCGGGCTGTCCGGGTCGGTGCAGGCCACCTCGACGGGGAGCCCGGCGTTGCGGAAGGTGTCGACCAGCGCGTCGAGGACGGCGAGCCCCGGCGCCGGTTCGGTGGGCGCCTCCGGGTCGCCGGACTGGCGCAGCAGCCCGACGGTGGCCCGCAGCTCGTTGAGCGCGGAACGGCTGGCCTCGCGTACGTGGGCGAGCGCCTCCTTCGCCTGGTCGGGGCGCCTGTCCATCACGTGGGCGGCGACCCCGGCCTGCACGTTGACCAGGGCGATGTGGTGGGCGACGACGTCATGGAGGTCCCTGGCGATCCGCAGGCGCTCCTCGGCGACCCTGCGGCGGGCCTCCTCCTCACGGGTGCGCTCCGCGCGTTCGGCCCGTTCCCTGATCGCGTCGATGAAGGCGCGCCTGCTGCGTACCGCGTCCCCGGCCGCGCAGGCCAGCCCCGTCCAGGCGAGCACCCCGACGTTCTCCTGGCTGTACCAGGGGGTCGGGCCGACCACCATCGCCGCCACGGTCAGCACCACCATGGTCAGCAGGCCGGTCCGCCAGGTGGTGGGGCGGTCGGTGCGCGACGCGACGGTGAACAGCGCGATGACCACGCTCAGCACCACGGGGGCGGGTGGATCCGTCAGGAGGAACCCGACGGCGGACAGCAGCCCCGTCACGGCCAGCACGGCCACGGTCCTGCGCCGGCGCAGGACGAGCGCCCCGGCGGCGAGCACCATCAGCAGCACGCTGAGCGGTTCGGGGGGACGGGCGTGGAAGACGGGCCCGTGGCCCGGGTCCGGCTCTGCGAACGACGCGCAGATCATGCAGACGAGCACGGCCGCCGCCAGCCCCCGGTCGAAGGCGAGGGGATGGCCGCGCAGCCAGCGGCGGGGGCGCACGAACCCGGTTCCGAGGGTGGTCACGTCGAGCAACGGTACGGCGTGTCGTCGACGGGCCGGTCCGGAAGGCGTCCGCACGCCGTCACGGTGCGGGCCCCGGACCGTTCGCCGTCGGGACGACCGTGCGGTGGCGCGCGGGAACAGAGCGGTGCCCCGCGCCGGGCGGACCGGGGCGGGGCACCGTGAGGAGTGCGGAGCGGGTGGCTCCGGTCAGCCGGGGATCAGCCCGTCGTCGCGGAGCATGGAACGCACCTCTTCGAGCGTGGCGTCAGGTGACGGCAGGATCAGTTCGGACGGCTCCAGGGAGTCGTCGGGGAGAGGTGCGCCGAGTTCACGCACCTTGTCCAGGAGCGCGTGGAGCGTGGTCCGGAAGCCAGGCCCGTCACCGCTCTCCATCTCCGCGAGGAGTATGTCGTCGAGCTTGTTCAGCTCGGCGACATGACTGTCGGCCAGTACGACCTGGCCCTCCCCCATGATCCGTACGATCATGACGCCGCCCTCACTGCTTGTCGAACTTGTGCGGGGACTGCTGCGACTGCGGTGCCGCGTCCTCGGCGCCGCCCTCGATGGCCTGCTGCTGTCCGGCGGAACCGCCGGCCAGCTCGGCCTTCATGCGCTGCAGTTCCAGTTCTACATCCGTACCACCGGAGATCCGGTCCAGCTCGGCGGCGATGTCGTCCTTCGCCGTGCCGGACGGGTCGTCGAGCGCGCCGGAGGCCAGCAGCTCGTCGATGGCCCCCGCACGCGCCTGGAGCTGCTGGGTCTTGTCCTCGGCACGCTGGATCGCCAGGCCGACGTCGCCCATCTCCTCGGAGATGCCGGAGAAGGCCTCACCGATCCGGGTCTGGGCCTGGGCCGCGGTGTAGGTGGCCTTGATGGTCTCCTTCTTCGTGCGGAAGGCGTCCACCTTGGCCTGCAGGCGCTGGGCCGCGAGAGTGAGCTTCTCCTCCTCGCCCTGCAGCGTCTGGTGCTGCGTCTCCAGGTCCGTGACCTGCTGCTGGAGGGCGGCGCGCCTCGACAGCGCCTCGCGGGCCAGGTCCTCGCGGCCGAGCGCGAGCGCCTTGCGTCCCTGGTCCTCCAGCTTGGACGACTGTCCCTGCAGCTGGTTCAGCTGCAGCTCCAGGCGCTTGCGCGAGGTCGCCACGTCGGCGACGCCGCGGCGTACCTTCTGGAGCAGCTCCAGCTGCTTCTGGTACGAGTAATCGAGGGTCTCGCGCGGATCCTCGGCCCGGTCAAGGGCCTTGTTTGCCTTCGCGCGGAAGATCATCCCCATACGCTTCATGACACCGCTCATGGGCTTCGCGCGCCCCCTTCTGACGAACTGAGCTCCAGCACTCCGACAGAACCCACAGTACGGGCCCTGTCTCCATTACCGCACTGTTCGAGCGCGGATGTGGTCCTCCGCAAGGACGACTGCCGCCGATGACCACTCCAGCCCAAGGAGTAGACGGAGGTCGGGGATCACGTCGGCGGCGTCCGTTCTGTCCCTGTCGGCACACTTTTCAGGACGCGGGCCGTTGCCGGATCGTTCCCGGCCGGTCCCCGCTCGTCGCGGCCGACCCCGTACCCTTGGGTTTTGTGTTCCGAAGCCGTTCCAAGGAAGAGAAGGCCCCCACCGGCAAGGTGACGGCGGACCTCTCCAAGCAGCCCCGCGACCCTCAGGCTCCCAAAGGTCGCCCCACCCCCAAGCGCAGCGATGCCCAGACGCAGCGCCGGCGTGCCTCCAGTGGCGCGCCGACCGATCGCAAGGAGGCCGCGAAGCGCCAGCGCGAGGCACGCCGGGCCGACATGGCCCGGCAGCGGGAGGCACTCGCGTCGGGCGACGAGCGCTATCTGCCGGTCCGCGACAAGGGGCCCGTGCGCCGCTTCGTCCGTGACTTCGTGGACTCGCGCTTCTGCATCGCGGAGTATTTCCTTCCGCTCGCGGTGGTCATCCTGATCCTCAGCGTGATCCAGGTGCAGAACATCCAGAACATCTCGCTGCTGCTGTGGCTCGGCGTGATCGTGCTGATCGTCGTCGACTCCATCGGCCTCGGGTTCCGTCTGAAGAAGCAGCTGGCCCAGCGCTTCCCGGACACCCCGAAGCGCGGCGCGGTGGCCTACGGCCTGATGCGCACGCTCCAGATGCGCCGGCTGCGTCTGCCCAAGCCGCAGGTCAAGCGCGGAGAGCGGCCCTGAGCACGGAGACCTCCGGCTTCACGGGGGTGTCCTCCCAGTGGCTGAGCGGGCTCGGCGGACTGCGCAACACGGTCCGCCAGGAGCTCGTCGCCCGGCAGCTCGACGAGCAGATAGCCGCGCGCTACCCCGTGGGGCAGCGGCTGCGGGTCCTGGACGTCGGCATGGGCCAGGGCACGCAGGCACTGCGCCTGGCGCGGGCCGGGCACTCCGTGACGGGCCTCGAGTCCGACGCCGAGATGCTCCGGACCGCGCGGGAGTCCCTGGCGGGCGAGCCCGAGGGCATCCGGGAGCGGGTGCGGCTCATCGAGGGCGACGGCCGTGACACCGGGGTGCACTTCCTGCCCGGCAGCTTCGACGTGGTGCTCTGCCACGGGGTGCTGATGTATGTGCCCGAGCCGGATCCGATGCTGGCCGGCCTGGCCAGGATGCTGGCGCCCGGCGGACTGCTCTCGCTGCTCGTGCGGAACGCGGACGCGCTGGCGATGCGGCCGGGGACGGCCGGCGACTTCGGCGCGGCCCTCGCCGCGTTCGAGACGGACACGTACACGAACAGGCTCGGCCTCTCCGTCCGTGCGGACCGGCTCGAGGTGCTGCGGTCCACCCTCGCGGGCATCGCCGCCCCGCTGCACACCTGGTACGGCGTGCGGGTCTTCACGGACAACGTGAGCAACGAGTCGGAGCTGCCCGGCCCCGATGAACTGGCACGGATCTTCGACGCCGAGGACCGGGCCGGGCGGACCGACCCGTACCGCGGGGTGGCCGCTCTGCTGCATCTGTGCGGCGTACGCGGCTGACACGGCCGCGTACGTACCGCTGATCGGCCCAGCCGCGCAGGCCGCCGCCGGTGGGCCCTGGCGATACTCCGGGCATGGACGCAACCCCTTCCCGCAGCCGGGTACGCCGCTCGCTCACGCCCCTGGCCGCCGGCGCCTGCGCGATCGTCCTGGCGGGCGCCTGCGCCGGGCCGGGGCCCGCCCCGTCCGCCGCCCCGGACCGGCGGGCGGCCGTGACCCGGGCCACGGGTGACCTGGAGGACCGGTACCAGTCGGTCATCAGGGACGTGCTGCCCTCCGTCGTGCAGATCGGCGCCGGGGACGGGCTCGGTTCGGGCATCGTCTACGACGACAGGGGCCACATCGTCACGAACGCCCATGTCGTGGGCGGCGAGAAGACCTTCGACGTCAGCGTCGCCACCGGCGAGAAGATACTCAAGGCCTCCCTCGTCTCCTCGTACCCCGAGCAGGACCTGGCCGTCATCAAGCTGGACGACGCGCCCGAGGGGCTGCGGGCCGCGGAGTTCGGGGACACCGACGAGGTCGAGGTGGGGCAGATCGTCCTGGCGATGGGCTCACCGCTCGGGCTGTCCAGCAGCGTCACCCAGGGCATCGTCTCGGCCGTGGGACGGACCGTCAGCGAGAGCCGCTCGGGCGGCGGCACGGGGGCGACGCTCGCCGACATGGTGCAGACCTCGGCGGCGATCAACCCGGGCAACAGCGGTGGCGCCCTGGTGAATCTCGACAGCGAGGTGATCGGCATCCCGACCCTCGCGGCGACGGACCCCCAGCTGGGCGACTCCGCGGCGCCCGGGATCGGGTTCGCCATCCCCGTCTCCATGGTGCGGACGGTCGCCGACCAGATCATCAGGTCCGGCAAGGTCACCGACTCGGGCCGTGCGGCGCTCGAGATCACCGGGCGCACCGTCGTCGACGACGACTACAAGCCGGCGGGTGTCGCGATCGTCAGCGTCCGGAAGGACGGGGCCGCGGCGAAGGCCGGGCTGCGGGTCGGCGACATCATCACCCGGATCAGTGACCGGCGCGTCACGACGATCACCTCCCTCTCGGAGGCCCTGGCGGGAGACGAGCCGGGCCGGAAGGTCGAGGTGACGTACACGCGGGGCGACACGGCGAAGAGGGCCGAGGTCACCCTGGGCGAGGTCTGAGGGCGGTCGAGGCCGTGGCCACCGACGGCCGGGGATCCCGCCCGGACAGCGTGGTCCGGGCGGGTCCGCGGACCTCAGCCCGCCTGGAGGCTCATAGGCCCGTAGATCTTCGTCGCGTCCTCGAAGAGCGTCACCTGGTCCGCGCCGCCTTCGAGGAGCTCCTTCCAGAACTCACCGATCCAGGACTCCGCGTCGCCCTGGGTCGTGAACTCCTCCGGCTGCAGCGCCGGCTCCGTCTCCGTACCGTCGGACTTCTCGAACCGCCACGTCCACGCCATGTCCGCCTCCTGGGTCACGTTGCTCCCCGAAGACTAGTGGGTGTCCCGGGCGCGCAGGTGGCGGACGGACACGGGAGGATCAGAGCGTGGAACTGACACTGCTCGGCACCGGCGCCCCCGACGGGCTGCCCCGGCCCGACTGCCCCTGCGCCGTCTGCGCCTCCTCCCGCGGCGACGGGGCACGCGCCGCCACCGCGCTGCTCGTGGACGACGCGCTGCTGCTCGACCTCACCCCGGGCGCCGTGTTCGCCGCCGCCCGCGCGGGCCACTCGCTCGCCGCCGTACGGCAGGTGCTGCTGACCCACCCCCATGACGGGCCGGCGGTGGAACTGCCCGCCTCCCTCCCGTCCGCGGGGCGTGTCCCGGACGGCCAGGAGCTGACGCTCATCACCGGGCACCGGGTGCGGGCCCTGGCGATGGACGCGCCGGGCACGGGGTACGAGGTGACGTCGCCGGAGGGCGAGCGCCTTCTCTATCTGCCGCCCGGGGCCGCCCCCGCCGGTCTGGCCGCCCCGGTGGCGGCGCCGTACGACATGGTCGTGTGCGACGTGACCGGGCGTCCGGACGCCGTCGCCAGGCTGCGGGCCGTCGGGGCGGTCGGGCACACCACCGAGGTCCTCGCCGTCCACCTGGACCACGACGCGCCGCCGGGAGCCGAGCTGGACCGCCGGCTGGCGGCCGGCGGGGCGCGGGCCGTACCGGACGGGACGACGCTGCCGGTGGGCGCCTACCACGCGGTGCCCGAGGTGCCCCGGCGCACGCTGGTCACGGGCGGAGCCCGTTCGGGGAAGTCGGTGGAGGCCGAACAGCGGCTGGAGACCTTCCCCGAGGTGGTGTACGTGGCGACGGGCGGGCGCCGTGAGGGGGACGCGGAGTGGGCGGCCCGGATCGGGCTGCACCGGGAACGCAGGCCTGCCGCCTGGCGCACCGAGGAGACCTGTGAGCTGGCGGGTCTGCTGGAGGAGGACGGCCCGCCCCTGCTGATCGACTGCCTCTCCCTGTGGCTGACGGACGCGATGGACCGCGTCGAGGCGTGGGACGACGGCCGGTGGGCGGACGGCGCGGAGGAGAAGCTCCGCGAACGGGTCACCGAGCTGGTCCGCGCGGTTCGCGGGACGCGTCGTACGGTCGTCGCCGTGACCAACGAGACCGGCTCCGGTGTGGTCCCGGCGACGGCCTCCGGGCGCCGCTTCCGGGACGAACTGGGCCGTCTGAACGCCGCGTTCGCCTCCGAGTGCGAGCAGGTGCTGCTGGTGGTGGCGGGGCGGGCGCTGGTGCTGCGGGGCTGAGGCGCGGGCGGGTGCGGGGCCGGGGATGCGGGAGTGCGTGCCGGGTACTGTTCCGGACAGGAGCCCCCCGGCGGGTTCCGGCCCACCTAGCGCCGACCCGCGAGGCAGACCCCCGTGAATCTGGACGACTTCTCCGACCTGATCGAACGCCCCGACGGAGGCGTACGGCGTGATGCCGAGGAACGCCGGGAGCGGCTCGCCGTTCCCGTCGGTTCCCTCGGCCGGCTCGACGAGTTGGGGGAATGGCTGTCGGCCGCCCAGCAGTCGGTGCCCGTCAGGGCGATCGAGCGGCCGCGCGTCGTGCTCTTCGCGGGTGATCACGGGGTGGCGGAGCTGGGCGTCTCCGGCCGGGCTGCCGGGACCGCGCACGAACTCGTCCGGGCGGCGCTGGACGGCGCGAGCCCCGTCGCCGTGCTGGCCCGCCGCTTCTCCGTGCCCGTGCGGATCGTCGACGCCGGCCTGGACTGCGATCCGGATCTGCTGCCCGAGGCCGTCGTACGCCACCGGGTGCGGCGCGGCAGCGGCCGGATCGACGTCGAGGACGCGCTGACGGCCGAGGAGGCGGAGGAGGCCGTACGGCTCGGGATGCGCGTCGCGGACGAGGAGGCCGACTCCGGCACGGATCTGGTGGTGCTGGGCGACCTGAGTGTGGGCGGCACGACGGCGGCCTCGACGCTGATCGCCGCCCTGTGCGGTACGGACGCCTCGGTGGTGACCGGGCGCGGAGGTGCCGGCATCGACGACCTGGCCTGGATGCGCAAGTGCGCGGCGATCCGGGACGCGCTGCGGCGGGCCCGGCCGGTCCTCGGTGACCAGCTGGAGCTGCTGGCCGCCGTGGGCGGCGCGGACCTGGCGGCCATGACGGGGTTCCTGCTGCAGAGCGCGGTGCGCCGGATGCCCGTGGTCCTGGACGGGGTGGTCTCGGCCGCCTGTGCGCTGGTCGCCCAGCGCGCCGCCTTCCGGGCCCCGGACTGGTGGCTCGCCGGCCAGGTCAGCGGTGAGCCCGCACAGGCGAAGGCGCTGGACCGGATGGCGCTGACCCCGCTCCTGGACCACGGGGTGACGGTGGGTGAGGGAAGCGGCGCCCTGCTGGCGCTGCCGCTCGTCCAGGCCGCGGCCGCCCTGGCGGCGGAGCTGCCGGAGCGGGCGCCCGAGCCCGCGGAGGAGGAGCCGGACGAGGTGCCGGGCGACTCGGAGCCCGCGGAGTCGACCGCCTGAGCAGTCCCTCCGGGCGGCGGGCCTCAGTCCCCGCCGCCACCCGGGCGGGGTCCCGGCAGCGGGGTCCTGTCCGGGGCTCCTCCGATCAGGTCCTGGAAGCGGCGTCGCGGTCCGACCCAGCGGACGTCGTGGTGATACGCCCTCAGCACCGCCCTGGCACGGGCCCGGTGGCGCCGGCGGTAGAAGCGCCTGGCCCACAGTGAGGCGGGCCGGGCCAGCCGGATCGCTCCGATCAGCGCCACGAAGGGGACGAGCGTGCCGATCACCGCCATCCGGGCCTTGCCCTTGAACAGGGCGACGAGCACGAAGCCGAAGTTGACGACGTAGGTCAGGACGACGCCGAGTCTGTTCTGCTGCTCCTCGCCGCTGAGCTGGTCCACCCCGAGCGGTGAGAATCCGGCGAGCACCAGCAGGACGAGCGAGGCGGTGAGGACGACGACCTCCACGCTCTGGCGGCCCTCCTCCGTCCAGTAGACGTCGTCGAGGTGCAGGATCAGCGCGAACTCGTCGAGGACGAGGCCCGCCCCCACGGCGAAGACGACAGCGAAGATCCCGGCGGCCGCGCCGTGTTGACCGCTCGCGACCGCGCCGAAGCCTCCGACCACCGAGAGCACGACACCGGGCACCACGTGGTGGACGTGCACACCGCCGGGTGTGAAGTTGCGGAACGGCCCCTTACCGGCCCTGATCATCCGGGTGATCATCCGGGTGATCGCGAAGGTCAGCACGAAGGCGGTCAGGGCGAGCAGCAGGGGGAGCTTGCCCGGCTCGACGACGTTCTGCTGGAACCAGTGACCCATGCCACCTCCACCCGAAGGCCCTTCCCTGCCCCACTTCTGACGTTTCGGATCACTCTGCCCGATCCGGCGTGCCGCCGCACCGGCTAGCGTGCGCGCGGTGACCCCCCTGAACAGCCACGGCCTGCGCTTCGCCTTCGGCACCCTGACCGCGCTCCCCGTCCGCGTCTCCCGATGGGACCGCGGGACCGCCGGTGCGGGCATGCTGTGCGCCCCGGTCGCCGGACTCGTCGTGGGCCTGATCTCCGCGGTCCCGGGGGTGCTGCTCCTGCTCTCCGGGGCGGGCCCCCTGACGGCGGCTGTGGCCTCCGCCGCGCTCCCCGCGGCGCTCACCCGCGGACTGCACCTGGACGGGCTCGCGGACACGGCCGACGGGCTCGGCAGCGCCAGACCGGCCGAGGACGCCCTGCGGATCATGAAGCAGTCGGACATCGGACCGTTCGGGGTGATCACCCTGGTGTTCGTGCTGCTGGCCCAGGTCGCGGCCCTCTTCGAGCTGTACGGCCGCGGCTGGGCGGACGGCGCGCTGGGCACGGTCGTCGCCGCCGTCACCGCCCGCCTCGCGCTCACGCTGGCCTCGCGCCGGGGCGTCCCGCCCGCCCGGCCGGAGGGCCTGGGGGCCGCGGTGGCGGGGACGGTGCCGCCGCGGGGTGCGGCTGCCGTGGCCTGCACGGTGCTGGCGTGCTGCGCGGCTGCCGGGGCGCTGCTCGGACACGGCGGCGCACTGCACCACGCCCTCGCGGTCCCGGCCGGTCTGGTGGCCGCCCAGGTGATGCTGCGTCATTGCGTGCGGCGCTTCGGCGGGGTGACCGGTGACGTGTTCGGCGCACTGGAAGAGACGGCCGTGACCACGGCCCTGCTCGTGCTGGCGACGGGCTGACGGGGACCGACGGCCCCGCCCCCGTGAGCCGGGACCAACGGCGCGCGTAGGCTCATTCCCGGCGCATCGCGGCTGCGTCTACGATGCGCCGGGCACGGTCGGCCACCCCCTCGACCGACACAGACCGGCAGAAGACTCAACGGAAGCGAGATTTCACCACCGTGACAGCTCTCACTCTCAGCACCTCAGGTGCGGCGACGCTGCGCGCCGACGCACTCGTCGTCGGCGTCGCCAAGGACGCCGGATCCAAGGCTGGGGGCCTGGTCGTGGCACCGGGCGCCGAGGCCGTGGACAAGGCGTTCGACGGCAAGCTCGCCGCCGTCCTGGAGACCCTGGGCGCCTCGGGTGCCGAGGGCGAGGTGACCAAGCTCCCCGCTCCGTCCGGCCTCAAGGTCCCGGTCGTGATCGCGGTCGGGCTGGGCCCGGTCCCGGCGAAGGACGACGCGTACGACGCCGAGGCACTGCGCCGGGCGGCGGGCAGCGCCGCGCGTGCGCTGAAGGGCTCGAAGAAGGCCGGCTTCGCGCTGCCGACGGAGTCCGCCGAGGACGCCGGGGCCGTCGCGGAGGGCGCCCTGCTGGGCGCGTACGCGTTCACCGCGTACCAGGGCGGCGAGAACAAGCTCGCCCCGAAGGACGCCAAGTCCGGCAAGGACGCGAAGCTTCCGCTCGGCGAGGTCGCCCTGCTCGGCGGCAAGCCGCGTGACAAGGCCTTCAAGGCGGCCGCCGAGCGTGCCGTCGCGGTCGCCGAGGAGATCAACCGCGCCCGCGACCTGATCAACACCCCGCCCAACGACCTGTACCCCGAGTCCTTCGCCGCCGTGGCCACCGCCGCCGGCAAGGAGCACGGCATCAAGGTGCAGGTCCTGGACGAGAAGGCGCTCGTCAAGGGCGGCTTCGGCGGTCTGCTCGGCGTCGGCCAGGGCTCCACGCACGGCCCGCGCCTGGTCAAGCTGTCCTACACCCACCCCAAGGCGGAGAAGACGCTCGCCCTGGTCGGCAAGGGCATCACCTACGACTCGGGCGGCATCTCGCTGAAGCCGGCCGGGCACAACGAGACGATGAAGTGCGACATGGCGGGTGCCGCCGCCGTGTTCGCCGCCGTCGTGTCGGCCTCCCGCCTCGGCCTCCGGGTCAACGTCACCGGCTGGCTGGCCCTCGCCGAGAACATGCCGTCCGGCAACGCCACCCGCCCCGGTGACGTGCTGCGCATGTACAGCGGCAAGACCGTCGAGGTCCTGAACACCGACGCGGAGGGCCGACTGGTCCTCGCCGACGCGCTGACCCGCGCCTCCGAGGAGAAGCCGGACGCGATCGTCGACGTCGCGACCCTGACGGGCGCGATGGTCCTGGCGCTGGGCAACCGCACCTTCGGTGTGATGGCCAACGACGACGCCTTCCGCACGTCGATCCACGAGATCGCCGAGGAGGTCGGCGAGGCCTCCTGGCCGATGCCGCTCCCCGCCGACCTGCGCAAGGGCATGGACTCCCCGACCGCCGACATCGCCAACATGGGTGAGCGGATGGGCGGCGGCCTGGTGGCCGGCCTGTTCCTGCAGGAGTTCGTGGGCGAGGGCATCGCCTGGGCGCACCTGGACATCGCGGGCCCCGCCTTCCACGAGGGCGCGCCGTACGGCTACACGCCCAAGGGCGGCACCGGCTCCGCCGTCCGCACCCTGGTGCGGCTGGCCGAGCGCACCGCGGCCGGCGACCTGGGCTGAGTCCCGGAGCCGACGTCCGCGAGCGGACCCCGCGCGCGGGGTCCGCTCGCGGCGCCCACGGCCCCGGGCATACGTCCGGGGCCGTGGGCGTTCCCCCGGTGGCTCCGACCGCCATTTTTCCGGAAATCTGTACGTATCGGTAACCGTGCGGACCGAATCCCGGTCCGGCTCGGAGCAGGGGCCCGCGTCCCGTCCGTCCCCAACAAGTGCGAAGATGGGTTCTCGGCAGGACAGGGCCCCCACCACAGGGCCGAATAACGCAAGCGGCCGAACACCAGCCGACCGGCCGGTCACACCCCAGCGACGGGGCCCGGCGTACGGCGCACATGCATGGAGGACGTGACGTGGCGAACGACGCCAGCACCGTTTTCGACCTAGTGATCCTCGGCGGTGGTAGCGGCGGTTATGCCGCGGCCCTGCGCGGGGCTCAGCTGGGCCTGGACGTCGCACTGATCGAGAAGGGCAAGGTCGGCGGCACCTGCCTGCACAACGGCTGCATCCCGACGAAGGCGCTGCTGCACGCCGGCGAGATCGCCGACCAGGCCCGCGAGGCCGAGCAGTTCGGCGTGAAGGCCACCTTCGAGGGCATCGACATGGCGGCCGTCCACAAGTACAAGGACGACGTGATCTCGGGCCTGTACAAGGGTCTGCAGGGTCTTGTCGCCTCGCGCAAGGTGCACTACATCGAGGGTGAGGGCCGGCTCTCGTCGCCCACCTCGGTCGACGTCAACGGCCAGCGCGTCCAGGGCCGCCACGTGCTCCTGGCGACCGGCTCCGTGCCGAAGTCACTGCCCGGCCTGGAGATCGACGGCAACCGCGTCATCTCCTCGGACCACGCGCTGAAGCTCGACCGCGTGCCCAAGTCCGCGATCGTCCTGGGCGGCGGCGTCATCGGCGTCGAGTTCGCCTCGGCGTGGAAGTCCTTCGGCACCGACGTCACGATCGTCGAGGGCCTGAAGCACCTGGTCCCGGTCGAGGACGAGAACAGCTCCAAGCTTCTTGAGCGCGCGTTCCGCAAGCGCGGCATCAAGTTCAACCTCGGCACGTTCTTCGACAAGGCCGAGTACACGCAGGACGGCGTGAAGGTCTCGCTCGCCGACGGCAAGACCTTCGAGGCGGAGGTGCTGCTGGTCGCGATCGGCCGCGGCCCGGTCTCGCAGGGTCTGGGCTACGAGGAGGCCGGCGTCGCGATGGACCGCGGCTACGTCCTCGTCGACGAGTACATGCAGACCAACGTCCCGACGATCTCGGCCGTCGGTGACCTGGTCCCGACCCTCCAGCTCGCCCACGTCGGCTTCGCCGAGGGCATCCTGGTGGCGGAGCGGCTCGCCGGCCTCAAGACCGTGCCGGTCGACTACGACGGCGTGCCGAAGGTGACGTACTGCCACCCCGAGGTCGCCTCCGTCGGCATCACCGAGGCCAAGGCCAAGGAGATCTACGGTGCGGACAAGGTCGTGGCCCTCAAGTACAACCTGGCGGGCAACGGCAAGAGCAAGATCCTGAAGACCGCGGGCGAGATCAAGCTCGTCCAGGTCAAGGACGGTGCCGTGGTCGGCGTCCACATGGTCGGTGACCGTATGGGCGAGCAGGTCGGCGAAGCACAGCTGATCTACAACTGGGAGGCGCTGCCGGCCGAGGTCGCGCAGCTCATCCACGCCCACCCGACGCAGAACGAGGCGATGGGCGAGGCCCACCTGGCCCTGGCCGGCAAGCCTCTCCACTCCCACGACTGATCCAGTCCCGGGGACGACCGACCACTTCCGCACTTTCGTAAGGAGCAACTGAAACCATGTCGGTTTCCGTAACCCTTCCGGCGCTCGGCGAGAGCGTCACAGAGGGCACTGTCACCCGTTGGCTGAAGGCCGAGGGCGAGCGCGTCGAGGCCGACGAGCCGCTGCTCGAGGTCTCGACCGACAAGGTCGACACCGAGATCCCGGCGCCCGCGTCCGGCGTCCTGTCGTCCATCAAGGTCGCCGAGGACGAGACCGTCGAGGTCGGCGCCGAGCTGGCCGTCATCGACGACGGCTCGGGCGCCCCCGCCGCCGCCGAGGCTCCGGCCGCCGAGGCCCCGGCCCAGGAGGCTCCGGCCGCCGCTCCGGCCGAGGAGGCCCCGGCCCCCGCCGCCGAGGCTCCCGCCCAGGAGGCGCCCGCCGCCGCTCCGGCCGGTGGCGCCTCCGGCACGGACGTCACCCTCCCCGCGCTCGGCGAGAGCGTCACCGAGGGCACCGTCACCCGCTGGCTGAAGGAGGTCGGCGAGGAGGTCACGGAGGACGAGCCCCTGCTCGAGGTCTCCACGGACAAGGTCGACACCGAGATCCCCGCGCCGGTCTCCGGCGTGCTGCTGGAGATCGTCGTCGGTGAGGACGAGACCGCCGAGGTGGGCGCCAAGCTCGCCGTCATCGGCGCTCCGGGTGCCGCGCCCGCCGCCGCTCCGGCAGAGGCCGCTCCGGCCCCCGCCGCGGCACCGGAGCCGGCTCCGGCCGCACCCGCCGCCCCGGCTCCCGCACCCGCCGCCCCGGCACCGGCACCGGCACCGGCTCCGGCCGCTCCGGCACCGACTCCGGCACCGGCCGCGCCCGCCCCGGCTCCGGCCGCGCAGGCTCCGGCCGCACCCGCCGCCGCTCCGTCGGGTGACGACGGCGCGTACGTCACGCCGCTGGTGCGCAAGCTCGCCGCCGAGAACGGTGTCGACCTGGGCGCGGTCAAGGGCACCGGCGTCGGTGGCCGCATCCGCAAGCAGGACGTGGTGGCCGCCGCGGAGGCCGCCAAGGCCGCCGCCGCTCCGGCTCCGGCCGCCGCCGCCGCTCCCGCGGCCAAGGCCGCGCCGAAGCTCGAGGCGTCCCCGCTGCGCGGTCAGACGGTCAAGATGACCCGCATGCGCAAGCTCATCGGCGACAACATGATGAAGGCGCTGCACTCGCAGGCCCAGCTGACCACGGTGCTCGAGGTCGACATCACGAAGCTGATGAAGCTGCGCAACCAGGCGAAGGAGTCCTTCGCCGCCCGTGAGGGCGTCAAGCTGTCCCCGATGCCGTTCTTCGTGAAGGCGGCGGCCCAGGCGCTGAAGGCCCACCCGGTCGTCAACGCCCGGATCAACGAGGACGAGGGCACCATCACGTACTTCGACTCGGAGAACATCGGCATCGCCGTGGACGCCGAGAAGGGTCTGATGACCCCGGTCATCAAGGGTGCGGGCGACCTGAACATCGCCGGTATCGCGAAGAAGACCGCCGAGCTGGCCGGCAAGGCGCGCGGTGGCGGCCTCACCCCGGACGACATGTCCGGTGCGACCTTCACCGTCAGCAACACCGGTTCGCGCGGTGCGCTGTTCGACACGGTCATCGTGCCGCCGAACCAGGCCGCCATCCTGGGCATCGGTGCCACGGTCAAGCGTCCGGCGGTCATCGAGACCGCCGAGGGCACCGTCATCGGTGTCCGCGACATGACCTACCTCTCGCTCTCCTACGACCACCGTCTGGTGGACGGCGCGGACGCCGCCCGCTACCTGACCACGGTCAAGGCGATCCTCGAGGCGGGCGAGTTCGAGGTCGAGCTCGGCCTCTGAGCAGTCCAGCTGTAACCAGCCTCACCAGCGGCGCCCCCGTCCGGAACACCTCCGGGCGGGGGCGCCGCCGTATTGTCTAGACACCACCGGTCGCCCTCGGACGCCGTGTTGGTGGAGAGCAGCACCGGTTCGCCCGAAGGAGCCCGTCATGACCCCGCCCGTCGTCCACTCGCTGCGCGAGCAGATCCGCGAGCACATCGTGGAAGGGATAGTCAGCGGGCGCTGGAAGCCGGGCGAGCGGATCGTGGAGCGCCGTATCGCCACCGAGCTGGAGGTCAGCCAGACGCCCGTGCGCGAGGCACTGCGGGAGCTGGAGACGCTGCGGCTGATCGAGTCGGCGCCCAACAAGGGCGTACGGGTCCGGAATCTGACCGCCGCCGATCTCGAGGAGAGCTACCCCGTGCGGGCCGGGCTGGAACAGATCGCGGCGGAGCTGGCGGCCCCCGCGCTCGCCGAGGACTGCTCGGCGCTCGCCCCGCACGTCGCGGCGCTGTACGAGGCGGACCGGCTGGCCGACGGCGAGGCGCAGGTGCGGCACACGGTGGGCTTCCACCGGGAGATGGTGCGGGCCGCCGGCAACGCCGTGCTGCTGCACACCTGGGAGGGGCTCGGCATCGAGGTGTTCACGGCCCTGTCGATCCGCTGGCTGGGCACGGTGCAGAAGTCGTACGCGGAGGAGCACGAGGCGCTCATCGAGGCGTTTCTGCGGCGGGACCCGCAGATCGGCGTGCTGGTGAAGGAGCATGTCCTCGGGTGCGCGCCGCGCGCCTGAGGCCCTGCGGACCGTCGCGCCCATCTGCGGCGCGGGGCGCTCCACCGTGCAGGTCGGCGCCCGTTTCGCCCCGTTGATCCAGTCACTCCGTGCCCTGTTTCGCGGCACCGCATGCCACTTTTCTTCATATCAAGAAGTTTTACCCTTCACCCTTTGATCGATCATCGATCGGCGACTTACAGTTCAGTCGCGGGCCCACCGGCCCGATCGCCCTGTCCTGCCAGTCAGGGCCTTCTCCACCCCCTCCCACTCCGGAAGGCGGCGATCATGACCGACCCCGTAGCAAAGCTTCCGAGCGAGCTCGACCAGCTCCCGGACCGCGACCCCGAGGAGACCGCCGAGTGGGCGGCCTCCCTGGACGCCGTCACCAAGGCCGCGGGCCCGCACCGCGCCGCGTACCTGATGCGGCGTTCGCTCCAGCACGCCGAGGGCGCCGGCATCGCGCTGCCCAAGCTGCTGGAGAGCGACTACGTCAACACCATCCCCACCTCCGCCGAGCCCGCGTTCGACGGCGACCTGGAGATGGAATCCAGGATCACCGCGTGGAACCGCTGGAACGCGGCCGCGATGGTCACCCGTGGCGCCCGGTACGGCGTCGGCGGTCACATCGCCACGTTCGCCTCGGCGGCGTGGCTGTACGAGACCGGCTTCAACCACTTCTTCCGTGGCAAGGAAGGTGACGGCTCCGGCGACCAGCTCTACATCCAGGGCCACGCCTCGCCCGGCATCTACGCCCGCGCCTTCCTCGACGGCCGCCTCAGCGAGCAGCAGCTCGACAACTTCCGCCAGGAGTCGGGTGGCGACGGCCTGCCCTCCTACCCGCACCCGCGGCGGCTGCCCTGGCTGTGGGAGTTCCCCACGGTGTCGATGGGCCTCGGCCCACTCTCGGCGATCTACCAGGCGCGCTTCAACCGCTACCTGACCAACCGCAAGATCAAGGACACGTCGAACTCGCACGTCTGGGCCTTCCTGGGCGACGGCGAGATGGACGAGCCCGAGTCGACCGCCGCCCTCGCCCTCGCGGCCCGTGAGCAGCTCGACAACCTGACCTTCGTCATCAACTGCAACCTCCAGCGTCTCGACGGCCCGGTCCGCGCCAACTTCCGTGTGGTCCAGGAGCTCGAGGGCGCGTTCCGCGGGGCCGGCTGGAACGTCGTGAAGACGCTCTGGGGCAACGCCTGGGACGAGCTGTTCCAGCTGGACACCACGGGCGCGCTGATCCGCCGCCTGCGCGAGGTCCCGGACGCGCAGTTCCAGACGTACGCGACGCGCGACGTGGCCTACATCCGCGAGCACTTCTTCGGCACCGACCCCGCGCTCGTCGAGCTGGCGAAACTCCTGAGCGACGCGAAGATCGCCGAGTGCTTCTACAGCTCCCGCGGCGGCCACGAGGCCCGCAAGGTGTACGCGGCCTACCGCGCCGCCCTCGAGCACAAGGGCGCGCCGACCGTGATCCTGGCCCAGACGGTCAAGGGCTACACCCTCGGCAAGGGCTTCGAGTCCAAGAACGCCAACCACCAGATGAAGAAGCTGTCGATCGACGAGTTCAAGGGCATGCGCGAGCTGCTCGGCCTCCCGATCCCGGACAGCGCCTTCGAGGACGGGCTGGTCCCCTACGGCCACCCGGGCGCGGACTCCCCCGAGGTCCGCTACCTCCAGGAGCGCCGTGCCGCCCTCGGCGGCCCGGCCCCCGCCCGCCGGGTGCACGCCGTGGCGCTGCCCGAGCCGGAGGAGCGCGCGTTCAAGGCCCTGTACAAGGGGTCCGGCAAGCAGGAGATGGCCACCACCATGGCGTTCGTCCGCCTGGTGAAGGACCTGATGCGGGACAAGGAGACCGGCAGGCGCTGGGTTCCGATCGTCCCCGACGAGGCCCGTACCTTCGGTATGGAGTCGCTGTTCCCCTCCGCCGGCATCTACTCGCCGCTCGGCCAGACGTACGAGCCGGTCGACCGCGACCAGCTGATGTACTACAAGGAGGCCAAGGACGGCCAGATCCTCAACGAGGGGATCACCGAGGCCGGTGCCATGGCCGACTTCATCGCCGCCGCCTCGTCGTACGCGACGCACGGCGAGACGATGATCCCGTTCTACATCTTCTACTCGATGTTCGGCTGGCAGCGGACCGGCGACCAGATGTGGCAGCTGGCCGACCAGCTCGGCAAGGGCTTCATCGTCGGTGCCACCGCGGGCCGTACGACCCTGACGGGTGAGGGCCTCCAGCACGCGGACGGCCACTCGCACCTGATCGCGTCCACGAACCCCGCGTCGCTCAACTACGACCCGGCGTTCGCGTACGAGATCGCGGTGATCGTCAAGGACGGTCTGCGGAGGATGTACGGTCCCCAGGCCGAGGACGTCTTCTACTACCTGACGGTCTACAACGAGCCGAAGCAGCAGCCCGCGATGCCGGAGGGCGTCGAGGAGGGCATCGTCAAGGGCCTGTACCGCTTCAAGGAGGGCACGCCCGCCACGGCGGACGCGCCCCGGATCCAGCTGCTGGGCTCCGGCACGGCGATCCACTGGGTCCTGGCGGCCCAGGAACTGCTCGCCGCCGACTGGGGCGTCACGGCCGACGTCTGGTCCGCCACCTCGTGGGGCGAGCTGCGCCGCGACGCGCTGGAGTCCGACGAGGCGCTGCTCCGCGGTGAGGAGCGGGTGCCGTACGTGACCCAGGCGCTGTCGGGTGCCCCGGGCCCGGTCCTGGCCGTCAGCGACTGGATGCGCGCGGTCCCGGACCAGATCAGCCAGTGGGTGGAGCAGGACTGGTCCTCGCTCGGCACGGACGGCTTCGGCCTCTCCGACACCCGCGAGGGCGCCCGCAGGCACTTCGGCGTCGACCCGCAGTCCGTCGCGGTCGCCGCGCTGGCCCAGCTGGCACGACGTGGCGAGATCCCGGTCTCGAAGGTCAAGGAGGCCCGCGAGAAGTACGGGATGTGAGTCCGCGCGGGGGCGGGTACCGGGTCGCCCCGGTACCCGCCCCCGCCGTGCTCGCCGGGCCGCCCCACAATGGGGGCCATGCGTGCTGCCCGGCTGATCAAGATGGTGCTGCTCCTGCAGTCCCGGCCCTCCATGACCGCCGCCGAACTGGCGCGGGAGCTGGAGGTGTCGGCGCGCACCGTGACCCGGGACGCCCAGGCGCTCTCCGAGGCGGGTGTGCCCGTGTACGCCGACCGCGGCCGGACCGGCGGCTACCGGCTCATCGGCGGCTACCGCACGCGGCTCACCGGGCTGGCCCGTCATGAGGCCGAGGCCCTCTTCCTGTCCGGGCTGCCCTCCGCCCTGCGCGAGATGGGGCTCGACGACGCCGCCTCGGCCGCCCGGCTGAAGGTCTCGGCCGCCCTGCTCCCCTCGCTCCGGGGCGCCTCGCACACCGTCTCGCAGCGCTTCCACCTGGACGCGCCCGGCTGGTACCAGGACCCGGTCACCCCCGAGCTGCTGCCCGCCGTCGCCGAGGCCGTATGGGACGACCGGCTCGTCCGGGCCCGCTACCGCCGCACGCCCTCGGGCGAGGTGGAGCGGGAGCTCGCCCCGTACGGACTCGTCCTGAAGGCAGGGGTCTGGTACCTCTGCGCGCGGGCCGGGGAGGACTTCCGGGTGTACCGGATCGACCGCTTCACCGCCGTCTCCGTCTCGGAGGACCGCTTCGTGCGGGACGAGGAATTCGACCTGCCGCGCTTCTGGGAGGAGCGGGCCGCACAGTTCGCCCGGTCGATCCTGCGCACCGAGGTGACCGTACGGCTGTCGGAGGCGGGTGTACGGCGGCTGCCGCACGTCGTGGACCGGGCCGCCGCCGAAGAGGCGTTGTCCGGGGCCGCGGAACCGGACGCCGGCGGGCTGCGCACGGTGGTCCTGCCCGTCGAGTCCGAGGAGGTGGCGTACAGCCAACTGCTGCCCCTCGGTCCCGAGGTGGAGGTCCTGGCACCCACCGCTCTGCGCGAACGTCTTGCCGATACCGCCGAACGACTGCGCGACCTCTACCGCTGAAACGGCCCGTACGTGATGCCGAAGGCCTCATTTCGGTGTCTGGGCGTGCGTCGCCCGTCACCGGGGCAGATGCTGGACCCGTGATGGACGAGACGGAGTTCTGGGAGATCGTCGACAGCACCCGCGAGGCCGCCGAGGGCGACCCCGAGGATCACGCCGATCTGCTCGTCGAACGGCTGGTGCGGCTCGATCCCGACTCCGTACTGGACTTCGCCCGGCACTTCGAGGCCCGCTACAACCGCGCCTACCGCTGGGACCTGTGGGGTGCGGCGGCCGTGCTGCTCGGCGGGGCGAGCGACGACGCGTTCGACTACTTCCGCTGCTGGCTGATCGCACAGGGCCGGGAGGTCTTCGAGGGCGCCATGCACGACCCGGACGCCCTGGCCGAGCTGCTGGACGACTTCGACGAGGAGCTCGACGGGGACGGCGAGGACCTCGGTTACGCCGCCGACGAGGCCTACGAGCAGCTCACCGGGGTGGTCGCACCCGATCTGGGGCTGCCGCCGCAGGCCTCGGAGCCCGCGGGCACGCCCTTCGGCTTCGACGACGACACGGCGCTGGCGGAGCGTTTCCCCGCGCTCTGGGAACGCTTCGGAGCGGTCTGACGCCTCCCCGGTCTCCGGTCCCGCCGGGGCTCATGCCGTCAGCGAGCGGCCCATCAGGACGTCGTCGACGTACTGTCCGCCCAGGAAGAACTCCCCCGGCAGTACGCCCTCGACGGCGAAGCCCTCCGCCGTGTAGAGCGCCCGCGCGGCGGTGTTGTGACCGAGTACGCGCAGGGTGAGCCGTCCCGCGCCCAAGCGCCGGGCCTCGGCGAAGGAGGCGCGCAGCAGCGTGCGCGCGACCCCTTGGCGCCGGGCCCAGTCGGCGACGGCGAGGCCCTGTATCTGCAGGACGTGGGCGTTGCAGGCGAGCGGGGTGGGGCGGGCGAGCCGGATGTAGCCGGCCGGACGCACCTCGCCGGTGCCGGTGACCGCGTCGGCGACCAGGAACTCGGCGGGCGGGTGCCGGTCGTCGAAGAACGGCCCGTACGGCGGCTGCGGCCTCGGCTGCACGGCGTGGAGGGTCGACCAGGTGGCCCGGTCGAGCTCCCCGAGCGCGGTCTCGTCACCGGGCACGGCGGCACGGACGGGGCACAGGGAGAGGAACTCGGGCGCGGGCACGCACGCCACTGTGCCATGTGAGGCTCCCGGCCGTTTCCGGCGCTCCCTTTCCGCGTGACGGATCACTCATGGGGCAGGATGGACGGCATGCTGCGCTCCCGAATCGCCGTCACCGGATCGACCGGCCTCATCGGAGCGGCGCTCGTGCGCTCGCTGCGCTCCGACGGGCACGAGGTGGTGCGTCTGGTGCGCCGCCCCGCCGCGACGGGGGACGAGGTGGAGTGGGACCCGAAGCGCCAGTACGTCGACGCGGCGGGTCTGGTCGGCTGCGACGCGGTCGTCCACCTGGCGGGTGCGGGGGTGGGGGACCACCGCTGGACGGAGGCCTACAAGCGGGAGATCCGCGAAAGCCGGGTGCTGGGCACGGCTGCCGTGGCCGAGGCCGTCGCCTCCCTCGACACACCGCCGAAGGTGCTGCTGTCCGGGTCCGCCATCGGCTTCTACGGCGACACCGGCGACCGCGCGGTGGACGAGGGTGCGCCGCCCGGCGAGGGTTTCCTGCCGTCCGTCTGCGTGGAGTGGGAGGAGGCCACGGCTCCCGCGGAGGAGGCGGGCGTACGCACCGCCCACGCCCGGACCGGTCTGGTCGTGTCCCGGCGGGGCGGGGCCTGGGGGCGTCTGTTCCCCCTGTTCAAGGCGGGGCTCGGCGGGCGGATGGGCGACGGTCGGCAGTACTGGAGCTTCATCGCGCTGCACGACCACATCGCGGCGCTGCGGCACATCCTGGACACGGAGACGCTGTCCGGGCCGGTGAATCTGACGGGCCCCTCCCCCGTCACGAACGCCGAGGTGACGGCCGCCATGGGACGGGTGCTGCGGCGTCCGACCCTGTTCACCGCTCCGGCGCCCGCGCTGAAGCTCGCGCTCGGTGACTTCGCCGGGGACGTGCTGTCCAGCCAGCGGGTGCTGCCCGGCCAACTTCTCGACTCGGGCTTCGTGTTCGCCTTTCCCGGCATCGACGACGCGATCCGCGCCGCGCTGCGCTGATCAGGGCCTGGCCTGCTCCGGGCCCCGATCGGGCGGCCCGTGCGACCCCGTGCACCGGTGCCCGGGGTGCGCGCGACTGCGCCGCTCTCGGCCATCCCTCTAGCCTCGACCCGAACTCGGGCATTCCGGGGGCCTGTTGGGGGCAATAGCCCCCCACCAGCCGCACCGACTCGGGGAGGGGCACGTGCTCAGGGCACACACTTCGGACCACGCGGATGTGGTCATCATCGGGGCCGGGATCGCCGGCCTGTCGGCGGCCCACCAGCTGATCAGCGCAGGAGTGGACGTCAGCGTCCTGGAGGCAGCCGCGCATGCGGGCGGCCGGATGGCGACCGACGACATGGACGGGTTCCGGCTCGACCGCCTGGGACCACTGCTCAGCTCCGCCTGTGCGGAGCTGAGCACCACCCCGGGCCTCGACGGGCTGGTGCTCAGGGACTTCGCCCCCGGGGTGCTCGTCCACAGCGGGGGGCGTCAGTACCGTGCGGGGGACGTACGGAGCGCCCGGGGCGCACTTCGCGCGGTGCGCTCCCGACCGAGCGCCCCTCGCGCGCCCCTCGGCGGGGCGATCGAACAGGCCAGGCTCGGGGCCTGGCTGGCCCGCCTGGCCGCGGCTCCGGAGCCCCGGATCCTGGCCCGGCCCGACGAGGCCGCGCTCGACGCCCTGTCGGCACGCGGACTCCCACCGCGGCTCGTCGGCGGATTCCTGCGCCCTCTGCTCTCGGCACTGCTCGGCGACCCCGGACTCATGACGTCGAGCCGCGTGGCCGACCTCACCCTCCGGGACTACGCGCGCGGGCGGCTCTGCGTGCCGTCGGGTGGTTCCGCGACACTGCCGGACCTGCTGGCAGCCGCCCTGCCGCCCGGGACCCTACGCACCGGGGTACATGTGACGGCCGCCGACATCACCTCCGTACGCACCAAGGAGCACGGCGAGCTGGGCTGCCGGTCGCTCCTGCTGGCCACCGGGGCGGGAGCGGCGGCGGAACTGCTGCCGGGGCTGCGGACGCCCGCCTTCCATCAGGTCACCGTGCTGCACCACACCACCTCGCAGCCGCCGCCGACCGGGGCCCGCCTGCTGCTGGACGCGGACCGCTCGGGTCCGGTCGCCCACACGGCCGTGATGAGCGAGGTGGATCCCTCGCGGGCGCCGCACGGCCGGGCGCTGATCACCTCCACGGTGCTCGGTCCGCCGCCGCCGGACCTCGACGGCGCGGTCCGCACGCACCTCGCCACGCTGTACGGCACGCCCACCGACGACTGGGAGCTGCTGGCCGCCCACCACGACGCCGAGGCGGTCCCCGCCATGCCGCCGCCGCACGATCCGCGGCGTCCGGTCCGGCTGCTCGCCGGGCTCTACGTGTGCGGCGACCACCGCGACACGAGCACGGTCCAGGGCGCCCTTCGCTCCGGGAGGCGTGCCGCCTCGGCGATCCTGGCCGACCTGGGGGTGCGCCGGCCGCAGGAGGAAAGGACGGGACTGCCCGCGGCCGCGTAGGGCCTGCCGCCCGGAGCCCCGCTCCGGGCGGGACCCGGCCACGGGTCAGCCCAGTGCGGCGACCCGTTCCCGGTATCCGCGTACGGCGGCGGCTTCACGGTGGGGCTCCAGGCGGCGCTCGAAGTCCCGCACGTACTCCGTCGCGCGCACCGACCGCATCTCCGCCGCCTGCTGGGCCGCCTCGGCACCCAGCAGGCACGCCTGGTCGAGCTCGCCGAGCCCGAGCCGCGCGGACGCGAGCACCACCCGGCAGAACAGCCTGCTCCGGGCGTAGGCCGGTGCGCGCAGCTGGAGCGAGCGCTCGGCGTGCTGGGCGGCGACGCGGTACTGCTGCAGGTCGCGGTGGCAGTGGCCGAACTCGTCGGCCAGCTGGGCCTCGTCGAAGTAGCGGGCCCAGTGCGGCACGTCGTCCCCGGGCCGGGAGATCCCCAGGGCGCGCTCCGCGCGTACGAGCGTGGCGACGCAGGCCCTGGCCTCGCCGAGGACGCCGTGCCCGCGCGCCTCGACCGCGTGCAGCAGGGCCAGCACGACGGGCGGCGCGGAGGAACCGATGCCCTGCTGGGCGACTCGGGCGAGCTGGACGGCTTCCCTGCCGTGCCCGAGGTAGACCGCCTGCCGGCTCATCGTGATCAGGACGAAGGCCCCGTACGCCCGGTCCCCCGCGGCCTGGGCCAGCCGCAGCGCCTGGACGAAGTAGCGCTGGGCGAGGCCGTGCGCCGCGATGTCGTACGAGGTCCAGCCGGCCAGCCGGGTCAGATCGGCGGCGGCGGAGAACAGCCTGCGGCCGATCGCCTCGCCGTAGCTCCCCCGGAGCATGGGTTCGGCCTCGTGTTCCAGGTAGCGGACGAGGGCCTGCCTGGCGTGGCCGCCGCCGTAGGCGTTGTCCAGCGTCCGGAACAGCTCACCCACCGAACGCAGGGCGGCGACGTCGCCGCTGCCGACCCGCTGGCCCGTGCCGCGCTCGGTCTGCCGCTGGCGCGGGACGCCCAGGGGCGGCGTCGTGGGAGCGGGCGGACGCGAGGAGCCGGGGCCACGGGTCCCCGCGGGCCGCAGCCCGTGGGGGGCTGCTCCGGGCACCTGGAGGGTGCCGGTCCCGTTGGCCGGGTGGAGTCCGTGCGGGGGCCGGGCTCCGTGGGCCCCTTCGGGCGTACGCGGGGCGGGCAGGCCCGCTGTGCCGTGCGCCCGGTGCGGCTGCTCACCGTGGCCGGCCCATTCGTCGGCCCGCCCGATCAGCCAGTCCCGGCTGGGCACGACCAGCCCGGCGGGCGTGAACGCGATCTTGCGCAGCTCCGCGTGGCTGCCCGAGTCCTTGCGCCACAGCCCGCTCACGATGTCGACGGCCTCACCGGGCGTGGCCGCGAACTCGAGGCCGGCGTAGACGGGTGCGCAGGCGTCCAGGCCCAGGTCCTGGGCGGAGAGCCGGCGCCCGAGCCGTCTCGTGAAGACCTCGGCGATCAGCGCGGGGGTGGTGCCCCGCGGCTGCTGGCCGCGCAGCCAGCGCGTGACCGAGGTCTTGTCGTATCGCAGGTCCAGCCCGTGTTCGAGGCCGAGCTGGTCCACGCGGCGGGCCAGGCCCGCGTGGGAGAACCCGGCCTCCGAGATGAGGGCGGCGAGCCGCCGGTTCGGGGTGCGCTGCGGAGGTCGTTCCGACATCAGCTGTAAGGTCTCCTGCCTTCGGTGCCGGGCGGGCAGCCCTCACGGGCTCCCCCACGATTGGTGGCGGGCGAGCCCGTTATGGAACGGCGCGAATTTAACGGCCCCGGCGGTGGGCCCGACGGGCTTCGCTCCACATTCATCCGATCGTGTGAGGATTGTCGGATCGCTGACGGAATCCACCCGCACACGACCTGCCTGACCTCACCCTCCGGACCGGTCGTACAGTGGCTGGGGGCGCACATCAGTGCATGGTGACGTGGCTCCGGGGACACCCCCCGGCCCTGCGGCACCGCGAGTAGGGAGGCACCCGAGTGAGTGAGCTGCGGTTCGTCCGTCTGGGATTCGGCGAGGAAGCGGTCGACTACCAGGAGGCATGGCAGAAGCAGCGCGAGGTGCACGCCGCCCGGTTCGAGGACACCGTCCCCGACACCTGCCTGCTCCTCGAGCACCCGCCCGTCTACACGGCAGGGCGGCGCACCACGGACAGCGAACGGCCGCTGGACGGCACCCCCGTCGTCGACGTCGACCGCGGCGGGAAGATCACCTGGCACGGCCCGGGACAGCTGGTCGGCTACCCGATCATGAAGCTGCCCCGCCCGGTCGACGTGGTCGCCCATGTCCGCCGTCTCGAGGACGCCCTGATCCTCACGGCCGCCGAGTTCGGCGTGGAGACCAGCCGGGTCGAGGGCCGCAGCGGCGTCTGGGTCCTCGGCGACCCGGTCGAGGACCGCCTCACGCCCGGGGGGCTCTCGCTGGACTTCGACCCGAGGCTGCACGACGAGGAGTTCGACCCCCGCCTGAACGGCCCCGAGTACGCGCCGTCCAACGCCGGCCAGCGCCGTGAGGACCGCAAGCTGGCCGCGATCGGCATCCGGGTCGCCAAGGGCGTGACCATGCACGGCTTCGCCCTCAACGTGAACCCGGACAACACCTGGTTCGACCGGATCGTGCCGTGCGGCATCCGCGACGCCGGGGTGACCTCGCTGTCGAACGAACTGGGGCGCGAGATCACGATCGCGGACGTCCTCCCGGTCGCCGAGAAGCACCTGCGGGCCGTCCTGGAGAACGCGGAGCTCGCCCCCCGTGTCATCGAGGCCGCGGAGCCGCCCAGGACCGCGGCCCCCGCCTGAGGCGCCCTGAGGGCCCGCGCGGAATAGGGCCCATCGGCCACAGGTTGGCCATACGTAAGACCGTTCTAACCACGGGCGTACCCTGGTGTTCGCCGAAGAATCCAATGCAGCGAAAGCAAAGGGGTGCCGGAGTGTCCGGTGTCGCACCCGACGGGCGCAAGATGCTGCGCCTGGAGGTCCGAAACAGCCAGACCCCCATCGAGCGCAAGCCCGAGTGGATCAAAACCCGGGCGAAGATGGGCCCCGAGTACACGAAGATGCAGGCGCTCGTGAAGGGCGAGGGACTGCACACCGTGTGCCAGGAGGCCGGTTGCCCGAACATCTACGAATGCTGGGAGGACCGCGAGGCGACGTTCCTCATCGGCGGCGACCAGTGCACCCGGCGCTGCGACTTCTGCCAGATCGACACGGGGAAGCCGCAGGCGCTGGACCGTGACGAGCCCCGCCGCGTGGGCGAGTCCGTCGTGACGATGGACCTGAACTACGCCACGATCACCGGCGTCGCACGCGACGACCTCGACGACGGCGGCGCGTGGCTGTACGCGGAGACCGTGCGCCAGATCCACGCCCAGACCGCGGGGCGGGAGGCCGGCGCCACGAAGGTGGAGCTCCTCATCCCCGACTTCAACGCGGAGCCCGCGCAGCTCGCCGAGGTCTTCTCCTCGCGCCCCCAGGTGCTCGCGCACAACGTCGAGACGGTCCCCCGGATCTTCAAGCGGATCCGGCCCGGCTTCCGTTACGAGCGCTCGCTGGAGGTCATCACCCGCGCCCGTGAGGCCGGTCTGGTGACGAAGTCCAACCTGATCCTCGGCATGGGCGAGACCCGCGAGGAGGTCAGCGAGGCGCTCCAGGACCTGTACGACGCGGGTTGTGAGCTCGTCACGATCACGCAGTACCTCCGGCCCTCCCCCCGGCACCACCCGGTCGAGCGCTGGGTGAAGCCGCACGAGTTCGTGGAGCTGAAGGACGAGGCCGACGCGATCGGTTACTCCGGCGTCATGTCGGGGCCGCTGGTGCGCTCCTCCTACCGCGCCGGGCGCCTCTTCCAGCAGGCGATGGAGCGGCGCGGCGCGACCGCCGCGACCCCGCAGGCCGTGTGAATCGGCGCACAAGGGACCACTGAACAGCAGGAGCCGCGACGACGCGGTCCGTACGTTCCCCGCAGGCAGGGGCCCCGTACGGACCGCGTCGACGTGCGCGGCGCCGAAATCAGAGTTTCATTGGTGTTTGACCGACCGGTCATGCACTGGTAACACCGAGCAGTGACCCTAGGTACACACGCGATGGCTCCCGCAGCCGCCGCCGTCATTGCTTCCCGCTACCCAGTGCGCGCCGGACGCGCGCATCCGCTCCGAGGGGGAACACCCACGATGCACGCCGCACCGGTACGAGCCAACACGATCCCGACCGTCACCACCGCGCTCCGCGCGGTCGAGTCGCTGCTGATGAGCAGCGGCCAGCGCACCGCCCGCCGCAACGCCTGGACGGCGGTCCTCGAGGACCGCCGCAGGGCGCAGGACCGGGTCGAGGCGGAGCACGTGCTGAAGGCTGTGGCCGACCACCGTTCCTAGGTCACTCCCGCGCCACGTAAACTTCGCTACATGGCGAGGAAGGCAAACACTGAAGGCGCGGACAGCGCCGAGAACGCGGGGCGGCTCAAGCAGATCGCCCTGACCTACAAGATGACCAGGCGGTCGGACCCCAAGGTGGGTCTCGTCGTCGCGGGTGTGGGAATCATCACCTTCGGTGTCCTCCTCGCCATCGGTTTCCTGATCGGTCACCCTGTCTACGCGGGAATCCTGGGCTTCGTCCTGGCCTTCCTCGCGATGGCGATCATCTTCGGACGGCGTGCCGAGCGGGCGGCCTTCGGTCAGATGGAGGGCCAGCCGGGCGCCGCCGCGGCGGTGCTGGACCGGGTGGGCCGCGGGTGGACGACCACTCCGGCCGTCGCGATGAACCGCAGCCAGGACGTCGTCCACCGGGCCGTCGGCAAGGCGGGCATCGTGCTGGTGGCCGAGGGCAACCCGAACCGGGTGAAGAGCCTGCTGGCGGCCGAGAAGAAGCGGATGGCCCGCATCGTCGTGGACGTACCGGTGCACGACATCATCGTCGGTGACGGCGAGGGCCAGGTGCCGCTGAAGAAGGTGCGCACCACGATGCTGAAGCTTCCGCGGGTCCTCACCGGCCCGCAGGTGACCGCGGCCAACGACCGGCTCAGGGCGATGGGCGACCTGATGAGCAACATGCCGCTGCCCAAGGGCCCGATGCCGAAGGGCATGCGGATGCCGCGCGGCGGAAAGATGCGCTGACCGAGCACGTACGAGCGGAGAGCGGCCCCGGACGAGTCGATCGTCCGGGGCCGCTCTCCGCGTTTCGGGTGCCTCTTTCACGGAGCCGTCTCACCGTGCGGACGCCGCCCGCGGTGGTCAGATACGGACCTGCACGGCGCGGGCGAGGCGGTCGTGGAGGCCGCGGCTGTCCCGGTCCCAGACGATGGCGGGGATCACCAGGAGGAGCAGCACGCTCCGCAGGGCGACCCGTACGACGCCGAGCCGCCCGCCGTCCTCGGCGATGACCCGCAGGCCGAGGATGCGCTTGCCCGGTGTGGAACCCACGGTTCCGACCGTCAGCAGGCTCATGACGAGGAAGACGGCGAGCGCCCAGTTCCCCGCCGCCTGCTGGTCACCCCGAGCGAGCAGCCCGTATGCGATCAGCATGCTCACGGCCCAGTCGATGAAGAGCGCCCCGAAGCGCCGGCCGAGCGGAGCCACGGACCCCGGGCCCTCCCGGGGCAGACCGAGGCGCTCGCCCCGGTGACCGAAGTCGGCGCCCATCTCCTCGGCCGCCGCGCGCGGCCCCGAGAGCCACGATCCGATTGCTCGCCTGTTGTCCACCCGTCCACGGTACTGCGCCCACGTTTGCACCTGGCCGGGCGGGGCACGGAACACGTCGCTGAGGTGCCGCCCGCGACCGGGCTGGTTAACTTGTGCGAAACAAATGGGTCATGCTGGAGAAATGCCGTCTGCCTATGGTCGGTCCAGCGTGCGCCACCGCACTGGCCACACAGACGAGCTGCAACCCCGCCCTTTCCCGGGTCGGGAGTAGGAGGAGTTGGATGTTCCAGAACGCCGACGAAGTCCAGAAGTACATCGCTGACAACGACGTCAAGTTCGTCGACGTCCGGTTCTGCGACCTGCCGGGTGTGATGCAGCACTTCACGATCCCTGCGGCGTCCTTCGACCCGGCCGAGGAACTGGCTTTCGACGGCTCGTCGATCCGCGGCTTCCAGGCGATCCACGAGTCGGACATGGCGCTGCGCGCGGACCTGTCGACGGCTCGTGTCGACCCGTTCCGCCGCGACAAGACCGTGAACATCAACTTCTTCATCCACGACCCGATCACGGGCGAGCAGTACAGCCGTGACCCGCGGAACGTGGCCAAGAAGGCCGAGGCCTACCTCGCCTCCACCGGCATCGCCGACACGGCGTTCTTCGGCCCCGAGGCGGAGTTCTACGTCTTCGACAACGTCCGCTTCCAGACGTCGGCGAACGAGAGCTTCTACCACATCGACTCCGAGGCCGGCGCCTGGAACACCGGTGCGGTCGAGAACAACCGTGGTTACAAGGTCCGCTACAAGGGCGGCTACTTCCCGACGCCGCCGGTCGACCACTTCGCCGACCTGCGCGCCGAGATCTCCATGGAGCTGGACAAGAACGGCCTCCAGGTCGAGCGCCAGCACCACGAGGTCGGCACCGCCGGCCAGGCCGAGATCAACTACAAGTTCAACACGCTGCTCGCCGCGGCCGACGACCTGATGCTCTTCAAGTACATCGTGAAGAACGTCGCCTGGCGCAACGGCAAGACCGCGACCTTCATGCCGAAGCCGATCTTCGGTGACAACGGCTCGGGCATGCACGTCCACCAGTCCCTGTGGTCCGGCGGCTCCCCGCTGTTCTACGACGAGCAGGGCTACGCGGGCCTCTCGGACATGGCGCGCTACTACATCGGCGGCATCCTGAAGCACGCCCCGTCGCTGCTGGCGTTCACCAACCCGACGGTGAACTCCTACCACCGCCTGGTCCCGGGCTTCGAGGCGCCGGTCAACATGGTGTACTCGCAGCGCAACCGCTCCGCCGCGATGCGCATCCCGATCACGGGCTCGAACCCGAAGGCGAAGCGCGTCGAGTTCCGCGCCCCGGACCCGTCGTCCAACCCGTACCTGGCGTTCTCGGCGCTGCTGATGGCCGGCCTGGACGGCGTCAAGAACAAGATCGAGCCGCCGGAGCCGATCGACAAGGACCTCTACGAGCTGGCCCCCGAGGAGCACGCGGGCGTCCAGCAGGTCCCGACCTCGCTCCCGGCGGTCCTCGACGCGCTCGAGGCCGACCACGAGTACCTCCAGGCCGGCGGCGTCTTCACGCCCGACCTGATCGAGACGTGGATCGACTACAAGCGCACCAACGAGATCGCCCCGATCCAGCTGCGCCCGCACCCGCACGAGTTCGAGCTGTACTTCGACCTCTAGAGCGCGGATACCGCACGAAGGCCGTCGTCCCGCGAGGGGCGGCGGCCTTCGCCGTGAGCGCGACACCGGGCAGGGGCTGCTAGGAGTCCGCCCACGCGTGGAACACCCGGGAGAAGCCGGCCCGTACGGCGCCCCGGCGGGTGAGGACGGATCTGTCGACGCCGGAGAAGAGGGCGGCGAGCGCGATGTCCGCCGGGACGGCCGGGCCCTTCGTCCTCACCGTGAGGTGCTTCCGCTTCCCGAAGCCGGACTGCGTCACCGTGACGACCGCTCCGGGGCTCTCCGCGTCCGCCTCCCTGGTGACGGTGAAGTCACGGCGGTCGAGCGCGGTCAGCCTGTACCGGTCGCCGAGGTACCGCATGTGCAGGGAGCGCCCTCGACGGGTCATCGCCCAGCGGTTCCTGCGCAGGTGGACCAGGGCGTCACCGACGCGCAGCGTCGCCCCGTTCAGTGTCGGCTGCACGAGCTCGTCCATGTACGCCCCGCGCGATTCGAAGGTGGCCACGGGCAGGAACCCGCCCCGCGCCTCCGCCGTGCGCGCGTTCGGCAGATGCGGCGGTGCGGGGTACCTCACCTGTATGTCGCCGAAGTCCGGCGAGGTCCCCCGCCAGCCGAAGTACCGCCGTTCGCGGTGCGGGTGCTCCGTCCAGTGGTGCAGGGTGAAGGGCGTGGCGGTGGCATGCATGTCTGTCCCTCGTCGGCCGGGCCCCCAAGATACGTGCGGTGCCGGCCCGCCCCTCCCCCGGCCGGATCAGTCCGTCAGCAGATCGCGCAGTTCCGCGACCGCCTCGCGCAGGTGGTCCGCGAAGGCGTGCATCTGGCCGGCCACCGCGCGTGGTGTGCTCAGGTAGAGGTTGAAGCGGTTCGGGAGCAGGACGTAGGCGATGCCGATGCACGTGCTGCTCGTGGAGCCGAAGCCGAAGTACTGGATGTTCTCGGACGGCGCGGAGCTGGTGCTCAGGTAGTCGTCCCGCATGGTGAGCCAGCCCGGTGAGCGGTACAGGGCGGGCTGTTCACGCACTCCGAGTTCCTCGCCGCGGCGGCGCTGGATGAGTTCCAGCTCCCAGAGGTGCTGCTCGGGGGCCTCGCCCGCCTGGCATTCCTTCGCGCGCGCCACATGGGCCGCGGCTGCGGCCCGGAACGCGGCGCGGCGGGTGTCGCGGCCGGCCCCGGGGTCGTCCATCGCCGCGACGAACACGGGCGTCTCGGGGGTGACCACACGCATGGCCTCGGTGCGGCCGTGGCGGTACTGGCGGGTCGCGATCGACTCGTACGTCGCTCCCAGACGGCCCTTCGCCCGCTGGTGGGCCAGCTGGTAGGCGGCCTGGACGAAGGCGTCCGGGGAGACTCCGAGCGCCTTGGCGGCCGTGCTCCCGAAGTCGCCGAACGACACGGTGCGGGTCGCGGTGTCGTTGCCGTACGCGGCGAACTCCTCGGCCGCGGAGCGCACCCGCGCGCGCAGTGAGGCGTCCAGCGCGAAGGTCAGCGGCCGCGGCACCGGTTCGCCCTGGGGGCGTGCCCCGGACCCGCGGGAGTGTTCGTCCGGCGGAGTGCCGAGCAGGGCGTCGGTGAAGCTGAGGACGGTCGTCCCGTCCAGCTCGCAGTGCTCGACGTTGATGCCGGCCCGGCCGTCCGCGAAGACGACGAAGGAGACGGCCTTGTCGAACCAGCGGTTGCCGCGGTCCCCGTGCAGCAGTTCGTCGCAAGCCGTCTGGGTGTCCTCGGGTGCGAAGTCCTCCAGGCAGACGCAGAAGAGGGCCGTCTCGATGTCGTCCAGCGTCCGGGCGTTCCCGGGGTGGCCGTCGGCGAGGGACGCGCGGGCGGCCGCCCATTCGGCTCGCGCCATGGTGGTGAGGTGGCCCGCCCGGTCCTCCTCGGCCGTGTGCACGTCGGCCTTGGTGACGGCGCGCAGCCCGGCCTCGATCTCGTCGAGGCTGTGCGGGGCGCCGTCCGGTCCGATCACGTCCAGCCGGAACATCGTGCCCCGGAAGAAGACGACGATGTGCCGCGCGGTGGAGGGGCCGGGTGCCTGCTCGCCGTAGGGGGCGCGCACCGTGTCCAGCGGTACCCCGGGGATGCGGGTCGTGGAGAAGAGGTACTGGTTCTGCACCATCGACTGGGGCACGCCACGCTGCTCGACCGGTGCGATCAGCCCTTCGTCGAGCCGCCGCTTGTAGTGGAGCGCGCCCGCCACGAGACCTGCGGCGCGGTCGAGCTGTCCCTCCCCGGTGTCCTGGAAGAGGAAGAAGAAGTTGGCGTTGAGCGCGATCCGGTCCCGGCGGCCGAGGTAACGGTACGGCCAGAAGGTGTCGAGCCAGCTGTGCACGCCCTCCGTCGCGTCGTATTCCTCCAGTGCCGCGTGCAGGGTGCGGCCGGGGCCGCCGGGGCGCAGGAAGGCGGCGACCTCGGCCTCCGTCGCCGCCCTCTCCTCCGCGGTCAGCAGAGGGGCGCACCAGGCGAGGAACCGTTCGCAGCTCGCCTCGAGCGTGGGCAGGGGCACACGCGGGAGGCTCCCTTCACGGGCGAAGGTCGCGCCGGCTGCTGCTTCCTGACTGACGTTCAATGCGGCTCTCTTCTCGGTGAGTGGGGGTGGTGGGGACTATCGGTGCCGGGACGGCCTGGAGAGGTAGAGCTGAGCGTAGAGCCAGCCGTCCTCCTCCAGCCCGCTCGCGTCGAGTCCGGCGGCGGCCATGTTGTCCAGGACTCCGCGCTGTTCCTGCGGACCGGCGAACCGCCGCTGCTTGAAGAGCTCGTCGACCCGGACCGTGCGGTAGCCCAGCTCGTCGAGGGCCTCCTCCACGGGGTCGAACGGGAACATGCGCAGGACGAAGTGCGCCATCCAGGGGAGGCGGCCGTCCTGCGCGCGGACGACACGGGTGAGGGTGCGCTCGGTGACGTAGCCGACGCATCCCGTCGAGATCACCAGATCGGTCCCGGCGAGCAGGTCCCGCTGGGCGGGTGTGGGGTCGTTCGCCTCGAGGTCGGCGTTGACGGTGGCGTCGAGGAATCCCGCCTCGTGGGCGTAGGCCAGGGCGCCGGTGGACGCGTCCAGGCCGGTGAAGCGCAGCGGGTGCGCGGGGTGGCGGGAGCGTGCGAGGTCCCGGTCGCGCTCCAGCAGTCCGGCACGGGACGCGGGGGCCGCTGCCGTCGTAGCGCGCGTACAGCTCGTCCATCGTGAGGTCGTACTTGAGCAGGGCCGCGTTGATCCCGTACGAGCAGCCGATGTCCAGCACGTGGGGTACGGCCACGTGCTCGGTCTCCCGGTACTCCTTGACGATCTTGTCGAACCAGGGCTTGGCGAGCTGGGGGACGTGGTAGCCGAGCGGGCGCAGCACCTGGAAGTAGGTGCGGGGGTCGGGCGCGGTGTAGATGTGGTCCAACGAGACTTTTCCGGACGCGTCGAGACGCAAGGTCTTCTCCTCGGTGGGGCGCGTGGCAGTGTCTGGAACCGTTCCCGGGGCCTCAGTCCAGCAGCCGGTCCCCCCGGACGGCCCGCCCTTCCGCGGCCAGGTGTTCGGGCAGTGCGCGGCCGAAGAGCTGACGGGTGCGTGCCACGCTCCCGATGACGCCGGGGCGCTCGCTGTAGGCGAAGATCGCGCTGTGGCGTGCGAGGCCGCCGCGGACGGGGCTGACCCGGTGCAGCGAGTAGCGGCCCTTGAACAGCTGCAGGTCTCCCGGCCGCAGGGGCAGGCGCTCCGGCTGCCGGTCGCCGCGGCCGTCCAGGACGTTCCGGACGTCGTCGAAGTGCTCGTCCTCGGCGGACCGGATGTTCGGGCAGTACTCGAAGGAGCCGCCCTCCTCGGCGTCCTGGGTCAGCATGCTGACCGTGTACTCGTTGGTGTCGAAGTGCCAGGGGTGTTCCATGCCCGGCCGTACGACGTTGAGCACGAGGCCGGAGAGCGGGTCGGCCAGCTCGTACAGCCGGGGCAGTCCGAAGCAGTCCGCGACGAAGCGCCGGAACGACTCGTGGGAGTAGAGCCTGCTGATGAGGGAGCCGCCGGGGATCCGGTCGCGGGCGACGAACGCGTTGCCGCGCTCGAACGTGCGCCTGCCGGGGTGGTCCTGGGGCAGGTCCGTGTCCACGTCGATGTTGTAGACGTTGACCGTCTCGACGTCGAAGTACGCGTGCGGGGCGAGGGCGGCGCACTCCTGGCGCAGTACCTCGTGCAGCTCGGGCCGGATGAAGTCGGGCAGGACGGTGCAGCCCACCTCGGCCAGTTCGCGCCGCGCCCGCGCCACCACGGCGCGGGCTTCCGTACCTTCGGGGTCCGACAGGGGGTAGTGGTCCGTGTCGACCACCTGGTCGAGCGTGATGGCTTGCAGAGTGCTCATTCGACCCTCTCCACGCGCACGTCGGCAACTCAACTGATGAGTAACAGAGTTGAAGTTCCCACAGCCCCGACGCATTGTCTGTGACACGTCACACTTCTGGCCCGTAAGGGCAGTGGTCAGGGCCCCTTCCCCACCGTGTCCCGTCAGTCCAGATCGATGACGGGACGCACGCCGAAGTCCTCGAACATGCCCTCGCCCTCGGGGCCGTAGAGGAATTCGGCCGTGGACGGGTTGCGGTTGGCGGTGGCCAGCGGCAGCCATTCCAGGAGGGTTCCGTAGCCGCCGCAGACGGCCTCTCCCCCGTCGCCGCCGTATACGGAACCGGGGTCCGATGTCATCTCGGCGGTGTCGTAGACGTCGAAGGCGATGTGCAGCCCGAAGGCGTTGGGCGGGCGGTGGGGGCCGTCGCCCGCTCCGTACGGGGCCACGCCCGCCGGGAAGCCGTCGCCCCAGCGGAACAGCGTGCCGGCACCGGCCCCGCAGGCGTGCTCCCACTCGTCGGGCTCCGGCACCCGCAGACCCTGCTCGGCCAGCAGGGCGGGTACCAGCGCCGGGAGTTCGGGGAGTTCACGGGGCTCGACCGCCATCAGCACGGCGGGCAGGGCTGCTGTGCGGGGCGGGGTCATCACCTGGGCGAGATGGACACGCGGGTCCTCGTCGAAGCCGAATCCTCCCGCCAGACTCTCCTCCCGGTAGGAGACGAGCTGCTCGGGAGCCGGCTGCCAGGCGTCCACGTCGAAGCCGATGGCCGCCTCACCCCCGGGGATCAGGGCGTACCGCTCACCGGCGCGCTCGATCACGGCGCGGTGCAGCGTCCCACCGAGGTGCGGGGCGGCTTCCACCCGCAGGAGACGGCCGTCCACGCGGCGGGCGGCCTCCTCCGCGAACCGGGTGGCGGCCGCGGTGTCCAGGGCGCGCCAGCGGGCGAGGGTCAGGTCGGCGAGAGACATGGCGCGCAGTCTTCCATCAGGTCCGGGCGGTCCCCACGGCACCCGCCTGTGCCCCCGGAGTCCCCGGGGGCACAGGCGGGTGGGGTCAGCGGCCGTACCGGATCAGGGCGCGGACCATGCGGCAGGTGGTGTCGGACGGCGGGTGCATGGCGAGGCGTGCGGCTGTCGCCCGTATCCGGGCGTTGTCGGCGGTGGACGGCTGGTAGACGCCGGAGTCGAGCAGGGCGATGGTCAGGCGCATGGCCTTCAGGCGGCGGTTGTGGGAGACGTACCACTCGCGGGGACGGCCCGCGGGGAGCCGCTTCTTGCGCAGCGGCTTGTGGAGCGGCTCGGTCGTGACTGTGGCGACGGCCATCGGCAACCTCCTGGCACGGTGGTGGAACCCTCACGAACTACCTCCATCCTACGGCCCGCCACTGACAATCGCCCCTGGCCAGAGGCCATTTCGAGGATCCCTCCCGTACCCTTGGCCCCATGGAGATCTGGATCAATCCCGCATGTTCCAAGTGCCGCAGCGCGGTGAGTCTGCTCGATGCCGAGGGCGCCGACTACACCGTCCGCCGCTACCTGGAGGACGTGCCGTCACCCGACGAGATCCGGGCGGTGCTCGGCCGTCTCGGACTGGAGCCGTGGGACATCACGCGGACCCAGGAGGCGGACGCGAAGGAGCTGGGGCTCGAGGACTGGCCGAAGGACGAGGGTTCGCGTGAGCGGTGGATCACGGCGCTGGCGCGGCACCCGAAGCTGATCCAGCGGCCGATCATCACCGCGCAGGACGGCTCGGCGGTCGTGGCGCGGACGGACCAGGCGGTCAGGGACGCGCTCGGGCGCTGAGGAACTCCTCCATGGGACGGCTGATCCCGCCCGCCCCGGGGTCCGTCCGCGGCACGGAGTGATGCGTGGCGCCGGCGATCGTCACCCTCTCGACGACCGGGTGCAGGGACGCCGTCGCGGCGAGCCGCCGGGTGCTGCTCACGGTCGACGCACGGGCGGTGGAGCGGGGGCAGGAGTTCTTCGGGCGCCCTCTGGCCCGGATGGCCGGTCTGCTGCGCACCTTCGACGACCGGGAGGCCGCGGCCGTACGGCGCCTCCTCCTGGAGGCGCACGCGGCTCTGGGCGATGACCGGGACTGAATCCGCCACTCGGGGACGTGGGGCCCCCTCGGGTTCAGGGCCGGCCCAGCTCCGCCTCGGCCTGCGCGAGGACCTCGGTGAGCCGCAGCCCGAACCGTACGTCGCAGGGGTGCGGCGTCCCCGTGCGTACGGCCTCGGACAGCGCGTCCACGGCAGCCCGGAACGCGCCGAGCGCGTCGCCGCCTCCCTCCGGGAGGGCGGACACCCCCGCCTCGCCCCGGAACTCGACCTCGGTGCCCGCCGCGCCCGCCGGAGCGTCCAGGGCCAGCGTCACCGTGCTCGACGCCCCCGAGGTGTGCCGGAGCAGCAGATGGACGGCGTCGGCGGGCCCGCGGGCCGCGACCACGTCCGTCACGTCGCCCAGGACCGGGATCAGGACCGAGAGCGCGTGCGGGCCCACGTCCCACAGGCCCCCCTTCTCGCGGCGCCAGGGCGAGGCGGCGAACTCGTTGTCCGTTCCCGGGGCGAAGAGTGCGCCGATCCACGCCGCGCGGGCCGTGAACCAACCACCCGCCGCGGCCTGTTCGGCGATCCACGGGGCCGTGCCCCGGGCGAACCGCAGGGTGCAGAAGACCACGGAGGCGACCCCGGTCCGCCCGGCGGCGTCGGCGACCTCGTGCGCCGCCGCCACCGTGGTGGCGACCGGTTTGTCCAGCAGCAGGTGGCGCCCCGCGCCCGCGGCCCGCGCGGCCAGGGGCGCCTGGACGTCCGGCGGCACGGCGAAGGCCACGGCGTCGCTCGTGGCCAGGAGCGCGTCGAAGCCCGCCTCACCGGTGTACGCGTCGGTGCCGTGGGCCGCGGCGAGTGCCTCCGCCGCCTCGGGGCGGCGGCCCCAGACGCCGCTGAGTACGACCCCGGGGTGGGCGGCGAGGGCGGGGGCGTGGGTCAGGCGCGCCCAGGGGCCGGCCCCGACGAGGCCGATCCGCAGCGGCGGGGCGGAGGAGTCGTGTGTGGTCATGCCGCCAGTCTGCCCGGCCCCCGGGGCGGCACGGTCCCGGAGCCGCCCGGGGCGCCGGCCCGGAACGTATCCGGTGCGCCGCAGGGTGAGACGGCCCCGGGCGGCGGGGACCTGCCGTCCGACACCTTCGGGAAACCTCGGTAACACCGGGTTCACATTCGGGCAACGGTCGGGAAATCGCGTCTTGCGAAGCTGCGCACCATAGACCGCAGCACCCGCAAAGGATGGCGTCCGTGACGTTCAAGGCTGAGTACATCTGGATCGACGGCACCGAGCCGACCGCGAAGCTTCGTTCCAAGACGAAGATCATGGCCGGCAGCCCCACGCAGGACGTGGCGGATCTGCCCATCTGGGGCTTCGACGGTTCGAGCACCAACCAGGCCGAGGGCCACGCCTCCGACCGGGTGCTGAAGCCGGTCTTCTCGTGTCCGGACCCGATCCGCGGCGGCGACGACGTCCTCGTCCTGTGCGAGGTCTTCAACATCGACATGACTCCGCACGAGTCCAACACCCGCGCCGAGCTGCGCCCGGTCGCCGAGCGGTTCGCGGGCCAGGAGCCGATCTTCGGCATCGAGCAGGAGTACACCTTCTTCGACGGCCACCGTCCGCTGGGCTTCCCCGAGGGCGGCTTCCCCGCCGCGCAGGGCGGCTACTACTGCGGCGTCGGCTCCGACGAGATCTTCGGCCGCGACATCGTCGAGACGCACCTGGACAACTGCCTGAAGGCGGGCCTCGCCATCTCCGGCATCAACGCCGAGGTCATGCCCGGCCAGTGGGAGTTCCAGGTCGGCCCGGTCTCCCCGCTGGAGGTCTCCGACCACCTGTGGATCGCGCGCTGGCTGCTGTACCGCACCGCCGAGGACTACAACGTCTCCGCGACCCTGGACCCGAAGCCGGTCAAGGGCGACTGGAACGGCGCGGGGGCGCACACCAACTTCTCCACCAAGGCCATGCGTGAGGGTTACGAGGCGATCATCACCGCGG
Organism: Streptomyces sp. JH34; assembly: GCF_029428875.1. Taxonomy (NCBI): domain Bacteria; kingdom Bacillati; phylum Actinomycetota; class Actinomycetes; order Kitasatosporales; family Streptomycetaceae; genus Streptomyces; species Streptomyces sp. JH34. The sequence goes on along the minus strand of NZ_JAJSOO010000001.1, from coordinate 5,419,146 downwards.
CCGAGTCGCTCGGTGAGGGCTCGAAGCCGATGGACCACGTCAAGAACTACGGCGCGGGCATCGACGACCGCCTGACCGGCCTGCACGAGACCGCCCCGTGGAACGAGTACAGCTACGGCGTCTCCGACCGCGGCGCCTCGGTCCGCATCCCGTGGCAGGTCGAGCAGGACCGGAAGGGCTACATCGAGGACCGCCGCCCGAACGCCAACGTCGACCCGTACGTGGTCACGCGGCTGATCGTCGACACCTGCTGCACCGCTCTGGAGAAGGCCGACCAGGTCTGATCCGCGACCGGCTCGTACCGGCCTCGCCGAAGGGGCGTCCGTATCCGGGCGCCCCTTCGGCGTGCCCTGCCGACGCCGGGGCGTGGAGTGGACGGGAGCGCGCGGCCCGGGGCGGTGGTGGACCGGAACGGCAGGTGCGGGAGGGGGCCGTGGGGAACCTGACGCGGCGGTCCGTATCGACGGGTGAGAGGACCCTGCTGCGCGGCGCCGAACTCTGCTTCAATAGGGACATGGCCAGCTACCAGTACACCGCGTCGGGTCGCAGCGACCTCGAGCCGTTCTGGCCCTCCCGTCAGCACCATGACTTCGACCGGGTGTGTTGCCGCGCGTGGAACGCGCAGGCCCTCTAAAGCCGCCTCACCCCGGCCTTCGGCCCGCGCGCACGACGTACGTCCTCGACGACTCCTCGCGCGAAAGAGCTGACCCCTCATGGCGAACACCCGTACTTTCTCCACCGCGTCCGCCGCCACAGCGGCGACCGCGGTGTCCGCTGCGGCCACCACCGCCCGCAACACCCTGTCCCCCAACCGCAACCGGCTGCGTGCAGTCGACCGTGACGAGGTCGTCGAACTCGCGGACGCGGCCGGCTTCCTGCCGCCGGGCGCCACCTGGCTTCCCGCGCCCCAGCACACGCTGCCCGCTCTGCCGGGCCACCCGCCGATGGTCGGCTACCTGGTCCTCGTGCCCGCCGACCAGCAGCCGGCGGGGGCGGTGGCGTCCGCGCAGCACCGCGCGTTCGTGCCGGAACCCGCGGCCGACGCCCCGGCGAGCGGCCCCGTGCGGATCGACTCCACCCGGCGCACCGCCGCCGTGGACGGTGTCACCCTCGACCTCACCTACCTCGAATTCGAGCTGCTGGCGCACCTGGTGGCGCACCCGCACCGGGTGCACACCCGCGATCAGCTGGTGACGACGGTCTGGGGCTACGGACATGTGGGCGACGGGCGCACCGTCGACGTCCATGTGGCCCGGCTCCGCCGCAAGCTGGGCGCCGAGCACCGCCGGTCGATCCAGACCGTGCGGCGCGTGGGCTACAAGTACGCGCCCTGATCGCACACCGAGACGAGGAGGCCCCGGGTCCGGATCCGGGGCCTCCTCGCGTCGCCCGGGGGGTGGTGCCAGATACACCCCCCGTCGGGTGGCGGAACGGCTGACCACGGCGCTCGTGCACGGGGGAGACTGAGGGCCGAACGGGATCCGACGTGGGGCCCGGTGAGGGGAGACACCATCATGAGATCGGCCGAGAGCCGGGTACGGACCGCGCTGCGGAGCGGTGGGCGGGCGTTCGTCCTCTCCTTCGAGGCCCTCGCGGGCTCGGCCGTCCTCTTCATCCTGTCGTTGCTCTCCTTCACCCTCATCCTGCTGGGCGTGGGCCTGGTCACCACTCCGTGGCTCACGCAGGCGGTGCGCAAGCACGCAAACCGGCGCAGGCTGCTCGCGGCCCAGTGGTCGGACATCCGCGTCCCGGTCCCCTACCGGCCGTTCCCGAAGGACGTGCGCGACGGCTTCACCGGGCAGGTCGAGCGCACCACACTGATCATGAAGGACCCGGCGACCTGGCGGGACCTGCGGTGGCTGCTGCTCGACATGACCGCCGGCTTCGTGCTGCTGGTCTTCTGCTGGGCCCTGCTGGTCTATCCGGTGGAGGGGCTCGTCCTGGCGGCGGGGCTGTGGCGGGTGTTCGAGGACGACACGTACTGGTACGCGTTCGTGCCGGTCGACAGCCAGCTGACGGGGCTGGCCGCGGCGGCCCTCGGTGTCGTCCTCTTCCACGTGGGTGTGCGGGCGAGCCGGCCCCTGTTGCGGCTGCACTTCGTGCTCGCCCGGTCTGCGCTGGCGCCCGCCCCGGAGGAACTCGCGCAGCGCATCGACCGGCTCACCGAGACCCGGCACGAGGCTGTGGACACGGCGGCCTCCGAACTGCGCCGCATCGAGCGGGACCTGCACGACGGCGCGCAGGCCCGGCTGGTCGCCATGGGCATGAACCTCGGCACCATCGAGGCGCTCATCGAGAAGGACCCGGCGCAGGCGAAGAAGCTGCTGGCGATGACGCGTACGTCCTCCGCGGAAGCGCTGACCGAACTGCGTGACCTCGTACGGGGCATCCACCCGCCGGTGCTCGCCGAGCGCGGGCTGGGTGACGCGGTGAAGGCGCTGGCGCTGCGGCTCCCGATCACCTCGGAGGTGACCGTGGAACTGCCCGGCCGCGCCGAGGCACCGGTCGAGTCGGCGGCGTACTTCGCCGTCAGCGAGTCCCTGACGAACGTGGTGAAGCACGCGGGCGCGGACCGCATGTGGGTGGACGTGCACCACGCCGAGGGGATGCTGCGGATCTCGGTCACGGACAACGGCAAGGGCGGCGCGACGATCGGCGCGGGCTCGGGGCTCAGCGGAATCGAACGGCGGCTGGGTACATTCGACGGCGTACTGGCCGTCAGCAGCCCTGCGGGCGGCCCCACCATGGTGACCATGGAGATCCCTTGCGCGTTGTCCTAGCCGAAGATCTCTTCCTGCTCCGTGACGGCCTCGTGCGGATGCTGGAAGCCTACGATTTCGAGATCGCGGCGGCAGTCGAGAGCGGGCCCGAACTGACGAAGGCCTTGGCGGAGTTGAAGCCGGACGTCGCCGTCGTCGACGTCCGGCTCCCGCCGTCCCACACGGACGAGGGCCTCCAGTGCGCACTGACCGCCCGCCGCGACCGGCCGGGCTTGCCTGTCCTCGTCCTGTCGCAGCACGTCGAGCAGCTGTACGCCCGGGAGCTGCTGGCAGACGGCAACGGCGGCATCGGCTACCTGCTGAAGGACCGGGTGTTCGACGCCGACCAGTTCATCGACGCGGTGCGCCGGGTGGCGGCGGGCGGCACGGCGATGGATCCGCAGGTCATCTCGCAGCTGCTGTCGCGGCGGTCGGTGGACGAGCCGATGGGCGCTCTGACGCCCCGGGAGCGTGAGGTCATGGAACTGATGGCGCAGGGCCGTTCGAACGGGGCGATCGCCGCGCAGATGGTGGTCACGGAGCGGGCGGTGGCCAAACACACCTCGAACATCTTCAGCAAGCTCGGCCTGCCCGTGTCGGACGACGACAACCGCCGCGTGCTCGCGGTCCTCGCCTACCTCGACCGGGGCTGACCGCACGCCCGCCACCCGGGCCGGGAGCGCGTCCCCCGGCCCGGGGCCCTCAGCCGGCGAACCAGCGCTCGGCGTCCAGCCGGAACGCGGCCGCGGGCGCCATCCTCCTGAGGTCCGCCTCCATCGCCCCGACCCGCTCGGCGCCCAGCTCCGCGACCCATTCGGCGCGGAGCCGGTCGAAGCCCTCGGCGGACCTGGCCAGCATGTCGACGCCTCGCGCGGTGGGCCTGACCACCTTGCGCCGCCCGTCCTCGGGGTCGTCGACGCGTTCCACGTATCCGAGGCCCTCCAGCTTGTCGACCGTCTTCCCGGCCGCCTGCTTGGACACCCCCAGCCGCCGGCCGATCTCGCTGGCGCTCGCCCCCTCCCGTCCGACGGCCTGGAGCGCGAAGCCGTAGGCCGGGCGTACGTCCCGGTGGCCGTGGGCGGCCAGGTCACGGTGCATCGCGTCGATGATCGACCGGAAGCCCGCGAACAGCAGCAGCGGCAGCTCGAATCCCGCTCCCTCCGTGCCGGTCCTCTCCTCAGCCATTGCGCACCTCGACAACCTGGTTTACCTTTTCGACAATCACGTTGTCGAGTTTATCGCGAGGGGACCATCATGTCCGCAACGTTCTTCCCCGATCACACCCCTGACTCCGCGCCGCCCGCCGCTCGCCGCACCATGGAGGCCACGGCCAGGAAGCGAGGCGGCCGGCTGCCGTCGGCCGTTGCCCGGATGGCCACGTCCCCGGAGACGCTGGACGGCTTCCTCCGGGCGAGCGCCACCTTCGAGTCGAGCACCCTGGACCCGCTGTCGCGCGAGGTCGTCGTCATGACGATGGCCACCCGCAACGAGTGCCACGTCTGCGTGGAGATGCACACGCCGAGGCTCAGGTCGCTGGGCGCCTCACCCGAGCTCGTCGCGGCACTGCGGGCTCCCGGCGATCAGCCGCTGCCGGACGAACGGCTGGAGGGCGTGCGCAGGTTCACGCTCGCCGCCCTGGAGTCGGCCGGCGCGGTCGGCGACGACCGGATCCGGGAATTCCTGTCGCTGGGCTACACCGCGCGCAACGCCCTGGAGGTGGTTCTCGGTATCGGCGCCTACACGATCTCGACGCTCGCGAACCGGATGACCGGGGCGCCCGTGGAGGCCGTACCTGCCTGAGCCTTCGCCACCCGGACGAATTCCTCGAGCCTCGCCGACACGGCCGCCGTTGTCCGGCGGGCCCGTCCTCGCCGCCACCCCAACTGCTTCATGATGCGGCCACCGTGCCCCGTGGCTCCCGGCCGCGCGGGGAAACCGCGCGACCCGCCCCCGGAGCGTTCGCCGCCGGAGTGACCATCGCACCATTCGCTCGTTCAGCTGAACATGCCCCCTCTGCGAGCAGTACCGCCGTCCGCCGGCCGCCCGTACGCGGAGCAGGCCGCCGGGGAGCGGGCCGAGGCCGTGCCCTCCGAGCACTACGCCCGGCTGGCGCGGATCGCGTATCTCGTGCTGGCGCCCTCGCTCGGCCGCAACCGCCGTGTGCTGACGGCCCACTGGCTGGCCCAGCGGGCCCTGGCAACGGGGCGGGGTCCGGACCCGGGGCAGGCTTACGCGCACGTACGTCTGAGGGTGCTGCGTCACGCGCTGGAGGCCGGGCGGCCGGTGTTCCGGTTCGCCCGGCCGCGCCGGGCGCAGTTCCCTCCGCTGGTGCCGCAGGTGTGGGGGCTGCGGCTCTTTCCGCACTCCTGCGGGGCGGACGAACTGGCGCTGGAACAGGCCCTCGCCGAGGTGTCGGCCCCCTGCCGGGCCGCGCATGTGCTGCGGGGGCTCGAAGGGCTCGACGACGCCGAGGTGTGCCGGGCGCTCGAGGCGGTGGGCGTCGGGGACCCACGGGCCTCGCTGCTGGAGGCCGACGGGCTCACGGCACCCCACGCGCTGCTGGCCTCACCGGAGTTCGACCCGTGTTCCCTGCAGGTCAGGCCGGCGGACGTGGCCCGTCGACGGCGGCGGGGGCGGACGCTCCTGGCCGGCGCCGGCGCGCTGCTGGTCTGCGGGACGCTGCTGCTGATGCCGGGGGACGGCCTGGGCGGCCCGAGCGCCTCCTCCGCGCCGCTCTACGCACGCCACCGCACCGCCCAACAGGCACTGGATCCGGCTGCGTTGCACCGGGTGCCCAGCGGGCTGTGGCGGAGTTCCGCACGGCGTGACTTCAGCGTCTGGCCGACGCGCGGGGACCGGGCCGCGGACACCGGCCTGCTGGGACGCGCGCTCGCCGTGTGGGCCCGGCCCGGTCCCGCGGTGGTCTCGTCGGCGACGCCCGGGACCCCTGACGGCCCGCCGATGGGACCGCCTCAGCTGCTGTACGCGGGCGAGGTGGGCCCGGCCGCGGTCGTGCTGTTCCACGACGGCCTGCGGGTCGTGCGCTACGCCGAGCCGCGCGACGCCGACCCGTCGAAGGGTGCCGCGCTGGACTTCGCCCGGGTGGACGGTGCGGACGCGGTGGCGGCGAGTGCGCTGGTGGCGCAGCGCCGCGCCGGCCGGATCCGCTATCTGACCGCGCCCTGGGTGCGGGAGGTCGGGGTGCGGGATCTGCTGGCACCCCACGGGCCGGCCCGTCCGCTGTCCCGCGACCGCCACGGGGTGACGGATCCGCTGACGGGGCCCGGGCCGGAGACGGGGGGCCGGACGGACTGCCGTTCGTGGCAGGCCCTGGAGCTGCGGGACGGGTCGGCGGCGCGGTTGATGACGGACCTCGGTGAGCTCACTCCCGTACGCCTGACGTCCGGCGCGCCGTCCGCGCCGCACGACGTGTCGGGGCGGGCCGAGCGCGAGAGCTGGGCGCGCACCGCCTGTCTCCTGCCGGCGGTGCGGTCCCATGGTGTCCGGTCGGTGAACTCCTGGCCGTACGCGAAGCAGCGGCTGCCGGAGGGTGAGGGTGACGCGCTGTGGTTCTGCACCCGGGCGGACACCTGGCGGGGCACGGGCAGCAGGGTCCTGGCTCAGTTCCAGGCGCCGCCCGAATCGTCGGGCGGTGCCGGGGCGCCGGGGGCGGTGGCGGCGCGTGCGGAGGACTCGCCGGACTGCGGGACACGCAGACCGCGGGTGCTGGCGGGTGTGCTGTGGAAGTCGGACGGCGGGCGGTGGTACGTACTGGCGGCGGGCTCCGGGCAGTTCGCGTCCCTGACCGCGTCCGGCGGCGTGCGGGGCCGGACGGACGGGCGGCTGCTGACGCTGCCGGCGGCGGAGGGGGACCGGCCCCGGCTCGCCGGACTGCTCGCGGACGGCAGCAGGGTGGGCTCGCTGCACTGACTCCGGGCGGTCCCGGGGCGGCCGGCGAGCTCGTCGGCCGCCCCGGGTACGGCCGCAGGGAGTGCGGATGAGGGCCACCTGCCCTGCCCCGTTAGGCTGTTCGGCATGACGACCCGGGTACGGCGCAGGATGGGTGTCGAGGAACGCAGGGCCCAGTTGATCGGCGTCGCACTGGAGTTGTTCAGCCACCGCTCGCCCGACGACGTGTCGATCGACGAGATCGCGGCGGCGGCCGGCATCTCGCGCCCGCTCGTCTACCACTACTTCCCGGGGAAGCGCAGTCTGTACGAGGCGGCGCTGAAGCGGGCGGCCGACGAGCTGTCCGGCCGCTTCCTGGAGGCGCACGAAGGACCCCTGGGTGCCCGGCTGATCCGGGTGATGCACCGGTTCTTCGATTTCGTCGAGGAGCACGGCCCGGGCTTCGCCGCGCTGATGCGGGGCGGTCCGGCCGGAGGTTCGTCGACGGCCGACGCCCTGGTCGACGGGGTGCGCCAGGCGGCGTACGAGCAGATCATGGCGCATCTCGGCGTGGAGTCCCCGCCCGCGCGGCTGGAGTTCGTCGTGCGGTCGTGGGTGTCGCTGGCCGAGTCGACGGCGCTGCTCTGGCTCGACGGGAAGCGCGTTCCGCGTGCCGAGCTGGAGTTGCAGCTGGTGCACGACTTCGCGGCGCTGGGGGCGGTGAGCGCGGCGTACGACCAGGAGACGGCCGGCGTGATGCTGCGGGTCTTCTCGCAGGAGCCGGCGGACGGCCCGTTCGGCGAACTCATCGCCAGGCTCTCGGTCCTGGCGCCCGCCGCACCGGCCGTCCCGCAGCGGCGGCTGCCTCAGTTCTTGCGGTAGGACGCGTCCAGGTCCCGGATCTCGGCCGACGCGTGGACGGTGAGCCCGTCGACGGGCTTCAGGTGTCCGGCCAGCAGCTCCAGCACGGCTTCCGTCAGCCGCGCCTTGATCTCGGGGGTCCGGCCGGGCAGCATCGCGATCGAGACGTTCACGATGGAGTCGCCAGTGGCGGAGTCACCGACGACGGAGTCCTCGGCCCGGCGGAAGCGGGTCTTGCAGGCGGGGATCTTGGCGGACACGGTCTCGGCGACGAGCGGGTGCAGGGCCAGCGCGAAGCCGCGGCGGTCGAAGCTGTCGTCGAGCTCGGCGGAGTAGTCGACGGTGATCTGCGGCATCAAGCGCTCCTGGGTGCGGTTCGGGTGCGTATACGTGTACGGCGTGCATGCACGTGTACGGCTTCAGCTTCGCGTGATCGTGGCGCCCGCACAAGGCAGATCCCCCGCGACACGGGACCGGCCGGTCTCCGGCTCCGGGCCACTGGGGCCCTGAGCCGGAGACCGGCCGGTGGGGTCGGTGTCGTCAGCGCTGGGAGAACACGGCGACCGTGCGTCCCGGCACGGTGAAGCTGCCCGACTTCTCTTCGTACGAGGACTTCCTGACGGTGGCGTCCGCGCCCGCCGCCTGGACGGGGTGCAGCGCGTACGCCTTCCCGGCCAGGCCGGAGAGGGCCTGCACCTGGGTGTCCGGGCTCGCGTTCATCACGACGACCAGCTTGCCCAGGCGCATCGTGATCACGCCCGGGGTCTCCTTCGTGCCGGAGAGCGGGAAGGACAGGGTGTCCTGGACCTGCCCCGTGGTGGCGAGGCCGAAGTCCTTCTCCGTGGTGCGGATGGTGAGCAGGTCCTGGTAGGCGGCGGAGGCGCCGGTGATCTGCGCGCATCCGGGGCTGAGCGCCGCGTCGGCCAGCAGCGGCTTTCCGTAGGACCACTTGTCCTGGTTGTCGGCGGCGGGCGGCAGTCCCCGGCCGAAGCCGTTGCCCTTGCGGCAGTCCCAGTGGAGCGCGTTGAACCAGTCACCGCTGTCGTAGGAGTTGCGGTCCAGCGACTTGGAGCGCAGCAGGTCGGTGCCGGCCTGGGAGAGCGCCGGGCCCTGGGAGAGCACGGCGGTCGCCATCGCCACGACCTGCATGCGGGCCCGGTCGGCGGCCGTGGTGTCGGCCGGGAGCTTGAAGGCGAGGGCGTCGTAGAGGGTCTCGTTGTCGTGGGCGTCGGCGTAGGCGAGCGCGTCGCCGGGCGCCGCCGCGTATCCGGCGGGGGCCCCGTTGTAGTCGACGGCCGAGCCCTTGACCGTGCGGCCCTGGGCGTCGGTGAAGGTGTAGTCGGCGAGGTTGCCGGTGAGGCCGACCTTGATGAGGTCCTGGTAGTGGAGCAGCCGGGCCTTCTGTTCGGCCTCGGTGCCGTTGGCGGTGGAGGTGTTGGGGTCGGTGTAGAGGCCGGACGCGAAGCCCTGGACGCCGGGGTCCTCGTCGAAGGGGCCGCCGCCGCGCACGGCGTCCCGGGCCCGGTCGGAGAAGGTGGCGATGCCTGTCCCGGCCATGTTCTTCTGGGTGGCCTGGACGAAGCGGGCGTCGTCGGCGATCTCACCGAAGTTCCAGCCCTCGCCGTACAGGATGATCTTCTTCCCGTCGACGCCGTCCTTGGCGACGGTGAGCTCGTCGAGGGCCTTGCGGACCGCGAGGATGTTGGCCTTGGGGTGGTGGCCCATGAGGTCGAAGCGGAAGCCGTCGACCTTGTACTCCTTGGCCCAGGTGACGACCGAGTCCACGACGAGCTTGCCCATCATGGTGTTCTCGGTCGCGGTGTTGGCGCAGCAGGTCGACGTGGCGACGGTGCCGTCCTCCAGGAGCCGCTGGTAGTAGCCGGGGACGATCTTGTCGAGTACGGACTTGTCGTCCTGGCCGGAGGCGACGGTGTGGTTGTAGACGACGTCCATGACGGTCCGCAGCCCGGCGCCGTTGAGTCCCTGGACCATCTGCCGGAACTCGGTGGTGCGCTTCGTGCCGTCGGGGTCGGAGGCGTAGGAGCCTTCGGGGACGGTGTAGTGCAGCGGGTCGTAACCCCAGTTGAAGGCGTCCTCGGCGGCGGCCTTCGTGACGCAGGCCTGCTGCTCCTCGGAGTCGGGGGCGTAGACGGACAGGTCACAGGCCGGCTTCCGCTGGTCGGACTTCTTCTCGGGGATCGTCCCGATGTCGAAGACGGGCAGCAGGTGCACGTAGCTGGTGCCGGAGTCCGCGAGCTCCTCGAGGTGCTTCATGCCGTCGGAGCGGGTGTCGGTGAAGGCGAGGTACTCACCGGGGTGCTTCGACGTGGAGTCCGTGACCGAGAAGTCACGGACGTGCAGCTCCTGGATCTGGGCGTCGCGGAGCGGGACGGCGGCGGGCTTCTTCAGCGCGGACCAGCCGCGCGGCGCGAGCTTCGGGTCGTCGAGGTCGACGACGAGGCTGCGGGCGGAGTCGGCGGTCAGTGCGGTGGAGTAGGGGTCGGTGACCTTGTTGGTGACCAGCTTCTGCACGGTGGGCGCCCAGACCTGGACGGCGTAGCGGTAGGGCTTGCCCGTCCAGGACTTCTTGCCGGTGACCGACCAGACGCCGGTGCGGTCGTCGCGCCGCATCGGAACGTTCTTCCCGTCGAGTTCGAGCGAGACCGTCCGGGCGGTGGGTGCCCAGACGGAAAGCGTCGGGCCGCCCTTGCGGAAGACGGGGCCGAGGGCGGCGCCGCTCGCGGCCTTGCCGTACAGCTCGTCCAGTACACCCGCGGTCTGTACGCCGGTGGCGGCGAGCAGGGCTCCGTTGGCGGCGCGCTGGGTGGCGATCAGCTGGCCTCGGAGGGACTCGCGGACGCGGTCCCGGTCCCGGGTGTCGACGGTGAACGCCGGATAGTCCTTGAGGTGCGGGTACTTCGCCTTCTGCGCCTCGGTGAGTCCGGTGGCGGCGAGCCGCAGCCACTGTCCCTCGTCGGACAGGGCTCCGTCGACGACGGAGATGCCGCCGTTCTTCGCGTACACGAGCTGCTGACTGGTGGCGTCGGTGGCCTTGACCTTCCAGACGACGGTGTCCGCGTCGATCCACTGGGCCTCGGCCTTGGTGAGGTCGGGCGTGGGCACCCCGCCCGCCTGCGGCAGCAGGTAGCCGGACATGCCGCCGAGCATCCAGACCTCGTGGCCGTGCGAGGCGATGTCGAGGGACTGGTCGCCCGGGAGGTCCTTCTCGTCGCCCTTGTGCAGGATGTAGCTGAGCGAGGTGGCGCCGTCGGTGAGCGGGACCTCGAAGGTGACTCCGTAGGCGTCGCTCCTCACGGGCTGCAGCGGCTTGGCCCAGTCCGTGGGGGCGGCGGCACCGGTCCAGGTGTGCAGGCCCCAGCCGGCGTAGTCGCCGTCGGCGCGGTGGTAGTGCAGGACGGCCTTGCCGGTGTCCTGCGGCGGGGTCCCGGGTGCCTCGGTGGTCTGGTCGTCCTTGCCCTGCTCGATCCAGACCTGGCCGGTCCTCGCGAGGTCGACGGTCCGCTCGGGCCCGTCGGCCGTGCCGTCCTTCTCGACGGTGTACGGGACCGAGGAGGCGCCCTCGTCGAGGTCGATCCAGGCGAAGGCGCCGTAGGCGTCACGGCCGACGAAGTCGGCGGTCTTCCCACCGGACTTCAGCTGCCACCCCTCGTAGTCGCCGTCCGCGCGCTTGTAGTGGACGACGGCGTGGTCGCGGTCGACGGCGACGGGCTTCGGGGCGGGCGGTGCCTGGCCGGCGGTCGTGGAGGCGAGGGCGCTCGTGGTGCGTCCGGCGCGGTCGACGACCACGGCCTTGTAGCGCAGCGCGGTCCCGGCCTTCACCGACGCGTCGAGGTGCTGGGTGACCTTGTACGGGGCGTGGTCGGCGGAGCCCAGCGTCGTCCACTTCCCGTTGCCGGACTGCGCGGCGAAGACGACGCGGTTCAGGTCCCCGCCGTCGACGTCGGCGGTGAGCTCGACGGTGCCGGTGGCTCCGGCCGCCGGGGCCTTCAGGGTGATCGAGGGCTTGGTGGCCGGGGTGCCGAGCTGCTTGTCGGCGCGGAGCACGATGCTGGACAGCGCGGGCACCGTGACCTTGACGGTCCTGTCGGAGGCGCTTCGCACCGTGCCGGAGCCGCCGTACAGGGTGCGGAAGTTCATGCCGGCGGACTCGGTGGGGAGCTCCACCGTCCTCGCCTCGGCGCCGTTGTTGGAGGCGACGAGGTATTCGTAGGGGCGCTTCGTGTCCGTACGCGAGAAGGCGTGGACGGAGCCCTCGGAGTAACGCTCGGTCTGGGTGCCGTCGCGCAGGGCCGGGTGGTCCCGGGTGAGCTTCGACAGCGCGGCTATGGAGCGGTAGAGCGGGTGCTCCGTGTCGTACGCGTCGGAGGCGTGCGTACGGTCGGTGCCCAGCTGGTCGTCGTCGAGGTAGTCGGCGGCCTTCGAGGCGAACAGCGTCTGGCGGGAGTCCTTGTCGCCGCCCGCGCCGGTGTAGCCCTGCTCGTCGCCATAGTAGATCACCGGGTTGCCGCGGCCGAGGAACATCAGCTCTTCGGCGAGGCGGGCGCGGTCCAGGAGTTCGGCGTCGGAGGCCTTCGGGTTGTCCTGCTTCAGGAAGGTCCCGATGCGGCCCATGTCGTGGTTGCCGAGGAACGTGACCTGCTCGTAGGCGTTGGCCTTGTCGGTGGTGTACCGGTAGTCGTCCGCGTAGACCGCGGCGAGCTTCGAGGCCGGGGCGCCCTGGGACGCGTACTGCCGGGCGGCTTCCTGGAACGGGAAGTCGAGGGTCGCGTCGAGCCTGCCGCGCGTCACGTAGGGCGAGGTGATCGCGGTGTCGGCGGAGTAGACCTCGCCGAACATGAAGAAGTCGTCCCGGCCGCGCTTCGCCGCGTAGTCGTCGAGGGCGGTGGCCCACCGGGTCCAGAAGTCGAGGTCGACGTGCTTGACGGTGTCGATGCGGAAGCCGTCGATGTCGAAGTCGCGGACCCACTTCTCGTAGATCTTCTCCATGCCGGAGACGACCTCGGGGCGCTCGGTCCACAGGTCGTCGAGGCCGGAGAAGTCGCCGTACTCGGTGGACTCGCCCGCGTAGGTCGAGTCACCCCTGTTGTGGTACATCGTGGGGTCGTTGAGCCAGGACGGGACCTTCTCGCCCGTGTTCACCGGGGTGTACGGGAAGGAGTCGGCGTCCACGTCCGCCATGCCCCGGGCGTCGTCGAAGGGCCGGCCGTCCCGGTCGAGGTACGGGAAGGCGCCCTTGGGCTTGTAGCCGTACTTCTTCTCGGCGTAGTCGACGGTGTCGGCGGTGTGGTTGGTGATGACGTCGAAGAAGACCTTCATGCCCTTGCCGTGGGCCTTGTCGATCAGCTTCGTGAGGTCGGCGTTCGTCCCGAAGTGCGGGTCGACCTGGGTGAAGTCGGTGATCCAGTAGCCGTGGTAGCCGGCCGAGGCGTTGTCCCCGGTGCCCTGCACGGGCCGGTTCTTGAAGATCGGCGCGAGCCAGATCGCGGTGGTGCCGAGCCCCTTGATGTAGTCGAGCCGCTGGGTGAGGCCCTTGAGGTCGCCGCCCTGGTAGAACCCCTTGTCCGTCGGGTCGTAGCCGGTCTCCGTCCGCGAGCCGGTGAGCCCGCCGCGGTTGTTGGAGGCGTCCCCGTCGGCGAACCGGTCGGGCAGCACGAAGTAGAACTGCTCGCGGGTCAGGTCGTGCCGGGCCGGCTCCTTCGCGAGTTTCGCGTCCGAGGGCGGGGCCGGGGGTCTGGGTGCGGCGGCCGCGGAGGCCGCCGGCACGACGGGCAGCAGCGCCGCGCACAGCGCGGCGACGGCTCCCCGGCGGAGGGTGGTTCGGGACACGGGCGGGTACTCCTCGGCGTTCGGGGGTCGGGCTGTGTGCGGAGCGGTGCGGGCCGGGGACGCTCACCCTCGCGTCCCCGGCCCGCGACGAGTGGGGTCAGCTGCGCCAGACGTCGGCGGTCAGCGCGACCTTCCCGGAGGACGGCACGGTGGCGGTGCGGTTGGCGCCGCTCTCCCAGGTGACGTTGCCGCTCGCGTCCTTGCGGAGGTACTTGTACTCGAAGGAGGTCCCGGCGGGCAGGGTGACGTCGAGCTTCCATACGGGGTAGGCGGCCGGGTCGAGCTTCAGCGCGCTGCCGGGCGCCCAGTTGCCGAGGGCGGCCTGGCTGCCGGTGACGTAGATGTTCTGGCCGGTCTGGGTGGTGGCGTTGACGCCGAAGGAGGCTCCGGACTGACCGGTGCCGGGCGTCGTGCCGCCGCCCGTGCAGGTGCGGGCGCCGACGTGCAGGGCGACGGCGGTGTTCGCGCCGAGCGTGGCGGTGAACTGCCCGGAGCCGTTGACGGTGACGCCCTTGCCGGACTGGACGTCGCAGTAGTCACCGGCGGGCAGCGCGGTCTGGAACGTCCGGGTCAGCGACGAGCTCTCGTGATTGATGGCGACGTACGCCTTGGAGCCCCGGCCGAAGGCGATCTGGTCGCCGCCGTTGTCCCACCAGTTCGAGACCGCCTGGCCGCGGGCGGCGTTGCGGAAGCCGACCATGGAGGAGATCTCGCGCCAGGCGTGCTGGCACTTCCAGCCGTCGCTGTAGCAGGCGTTCACCTGGCCGCCGTTGGGCGGGCCGGCGTCCTTGTCGGTCCACTCGTAGCCGGAGTGGACGTCCGGGGAACCGTAGGGGTAGGCCAGCATGAAGACGCTCGCCAGGGTGTAGTTGGCGCCGTCCTTGTAGTTCAGGGTGTCGCCGCCGCGCTCCGTGTCGTGGTTGTCGACGAAGACCGCCGACCTGCCCGACTCCATGAAGCCCCAGCCCTCGCCGAAGTTCTTGAGGTAGGCGAGGTTCTCGTCGTTGAAGACCTGCTTGAGGCTGCGGCCGTAGCGGAACTCCTGGACGTCGCCGCTGCCGAGGTACTCCGAGGGGGAGACGGCCTCTCCGGCCCCGTAGATCGCCTCGTGCTTCCAGTACACGCCGGGGTTGCTGAGGCGGGACTTGATGTTCGCGAGGTCGGCGGCCGGCATGTGCTTGGCAGCGTCGATGCGGAAGCCGTCGACACCGAGGGACAGCAGGTCGTTGAGGTAGCCGGCGATCTTGCCGCGGACGTAGTCCTCGCCGGTGTCCAGGTCCGCGAGGCCGACCAGTTCGCAGTTCTGGACGTTGGCCCGGTCGCCGTAGTTGCTGATCTGCGACTGGCAGTCGTTCATGTCGCTGACCGAATAGGTCCCCGGGTAGTCGTACTTGGTGTACGAGGAGCCGCCGGTGCCGGTGCCGGAACCGGCCGACATGTGGTTGATCACGGAGTCGGCTATGACCTTGACGCCCGCTGCGTGACACGTGCTGACCATGTTCGCGAAGGCCGTGCGGTCGCCGAGACGGCCGGCGATCTTGTAGCTGACGGGCTGGTACGAGGTCCACCACTGGGCGCCCTGGATGTGTTCCTGGGGCGGCGAGACCTGGACGTAGCCGTAACCGGCAGGCCCGAGGCTGTCGGTGCATGCCTTGGCGACCGAGGCGAACTTCCACTCGAACATCACCGCGGTGACGTCCTTCTCTCCGGGCGGCGCGGCCTGGGCCGTTCCGGCGGCGCCGAGCCCGGCGGGGACGGCGAGCACGGCGGCGCCCATGGTGAGGGCGAGCGCGCCGGACAAGGGCCTGCGTGCCATGACGTTCCTCCTGCGGTGGGGGGAAGTGCGGGGATGGCGGAGCAGCCTCACATGGCAACGCGCCGTGCCTCAAGGCTTCTGAAGGTTCTTGCAGCAAGGCTGCAAAACCCTGTGTGCCGCAGACCGTACGATCCTGACCTGCCCTGGTCAACCCCCTGGACATGACCCGATCACACGCCTTTCACATCCACGAAATCCTGGAGATTTCTTTCTGCAAGGCCTTACGCAAAATATTGCGCGGCTGTTAAGTTCTTCCCGACTCCGGCCCGGTCGGCCGGGGGGCCGGTCCGCCGGGCCCCACGCGCCCGGCCGACCGGACCGGTCACGCCACGGAGGGGCCTGGACGTCGCTTCCCCGCCGGCCCGCCCTGGGCCGACGTCCGGCCCCCTCCTGTGCGTGTCTCCCATGGCGCGGGGGCCACTGCCGCGCGCTCCCCCGACTCGCCCCCCGATGGCTCGACTTGCACGGCGCCACACACCTGCGCGGCCATGCGGACCCCCGGAGAACGCGTCGCGGGTGCGCTCCTGGCCGGGCACTAGACTCACCCCCCATGTGGCCAGGACAGCAGTCGCCCTCCGGACAGCCGAACCCGCAGGACGGCCACCCCCGTCCGGACCCCACGCATTCCGACCCGGGCCGGCACTACGCGCCCACGATCGGTATGGGGGCACCCGAGCCGCCCCGTCGCCGCTGGAACCGGACCGCCGTCGTCGCCGTGGCCGCCGCCGCGGCGGTCGTCGTGGCATGCGGGGTGACCGGCTTCCTGGTGCTCCGCGGCAACGGGTCCGACTCGACCGACGCGCGGCCCGAGGCGACGGACTCGGCGAGCACCGGGGAGACGGACCGGAGTTCGACCGAGGGCGGTTCCGGCCCTCTCGTCCCCGGCTGGAACACGGTGGTCAACTCCAAGCGAGGCATCACCTTCGACGTGCCCGCCACCTGGGCGCGGCAGTCGGCGGACTGGGTCAGCTACGTCGCGGAGGACAGCGACCCCGACGAGAAGCCGCTGGTCGCGATGATGGCCCCGGCGGTCTTCAAGGAGAAGTGGTGCACGTCCGACGACGACAAGGACGGCACCGCGGAGGACACACCGCTCGCGTCGACGGGCACCACCGGCGAGAAGGGCGCGAGGAGCGCCGCCGAGGCCGCGGAGGACACGGCGAAGCAGTGGGTGTACGGCGGCTACACGCAGCCCGACAGCACACACCTGGAGATCGGTGAGGCCGAGTCGTACCGGACGAAGTCGGGCGTCGAGGGCAGCCTCGTGACCGTCACGTCCTCGGGGGCACCGTCGAAGGGCAAGTGCGACACCGACGGCAAGGCGGTGACGTTCGCCTTCAAGAACGCGGAGGGCAAGTTCGTGTCGTGGACCTACGTCGGTGCACACGGGGTGCCCGACGAGGTGCCCGACGCCACCATCCGCGAGATCCTCAGCACGGTCAGACTGTTCGAGAACGGCGACGGGCAGGGCTGAGGGCGGACCTCGGCCGGTGCACCCGGCCCCGGCCGGCCGTCCCGCTCAGCCGGTGCGCCAGGGCCAGTGCGGGTCCTCCCAGCGGGCGGGCCCGGAGATGCCGAGCAGCCGTACGCAGTGGCGCAGTTCCTCGGAAGCTTCCTGGGAGTCCAGACGTGCGGGGGCGTGCAGGGCCAGCCAGGCGCTCAGCTCGCCGATCAGTTTCTCGTCGTGCACCCAGGCGTACCAGGGGAGTTCGCCTCCCAGCAGGTCGTACTCCCAATGGTCCACGGCTTCCACAAGCCTCCGGTCGGACGTGGGGTCGACCGCCCTCTCCCATTCGGCGAGCCAGGGAGCCACCGCACCCGAGGCCTCGGCGCACAGGGCGAAGACTTCGTACGCCGGGACGGCGGGGTCGGGGGCCGTGAGACTGTCGGCCCACCACGCGTGCAGGAACTCCCGCACGGATGCGGCCTGCGGGGCGGGCCACTGCTGCCATCTGCCACGTGCGAAGGACTGGCCCACGTCCCCCATGTCGAAGAGCGGCTCCACCCGGCCGTCGACGAGAGCCGCTGCGAACCGGGGCAGTATGCGGCGCAGTACGGCCCCGTGATCGCGCCAGTCGACCGCCTGCCAGGTGCGTCGCAGCAGGTCGGGGTCGAGTTCCACGTCGGGTGTCTTGAGCTGGGCGAGTTCCTCCGCGCTGCCCCAGTGACACTCGCAGTTGTTCTCGTCCGGGACGGCCGTCATCCCACCGAAGGTGGTGGCGAGGTCGGCGAGCGCGGCGTCGAGACGGAGGCGGGATGGTGTCCGGCCGGTCTGGGTCATGGGCTGTCGCCTTTGTGACTCCGGACGGTCGCGCCGACCGAAGAGCGCCACGTTACAGGCTTCCGAGCCGGCTCACTGCTCGGACGGCCCGTCCTCACCGAAGATCTCTTCGGCGGTGGCGACCACGGCGGAACGGAGCAGCCACCGGCGCAGGAGTTCCGGGTCGCGGCAGGCGGTGATCTTCTCCCGGGTGGCATGGGCGACGTCGACGCGACGCGCACCGAGAACGATCAGGATGTTCTCGGCCCGGCCCTGAGCCCGGCCCTCTTCCCGGCCCTGAGCCCGGCCCTCTTCCCGGCCCTGCGCGCGGCCCTCCTCCCGGATCTCCTCGGAGAGGGGTGAGACGTAGAAGGAGAGATCAGCCATGCGTTTTCTCCGCTCTTGTGCGGGCGAGAGACCTGCGCCCGGCGCACAGGGGCGCCGGCACCGACGTCGGTACTACCGGTCGACGGGGGCTTGCTCGTCAAAGATCTCGTCGGAGGTGGTGACGAACGCCGCACGAACCAGCCACCGGCGGAGCACGTCCGAGTCACCGCAGGCGGTCACCTTCACGCGAGTGGCGTGGGTGATGTCGACACCACGCGCGTCAAGGACGAGCAGCACATCCTCGGCGGCCCTCTCGACGTGGCCCTCGGCACGGCCTTCGACGCGACCTTCGACGCGACCTTCGACGCGACCTTCGACACGGCCCTCGACGCGTCCCTCGTCCCGGATCTCTTCGGACAGCGGCGAGGTGTAGAAGGAAAGATCCACGGCCACCAGATTCCTCCACTGTTGTGCGGCCGGGCGGTTGCCCAGGCCTTGTGCGATGAATTCGACGAAGGGTCCTACGATCACATCCGGTGCGTCGCGCAGAGCGACGGACATCGTCTTCAGTATCGCATCGACGTCCGGATTGTCAGCGTGTGTGATCGCCGAGAGCGTGGCGAGCGCGAGGTCTTTTCGCGCCTCTGCCACGTTCGTGATGACGGGCATGTTGTGGGGTCCCGCCACGAGGGGGCGGGTCGTGACTGTCGGCCATTGGGGCAGGCCGATGGTGAGGGGACGGGCCGCCCATGCGGCGGTGGCGTGATCCTGGCAGATCACGAGGAGCAGCACCGGGATCCGGTACTTGTTGTTGAGGTACGTGACGTAGTAGGGCCAACTGGCCGTCTTGCCAGGGTCCTTCTTGCCCTGGGCTTCGACGATGAGGAGGAAGGGCCCGCCGTTCTGCGTCTCGATGCGCAGGAGGGTGTCGACGCGCCGTTCGAGCGGTTCGGTCTCGGTGAGGTCGACGGTCAGGGGCTTGCCCGCCCCGAGGGCGGCAGGTCGAGCCCGAGGACGCCGGAGAGCCGGGAGAAGAGGCCCGGGTCTTCCTGGAAGATGCGGTGCATCGCTTCGTGGGGTGCGCTGACCATGGAGTTCCGTTCGGGATCAGGCGGTGTGGACAGGTCGGTCTGCTGGGTACCCATCGGGAAGCCTCTGCTTCCTCGTCGGTCCAGGCCCTCGATCGGGGTGCCGATGGAGGCGAGCATATGCCCGGTAATACGTACTAAATCCAGCTCAGTTGCGTCATGTCACCCGCGTGAGTGACAGGCGGGTCGAGCCGGGCACCTCGGGGCTCCGCGCCCCAGTGGCGGTGATCACCGGACGAGGTCGAGTTCGGCCCAGACCGTCTTGCGCAGGGCAGGTCGGGCGTCAACGCCCCAGCGGTCCGCGAGCGCCCCGACGATCAGCAGGCCGCGCCCCGATTCGGCTTCCCAGTCGGCCTCCACGACGGTTCCGGGCGCGGGAGGCAGCCGTTCGCCCCGGGCGTCGGTCACCTCGATGCGGAGGACCGCGTCACGGTGGACCGCCAGGCGCAGCCGGAAGTCCCGGCCCTTCACGCGGCCGTGCAGGACAGCGTTCGTGGCCAGCTCGGCAACGATGTGCGCGGCCGGCCCGGTGGGCAGCCCCCAGTCCCCCAGATGCGCTGTGGAGAGCAGACGGGCGAGCCGGGCGCCCCGACGGGTGGGAGAGAGCAGAACGGTGAACTGCCGGGTGGGAGCGGAATGTTCGATTCGGGTGATTTCTTGGGTCACATCACTCAGCGTGGTTCCCCTTGCCTACCGTGAGAACCGAAAAGCCGGTTACGTCCGGTGATTGTCCCGTCGCTGTCCAGTGTTGTCCCGGCTGTCCGGGGTGACTCGGGAGGGACGACCGAGGTTGGTGCAGGAACGGCAGGCGCATCGGAAGTGGGTACGGATGAGCGTGGACGAGACCGTCACGGAGCGCGGCGACGACGGTGCGGACGAGCCCGGCTGGGACGTGGACCCCGATGACGAGTCGGGAGCCGCCATGGCGGCGACGGTGGGCCGCCAGATCAAGGCCTGGCGGGAAGCGGCAGGCATGCGGGCCGGCGAGTTCGGGGCTGCGATCGGGTACGGGGAGGACCTGGTCTACAAGGTCGAGGGCGGCCGTCGCATCCCCCGCCCCGAGTTCCTGGACCGGGCCGACGAGGTGCTGGGGGCGGGCGGCAAGCTCGCACTGATGAAACGGGAGCTGGCGGAGGTCCGGTACCCGAAGAAGGTGCGGGATCTGGCGAGGCTGGAAGCGCGGGCTGTCGAACTCATGGCGTACGGGGACCACAACCTGCACGGCCTGCTACAGACCGCCGAGTACGCGCGGGCACTCTTCGAGATGCGGCTTCCCGCGTACGAGCCGGATGCGGTCGAGCAGGCAGTCGCCGGGCGCGTGGCCAGGCAGGCGATCTTCGAACGAGCCCCAGCTCCCGCTCTCAGTTTCGTTCAGGAGGAAGCAACCCTGAGGCGCCCACTCGGGGGCACAATGGTTCTACGCCGCCAGCTCGAACACCTCCTTTCCATCGGCCAGTTGCGTCAGGTCTCCATCCAGGTCATGCCGATTGCCCGCGAAGAACACGCAGGAATGCAGGGAGAGACACAGGTGCTGAAGTTCAAGGACGGAACGGCTCTGGGACGCTCCGAGGGGGCGTTCAACGGCCGGGCGGTGTCCGATCCGAAGCAGCTTCGAATCCTTGAGCTGCGGTATGGCATGATCCGGGCCCAAGCTCTCCCTCCTCGGGAGTCGCTGGCCTTCATCGAGCAACTTCTGGGAGAAACATGATCAGCGAGCTGCCCGCCGAGGGCGTTCACGAACTGCAGTGGTCCAAGAGCAGCTACAGCAGCAACAGCAGCGAGGCCGACTGTGTCGAGGTGGCGACCACCCCCGGCACCGTGCACATCCGCGACTCCAAGGACGTTCGCGGCCCCCGCCTCGGTTTCGCCCCTACCACCTGGGAAGCCTTCGTCACGTACGCCTCCCAGAACTGACAGCGGGAGCGCAGCGGTCGCGTACGTACGGTTCCCTCAGGTATGCCCCTGAGGCTGTCCGGAGCACCGGGTTACTCCTTCCACGCGACGGCCACGACTGCTGCGGCCGCTGTGAAGGACCCCACGGCGTAGAAGGCCCACGCCCGCTTGTTGCGCATGCCGACCAGTGCGGTCACCGCCACCAGGACGTCCAGGGCCAGTTTCACCCCCATCTTCGCCTCGTCGACCGGCAGGTCCTGGGATATCCGGGTCCAGATGAGTCCCGCACCGGTGACCAGCTGGACGACCGCGCTGCTCAGCATGTAGCTGCCGGCCACCGGGTCCTTCCCTCTCAGCTGGAAGAAGACGCCACCCATGAGCGCGGCGAACCCGAAGAGGTGGAAGACGAGGAACACATACCGAAGGATCTCCATGCGGACGGCCTCTCTCCGGAGTCGGACGAGTCGGTGGTTCTTCACGTGGGGACGAGGTCCGCTGCTGCGCGGGGTTCCCCCAGTCGCCCTTGCGCTACGAGTGATTCATCGCAAGGTGAGCGGTGTCTCGGAGGCGATGCGAGACAGCTTCTCGGGGTTGCGGACGACGTAGAGACCGGTGATGCGGCCCGCTTCCACGTGGACCGCGACGATGCTGTCCAGCTCACCGTCCAGGTGGAGCGCGAGCGCCGGGCTGCCGTTGACCATGGTGCGGCCGAAGGTGATCGGGATCGTGTTCCGGCCGAGGCCACCCGCCAGCAGGCGGGCCACCTTGTCGGCTCCGGCGATCGGCCGTGGCGCGGCGCGCTTCACGCCGCCGCCGTCGCCCATGTAGACGACGTCGGGCGCGAGCACGTCGAGCAGCTCCTGCAGGTCCCCGCCCTCCAGTGCCCGCACGAACGACTCCACGGCCTCCCGCGTCTGCCGCTGGGAGACCACAGTGCGCGGCCGCCGGGCATCCACGTGACGGCGTGCGCGGTGCGCGATCTGGCGAACGGCTGCCGGGGTCCTGTCGACCGCTGCCGCGATCTCGTCGTAGCCGACGTCGAAGACCTCGCGCAGCACGAAGACGGCCCGTTCGGTCGGTGACAGCGTCTCCAGGACCAGCATCACCGCCATCGACACGCTCTCGGCGAGTTCGACGTCCTGGGCCACGTCCGGTGTGGTCAGCAGGGGCTCCGGCAGCCACGGGCCCACGTACGACTCCTTGCGCCGGGACATCGTGCGCAGCCGGTTGAGCGCCTGCCGGGTCGTGATCTGGACCAGGTACGCGCGCTGGTCGCGCACCTGGTCGAGGTCGACCCCGACCCACCGCAGCCAGGTCTCCTGAAGGACGTCCTCGGCATCGACCGCCGAGCCGAGCATCTCGTACGCGACGGTGAACAGCAGGTTGCGTTGGGCGACGAAGGCCTCGGTCGCCCGGTCGACGACGTGTTCCTCACTCGTGCGGTTCTCCGCCATGACGATGTCTCCCTCGTTCCGAGCGGTTCGAGCGGTTCGGGCTCAAGACACCACCCGCACGCCCTCTGTGACAGCGTGTGACCCGGATCACCTGGCGTGTACGGGTAGCCGGCCGCCGCGACCGAGGGTCGCACCGAACCACTGCTCCGCGCCGTACTCCTCGAACCGCTCGACCTCCGTGAACCCCAGCTTCGCCGCGAGGCGCATCGAGCGGGTGTTGGCGGTCTGGGTGCAGAGGACGACCGGCTCTCCGGGAAGCACGCCGGCGAACCAGGCGAGTGCCGCCGCGCACGCCTCGGCGGCGTATCCGTGCCCCCATGCCTCGGGCAGGAAGGTGTAACCGAGTTCGGCCTCCCCGGCGTCCGGGCTGATGTGCCCCGGGCGTTCCGCGTCGCGCCGGTCGAGCGCGACCATGCCGATCATCGCTCCGTCGAGTTCGGTCACGAAGAGGCCGGGGCGCCGCCCGGGCACCTCGGGCACCGCGCGTTCGAGCTCGTCACGCGGGCGGGGTCCACCGAGGTAGGTGCGCACCTTCGGCGAGGCGAACAGCTCGATGAACCCCGCGCGGTCCCGGGCCTCGGACTCGCGGACCACGAGCCGTTCGGTCCGTATCGGGGCGGGTGGCCAGGCGACGGCTCCGAGTCCGGTCATGGCGGGGAACCTATCGCGCCTTCGGCAGTGATAGCGGATGAGCCACGAAACCGCACCGCCGGTGGGCCAGTTGAGAGCGTTGTCGGCCGGCGTGCGGAGGGGCCGGGTCCCCCCTCCGGACCCGGCCCCTCACACTCCCCTGTTCGCGCGCCCGTTCAGGCGCCCGGCGCCGCCGCGGTGGACCCCCGGACCACCAGCTCCGGCTGGAACACGTACTCCGTGCGCTGCACGGGGCTCCCGGCGATCTCCTCCAGCAGCGCGCCCACCGCCGCCGCCGCCATCGCCTGCACCGGCTGGCGCACGGTGGTCAGGGGCGGGTCGGTGAAGGCGATGAGCTGGGAGTCGTCGAAGCCGACCACAGAGACGTCCCTGGGGACGTCGAGTCCTCTCCCCCGCGCCGCCCGGACGACGCCGAGCGCCATCAGGTCGCTGCCGCAGACGATGCCGGTGCAGCCGCGGTCGAGGAGTGCGCCCGCCGCGACCTGGCCGCCCTCGACGCTGAACAGGGTGGAGCAGACGAGGAGCTCGGCCTCGTCACGGTCCATGCCCAGCAGGGAGACGGCCGCGTCGAGGAAGCCGTCCGCCTTGCGCCGGGACGGCACGTAACGCTGCGGCCCGATCGCCAGGCCGATCCGCCGGTGCCCGAGTTCGGCGAGGTGGCTGACGGCCATGCGTACGGCGGCCTGGTCGTCGGGCGAGACGAACGGGGCGCTGATGCGTTCGTTGTAACCGTTGATCAGGACGAACGGCACGCCGCGTTCGGTGAGCGCGGCGTAGCGCGCCGGGTCGGCCGAGGTGTCCGCGTGCAGCCCGGACAGGAACACGATGCCGCCCACACCGCGCTCGACGAGCTGTTCGACCAGCTCGTCCTCGGTGGCGCCCCCGGGCAGCTGGGTGCAGAGCACGGGCGTGTAGCCGTGCCCCGCGAGCACCTGCTCCACGGACTGGGCGAACGCCGGGAAGATCGGGTTGACGAGTTCGGGCGTCACCAGCCCGATCAGCCCCGCGCTGCGCTGCCGCAGCCGTACGGGGCGTTCGTAGCCGAGGATGTCGAGCGCCGCGAGCACCCGCTGACGCGTGGTGTCCGCGACGCCCGGCTTCCCGTTCAGGACTCGGCTGACGGTGGCCTCGCTGACCGCGGCCTGACCGGCGATGTCGGAGAGCCGCAGCGCCGGTCCGGTCCTGGGTGCGGGGACGGTCACACCGTCCACCACACCGTGGTGTCGGCGGGCAGCTCGACGGTGGTGCCGTCGACGGCGACCGGGCCGCTGGCGAGCAGCAGCGTGCCGGGGGCGGCGACGCGCACCGGCGCGCCCGTCGTGTTGACGGTGCAGACGAAGCCGGGGCGGCCGAGGGCGAGCACGCCTTCGGGGGCGTCCAGCCACTCGACGTCCGTGCCGGCGCCGAGGCCCGGGTGCTCGCGCCGGGCGGCGATCGCGGCCCGGTACAGCTCCAGCGTGGAGCCTTCCGTGCCGGTCTGCGCCTCGACCGAGAGCTCGCCCCAGCTGTCGGGCTGCGGGAGCCAGCTGCCGCCGCTGCCGAAGCCGTACGAGCTGCCCTCGCGGGTCCACGGGATCGGGACGCGGCAGCCGTCGCGGTAGCCGTCCTGACCCTCGGCCCGGAAGAAGGACGGGTCCTGGCGGGCCTCGTCGGGCAGGTCGGTGACGTCCGGGAGGCCCAGCTCCTCGCCCTGGTAGACGTACGCGGATCCGGGCAGCGCCAGCATCAGCAGGGTCGCCGCGCGTGCCCTGCGCAGTCCGAGCTCGCGGTCTCCGGGGGTGCGGATCTGGGTGCCCAGGCCCGGCGGGTTGGCGAAGCGGGTGGCGTGCCGGGTGACGTCGTGGTTGGAGAGCACCCAGGTGGTAGGGGCGCCCACCGGACGCATCGCGTCGAGCGAGGAGTCGATGACGGCGCGCAGCTCGGCGGCGTTCCAGGCGGTGGACAGGTACTGGAAGTTGAAGGCCTGGTGCATCTCGTCCGGGCGCACGTAGTTGGCCGTGCGCTCGACGGTGGGGGTCCACGCCTCGGCGACCAGGACGCGGTCGCCGGAGTACTCGTCGAGGACGGTGCGCCAGCTGCGGTAGATCTCGTGCACACCGTCCTGGTCGAAGAACGGCATGACGTCGTTGCCCAGCAGTTTCAGCTGGTCGTGCGATCCGAGGTCCGGCAGGCCCTCCGCCTTGACGAGGCCGTGGGCGACGTCGACGCGGAAGCCGTCGGCGCCCATGTCGAGCCAGAAGCGCAGGATGGAGCGGAACTCGTCCGCGACGGCCGGGTGTTCCCAGTTGAAGTCGGGCTGCTCCGGCGCGAAGAGGTGCAGATACCAGTCGCCGGGGGTGCCGTCCGGGTCGGTGGTCCGGGTCCAGGCGGGTCCGCCGAAGATGGACTCCCAGTCGTTGGGCGGGAGTTCGCCGTCGGTGCCCTTGCCGGGGCGGAAGTGGTAGCGCTCGCGCAGGGCGGAGCCGGGGCCCTCGGCGAGGGCGCGCTTGAACCACTCGTGCTGGTCGGAGGAGTGGTTGGGAACCAGGTCGACGATGACGCGCAGGCTCAGACCGTGGGCCTCGCGGATCAGGGCGTCGGCGTCCAGCAGGGTGCCGAACATCGGGTCGATGGCCCGGTAGTCGGCGACGTCGTAACCGGCGTCGGCCTGCGGGGAGGCGTAGAAGGGGCTGAGCCAGACGGCGTCGACACCGAGGTCCCGGAGGTACGGGAGCCGCGCGGTGACACCCGCGAGGTCCCCCATGCCGTCGCCGTTTCCGTCGGCGAAGCTGCGTGGGTACACCTGGTAGATCACCGCGTCCTGCCACCAGCCGGTGCGGTGGCCCGGGGCGTCGTCGGACGTGCCGGTGGAGGGGGCAGCGAGGTGCTGGGTCATGTCGTCCCTGGGGTGTCTGGGTGGGGAGCGGCGCCGGTACCTGGTCGGGGATCCGGCGCCGCCGTGACGTTGCGTGCGGTCGTGCGGGGACTGGGTGCGTCAGCCCTTGACGGCTCCGGCGGACATGCCGGTGACCAGGTGCTTCTGCGCGAACAGGAAGACCAGCGCGGCCGGGATCGCGATGAGCACGGACGCCGCGGTCATCGGGCCCCACTGGGCTCCGTACTGGTTGACGAACTTCTGCAGTCCGCCGGCGAGCGTGAGGTTCTCGTCACCGACCATGAAGGCGGAGGCGTAGGCCACTTCGCCCCAGGCGGTGATGAAGGAGTAGAAGGCCGTGACGGCGAGGCCGGGCTTGGCGAGCGGCAGGATGAGCCGCCAGAACGTGCCGAACGGGGTGAGTCCGTCGACCTGTCCCGACTCGTCGATCTCGCGCGGGATCGTGTCGAAGAAGCCCTTCATCATCCAAGCGCAGAAGGGCACCGAGATGGTGAGGTAGGTGATGACGAGCCCGGCCGGCTGGTTGAGCAGGCCCATCGTCGACATGATGTTGTAGATCGGCACGATGAGGACGGCCACCGGGAACATCTGGGTGACGAGCAGCGTCCACATCAGCCCGCGCTTGCCGGGGAAGCGGAAGCGGCTGACGGCGTAGCCGGTGGTGGCGGAGACGAAGACGCCGATGACGGTGGAGAGCCCCGCGACGATCACGGAGTTGCCGAACCAGGCAAGGAACTCGGTGTCCTTGATCAGGTTGCTGTAGTTCTCGAACGTCGTCTCTTTGAAGAAGTCCGTGGTCGACGCGAACTTCGCGGGCTTCAGCGACGTCAGCAGGACCCAGAGCACCGGGAAGACCGCGATCACCGAGGTGACGATCAGCGTGAGGTGCAGGGCCACGGACGCGGCCGGCGAGCGGTCGCCCCGGCGGCGGACCTTGCGGGCGTCGTGCCGGGCGGAGGTCGCGGCGGTGGCGGAGGGTGCGGTGGCGGTGGTCACCAGTTGTCTCCCTGCGTGCGGAGCACTCGCCGGTACACCATGGCGAAGAGCATCAGGAGTACGAGGATCAGCACGCCCCAGGTGGAGGACTGCGCGAAGTCGCGCGGGCTGATCTCGAAGGAGAATTTGTACGCCTGGGTGACCAGGATCTGCGTGGCCTCACCGGGTCCGCCGCGGGTCAGCAGGAAGATCACCGGGAACATGTTGAAGGTCCAGATGGTGGAGAGCAGGACCACCGTGGTGGACACCGGACGCAGTCCGGGGAGCGTGACGTGGCGGAAGCGCTGCCAGGCGGTGGCGCCGTCCATCTCCGCGGCCTCGTACTGCTCGGCGGGGATCGACTGCAGTCCGCCGAGGAGGGCGACCATCATGAAGGGCACGCCGAGCCAGACGTTGACGGCGATGACGGAGAACTTCGCCCAGGTGGGGTCGTTCAGCCACGGTATGCCGTCGATGCCGGCGCCGCCGAGGATCTTGTTGAGCAGCCCGTTGTTCTCGTTGTAGAGGAAGCGCCAGGCGAAGACCGACACGAAGCCGGGGATGGCCCAGGGAAGGATCAGGGCCATGCGGTAGGCGGAGCGGCCGACGATCCTGCGGTTGAGGATGTTGGCGAGGGCCATGCCCAGGCAGAAGGTGATGGTCACACAGGAGACCGTCCACACCAGGGTCCAGCCGAGCGTCCCGAGGAACTGGTTGCCGGTCAGGGCGTCGGCGTAGTTGTCCAGACCCACGAACTCGTAGGTGGCGGGCATCTCGTTGACACCGATGGACCGGGCGACGTTGCGCTCGTTGGCGTCGGTCATCGACAGCCAGATGCCGCGGACCAGCGGGTAGCCGATGATCACGCCGATCACGAGCACGACGGGGGCGACCATGGTCCAGGCGTACCAGTGGACCGACAGGGCACGCCGGAACCTGCTCGGCGGTGGGGGGTTACCAGTACCGCGGCTCCGGCCGCGGGCGACGTCGTCGCCCGCGGCCTTCGCCACCGACTGGCTGGTGTGGACAGCCATCAGCCGGCCTGCCTTCCTGAGTTACTTCCAGCCCTTGAGGAGCTTGCGGTAGGAGTCGCCGGTCGCCTTCGCGGCCTTGTCCGGCGTGGTCTGGCCGGTGAGGACCTTGGTGTACTCGACGTTCAGCGGGGCGAAGAGGCTGCCGGTCTCCGGGATCCACGGACGCTCGACGGCGGTCTCGACGACGGGCTTGAAGAACTGGACGATCTCGCTGTCCACGGCCTCCTTCTTGGAGTACGCGGAGGTGCGGGTCGGCAGCAGGTTGAGCTCACCCGCGGTCTGGGCCTGGGCCTCGACCGAGGTCATGTACTCGACGAACGCGTAGGAGGCGTCGAGGTTCTTGGAGCCCGCGTAGACACCGAGGTTGTGGCCGCCCTGCGGAGCGCCCTGGCCCGCGGAGCCGGCCGGCACCGTGGAGATGCCCAGGTTCGCCTTGTCGGTGAACTCCTTGCCGGTCAGGGTGTCGGCCACGGCCCAGGGGCCGTTGATCATCATGGCGACGTCGCCGTTCTTGAACGACTGCATCATGTTCTCCCAGCCGTCCGTGGCGTCGGTCTTCGCCGTCCCGGAGTCGACGAGGTCCTTCACGACACCGAACGCCTTGACGCCCGCGGCGTTGTCCACGGTGACGGTCTTCGCGTCGGCGTCGACCAGGTCACCGCCCTCGCCGTAGAGGAAGGAGAGGAAGTAGTACGAGTCGTCGCCGCGCAGGTAGAGGCCGGTCTTGCCGGTCTTCTTCTTGATCTTCTCGGCGACGGTCTTCAGGTCGGCGATCTTCGCCGGCGGCTCGACGCCCGCGTCGGCGAACATCTTCTTGTTGTAGAAGATGCCCATGGAGTCGATCACCTGCGGGACCGCGTACGTCTTGCCCTTGTACTTGGTCGAGGCGGCGGCCTGCTTGAGGAAGTCGCCCTCGTCCTTGAGCGCCGCGGTGCCGTCCAGCGGGGCCAGGTAGCCGAGGTCGGCGAACTCGGGGGTCCAGGCGACCTCGGAGCGGATGACGTCGGGGGCGCCGGAACCGGCCTGGGCCGCGTTCTTGAACTTGTTCTGCGCCTCGCCGAAGGGAACGTTGACGTACTTGACGTCGACCTTCGGGTGCTTCTTCTCGAAGCCCTCGGCGATCTTCTTGAAGACCTTGTCCTCGCTGCCGACGTTCGAGGTGTCCCACCAGGTCACCGTGCCGGAGAGCTCGCCCGAGCTCTTGCTGCCGCCGGACTCGTCGTCGCCTCCGCAGGCGGTCGCCGCGAGCGCCAGGGTCGCGACCAGGGCGGTGGCCGTTATGCCACGTCGCATCTGAACTCCTTCAACTGCCGTACCGCTCCGTCGCGGCGCCGGGTCGACGTGAACGTAACAAGGATGAAAGACGACCGAAAGACCTTGCGGAATATTTCTGCAAGCACTGCTGATCGTTACATTGGCGTGTCCGCAAGGTTGCCGTCAAGCCTCTTGACGGAAGCCCTTCCGCCCTGCCCATGCCTGGCCAGGCCCGGCGCAGCGCGGTACGACGATCGGACCGCACATGACTGAAGGGGCCCGCAAGGACTTGCAAGATGTTGCCGCGGGAAGACCGCCGACCGGTGCCCACCGGGGCGCTACGGCCGAATCCCGCGCACGGTGGGCAATCCGACACGCGCCCGGTACAGTCCATTGCCATGACCGCACGGCTTGCCGATATCGCAAATCAGGCGGGGGTCAGCGAAGCGACGGTCAGCCGCGTACTGAACGGCAAGCCCGGTGTCGCAGCGGCCACCCGCGAATCAGTCCTCGCGGCGCTCGACGTCCTCGGCTACGAGCGCCCCGTCCGGCTGCGCCGGCGCAGCGCGGGTCTCGTCGGCCTGATCACGCCCGAGCTGGAGAACCCGATCTTCCCCGCGCTGGCCCAGGTCATCGGCCAGGCGCTCACCAGGCAGGGCTACACGCCGGTGCTGGCGACGCAGACGCCGGGCGGCTCGACCGAGGACGAGCTCACCGAGATGCTCGTCGACCGCGGGGTCTCGGGCATCATCTTCGTCTCCGGACTGCACGCCGACACGTCGGCCGACATGCAGCGCTACGAGCAACTGCGCGCCCAGGGTGTTCCCTTCGTCCTGGTCAACGGCTTCTCCCCCAAGGTGCAGGCTCCCTTCATCTCTCCGGACGACCGTGCGGCGATGCGGCTCGCGGTGACGCACCTGGTGGCGCTCGGGCACCAGCGCATCGGACTGGCGGTCGGGCCGAAGCGCTTCGTCCCGGTCCTCCGCAAGATCGAGGGGTTCCACGCCACGATGCGGGAGCAGCTGGACCTCACCGCCGACGCGGTGGAGCAGCTGATCCAGCACTCCCTGTACACGCTGGAGGGCGGCCAGGCGGCGGCCTCGGCGCTGATGGAGCGCGGGTGCACCGCGGTGGTGTGCGCGAGCGACATGATGGCGCTCGGCGCCATCCGGGCGGCCCGCAGGCTGTCGATGGAGGTCCCGCGCGACCTCTCCGTGGTGGGCTACGACGACTCGCCCCTCATAGCGTTCACCGATCCGCCGCTCACCACGATCCGGCAGCCGGTGACGGCGATGGGCCAGGCCGCGGTGCGCACCCTGCTGGAGGAGATCGGCGGCACACCGGCTCCGCACAGCGAGTTCGTCTTCATGCCCGAGCTGGTCGTACGCGGTTCAACCGCATCGGGCCCGGGTCCTTCCTCCCCGGCTCCCGCCCGCCGGTGAACTGCTGGATGTGCGACCGGAACCCGACCGGAGGATCATCGGGCAGAGGGGGATGTATCTGGCAGACTCTGCGCCTATGGGTGAATCGCACGTGACCACACAGGAAGACCGCACGGCGGCCACCCCGTCACCCGTCGCGGACGGAGCGACGGCGTCCGGTTCGCCTGGCTCATCCGGGCCCGCTGGTTCATCCGGTTCGACGAGAGCGATCACCCCGCCCCGCACGAGCACCCGCCTCTCCCTTCGCTCCCTGCGGTCGCCGCGCCGCCCGCGCCTCTGGTTCGAGGTGCTGCTGATCGCGGTCAGCTACTGGCTCTACTCGCTGGTGCGCAACGCCGTTCCCGAGCAGAAGGCTGCGGCGCTGCGGAACGCCGACTGGATCTGGTCCCTCGAGCACACCGTGGGTCTCGCCTTCGAACAGACGGTCAACCAGGCGGTCAATTCCGTGACATGGCTGATCGTGTCGATGAACTACTACTACGCGACGTTGCACTTCGTCGTGACCATCGGTGTGCTGGTCTGGCTGTTCCGCCGTCATCCGGGCCGCTACGCGGCCGCCCGTCTGGCCCTCTTCGCCACCACCGCGGTGGCCCTGCTCGGCTACTACGTCTTCCCGCTGGCGCCGCCCAGGCTGATGAACGGCGGCGGCTTCATCGACACGGTGTTGCTGCACCAGACCTGGGGTTCGATGGCCTCGGGCAACTTCAAGCACATGTCGAACCAGTACGCGGCGATGCCGTCCATGCACATCGGCTGGTCCCTGTGGTGCGGTCTGACCATCTGCGCCCTGGCCTCCGCCCCGTGGGCGCGGATCCTGGGCGCGCTGTACCCCATGGCCACGCTCGTGGTGATCGTGGCGACGGCGAACCACTTCTGGCTGGACGCGGTGGGCGGGATGGCCTGCCTGACGTTCGGCGTGGCGATGTCCTACGCCTGGTACGGGGCGCTGCCGCACCGCCTGCCGAGGCGTGTCCAGCGTCCCGGCGGGAGTCGTCTGCGCGCCCTGCGCCGGCCACCCGCGCGAGCGCCTGAGCTGACCCCCCGGGCCGAAGCGGGTTCGGCCGGAGACTGAGGGCGACATCCGGCCGCCGAACGGTGAGCCGTACCGCGGGACGCCGGGGCCGCCCGTCGCCTCACCCCGAGGCGCCGTAGAACCGCTCGTCCACGACCGCCCGGGCCCTGCGGGTGATCCGCCGGTAGTCGTCCAGCATGTCCCCCACGTGGCCGGGCTCGTACCCGAGGTAACGGCCCACCGCCGTCAGCTCACGCGGGTTCGAGGGGAACGTGTCGCCGGGCCGCCCCCGCACCAGCATCACCGCGTTGCGCACCCGGGAAGCCAGCACCCACGCCTCGTCCAGCGTCTGGGCATCCTCCGCCGGGATCAGGTCCGCCGCGCACGCCGCCGCCAGCGCCTCCCGCGTACGTGTGGTCCGCAGGCCGGGTTCCGCCCAGCCGTGCTGCATCTGCATGAGCTGCACCGTCCACTCGACGTCGCTCAGCCCGCCGCGCCCGAGCTTGGTGTGGAGGGTCGGGTCGGCACCGCGCGGCATGCGCTCGGACTCCATGCGCGCCTTGAGCCGCCGGATCTCACGGACCGCCTCGTCGCCCAGTCCCTCGACCGGGTAGCGCAGCGGGTCGACGAGCTCCACGAAGGCGCGTCCCAGTTCCTCGTCACCGGCCATGGGCTCGGCGCGGAGGAGCGCCTGGCTCTCCCAGACCAGGGACCAGCGCCGGTAGTAGGCCCCGTACGACTTCAGGGTGCGGGCCAGGGGCCCGGTCTTGCCCTCCGGCCTCAGGTCGACGTCGATGAGCAGCGGCGGGTCCGCGGTCGGCAGCTCCAGCAGTCTGCGCATCTCCGCGACGACGGCGTTCGCGGCCCTGGCGGCCTCCTCGTCACCGACCCCCTCCCGGGGCTGGTGCACGAACAGGACGTCCGCGTCCGAGCCGTAGCCCAGCTCGTGGCCACCGAAGCGGCCCATGCCGATGACGGCGAACCGGGTCGGCAGGGTCGATCCCCACCGCTCGCGGACGGCGGCGCGCAGCGCGCCGGAGAGGGTGGCGGCGTTCAGGTCGGTGACCGCGGAGCCGACCCGGTCGACCAGGGCGCCCGGGTCGGTCTCCGCCGGGTTGTCCTCGGTGCCGTACGAACCGATGATGTCGGCGGCGGTCGTGCGGAACAGTTCACGCCGCCGCACCCCGCGTGCCACCGCGACGGCCGCCTCGGCACCCGGGGCACGTCCGACCGCGGCCAGCACCTCCTGCTCCAGGTGGTTCCGGCCGCGCGGCCTCAGTCCCTCGGGGTCGCCGAGTATGGCGACGGCCTCCGGGGCGCGCATCAGCAGGTCCGGGGCGAGCCGGCCCGCGGACAGGACCCGGGCGAGGTTCTCGGCGGCGGCGCCCTCGTCACGCAGGAGCCGCAGGTACCACGGGGTCTTGCCGAGCGCGTCGGACACCTGCCGGAAGCCGAGGAGCCCGGCGTCCGGATCCGCGGAGTCCGCGAACCAGCCGAGCAGCACCGGCAGCAGCGTCCGCTGGATGGCGGCCTTACGGGTGACACCCGAGCTCAGGGCTTCCAGGTGCCTCAGCGCGGCGGCGGGATCGGCGTAGCCGAGGGCCTCCAGCCGGACACCGGCGGCCTTGGCGCTGAGCCTGCTCTCGCCGGGCGCCAGCTGGGCCACGGCGTCCAGGAGCGGCCGGTAGAACAGCTTCTCGTGCAGCCGCCGCACGACGGAGGCGTGCCGCCGCCATGCCCGGTTGAGGTCGGCGACCGGGTCCGTACGCAGCCCGAGGGACCGCCCGAGCCTGCGCAGGTCGGCCTCGCCCTCGGGGACGAGGTGGGTGCGGCGGAGCCGGTAGAGCTGGATGCGGTGCTCCATGGCCCGCAGGAAGCGGTACGCCTCGTCCAGCTGGGCGGCGTCCGCCCGCCCGACGTATCCGCCGTCGGCGAGCGCCCTCAGTGCCTCCAGGGTGGAGCCTACGTGCAGGGTGCTGTCGCTGCGCCCGTGCACGAGCTGGAGCAGCTGGACGGCGAACTCGACGTCCCGGAGGCCTCCGGGACCCAGCTTGAGCTCGCGGTCGACTCGGTCGACGGGGATGTTGTCGACGACGCGGCGGCGCATCTTCTGCACGTCGCCGACGAAGTTCTCACGGTCGGCGGCCTGCCACACCAGCGGGGACACGGCTTCGAGGTACTGCGCCCCGAGCTCCGGGTCGCCGGCGACGGGCCGGGCCTTGAGCAGCGCCTGGAACTCCCAGGTCTTGGCCCAGCGCTGGTAGTAGGCGAGGTGCGAGGAGAGGGTCCGTACCAGCGGTCCGTTGCGGCCCTCGGGGCGGAGGTTGGCGTCCACGGGCCAGATGGTGCCCTCGACGGTGGTGTCGGAGCAGATGCGCATCATGTGGGCGACCAGCCGGGTGGCGGCCTGCAGGGCGCTGCTCTCCTCCGCCCCGTTGACCGGCTCCCCGACGAAGATCACGTCGACGTCGGAGACGTAGTTGAGCTCGTGTCCGCCGCACTTGCCCATGGCGATGACGGCGATCCGGCACTGCGCGGCGTCGGAGGGCGCCTCGGCCCGTGCCAGGGCGAGCGCCGCCCTCAGGGTGGCCGTCGCGAGGTCGGCGAGTTCGGCGGCGACCTCGGCGACGTCCGTGGTCCCGCAGACGTCCCGGGCCGCTATCGACAGCAGGGACCGGCGGTAGGCGACCCTCAGCGAGTCGGGGTCGACCACGCCGCTGAGCATGTGTTCGAACTCGGGGACCCCGGGATGCAGATCGGTGGCCTCGTAGGTGACCAGCACCTGCCAGTCGCGAGGATGCCGTGCCAGATGGTCCCCGAGGGCCTCGGAGGCGCCGAGGGCCCCGAGGAGCCGGTCCCGCAGCGGCTTGGCCGTGACGAGGGTGTCCAGCAGGATCTGCCGTTCGTCGGGCTCCTCGGCCTCGACGAGCCGCACGAGGCCGTGCAGGGCCAGATCGGGGTCGGCCGTCGCGCCGAGGGCGTCGAAGAGGACGGGATCGGCCCGTACGGAGGCGAGCTCGGGCAGATCGAGCAGCCGTTCGGCGGCCGACGGATCGGTGAAACCGTGCCGCAGCAGGCGGGTGAACGTACTGCTTCTGCGTCCCGGCACCGTCGTCATCCCGTGTCTCCTGCCCGCCGATCACACATATCCGCCCTACGAGCCTAGCCCCGCGCCGGTGAATGCGGTGCGGTGGCGTGGCCCCCACCCGCCCGCGCCCGGTGCGAGGGCCACGCCGCCGCACCGGACGTCCGGGGTCGTTCGGGTCAGTGGGGCCTGGTGCCGATGACGACGGTGGCGTACAGCTCCTCGGAGACCACGACGCGCGCGGCCAGTCCGCCGCCGCGTACCGTCTCCTCGGCCGCCGGTGCCTGCCGCTCGCTCGTCTCGACCAGCAGGCTGCCGCCGGGGACCAGCCAGTCCGCCGCCTCGTCCACCACGCGGCGCATGACGTCGAGACCGTCGCCCCCTCCGTCGAGCGCGACGCGCGGCTCGTGCACGCGCGCCTCGGCCGGCAGCAGCCCGACGTCGCCGGTCGGTACGTACGGCACGTTGGCGAGCAGGACGTCGACCCGTCCGCGCAGCGCGCGGGGCAGCGGCTCGAAGAGGTCGCCCTCGTGGACGGTTCCGAGGCCGCCCACGTTGCGCCGGGCGCAGCGGACGGCGGCGGGTTCCACGTCGGCGGCGTGCAGTTCCACGTCGCGCAGCGCCGCCGCGAGCGCCCTGCCGAGCGCCCCGGTGCCGCAGCACAGGTCGACCACGACCGCCCCGTCGGGTGCGAGTGCGGCGGCCTGCCGGACGAGGAACTCGGTACGCCGCCGGGGCACGAAGACCCCGGGGTCCACGGCGATCCGCAGCCCGCAGAACTCGGCCCAGCCGAGGACGTGTTCGAGCGGGTGACCGGCCACGCGGCGTTCCAGCATGGCCGCGAGTCCGGCGGGGTCGGACGCCGTCGAGAGGAGGAGTTCCGCCTCGTCCTCGGCGAAGACGCAGCCGGCGGCGCGAAGGGTGGTGACGAGGGTGGCGAAGGTGAGCGGTGGGGCGGATTCCTGCACGGTGCGGAGCCTTTCGGGAGTACCGATGGGCGCTCCGCGATCGCTCAGGCCCGGTCGGCCCTACGACGGCGAGGGGTGAGCGCCCAGCCTGCTGAAGCGGTAATGGGTCTCACCTCCTGGGTCGGTCCCGGTCTCGGGAGGGGTCACACTACCCGAGACCGTTCGCCTCTACACCGGCCTGTGCCAGGCCGGATGGCCGTCCCCGCCGCTCCGGTCCCTCAGCTCACGACCCGGTAGTGGGTGGTCAGCCGCCCGTCGTCGTCCAGGACGTGGAAGGCGAGTCCGGGAGGCTGGTCGCGGTCGGCCGCGAGGTCACCCTCCCAGGGCATCCGCAGCGTCCAGGTGGTCGCCGGACCCACGATCAGAGGGCGCCCCGCGAAGGTGGTGGCCGCCGCGGTGTGGGCGTGCCCCGTGAGGACGGCGGCGACCTGCGGGTGCGCGTCGAGCAGGGTCTCCAGGTCGCCGGGGCTCTCGAGCATGCAGGAGTCGGGCAGCGGGTGGTGGAGCTCGAGGGGCGGCTGGTGAAAGGCGATCAGGGCCCGGGCTCCACGGGGGAGTTCCGCGAGGGTGGTGTCCATCCAGGCGAGGGTCTCCTCGTCGAGGCGTCCCTCGTCGCGTCCGGGGATCGTGGAATCGCACATCAGGATCGCCACGCCCGCGATGTGGTGCACCCGGTTGACGGGTCCGGTCCCGGACTCCTCCCCCAGCAGCGCCGTCCGGTAGGCGGGCCGCGCGTCGTGGTTCCCTGGGCACGGGAGAACCGGGAAGGGGGCGGCCAGGATCCGCGCCGCCTCCTCGTACTCCGCCTCCGTCCCGTGGTCCGCGATGTCCCCGGTCACCAGTACGGCGTCAACGGGGCGGGGAAGGGCCCGCAGGTGGTCCATGACGCGTTCGGCGCGCCGGGCCGCCCTCTCACTGCCGTCCAGGTGCAGATCGCTGATCTGTGCGAGCAACACGGTCATGCTTCCCCCTCCAACGGTTGCCTCACGTTATCCGTGAGGGACCTCGGGGGCACCCACGGGCCGCCACATCACCGTGCCGCGTCCGGTACTTCGTGAAGGGCCGTGGCCGACAGGAGTGGTGCAAGCCGTCCTGCGGGAACCGCGCCCGCGCGGCCCGTCACTACGACCGCCCCCGTCTCGCGGTACGCACTTCCGCTGCCCGATCCAGGAGTGTACGTTCGTACATGCTGAGCCCGGGGTGACG
Organism: Streptomyces sp. JH34; assembly: GCF_029428875.1. Classification (NCBI taxonomy): domain Bacteria; kingdom Bacillati; phylum Actinomycetota; class Actinomycetes; order Kitasatosporales; family Streptomycetaceae; genus Streptomyces; species Streptomyces sp. JH34. Next base: position 5,382,451 of record NZ_JAJSOO010000001.1, on the reverse strand, counting down.
TCCACCCCGTCGCATCCTCGTGAAAGACGTGCCTGATGGACCTGTCCACCCGTCGCCGCCGGACGGCGTTGTTCCTCTTCTTCCTCATCCCCGGACTGTCGATCTCGTCGTGGGTGACGCGGACCCCCGACATCAGGGATCAACTGGGCGCTTCCACGGCCGAGATGGGGCTCGTCCTGTTCGGTCTGTCCGTCGGGTCGATGCTCGGCATCCTGATCTCCGGGGCGCTGGTGGCACGGTTCGGCACCAGGCCGGTCATGGGGGTGGGGGTGGCTCTGGTCATCGTCAGCATGGTGGTCGTCGGCTTCGGGGCGATGCTCGGGTCCGCGCCCACCGTCACCGCGGGGCTGTTCCTCTTCGGTGCCGGGATGGGCGGCGGTGAGGTCGCGGTCAACATCGACGGCGCCGAGGTGGAGCAGCTCGTCGGGGGGACCGTACTGCCCACCCTGCACGGCTTCTTCAGCCTCGGCACGGTGGTGGGAGCCGCCGTCGGCATCCTGCTCACCGCGACCGAGTTCCCGGTGCAGTGGCACCTGACCGCGACGGCCGTGATCACCGCCGGGATGTTCGTGTACGCCATCCGCGCCGTTCCTCCCGCGGTCGGCAGGACCAAGGGGCCCGGGTCGGCCGACGGCGGCTCCGCGCCGGCCCGGAGCGCGGTGTGGAAGGACAAGCAGCTGCTGCTGATCGGCGGCATCATCCTCGCCATGGCCCTGGCGGAGGGCGCCGCCAACGACTGGCTTCCCCTGCTCATGGTCGACGGCCACGGTGTGGACCCCGCCCTCGGATCCGCCGTCTACGCGGGATTCGCCGCCGCCATGACGATCGGCCGCTTCTGCGGCGCCTTCTTCATCGACCGCTTCGGCCGCGCGCCCGTCGTCCGGGCGAGCGCCCTGTCCGCCGCGCTCGGACTCACGCTCGTCATCTTCGCCGACTCCCCCGTGTTCGCGGGCGCCGCAGTGCTGTTCTGGGGCCTGGGGGCATCGCTCGGCTTCCCCGTGGCACTGTCGGCGGCCGGCGACTCGGGCCCCGACTCGGCGGCGCGCGTCAGCCTGGTGGCGATGATCGGCTACATCGCGTTCCTCGTCGGTCCACCCGGCCTCGGCTTCCTCGGCGACCACTACGGGCTGCGCTCAGCCATGATCGTCGTCCTCGCGTTCGTCGCCGTGGCGGTCTTCCTCGCCCCGGCCATCACCACCCGCCACACTGCCCGGCCGGAGGTGCACCCCGCGCGGACGTCGGCAGCCGACGCGGCCCCGGACGTCACCCGGACCGCCCGGGGCGAGTGACGGACCCCCCGGGTGCGGCGCTCCGCCGGCCGGGCGGTCAGCCGACCGGGTCCAGGGCCGTGCGAGGGGCCACCGGCCGGTAGCCCCTCGCGCGGCGGCGAGGCAGGCGGCTGCCGTGGCCGCGTCCCACGCGCCCGCCGCCAGCAGGCCGCCCGCCCGTCCGTTCCACCCGACGGCCCGAGGACGGCCCGGACGGCGAGAGGGCCCGCAGCCGGTGGCTGCGGGCCCTCTCGCCGAAGGTGCGGTCACAGCACCGGCAGCAGGTTCTTCAGCTCGAAGGCCGTGACCTCGCTGCGGTACTCCTCCCACTCCTGCTTCTTGTTGCGCAGGAAGAAGTCGAAGACGTGCTCGCCCAGCGTCTCGGCGACCAGTTCGCTCTTCTCCATCAGCGAGATCGCCTCGCCCAGGTTCTGCGGGAGCGGCTCGATGCCCATCGCGCGGCGTTCCGAGTCGGAGAGGGCCCAGACGTCGTCGTCGGCGCCGGCCGGGAGTTCGTAGCCCTCCTCGATGCCCTTGAGGCCCGCGGCGAGCAGCACCGCGTACGTCAGGTAGGGGTTGGCGCCGGAGTCGATGGAGCGCACCTCGACTCGGGCCGAACCGGTCTTGCCGGGCTTGTACATCGGGACGCGGATCAGGGCCGAGCGGTTGTTGTGGCCCCAGCAGATGTACGAGGGTGCCTCGCCGCCGGCGCCGGCGGAGCGGCTGGAGCCGCCCCAGATGCGCTTGTAGGAGTTGACCCACTGGTTGGTCACGGCGGAGATCTCCGCGGCGTGCTTGAGCAGGCCCGCGATGAAGGACCGGCCGACCTTGGAGAGCTGGTACTCGGCACCCGACTCGTAGAAGGCGTTGCGGTCGCCCTCGAAGAGGGAGAGGTGGGTGTGCATGCCCGAGCCCGGGTACTCCGAGAAGGGCTTCGGCATGAAGGTGGCCTGCACGCCCTGTTCCAGCGCGACCTGCTTCATGACGAGACGGAAGGTCATGATGTTGTCGGCGGTGGAGAGCGCGTCCGCGTACCGCAGGTCGATCTCCTGCTGGCCGGGGGCGCCCTCGTGGTGGCTGAACTCGACCGAGATCCCCATCGACTCGAGCATGGTGATCGCCTGGCGGCGGAAGTCCATGCCGACGTTCTGCGGAGTGTGGTCGAAATAGCCGGAGCTGTCGGCCGGGGTGGGGCGGCTGCCGTCGACCGGCTTGTTCTTCAGCAGGAAGAACTCGATCTCCGGGTGGGTGTAGAAGGTGAAGCCCAGGTCGGAGGTCTTCGCGAGGATGCGCTTGAGGACGAACCGCGGGTCCGCGAAGGAGGGCGAACCGTCCGGCATCAGGATGTCGCAGAACATCCGCGCCGTCCCCGGTGCCTCCGCGCGCCACGGGAGGATCTGGAACGTGCCGGGGTCCGGCTTCGCGATCATGTCCGATTCGTATACACGGGCGAAGCCCTCGATGGCCGAGCCGTCGAAGCCGATGCCCTCGTCGAAGGCCTGCTCGAGCTCGGCCGGGGCCACGGCGACGGACTTGAGGTAACCGAGAACGTCGGTGAACCACAGCCGTACGAAGCGGATGTCGCGCTCCTCAAGCGTCCTGAGGACGAATTCCTGCTGCTTGTCCATAGCCACATCCTTGCAGTTCAGACGGTCCGTGCACCACCGCCCGGGGTAGGGGGACACCTCAGTATCGCGACCCGGGATTTCACCCAGATTACGCACTCGGTGTGAGAGAGAGCACGCGGCCACCCACTACGATCGGCGCCCATGGTGTGCAAGGGCCGCAGCCACCGCGTCACGGCCTGCCCCGACCATGTTCTCCCCGCTCCGCTCCCGTCCCTCCCGACACCTGGCAGAAGGACCCGACGTCATGAGCTTCGACCGCAGGACCCGCATAGAGCACATGCGCAGTGCCGACCGTGCGCGCGACCGCCGCAACAAGGTCCTCGCCATAGGCCTGAGCGCCGCAGTGGTCGCCGGCCTGCTCGGATTCGGCTCGTACATGCTCCTGGAGAAGTCCGAGGCGAAGGAGAGGACGGAGGAGAGCCAGGCACAGGACGCCAAGCAGACCGAGCAGGACAAGAAGAAGCTCGCCGCCGAGCCGATCGCGGACGAGAAGTCGTGGGACGCGAAGAAGCTGACCCGTGACCACGTCACCACGGAGGTGACGTATCCCATGGAGCCGCCGGTCGGCGGGAACCACAATCCGGCGTGGCTGAACTGCGACGGCGTCGTATACGAGAAGGCCGTCCCGAACGTCAACGCCGTGCACGCCCTGGAGCACGGTGCGGTCTGGGTCACGCACAACGCGAAGGCCTCGGGGAAGGACGTCGAGGCGCTCGCGTCGCGCGTCAGGAGCACCCCCTACACCCTGATGTCCCCGTACGAGGGACAGGCCGGGGCGATCATGCTCAGCGCCTGGGGCAAGCAGGTCACCGTGGACAGCGCCGACGACCCGCGGGTGGCCCGGTTCCTCGCGAAGTACGTCCAGGGCGCGCAGACTCCCGAGCCGGGCGCGCCCTGCACCGGCGGGGTCGACGGGTGAGCGCCGCGCTGAGCCGGCGTGCGCGGTGGGCCGTGGGGTCCGCGGTGGCCCTCGCGGTGCTGTTCGCGGGGGCGGCGACGGTCGCCTCCGCGCGGGGGGACGCAGCCGCGTCCGCGCCCCTCACGCCCGCCGCGGACTCGGCCGACGCCGGGTTCGCGCGGGACATGGCCGTCCACCATCAGCAGGCCGTGGAGATGGCGTTCGTGGTGCGGGACGTGACCGACGACGAGGACGTACGGCGCCTCGCGTACGACATCGCCCACACACAGGCCAACCAGCGCGGCATGCTGCTCGGCTGGCTCGACCTGTGGGAGCTGCCGAAGACGGCACCCGAGGGGCAGGGTCCGATGGCGTGGATGCCAAAGGACGCGCACAGCGGCCACGCCATGCACGACATGAAGGGCGCCGGGGGCGCCGAGAACATGGACGGCACGGCCGAGATGGACCGCGACGGAGCCCTGATGCCCGGCATGGCCACCAGGACCGAGCTGGCCGAGCTCCGCGGGGCCCGTGGCAAGCAGGCCGAGATCCTCTTCCTGCAGCTGATGACCGACCACCACGAGGGCGGCGTCGCGATGGCCCGGGGTTGCGCCGAGCGGTGTGCCGTGCCCGTGGAGAAGCGGTTGGCCCAGGGAATGGTCGAGGCCCAGCAGTCCGAGCTCGACCTGATGGCCGACATGCTGGCGGCGCGCGGAGCCGCACCCCGCCCCTGATCGCGGAACCGACCCGGCGTACGCCCGAACGAGTGACAGCACTCGCGTGCGCCGGGCGGTCCCGGCACGATGGAAGGACTCGGGGCCGTAGCGCAGTGCCCATCGGCACGCAGGAGGCAACCCATGACCACGGCCAAGGACATCATGCACACCGGGGCCCACTGGATCCCCGCCCACGAGACCCTCGACCGTGCCGCGCAGATGATGCGGGAGCACAAGGTGGGGGCTCTCCCCGTCTCCGCCGGCGGCGAACAGGACCGGATGGTCGGGATCATCACCGACCGGGACATCGTGATCAAGTGCGTGGCGGCGGGGCACGATCCGTCGACGGTGACGACGGATGAGCTCTGCGACGGCACTCCGCGCTGGATCGAGTCGACGTCGGATGTCGACGCGGTGCTGGAGACGATGCAGAGCCATCGGATCCGCCGGCTCCCGGTGGTCGAGGACAAGAAGCTGATCGGCATGATCAGCGAGGCCGACCTGGCGCTCCACCTCTCGGACGAACAGGTCGCGGGCTGGGCGGAGAAGGTCTACTCGCACGCCTGACGGCCGCACGCACGACCGCACCACCTTCCCCGGCGCCCCGCACCGCCCACACCGCCCCCCGCCCTGCCGGCCGGGCTCCCCGGCACGAGGTGTCCGGCCCGTGCCCCCGGGTGTCGGGAAGGCCCTCGGGTGTCGCACCGTACCCCTATACCCGACAGGGGTACGGTGCGCAATATGTCTGAAATGCACACGCGCCGCGCCGTGCTCGGCGCCGGTGTCGCCCTGGCCGGATCAGCGGCACTCGCCGCGCAGGCCGCCGCCGTCCCGACCCACGGCGCTCCCCGACGCGCACCCGCCCCCTCCCCCGCGCGAGCCGCCGACCAGTACGTGACACCCGACGGACCGGAGGTGGTGGACGCCGAGGCCCGTCGGGGCGCCGGCCCCGTGCGGAAGGTCTCGCTCACCGCCACCGTCTCCCGCCTGGAACTGGGCGGCGGCCTCACCGTGCCCAGCTGGGCCTACGGCGACCGCCTGCCGGGTGAGGCGATCCGGGTCACGGCGGGCGAAACCCTCGAGCTCGCCCTGGCCAACCATCTGCCGCAGGCCACCACGATGCACTGGCACGGTCTCTCCCTGCGCAACGACATGGACGGCGTGCCGGCGCTGACGCAGCAGGCGGTCAAGGCGGGCGCCGACTTCACCTACCGGTTCGCGGTCAGCCGCCCCGGGACCCACTGGATCCACCCGCACTCGGGTGTCCAGATCGACCGGGGGCTGTACGCGCCGCTGATCGTCGAGGACCCGAAGGAGCCGCTCGGCTACGACAAGGAGTGGATCGTCGTCCTCGACGACTGGCTCGACGGGGTGGACGGCTCCACCCCCGAAGCGGTCTTCGACGAGCTCACCAGGGGACGGGGCTCGGCCCATGACGCCGGCGGCCACGGTGCGGCGCGGCGCACAGGCGACGCCGGCGGCCACGGTGCGGCACGTCACGCCGGCGACGGCGACGCCCCCTCACGGCTCCTGGTGGGCGCGAGCAGCGATCTGCTCGGCGGCCACGCCGGCGACGTCGCCTATCCGCACTACCTGGTCAACGGCCGGAGGGCGAGCGACCCTTCGGTCTTCGAGGCCGCACCCGGCGACCGCATCCGGCTGCGCGTCGTCAACGCCGGCGGCGACACCGCGTTCCGGCTGGCGCTCGGGGGTCACCGGATGACGGTGACGCACACGGACGGCTTCCCGGTGCGGCACACCGAGACCGACGCCCTGCTGCTGGCGATGGGCGAGCGGTACGACGTACTGGTGACCGCCGGGGACGGGGTGTTCCCGCTGACCGCTCTCGCCGAGGGCAAGGAGGCTTCGGCGCTGGCCGTGCTGAAGACGGGGTCGGGAGAGATCCCGCCTGCCACGGCGCGGCCCACGGAGCTGGACGGCGAGCTGCTCACGGCCGACCGGCTGGCACCGGACGAGGCGGTGGCCCTCACGGAGCGCACGCCCGACCGCACCGTGCGGATGACGCTCACGGGCTCCATGGACGCGTACGACTGGGCCTTCGACGGGAAGCCCTACGACCCGGCGGGCCGGCATCCCGTCAAGGCCGGGGAGCGTGTGCGGCTGGTGTTCACCAACCGCACCTCGATGTGGCATCCGATCCATCTGCACGGCCACACGTTCGCCCTGGCCGGTACGGCTCTCGGCGCGCGCAAGGACACAGCCGCGCTGCTGCCCGGACGCTCGCTGACGGTGGACTTCGACGCCGACAACCCGGGGCTGTGGATGCTGCACTGCCACAACGTCTACCACGCAGAAGCGGGGATGATGACGGTCCTCGGCTACCTGCGCTGACCCCCCGGCGTACCCCGGTCCGGACCCGGCCCGCGGCTTCCGGACGGGGATACGCCAGGACATAGCGTCAGTCAGACGATTACACTGGCCGTGTGCCTCAACTACGTCTCGCACTCAATCAGATCGACGCGACCGTCGGAGACCTCGCCGGCAATTCCGAGTCGATCCTCCACTGGACCCGGCACGCCGCCGAGCAGGGCGCCCACCTGGTGGCCTTCCCCGAGATGGTGCTGACCGGCTATCCCGTCGAGGACCTGGCCCTGCGGTCGTCCTTCGTCGAGGCCTCACGGAAGGCGCTGCGCGCGCTCGCCGTCCGCCTCGCCGACGAGGGCTTCGGGGAACTGCCGGTCGTCGTCGGCTATCTCGACCGCTCGGAACACGCCGCGGTCCGCTACGGGCAGCCCGCCGGGTCCCCGCGCAACGCCGCCGCGGTGCTGCACCGCGGACGGGTCGCGCTGAACTTCGCCAAGCACCACCTGCCCAACTACGGCGTCTTCGACGAGTTCCGGTACTTCGTGCCGGGCGACTCGATGCCCGTCGTGCGGGTGCACGGCATCGATGTGGCGCTCGCGATCTGCGAGGACCTGTGGCAGGACGGCGGCCGCGTCCCGGCCGCGCGTACCGCCGGAGCCGGTCTGCTGCTGTCGATCAACGCCTCTCCGTACGAGCGGGACAAGGACGACACCCGGCTGGAGCTGGTGCGCAGGCGGGCGCGGGAGGCCGGCTGCACGACGGCCTACCTGGCGATGATCGGCGGCCAGGACGAGCTGGTATTCGACGGGGACTCCATCGTCGTCGGCAAGGACGGCGACGTCGTCGCGCGCGCGCCGCAGTTCGCCGAGGGCACCGTGATCCTCGACCTGGACCTGCCCGCCGCCACGGCCGAGGCGCCGTCCGGGGTCGTCGACGACGGGCTGCGGATCGACCACGTGGTCCTGAGCGAGGAACCGCTCCCGGCCTACGAGCCCGAGCTGGCCGGCGGATACGCCGAGCGGCTGGACGACGACGAGGAGCTGTACTCGGCGCTGGTCGTGGGCCTGCGCGCGTACGCCGCGAAGAACGGTTTCAGCAGTGTGCTGATCGGGCTCTCGGGCGGTATCGACTCGGCGCTGGTCGCGGCGATCGCCTGCGACGCGCTGGGCGCCGCGAACGTGTACGGCGTCTCGATGCCGTCCAAGTACTCGTCGGAGCACTCCAAGGGCGACGCGGCGGAACTGGCCCGGCGTACGGGACTGAACTTCCGCACCGTCCCGATCGAGCCGATGTTCGACGCGTACATGGACTCCCTGGGGCTCACCGGCCTGGCGGAGGAGAACCTCCAGTCGCGGCTGCGCGGCACGATGCTGATGGCCCTCTCCAACCAGGAGGGCCAGATCGTGCTCGCGCCGGGCAACAAGTCCGAGCTGGCGGTGGGCTACTCCACGCTGTACGGGGACTCCGTCGGCGCGTACGGGCCGATCAAGGACGTGTACAAGACGTCGGTGTTCCGCCTCGCGAAGTGGCGCAACCGCGCCGCAGAGGAGCGCGGGCAGACCCCGCCCATTCCGGAGGCGTCCATCACCAAGCCGCCGAGCGCCGAACTGCGCCCGGACCAGGTGGACACGGACTCGCTGCCGGACTACGACGTGCTGGACCGCATCCTGGAGCTGTACGTCGACCGGGACCAGGGCCGGGACGCGATCGTGGCGGCGGGCTTCGACGACGCTCTGGTGACGAAGACCCTGCGGATGGTCGACACGGCGGAGTACAAGCGCCGGCAGTACCCGCCGGGCACGAAGATCTCGCCGAAGGGCTTCGGCAAGGACCGCCGTCTGCCGATCACCAACCGGTGGCGGGAGTCGAACGAGTCCTGACGCCCGGAGAGGACAGCGCCCCGGACGCCTCGGCGTCCCGGGAGCTGTCGCGTGCGGCCCGCGGTGTGGCACAGGTCACCGGAACCCCTCGGACCGGCCGGAGAGGTAGGTGGTGTGAGCTGTGACGAACAGGAAGACCGGGGCCGGATGCGTGCACGGATCAGGGCGGGCGACCGCGAGGCGTTCGCCGCCCTCTACGAGGAGTACGCGCGGGCGGTCTACAACCACGCCTACCGCCTGACGGGCAACTGGGCGACGGCCGAGGAAGTGCTGTCCGACACCTTCCTGGCGGCCTGGCGCACCCGGCGTTCCGTCGAGCCCGAGGGCGACTCGCTGCGGCCGTGGCTGCTGGGGATCGCCACGAACAAGGCGCGCAACGCCAACCGGGGTACCGGGCGGCGCCTGGCCTTCCTGGCCCGCCGCCCCGCCCCCGAACCGGTGGCTGACATCGCGGACGCCACGGCAGGTCGTGTCGACGACGCGCGGCGGCTCGCCGCTGTCCGGCGGGCGCTGGGCGGGCTCCGCCGCCAGGAACGCGAGGTGCTGGTCCTCTGCGTCTGGTCCGGGCTGGACTACGCCGAGGCGGCCGAGGCCCTGGGAGTCCCGGTGGGCACCGTGCGGTCACGGCTGTCCCGTGCCCGCACCCGGCTCCGCCGGCTCACCGACGAGGAGCTCGGCCGGGAGCCGGAGAGGCCTGCGCGAGTGGCACGGCGGGGAGAAGAGGTCCGGTCGGGACGGGAACCCCGCCCCGGTCGCGGAGAGGTAGGGAGCGGGGCCGCGTTCGTGGCCCTGCCCATCCAGGAGGAAGCCCGATGAACGACCGCACCTCCGGCTCCGAGCGGGCCGAACACGAGGAACTGGCCCGGCTGTTGCCGGCCCCGGCCGAACGGGACCTGCCCCCGGGCCGTCATCTCCGCCACAAGGACACCCTGATGCGTCTGATCGACCAGGACGGCGACCGTGCCACCGCGCGCCCCCGCCCCCGCCTCCTGCGGCCCGCCGTGCTGCTGCCCGCCGCCGGACTGGCCCTGGGCGGGGTGCTGCTGACCACGCTCGCCGTGACCGGCCAGGACAGCGCCCCGGCACCGTCCGCCGCGGGTGAGGAGTCCCGGGTCACGGCCCCGAGCGGCGCGGCGGTGCTGCTCGACCGGATCGCCCTGGCCGCCGGGAGGAGCGTCGAACGGACGGTCACCGGTGACCAGTTCGTGTACGTCAGGACACTGGAGTCCGGGAACGAGGGGGAATTCGGCGGCCCGGTGAGAATGACCGAGCCCGGCGAGCGCGAGGTCTGGATGACGCAGAAGGCGGGACCGGTGATCGACGAGGGCCTGATCCACCAGGACGGCTCGTACGTCCCGCTCGTCGTCGGCGTCCCGGACGGCGAGACCCCCGTCGGCTACCCGGCGGGCCTCAACCGCCCGACGTACGCCTGGCTGGCCTCGCTGCCCACCGACCCCGACGCCCTGCTCCGGCGCCTCACCACCGAGATCACCCGGGACCAGGACGCGCGCGACACCCCGGCCGAGGACCGGGACCAGGCGCAGGACGCCTTCGACACCATCGGCGAGCTCCTGCGGGAGACGGTGATGCCGCCGAAGACAGCGGCCGCCCTCTACAAGGCCGCGGCGAGGATCCCCGGCGTGACCGTGGACCCCGACGCGGTGGACGCAGCCGGCCGGCACGGGGTCGGGGTGGCCCGCGACAACACGTCGGCCGGTTGGCGCACCGCCTGGATCTTCGACCCGGCCACCCTGGAGTACCTGGGCGACCGGAGCTACCTCATCAGGGACACCTCCATGGGCAAGAAGGGCGCCCTGATCGGCGTGTCGGCGGTCCTGGAGCGTGCCGTCGTCGACGCCCTCCGCGAGAGGCCGTCGACGACGACCTGAGAGGACGGGCCGGTGGGGGCGCGCGTCGCGCGCCCCCACCGGCCCGTCGTCGTGATCCGCAGACCGTCGGGCCTTACGGCTCAGGCGTCCGAGGAGGAGCGTGCCTCCGCGTACTCCCGTGTCTCCGCCCGGACACCGGACGCCACGACGCGGGAGGCGGCCGGGGTACGGTCCAGGACGCCCGCCGTGACCGCCACGGCGAGTCCGGCCACGGCCAGCACCGCGCCGACCAGGGCCGGGGACGTCCAGCCCCATCCTGCAGCGATGGCGACCCCGCCGAGCCAGGCGCCGCCCGCGTTGGCGAGGTTGAAGGCGGAGTGGTTGGAGGCGGACGCCAGCGTGGGGGCGTCCTTGGCCGCGTTCATCACGAGCATCTGGAGCGGTGTGGTCGTCATGAAGCCGATGCCGCCGAGCAGCACCACCATGACCAGTGCCGCCCAGTGGACATGGACCGTGAAGGGGAAGACCACCAGGACGACGGCCAGGGCCCCCAGCGACCCGTAGAGGGTGGGGCGCAGCGCCCGGTCGGTCAGCGGTCCCGCCGCCAGCGCGCCGAGTGTCATCCCGATGCCGAAGAGCGCCAGGACGAGCGTCACCGAGGACTCGCCGAAGCCCATCGCCTCGGTCGTCATGGAGGAGAGGTAGGAGTAGACGGCGAAGACACCCGCGAAGCCGAGGACGGCGGTGAGCAGGCCGAGGATGACCTGCCGGTTGCCGAGCGCGCTCAGTTCACGGCGTACGTTCTGGTGCGCCTCGACGGGGATCTGCGGTACGAGCCGGGCGAGGGCGGCCATCGCGCCCAGCCCGATCACCGCGACGACCATGAACGTGGCGCGCCAGCCGAGGTGCTGTCCCAGCAGGGTGGCCGCCGGTACGCCGACGATGTTGGCCACGGTCAGGCCGAGGAACATCGTGGCGACGGCGCGGGCCTGGCGGCCGTCCGGCACGAGGCGTGCGGCGACGACGGCGCCGACACCGAAGAACGCGCCGTGCGGGAGTCCGGCCAGGAAGCGGCCGGCCAGCAGCCAGCCGAAGTCGGGGGCGAAGGCGGAGGCGAGGTTGCCGACGGTGAAGACGGCCATCAGCAGCAGGAGCATCCGCTTGCGCGGGATCCTGGAGCCGAGGCCGGTGAGCAGCGGGGCACCGACGACGACGCCGATCGCGTACGCCGAGACGAGGTAACCGGCGGTGGGCACGGACGTTCCCAGATCGTCCGCGACGTTGGGCAGCAGGCCCATCATCACGAACTCGGTGGTGCCGATGCCGAAGGCGCTCACAGCGAGGGCGAGCAGGGCCAGGGGCATGGGGAGGACCTTTCGGGCAGGGGCCGCCCGGACCGTACGGGGTCCGGGTGGCGGTGGTGAGTGCGGGAGCGTCGGCTTCGTTGCCGGGACGGGTTATGTACCCCGTCGGAACAAAGTCTCTCAGACGTTTTATGCCCGGACGTGAACATGCCGTTGCGCCGGGGTGTGATCTGGGCGTCACTCGGTGGGTACGCGCGTCGCTGAGCGCACCGCGGGCACGCCGCCCGACGACAGCGCCAGCGCTCCCGTACCCACGAGTGCCGCGCACATCAGCAGGGCGCTCACCCAGACCGGGGCGCGGAAGCCGAGGCCGGCGCCGAGGGCCAGGCCGCCCAGCCAAGGTCCGGCCGCGGCACCGACGTTGAAGGCGGCCGTCGCGAAGGAGCCCGCCAGGGTGGGGGCGTCGGGGGCCAGGTGGAAGACCCGGGTGATGAGTGTCGTCCCCGTACCGAAGGCCAGCGCGCCCTGGAGCAGCACCAGTGCGAGGGCCGCGGCCGGGTGCGCGGCGGTCAGGGCGAGGGCGGCCCAGCCCAGGGCCAGCGCGGCCATGCCGATCCCGGCGACCGCGTCCGGGCGGGCGTCGGCCAGCCGTCCGGCCAGGGTGACACCCGCGAACGATCCGACGCCGAACAGCGCTAGCACCAGGGGCACCCACCCCGCGCCGAAGCCGGTGACCCGGGTGACCAGCGGTTCCAGGTAGGAGAACGTGCAGAAGGTCGCGCCCTGTACGAGCGCCATCACCATCAGGGTGAGCAGCAGCCGGGGCCGGGCCAGGGCGCGCAGTTCACTCCTGGCGCTGACCTTCGGTGCGTCGGGCCTGCCGCCGGGCACGGCGACCAGCAGCGCGACCGCCGCCGGTACGGACACCAGGGCGACGGCCCAGAACGCCGAGCGCCAGCCCCAGAGTTCACCGAGTGCCGCCCCCGCCGGAACGCCCACGACACACGCGAGGGTGACCCCGCCGACGACCACGGCGGTGGCCCGCGCCCGCTGGTGCGGGGCGACCATGGCCAGTGCGGTGACCAGCGCCACCGCCCAGAAGCCGGCGTTGGCCAGCGCCCCGACGACCCGGGTGGCGAGCAGCACGCCGTAGCTGGAGGTCAGCGCGCCGACGACGTGGACGGCGCCGAAGACGCCGAGGAAGAGCAGCAGGGCCCCGCGCCGGGGCCAGGTGCGGCCGGCCAGAGCGGTGAGCGGCGCGCCGATCACCATCCCGACCGCGAAGGCCGAGGTCAGCAACCCGGCGGCGCCGAGTGAGACGTGCAGGTCACCGGCGATGTTCGAGAGCAGGCCGGACAGCATGAACTCCGAAGTGCCCTGGGCGAAGACGGCCAGCCCGAGCATGTGGACAGCGAATGGCATGAGAAGGGGACCCCTTGTACGGAACCGTCGGAGGAACGAGCGGTGTGCAGGGGGGATGCGGGCCGCGCCCGTCCTCACGCGGGAGCGCGAGGACGGCGACGCGGTGGAATGCCCGGTGTTCGTCACGGACGGGGAAGTCGGCCCGCACCGCCGCCGAGGATCCGGCGGTGGCCGACGGCGCGACGCGGAGGGCCGTCGACCGCTGGGGTCAGAGGCTCTCTGCGTCGATGACCGGCCACCGGCGAACCGGCGGCCCGACTCTGTCGGACTCGGGGCTGGACATGGCCGCGAGCGTACCGCCTGCCGGAGGGGCTGCGCTCACCATTGCACGCGGGCCGCGATCGGGAGGTGGTCGCTGGCCGTGGCGGGGAGGGTCCAGGACGCGAGGGGTTCGACGCCCCGCACCATGATCTGGTCGATCCGCGCCATCGGGAAGGACGCGGGCCAGCTGAAGCCGAAGCCGTCGCCCGCCGCTCCCTGGGTGGAACGCATCTGGGCGGTGACCGCGTTCAGCGAGCGGTCGTTCATCGTGCCGTTCAGGTCGCCGAGCAGGACGACCCGCTCCATGGGTTCGTCGGTGATCGCCTCGCCCAGGGCATCCGCGCTGTCGTCCCGCTGGTTGGCGGTGAAGCCCGCGTTCAGCTTGACCCGCACCGAGGGGAGGTGGGCGACGTACACCTTGACCGGGCCCTCGGGGGTGGTGACCGTGGCGCTCATCGCGCGGGTCCAGCCCAGCTTGATGTCCACGGGGCTGGAGTCGGTCACCGGGTACTTGCTCCACAGGCCCACGGTGCCCTGCACGGAGTGGTGCGGATAGTGGCCGGCGAGGGCGTCCTCGTACGCCTCCACCTTGCCGCTGGGCAGTTCCTGGAGGGCCAGGATGTCCGCGCCGGAGCCGGCGACCTGCCGGGCCGTTCCCGCGGGATCGAGGTTGCCGGCGTTGACGTTGTGCGTGGCGACGGTGAAGTCCCCGCCGGTACCCGACTTGTCGGCGAACAGCAGGCCGCCGAAGAGGTTCAGCCATACGGCGACCGGCAGGACGAGGGCGACCACCGCCGTCGCGGAGCGCCGTACCAGTCCGAGGATCAGCAGCACCGGGATGAGGACGCCGAACCAGGGCAGGAAGGTCTCGATGAGACTGCCCGTGTTGCCGATGGTGTTCGGGATGTCCGAGTGCAGGACCAGCACGACGGTCAGGAGGACCGAGCAGAGGGCCAGAAGGACGCCCCGCCGCCAGATCCCCGGGTCGGAGACCAGTTTTCGGCGCATGGCCCGGAAAGGGGAGACCGGCTGCGGACCCGCACCGGCGTTCTCGGTGTCCGCCCTGTACGCCTGCACCATTGCGCTCGTCCTCACTGCCTTGCCGTACACATCACCGCGCCTCCCGACCCTAGGCGATGGGTGACGCCGTTCTCGCCGTCGACGACGGCCGTTCTGCCATCAGGACGACCGACGCGGCATGACGGGTTCCGGTCCGGGTGGCTGTGGTGAGGCTTGTGACAGAACGTTCACGCGGAAGCAGTCGTCGGTTCCGCGACCGTGTCCCGCGCATTCCGCGCGCGTGGCGCGAGGCCCTGGAGGAGGTCCGGATGACACGGTAGACGAGGTCCTCCGGCAGGGCCGTCTCCGGACGGTGGACGGTGCGGACGAACATGGGTCCCAGGAACAGGTCGTCCATGAGGTCCACGTCGAGGTCGTCGCGCAGCTCGCCCGCGTCCACCGCCCGCCGCACGGCGGCCGTCATGCGACGCGGCGGGGCGCGATGACGGTGCTCTGGTACTCCGTCCAGAGCCTGGGGTGCTTCTTCATCCGCACGAACACGTTGTGCAGGAGGGCGGAGGACCGCTGGGCGAGACCGCGCGTGCGCATGGACTCCAGCACGACCCGCAGGCCGTCCAGGCCGGCGGTGCCGGAGACGGTGGGGTCGGGGGGCTCTACCCGGTTGCCGCGCACCGTTCACCGGGCACGGCGGGCCCACTTCCCGGGAACCGTCCCGGGATGCCACCATGGAAGGGATCCGGGGACGCCGTCAGGGCGCCTCGAGATGACGAAGGAGCCGTTGGCCATGTCGCTTCAGGCTGCGCAGAACCAGTCCGCCACACCCCCCGCGGGGCCGACTCCCGGCGCCGGCAAGGCGCTGTACGGAGGCAAGAGCACCCGCCGCATCAGCGTCCACGACATCGCCGCCGCCAGTGAGCGCGGCGAGAAGTGGCCCATGCTCACCGCCTACGACGCGATGACCGCGTCCGTCTTCGACGAGGCCGGCATCCCGGTCATGCTCGTCGGTGACTCCATGGGCAACTGCCACCTCGGCTACGAGACCACCGTGCCCGTCACCATGGACGAGATGGCCGTCCTCTCGGCCGCCGTCGTGCGCGGCACCAAGCGCGCGCTCATCGTGGCCGACCTGCCCTTCGGCGCGTACCAGGAGGGCCCGGTCCAGGCGCTGCGCAACGCCACCCGGCTGGTCAAGGACGCCGGGGTCGGCGCGGTCAAGCTGGAGGGCGGCGAGCGCTCCCACGAGCAGATCCGGCTCCTGGTCGAGGCCGGGATCCCGGTCATGGGACACATCGGCCTGACCCCGCAGTCCGTCAACGCGATGGGCTACCGGGTCCAGGGCCGCGGCGAGGAGGCCGCCCAGCAGCTGCTGCGCGACGCGAAGGCGGTGCAGGACGCGGGCGCGTTCGCCGTCGTCCTGGAGCTCGTGCCGGCCGAACTCGCGGCCGAGGTCACCCGCACCCTGCACATCCCGACCGTCGGCATCGGCGCCGGGCCCGACACGGACGCGCAGGTGCTGGTCTACACCGACATGGTCGGCCTGACCGGCGGCAAGGTCCCGCGCTTCACCAAGCAGTACGCCAACCTGCGTCAGGTCATGACCGACGCCGCGAAGGAGTTCGCCGAAGAGGTCGTCGGCGGCACCTTCCCGGCGGCGGAGCACACCTTCCACTGACGCCCACACGACCACTGCCGCACCACCGACAGCCCGCCGACTTCCCCCATCGGCGGGCTGTCGCCTTCCGTCGGCGCCCTGTCGGCCCCCTGTCGGTGCGTTGTCGGCGACATGTCGGTGACTTGTCGGTGACGGCTGGTCCGATGGTGTCCATGACGCGAAACGACAAGAACCTCAAGGGCGGCACGAACGCCGTCGAGGTACGGGGGCTGGTCAAGCACTACGGCGAGACGAAGGCGCTGGACGGGGTGGACCTCGACGTGCGCGAGGGCACCGTCCTCGGCGTGCTGGGACCCAACGGAGCCGGGAAGACCACCCTCGTACGCTGCCTGTCCACCCTGATCGTGCCCGACGCCGGTCACGCGGTCGTGGCGGGCTGGGACGTGGTGAGGCAGCCCCGGCAACTGCGCCGCACCATAGGCCTCACCGGGCAGTACGCCTCGGTCGACGAGAAGCTCTCCGGCTGGGAGAACCTCTACATGATCGGGCGGCTGCTCGACCTGCCGCGCAAGAAGGCCCGGTCCCGCGCCGACGAGCTGCTGGAGCGCTTCTCGCTCACCCCGGCGGCGAAGAAGGCCGCCATGGACTACTCCGGCGGTATGCGCAGGCGCCTGGACCTGGCCGCCTCCATGATCGGCAGCCCGGCCGTCCTCTATCTGGACGAGCCGACGACGGGGCTCGACCCGCGGACGCGCAACGAGGTCTGGGAAGAGGTGCGGCGGATGGTCGCGGAGGGGGCGACCGTGCTGCTCACCACCCAGTACATGGAAGAGGCCGAGCAGCTCGCCGACGAGCTCACCGTCATCGACCAGGGCAGGATCATCGCCCGGGGCGGCGTGGACGAGCTCAAGGCGAAGGTCGGCGGCCGCACCCTGCACATCCGGCCCTCCGACCCGGCCGAACTGGCCGCGATGGCGCAGGCGCTCCGGGAAGCCGGTCTCGACGGCGTCGCCGGCGTCCAGGCGGTCCCGGACGAGGGGCTGCTCCACGTCCCCATCCTCAGCGACCAGCAGCTGACCGCCGTGATCGGGCTGCTCGGCACCCGGGGCTTCTCCCTGGCCCATGTGGCCACCGCGCTGCCCAGCCTGGACGAGGTCTTCCTGGCCGTCACGGGCGACAAGGCCACCCGCACCGACACGATCCCGCAGGAGGTCGCGGCATGAGCACGACGACTCTGACGCCCGCCCCCACCGGCGCCGGCACGTCCGCACCGGCAGCGAAGCTCCACGACGAGGGCAGGATCGGGCTGCGGAACAACCTTCGCCACATCGGGGCACTCGTACGGCGCAATCTGCTCCAGATCAAGAAGGATCCGGAGTCGATGTTCGACGCGCTCCTGATGCCGGTCGTCTTCACGCTGCTGTTCGTGTACGTCTTCGGCGGCTCGGTCGGCGGCAGCATGGGCGGGGACCGGCAGGACTACCTCAACTACCTGATCCCCGGCCTGATGGCGATGATGGGCATGAACATCGCCATGGCGGTCGGTTCCGGCGTCAACGACGACTTCCGCAAGGGGGTCATGGACCGCTTCCGCACGATGCCGATCGCCCGCTCCTCGGTGCTCGTCGCGAAGATCGTGGTCGAGCTCGGCCGGATGATGGTCGCCACGCTGATCCTGCTGGCCATGGGCTTCGCGCTCGGCATGGAACTCCAGCAGTCGGTGCTCCGGCTGATCGGGGCGATCGCCCTCTCCGCCGCGTTCGGCGCCGCCATCATGTGGATCTTCATCCTGCTCGGACTGACCATGAAGACGGCCCAGGCCGTCCAGGGGATGGGGATGCTCGTGCTGATGCCGCTCCAGTTCGGGTCGTCCATCTTCGCCCCGACGCAGACCATGCCCGGCTGGCTCCGGACGTTCACCGACTACAACCCGCTGTCCAACCTGGCGGACGCCGCGCGCGCCCTGATGATGGGCGGCCCGCTCGCCCACTCGGTCTGGGTGACGCTCGGCTGGACCGTGGCCGTCACCGCGGTGACGGCCCCGCTCGCGGTGTCCAGGTTCCGCAAGAAGTCCTGACGCCTACGCGTCCAGGTACACGTGCAACAGGGCGGTGGCCTCCTCCAGGGTGAGGCCGCCGCCCTCCGCGTACGCCGATTCGTAGGCGGCGTCACCGAGAACCCCGCGGGCGAGTTCCTCGGCCGCGGCGTAGTCGTCCCGCTCCATCGACGTCGGCACGTGCCCGTCCGGCAGCAGCGCCTGTCCGGCGGCCAGCAGCCGCGCCGCGAGGGTGGCCCGGTGCTCCCCTCCGAGTCCACCGAGCGCCCGTGCCACGGTCACCAGGTGGAGCAGGTGCATCTGCGGAGCCACCATCTGCGACAACCGGTCATCGGCCTGCGCCAGCACCTCGCGGCCCCGGGCCAGGGCGTCCGCGTACAGCCCTTCCTGGTTGTCCAGCCATGCCATCCCGCCCAGCACGAACGCCTCGAAGACACCGATGGAGGCGGACCTGAAGTCGTCGTACAGCACTCCGAGCTGCTCGCGCGCCTCGACGGTACGGCCGGACCTGCCCAGCCACATGGCCAGGAAGAACCGGGCGAACGCCGTGCCCTCGTGCCCCACGTGCCGTCCCTCGACCAGCACCTCCCGGAGGATCACCTCGCCCTCCGCACCACGGCCAAGCTCGATCAGCGCCGAGGCGTAACGGGTACGGAGAACCAGGACCTGGGCCCGGGCGCCGAGCTTCTCCGCGTAGCCGATCGCGGCGCGGTAGTCATCGGCCGCCCGGCCGTGGTCGCCTCTCTTCTCGTGGGCCTCGCCGCGTGCGGAGAGTGCCTCGGCCGTACCCCAGTCGTCGCCGAGGCGCCGGACGATCTCCAGGCTCTCGTCGGAGTCCGCGAGGGCCGCGGCAGCCCAGTCGGGCCGGTTGGCCAAGACGTTGGCGCGCATCTGGAGCGCGGCGGCCAGTTCCCAGTCGTGCCCGAGCTCCCGTGAGGCACGGACCGACTCGTCCAGCAGTCCCCGCAGGTCCGTGGTCTCCCCGGTGAGTACGACGGCGAAGAGCCAGAGCCAGCCGGGGCTGCGGCACGTCTGCGGCTGACCGGCGCGGTAGGTGGCGGCTATGGTCCGCAGACGCGCCATGCCGGCCTCGTTCGCCCAGAGGTCCGTCGCGTGGTCCATGCTGGTTATCTGGACCAACGCCACCTGGCGCCGCGCCTCCTGGAGCATGTCCGGGCCCAACGGCGGCGGCGTGTCGGTGCAGTGTGCCGTGAGCGAGGGCGCGGGAGCGGCGGGCAGGGCGAACGGATCCGGGCCGAGCGCCGCGGCGGCTTCGGACCACTGCAGGGCGTCGCCGCGCAGATCGCGCATCTGCCAGTACCAGGCGAGCGAGAGCACCATGCTGAGCGCCTCCTGCTCGTCGCGGGCGGCGACGGCGTGCCGGAGGGCGGTGCGCAGGTTCTCGTACTCCCGCTGGAACAGGTCGAGGGCGGCGAGCTGTCCGGCACCACGGAGTTCGGGGTCGGTGGTGCGGGCCAGCTCCCGGTAATACGTGAGGTGCTGCCGCTCGACGGCGTCCCGTTCCCCTGCCTCGTCGAGGCGTTCGGAGGCGTACTCGCCGACCGTCTCCAGGAGGCGGTAGCGCATCCCGCCGTCGGCGGCGGGGGCGGCGACGACGAGGGACTTGTCGACGAGCGAGCCGAGCGCGGCGGCCACGTCGTACGCGCCGCCCGGCAGGTCCGCGCAGATCGCCTCGGCGGCGGCGAGGGTGCAGCCGCCCGAGAAGACGGACAGCCTGCGCAGAGCGGTGCGTTCGTCCTCGTCCAGGAGGTCCCAGGACCAGTCGACGACCGCGCGTAGGGTCTGCTGGCGCGGAAGCACGGTGCGGCTGCCGCTGGTCAGGAGCCGGAAACGGTCGTCGAGGCGGTCGGCGATCTGACGAGGGGTGAGCATGCGCAGCCGGGCCGCGGCGAGTTCGATCGCCAGCGGAAGCCCGTCGAGGCGCCGGCAGATCTCGGCACAGGCCGCTGCCGTCTCCTCGTCCGCGTCGACCCGGAAGCCGGGCAGCGCCGCGGCGCCCCGGTCGGCGAGCAGCCGCAGCGCCGTCGGGTCGGGCAGCGGGTCGACCGGCCGGACGAACTCCCCCGGTACGCCGAGGGGTTCACGGCTGGTCGCGAGGACGGTGAGCCCGGGGCAGCGGGCCAGCAGGTGGTCGGCGAGGGCCGCAGCCGCCTCGACGAGGTGTTCGCAGTTGTCCAGGAGCAGCAGCATGCGGCGCCCGGAGCAGTGTTCGGTGAGCCGGGCGAGCGGTTCGCCCGCGCCCCGCTCGGCCGCCCGGAGTTCCTCCGCGCCGGCCCCGCGCATCACGGTCTCGCGTCCGCCGAGCGCGGTGAGGACGGCCTCCGGCACCGCTTCCGGGTCGTCGACCGGGGCGAGTTCCGCCAGCCACACCCCGTCGGGCCAGGCGGCGGAGGCCCGCTCGGCCGCCTCCTGGGACAGCCTGGTCTTGCCCGCGCCGCCGGGGCCGAGGAGGGTGATCAGCCGTGCCCTGGGCAGTTCCTCGCCGAGGTCGGCGAGGTCCGACTCACGTCCCACGAAGCTGGTGAGTCTGGCCCTCAGGTTGCCCTGCCGTGCGGGGAGGGCGGCGGGAGCGGGGGCCGGGGCGGGCCGGTCCTGGTGCAGCAGCCCTTCGTACAGGGCGCGCAGGGCGGGTCCCGGGTCGGTGCCGAGCCGGTCGGCGAGCAGGGTGCGCACCTCGTCGTACACCGCGAGGGCCTGCGCCGTGCGTCCGGCGTCCCGCAGCGCCCGGACGCGGAGGGCCTGCAGGGGTTCGTCGAGGGGGTGGTCGGCGCAGAGTCCGGCGAGTTCGGGCAGGGCGTCGTCCGTCCGGTCCTGCGCGAGGAGGGCCTCGATCCGGGTGCGGCGGGCGTCCAGGCGCCTGGCCTCCCAGCGGGCCGCCGCCACGGAGCGGTCCGGCAGGTCGGCGAGGGCGGGCCCGCGCCAGAGGGCGAGTGCCTCGTCGAGGACCGTGGCCGCCTTCGGAGCGTCGCCGTCCACCAGCGCCCGCGCGCCCTCCCCCGCGAGCCGCTCGAAACGGTGCAGGTCGACGGCGTCCGGGGCCGCGGCCAGGCGGTAGCCGCTCGTGACGGACTCGACCGAGTCCCGGCCGACAGCGCGCCTGAGGCGGCCGACGAGTGCCTGCAGCGCGCCGGGGGCGTCGGCGGGCGGGTCGCCGTCCCACACCTCGTCGATGAGCGTCCCGGCCGGGACCGTACGCCCCGGGCTGAGGGCGAGCACGGTGAGCAGGGCGCGCAGCCGCGCCCCGCCGAGGGCGACGGCCGTGCCGTCGGGGCGCAGGGCGCGGGTGGTGCCGAGGATGCCGTAGTGCACGGGCCCATTGTCCGTGACGGCTCGGCCCCGCGGGGAACTACCACCAGCCGGTGAGACGTTCCCGCCCTGTCACCCGTACGCTCGGGGGCTCCAGCCGCTGTCCAGAAGCCCTCGGGAGTGTCGTCGATGACCACCGCGTTCCGCCGCCCCAGCGACCGGCGGGTCAGCCCGATCTTCCTCGGGATCGTCGCCGTCATGGCCGTCTCGGGCTGGGCGGTGTGGACGGACTTCGCCGAGCAGACCGGTTTCGCGGTCTTCCTCTTCGTCACCGCGGCCTGGATCGTCTCGCTCTGCCTCCACGAGTACGCGCACGCGCGGACCGCGCTGCACAGCGGCGACATCTCGATCGGGGCGAAGGGCTATCTGACGCTCAATCCGCTCAAGTACACCCACGCCCTGCTGAGCATCGTGCTGCCGGTGCTGTTCGTGATCATGGGCGGCATCGGTCTGCCGGGCGGGGCGGTGTACATCGAGCGGGGCCGCATCAGCGGGCGCTGGAAGCACAGCCTGATCTCGGCGGCCGGCCCCCTGACGAACGTGCTGTTCGCCGTCGTCTGCACGGCCCCGTTCTGGCTGGACGCCCTGGACGGCGTCCCGCTGCCCTTCCGGCTCGCGCTGGCCTTCCTGGCGCTGCTCCAGGTGACGGCGGCGATCCTGAACTTCCTCCCGGTCCCGGGCCTCGACGGCTACGGCGTGATCGAGCCGTGGCTCTCGTACAAGGTCAGGCGCCAGGTGGAACCCTTCGCGCCCTTCGGACTGATCGCCGTGTTCGCGCTCCTGTGGATCCCGGAGCTCAACGGGGTCTTCTTCGACGCGGTGGACGCGCTGCTGCGCGGCCTGGGCGTCAGCGAGGTCGAGACGTACTGCGGGCTCGACACCTACCGCTTCTGGCAGGAGTGGTTCGGCGACCAGGACCCGGGCTGCGCGATGATCCGCTAGGTCTCCCGCCCGGGCCGGACCGGGTGCGGGCCGGCCCTCAGGCGGCGTCGGCGCGGGACTGCGCGCGGTGCCTGCGCAGGTAGAACCACGCCATGTTCGAGGAGAGGCCGGCCAGCAGCACCCAGACGATCCCGAGCAGGCTGCCCTCGGCGAAGGACACCACGGCTGCGGCGACGGCCAGGACGCAGACGGCGATGGAGTAGAGAGCGAGGCGGGGCATGAGGGCGGGTGCTCCTGTCCGGGGATGGTGCGTGGTCCCGTCCAGTGTCCCTCATGCCCGATTCGGCTCGGGTCACGGGCTCACACGTCGGTGGTGCGCAGCCCCGCGTGTGCCTTGTAGCGGCGGTTGACGGAGATCAGGTTCGCCACGAGCGACTCGACCTGGTGCGCGTTGCGCAGCCGGCCGGCGAACACTCCGCGCATACCGGGGACACGGCTCGCGAGCGCCTGCACGATGTCGGTGTCGGCGCGGGCCTCGCCCAGCACCATGACGTCGGTGTCGATCTCTTCGATGGTCTCGTCCTGGAGGAGCACCGCCGAGAGGTGGTGGAAGGCCGCGGTGACCCGGGAGTCGGGCAGCAGGGCGGCGGCCTGTTCGGCGGCGCTGCCCTCCTCGGGCTTCAGGGCGTAGGCGCCCTTCTTGTCGAAGCCGAGCGGGTTGACGCAGTCCACCACGAGTTTCCCGGCGAGTTCCTCGCGGAGGGACTCGAGCGTCTTGGCGTGGCCGTCCCACGGCACGGCGACGATCACGATGTCGCTGCGGCGCGCGCACTCCGCGTTGTCGGCGCCCTCGACGCCGTGGCCCAGCTCGGCGGCGGCGGCCTCGGCGCGGTCGGCGGCGCGGGAGCCGATGACGACCTTCTGCCCGGCGCGGGCGAAGCGGTAGGCGAGCCCGCGGCCCTGGGGGCCGGTTCCGCCGAGTACGCCGACGGTCAGCCCGGAGACGTCGGGAAGGTCCCAGGGGTCCTTGGCGGGGGGCTTGGGTGCGCTTCCATTGTCATTCGTTGTCATGGCGCGACCCTACTGCGAGGTAGGGAGGGCCTTCCCGCGCCGTCGTCGCTCTGCGACGTCCGTCACGCCGACGAGGACGATCGCGACGAGCACCGCGACCGGGCCCGCCAGGGTCCTGACGGGGTACCACGCGTCCGTGGAGGCCCCGACGAGCGGGAAGACCGCCGAGGTCACGGCGCTCGCCCAGAGGATCAGGCCTCCGACACCCCGCATCCGGACCATGCGCGGCGTGGCGCGGCGGAGCAGCCATGCGGGCCCCCGGCCGCGCAGAAGCGCGAGGGACAGAGGCAGGACCAGCAGGGTCCAGCCGAGGGACCAGGACCAGGCGAAGGTGTGTGCGGCGGTCATGGCGTCATCGTGCCGGGGACGGCGGGGGCGGGGCAGTGCCCTTCCTGGCAGTTCCCGTCCGGGTGAACTGCCGCGTTCCGGCAGCCACGGGTGGATGGCCGGGGCATGATGCCGGGCCATGGATGCTGTGCGTGTCGCGTTGCTGCGCGAAGTCCTGGCCGGTACCGAATGGCCCACGGCGGCCCGCGGGTTCGCCCGGACCCTGCGGTCGTCGGTCGTGCCCCGGGGCGGCGGGCTGCTGCTGGTGGGGACCGAGGTCTACGAGCCGTGGCACATGGCCGCGCATCTGGTGGACGAGTCCACCTGGTCGGGTCTGCCGCAGCTGCGGCCCACGCTCGTGCGCCACCGGGTGGAGCCGGACGGTCCCGCGCACCTGGCCGTCGGGCTCGGCCGGATCGAGGCGGCCGGGCGCGGCGAGACGCTGCTCGTGGTCGCGCCGGAACGGCCGGACGCCGGGTTGCTGGAGCGCGTGCACGACGCGCGCCGGGCGGGGGCGACCGTGCTGTCGCTGGACGGCGGCGACACGGAGGTGCGGGGCCTCGCCCATGAGGCACTCACGGTGACGGACGAGGACGAGGTCGACCTGGACACGGTCCAGCACCTGGTGAGCGCGGCGGCCGGGGAGAACGTGGCGGTCACCCCGCGGGGCCGGCGGTCGTTCCGGGACCGGCTGTCCAGGCTCGCCGACCAGCTGACTGCACCTCCCCCACCGCGTTGGTGAGGGGTGCCGGGGAATTCGGTTGCCGCCGCGGGTGCGGCGACGGACCATGACCTCTCGTGACCTCCCGCCTGCTGCCCGACCTCTCGCCCTGGCGCGCCTCGGCCGACTTCCGGCTGCTGTGGGTCCAGGGGCTCGTGACCTACTTCGGCAGCTTCATGGCCTTGATCGCACTGCCGCTGCAGATCAAGCACCTCACGGGTTCGCCGCTCGCCGTGGGCGCGATGGGCGCGGTGGAACTCGTGCCGCTGGTCGTCTTCGGGCTGTACGGAGGGGCACTGGCCGACTCCGCCGACCGCCGCAGGGTGATCCTGGGCACCGAGGCGGGGCTCGGGCTGCTGGCCCTGGTGCTGCTGGTCAACGCTCTCGCCCCGGAGCCCGCCCTCTGGCCCCTGTACGTCGTGGCCGGCGGGGTGTCCGCACTGGCCGGACTGCAGCGGCCCGCCCTGGACTCCCTGATGGCCAGGATCGTGCCGCACGACCAGCAGACGGCGGCGGCCGCGCTGAACTCGCTGCGCTGGCAGGTCGGCGCGATCGCGGGCCCCTCGCTCGCCGGGGTCGTGGTGGCGTACGCGGGACACGCCACCGCCTACGGCGTCACCGTCGTCACGTTCGCCGTCTCGGTGCTGCTGTGCCTGCGGCTGTCGTCGGCGCCGCCCGCCCATGACGCCGCCAAGCCGTCCCTGCGCGGGATCGCCGAGGGCGCCCGCTACGCGTGGAGCCGCCCGGTGCTGCTCGGGACGTACGCCGTCGACCTCGCCGCGATGTTCTTCGCCTTCCCGAACGCGGTCTTCCCGTTCCTCGCGGACGATCTGGACGCGGAGTGGGCCCTGGGGTTGATGTACGCCGCGGGGTCGGTCGGCTCGCTCGCGCTCGGGCTGACCAGCGGCTGGACCTCGCGGGTGCGTCGGCACGGGCTGTTCGTCGTGGGCGGCGCGGCGGGCTGGGGACTGGCGATCGCGGCGGCAGGGTGGTTCCAGGACGTCTGGCTGGTCCTGGTCTGCCTCGCCCTCGCCGGGGCGGGCGACATGCTCAGCGGTCTCGGCAGGTCGACGATCTGGAACCAGACCGTCCCGGACGGACTGCGGGGACGGCTGGCCGGGATCGAGGTGCTGTCGTACAGCGTGGGCCCGCAGCTGGGCCAGGTGCGGGCCGGTGCGATGGCCGGCTGGACGGGGACCCGCTCCGCCGTGTGGTCCGGCGGGGCGGCGTGTGTCGCCTCGGTGGCGCTGCTGGCCGCGGCGCTGCCGAAGCTGCTCACGTACGACTCCGCGACGGACGAGGACGCGGTCCGCAGGCGGGCGGCGGGGGCCGGCCCCGCAGGGGACCGGCCCGACGCGGAGCCCGGTGTCCTGCCGGGTGTCTAGGCCCCTGGGTCCGTCGTCCCGTCCTGGCGGTCGTGCCACTTCGGGTCGTTCTCCCACTCCAGGTTCCGCTCACGCGCGGTGTCCATCGCGCGCTGCGCCTCCCCCCGGGTGGCGTACGGGCCGAACCGGTCCTTCCCCGGGCAGTCCGGGCCCTCTTCGACCGTCTTGTGCTCCAGGCAGTAGTACCACTCGCCCGGTTTGCCCACCGTGCGCTTCTTGAACAGGGCCATTGCGGGATCCTTTCCTCGTTGCCATGGTGCCCCGGGCACGCTGGTTAGACTCGCTGACATGTCTGGCCAGTCGCTTCTCGTACCAGGGGAGATCACTCCCGTCCGTTCCGTCCCCGGGAGGATCCGGCGCCCCGAGTACGTGGGGAAGCCCGCCCCCACCCCCTACACCGGGCCGGAGATCCAGGACTCCGGCACCGTGGAGCGCATGCGGATCGCGGGCCGCATCGCGGCGCAGGCGATGGAGGAGGCCGCCAAGCTCATCGCCCCGGGGGTCACCACCGACGAACTCGACCGGGTCGCCCACGAGTTCATGGTGGACCACGGGGCCTACCCGTCGACCCTCGGCTACCGGGGCTTCCCGAAGTCGCTCTGCACCTCGCTGAACGAGGTCATCTGCCACGGCATCCCGGACTCCACCGTGCTGCGGGACGGCGACATCGTGAACCTCGACGTCACCGCCTACATCGACGGCGTCCACGGCGACAACAACGCCACCTACCTCTGCGGCGAGGTCGACGAGGAGTCGCGACTCCTCGTCGAGCGCACCCGGGAGTCGCTGAACCGCGCGATCAAGGCGGTGCGGCCCGGACGGCAGATCAATGTGATCGGCCGCGTCATCGAGTCGTACGCGAAGCGGTTCGGTTACGGGGTGGTGCGGGACTTCACGGGACACGGGATCAATTCGTCGTTCCACTCCGGCCTGATCATCCCGCACTACGACAGCCCGCACGCGACGACCGTGATGCAGCCCGGGATGACGTTCACCATCGAGCCGATGCTGACGCTCGGGACCCACGACTACGACATGTGGGACGACGGCTGGACCGTGGTGACGAAGGACCGGAAGCGGACCGCCCAGTTCGAGCACACCCTGGTGGTGACCGAGACCGGGGCGGAGATCCTGACCCTCCCGTAGGGCGTCCCGTCAGGCATCATGTTTACCGACAGCCAGTCGGGAACCTGTTGACTTAGGTATGCCTAAGCAGGAGGATCGGCATATCGTCGCGCGGCGGCGTGCACCAGCCGCCGCCGGTACGGATGCACATGTCCGGACTTCCCGTCCCCATGATCCCCGGAGGCCCGCCTTGGACCCGACCGCCACCACGCCCTTCTCCACCCTGATACGCACCGCCTCGCACGAGCAGCACACGGAGGCCGAGTCGTCGACCTTCATGAGCGACATGCTCGGCGGGCGGCTCGGCGTGGAGGCGTACACGCGCTACACCGAGCAGCTGTGGTTCGTCTACCGGGCGCTGGAGGACGGCGCGCAGGCTCTGCGCGAGGACCCGGTCGCCGGACCCTTCGTCCAGCCGGAGCTGATGCGCACGGCCGAGCTGGAGCGTGATCTCGCCCACCTGCGGGGCGAGGGGTGGCGCGAAGGCCTGGAGCCGCTGCCCGCCACCGCCGCCTATGCCGCGCGGGTCGCCGAGTGCGCCCGCGAGTGGCCGGCCGGATACGTGGCACACCACTACACCCGCTACCTGGGCGACCTCTCGGGCGGCCAGATCATCCGCGGCACCGCGGAGAAGACGTGGGGCTTCGAGCGCAAGGGCGACGGGGTCCGGTTCTACGTCTTCGAGCAGATCCCCAATCCGGCGGCCTTCAAGCGGGAGTACCGGGAGCTGCTGGACGCGGTGGACGCCGACGACCTGGAGAAGCAGCGCGTCGTCGACGAGTGCAAGCGCGCCTTCGCGCTGAACACCGCCGTCTTCCATGAGCTCGGCGAGGCCTTCCCGCTCAGCGCGTAGCGCCTTCCGCCGCGCGGACGCCCCTCAGGACGCGACCGCCAGGAGTACCCGCCCGCCGACCTCGTACGTGCCGTCCGGCGCGGGTGCGGTCAGGATCTGGGAGCCGCGCCCCTGGGTGATGTTGAGGGCCCGGCCGAGTGCGGCGCTCAGCAGCATGGCCGCCGCACCGGTCGCCTCGTCCTCGTCGACGGAGTCCCCCCGCCGCGGGAAGGCCCGCGCCCGTACGCGTCCGGCGGCCTCGTCCTCCCAGGCCCAGACGTAGAGCCAGCCGTCGCCGGGTGGCGGCCCCGTCAGCGCCTCGACCTCCGCGACCGAGGCGTACTGCTCCAGCGTCCTCGGCGGCACCCATTCGGGGCGGCCCGTGATCCAGGTGAACTCGCCGTCCTGGCGCGCCGTCACGTCCCCGACGGGCAGTTCCAGCACCTCGATGTCGAGCAGCCAGGCGGCACCGACGAGAGGGTGCCCCACGAAGGGCAGCCGCAGACCCGGCGTCCGGATGTCGACAGTGCCACGCTCGGGGTCGTCGACGAACACGGTCTCGCTGAAGCCGAGTTCGCGTGCGAGCGCCTGCCTGGAATCGTCGTCGGGATACCGGCGCCCGTCGCGCACGACACCGAGCGCGTTACCGTGACCGCCGTCCGGGCCGCAGAACACGCGCAGTACGTCGATGCCGTCGGGTACGTCGAAGTCGTTCACATGCGCATTCAAGCACCGCCCGGGGCCTCGGTCCCGGGCAGCACCGCGAGCCGCGCCGCGAGAAGCGCGACGGCGAGCGAGCGCCGGATGGGCGTGACGGCACGGGAGCGCCCGCTTGACCCGCGTTTGACCTTTCCGTGGGTTCCCCATGAGGTCATCGTGACCGGACCGTTTCCGATACGGGCGGATGAGACCCGAATCACCTCACCGACGGGTGGCGGCGAGGTGAGTCGCGGTTAAGTTAGGCCAGCCTCACCTGCTTTTCTTCCCTGTCGTCCCCCGCTCTTTCACCCATGTGGAGCCCTCATGCGAGCCCTTCGCCCCTCCGTCGCCACCGCTGTCGCCGCGGTGGCCGCACTGACCGCCGTCACGGGCTGCGCCGAGAAGAGCGACAGCAAGGGCGACGGCGCCGTCGAAGTGGTCGCCAAGGACGACTCCTGCGAGGTGTCGTCGAAGAAGATCCCGGCCGGGCACGTCGAACTCTCCGTGCAGAACAAGGGCTCCAAGGTCACCGAGGTCTACGTCCTCTTCCCGGACGACCGGATCGTCACGGAGCGCGAGAACATCGGCCCGGGAACCAAGGCGAAGATCACGGCCGAGATCAAGGCCGGTACGTACGAGATCGCCTGCAAGCCCGGAATGAAGGGCCAGGGCATCCGCCAGACGGTCGAGGTCACCGGAGGCACCTCCGCCGGGCGCAGCCCCGAGATGGACAAGGCCGTGGCCGGCTACCGCACCTACGTGCAGGCGCAGGCCGACGAGACGCTGCCCAAGGTGAAGGTCTTCACGGACGCCGTCGCCGCGGGCGACATCGAGGCGGCGAAGAAGGCGTACGCCGGCTCCCGTATCGGCTGGGAGCGGACCGAGCCGGTCGCCGAGTCCTTCGGCGACATCGACCCGAAGGTCGACGTCCGCGAGGACGGCCTCGAGGACGGCCAGGAGTGGACCGGGTGGCACCGCCTGGAGAAGGCGCTGTGGCACGACCGGAAGCTGGGCGCCGAGGAGAAGGCGCTCGCGCCCACCCTCTACAAGGACCTGCAGGACTGGCAGAAGCGGGTCGGCCGGGCGGACATCACCCCGACGTCTATGGCGAACGGCGCCAAGGAACTCCTCGACGAGGTGGCCACCGGCAAGGTCACCGGTGAGGAGGAGCGCTACAGTCACACCGACCTCGTCGACTTCAAGGCGAACGTCGAGGGCGCGGAGCGGTCGTACGAGCTCCTGAAGCCGATCGCGTCGAAGAACGACCCCGCGCTGACCGCGTCCCTGGACAAGCAGTTCGCGGCGCTGGACACCCTGCTGGACAAGTACCGCACGGACAAGGCGTCCTACGACTTCACCTCGTACGACAAGGTCGGCGCGGCGGACCGCAAGGAGCTCTCGGACGCGGTCAACGCACTCGCGGAGCCGCTGTCCAAGCTGGCCGCCGCGGTCACGAAGTAAGGGAACGCGATCATGACGGAAACCGGGACCGGGGGCGGGGAGCCGGGCGGCTCCCCCACACCTTCGCGCCGTGCCCTGCTCGGCTGGGGCGGTGCCGGGCTGGCGCTCGGCGCGGTGGCGGCGGGCGGCGCGGTCGCCGCGGTGCGCTCCGGCGGGGACGCGGAACCGGCGTCGGACAGCGGCGTCGCGGTGCCCTTCCACGGAGCGCACCAGGCCGGGATCGCCACCGCGGTCCAGGACCGGCTGCACTTCGCCGCGTTCGACGTGACCACGAAGGACAGGGCCGAGCTGACCGCCCTCCTCGAGGAGTGGACCCGGGCCGCCGAGCGGATGACGGCCGGGCGGGCCGTCGGCGAGGGGGCGTACGGAGGGCCCGCCGAGGCCCCGCCGGACGACACGGGAGAGGCGCTGGGTCTCAGGCCGTCCCGTCTGACGCTCACCATCGGCTTCGGCCCGTCCCTGTTCGCCAAGGACCGCTTCGGCCTGGAGGACCGGCGGCCCGAGGCGCTGGTGGACCTGCCGAAGTTCCCCGGCGACAACCTGGACGCCGCCCGCAGCGGCGGCGACCTGTGCGTGCAGGCCTGCGCGGACGACCCGCAGGTCGCCGTGCACGCCATCCGGAACCTCGCCAGGATCGGGATGGGGCGCACCGCCGTGCGCTGGTCGCAGCTGGGGTTCGGCAAGACGTCCTCGACGACGCCCGGCACGCAGACCCCGCGCAACATGATGGGGTTCAAGGACGGCACCCGGAACATCTCGGGCACGGACGAAGCCGCCCTGAAGAAGCACGTGTGGGCCGGGGCGACGGACGGCACCGGATGGATGACCGGGGGTTCGTACCTGGTGGCCCGGCGCATCCGCATGCACATCGAGACGTGGGACCGCGCCCCTCTGCAGGAGCAGGAGGACATCTTCGGCCGT
The DNA here is from genome assembly GCF_029428875.1 of Streptomyces sp. JH34. Taxonomy (NCBI): domain Bacteria; kingdom Bacillati; phylum Actinomycetota; class Actinomycetes; order Kitasatosporales; family Streptomycetaceae; genus Streptomyces; species Streptomyces sp. JH34. The sequence continues at coordinate 5,351,481 of NZ_JAJSOO010000001.1, read as the reverse complement.
GACAAGGGCGAGGGCGCTCCGGTCGGCAAGGCGAAGGAGCGCGACGAACCGTTCCTGAAGGCGATGCTGCCGAGCGCGCACGTGCGCCTGGCCCACCCTGACAGCAACGGCGGGGCGACGATCCTGCGCCGCGGCTACTCCTTCACCGACGGCACGGACGGTCTGGGCAGGCTCGACGCGGGGCTGTTCTTCCTGGCCTACCAGCGGGACGTCCGCAAGGGCTTCATCCCGGTGCAGCGAGGCCTCGCGGCGCATGACGCGCTCAACGAGTACATCCAGCACGTGGGTTCGGCCGTCTTCGCCGTTCCGCCCGGCGTCCGTGACACGGACGACTGGTGGGGCCGGGCGTTGTTCGCATGACCCGGCGTGGTCCGGGCGGCCCGGGCGTTCCCATGATCCACACCCTGGAAGGACCGGTATGTTCGGCAACTATCTGATCGGCCTGCGCGAGGGACTCGAGGCCGGCCTGGTCGTCTGCATCCTCATCGCCTACCTGGTCAAGACCGGCCGCCGCGACGCGCTGCGCCCGGTGTGGACCGGCATCGCCATCGCCTGCACCATCTCGCTGGCGTTCGGCGCCGCGCTCGAATTCGGTTCCCAGGAGCTGACGTTCGAGGCGCAGGAGATGCTCGGCGGCTCGCTGTCGATCATCGCCGTCGGGCTCGTGACCTGGATGGTGTTCTGGATGCGGCGTACGGCGCGGCATCTGAAGAAGGAGCTGCACGGCAAGCTGGACACGGCGCTCGCGATGGGCACCGGCGCCCTGGTGGCCACCGCCTTCCTGGCGGTGGGCCGCGAGGGCCTGGAGACCGCGCTGTTCGTGTGGGCTTCGGTGCGGGCCAGCGGTGAGGGTTCGTCGTCGCCGCTGATCGGGGTACTGCTGGGCATCGCGACCGCTGTCGTGCTGAGTTGGCTGTTCTACCGGGGCGCGCTGAAGATCAACCTGTCGAAGTTCTTCACCTGGACGGGCGGCATGCTCGTGGTGGTGGCGGCGGGAGTGCTGGCCTACGGCGTGCACGACCTCCAGGAGGCCCGCTTCCTCGGCGGCCTGGAGAGCAAGGCGTTCGACATCACGAGCACAATTCCGCCGGACAGCTGGTACGGCACCCTGCTCAAGGGCGTCTTCAACTTCCAGGCCGACCCGACCGTTCTCCAGGTCACGGTGTGGGCGCTGTATCTCATCCCCACGCTCGCGCTGTTCCTCGCCCCGGTAGGGTTCAGGCGGTCAGTGCGGACGACGGATCAGAAGGCGCAGAAGGCAACGGATGAGAAGGCTGGGTCGACTGGCGGCGGGGCTCGCGACGGCGACGGTACTGGTCGTGACGGCGAGCGGCTGCGTGACGGTACACGGTGAACTGGAAGTAGTGCCGGGAGCGACGGAGTCCGAGGCCGCGAAGGCCCTGGAGGACTTCACCGTGGCCTACAACAAGGCGGACAAGGCGTACGATCCGGCGCTCGACGAGGACCGGGTGACCGGTTCGCTCGGTGCGATCAACCAGGCCGGTCTGGCCGCGCGGCGGAAGAACAGCCCGGAGGGCAACGCCGAGCACGAACCGCTGGAGCTGACCGACGCGTCGTACGTCATCCCCAAGAAGGCGGGCTGGCCGCGCTGGTTCCTCGCGGACACCGACTCCAACCGCGACCAGGACGGCGGGAAGCTCGACACCCGCTGGCTGATGGCGTTCGTCCGCACCGGTCCGGACGCGCCGTGGAAGGTCGCCTACCTGGCGGTCGCCTCGCCGTCCGAGATCCCGAAGTTCCGCGAGGACGCCGACGGCTGGGCCGAGCCCGTGCCCTCCGCGGACACGGACGCCGCCCTGGCCTCCCCGCCGGCGGACCTGAGCACCACGTACACGGACTACCTCACCGACGGCACACCGGACGTGTTCGCCGCGGGATCGATGACCTCGGGCTGGCGCGACGCCCGGAAGAACACCCGCAGGGCGGGCTTCTCGTACCAGTACGTCGACCAGGCACTGGATTCCGGCACGTTCGCGCCGCTCGGCCTCACGACGGAGGACGGTGGGGCGCTCGTCTTCTTCAGCAGCAAGCACTTCGAACGGCAGACGGCGGCCGAGGGGCTCAGTCCCACGGTCACGGCGGACGTGCGGGCGCTGCTGACCGGTGAGGTGAAGAGCACCCTCACCAAGGAGCGGGTCTCGAGTCAGCTGGTCTACGTGCCCAGGAAGGGCGCGGACGGCGGCACGGACGGCAAGGTGCGCGTGCTGAACCGGCTGCCCGGTCTGGTCGCGGCACAGGGTTCCTGACCGCTGAGGACGACGGCCCCGTCGCGGCGGGGCCGTCGCGTCCTCAGCGGCTGAGCGGCCAGGCCACCGAACCGTGGTCGAGATCGCTCTCGTCGGCCGTGTCCGCGTACCGCGCGCAGGCGTCGGTGAGCGTCTCCAGCAGGGTCAGCGGATCGGGCAGCGGGTTCTCGGGTCCGCGGATCCAGTGCACGTCCAGTTCACCGGGGAGCCGTGCGGGAGGCAGGAGGACGTAGCTGCCGCGGCAGTGCCAGCGGAGACCGGGATGCTCGTCCATGGTCTCGGGGTGGCAGTCCAGCTCGCACGGCCACCACTCGTCCTCGTCGTCCGGGGTACCGCGGGTGGCGGTGAAGAAGAGCATCCGGTCGGCACCGGACCGGGCCACGGGCCCGACGTCGATGCCGGCGGCGATGAGCCGCTCCAGTGCGGCCTCCCCCGCCGCGAGGGGGACGTCGAGGACGTCGTGCACCATGCCGGTGGCGGTGATGAAGTTGGCCAGCGGCTGGTTGGCCGCCCAGCGCTCGATCTGTCCGCGGTCCGTCGTGGACTGCGTCTGCCAGGCGAAGGAGACGGGGTGCCGGGCGGGCGTGGGACAGCCGATGCGTTCGCAGGAACACCGGTACCCGGACGGATGCGCGGCGGGTGAGATCGGCATTCCTGCCTCCGCGACGGCCAGGAGCAGCTCCAGCCGCGCCGCGTCGTCGGTCTCCGGCTGCGGTTTCGGCCGCCTGCGCAGCCACTGGGAAATCCTGCCCTCTGTGCCGCGACTGCGGCCGGAATCGGCGCCCATCTATCCCCTCACCTCAGTGGTTACCCGTCCATGGTCCCACCATCCTGCTCCTCGGGTGGCCGTAGTCGCGAAGCGGGTGCCCGGACGGTCACGCGGAGGATGCCGCGCGTGTACGGGCTGTCATGGATCGGGTGGCCGGATTCAGGGGCGTACCAGGAGTCCTCGGAGGGCGTGGTCGACGACCGCGTCCGCGTACTCATGGGTGAGCGGAAGCGTTCTGAGCAGCCAGCGGTGGGTGAGAGGGGCCACCAGGAACTCCACCGCGATCCGCGGATCGACGTCCGCGCGCACCTCGCCGGCCTCCTGTGCGGCGCGCAGGCGTGTGACATACAACTGGAGCTGGGGTTCGAGCAGGTTCTCCACGAACTGGGCCCCGAGCGCCGGATCGATGACGCCCTCGGCGGCCAGGGCACGGGTGGGCGCCTCGGTCGCGGGGTCGTTCAGTTCGTCGACCGTGGCGCGCAGGACCGGCTTGAGGTCCGCCGCCAGGTCGCCGGTGTCCGGGATGCCGTGCTCACCGCCCCCTCCCGACGCGTCCGCCTCCGCCGCCCGGCGGGCGGCCATGTCGAGGAACGCGTCCATGAGCACGGCCGCCTTCGACGGCCACCAGCGGTAGATCGTCTGCTTGCCGACCCCGGCCCGGGCGGCGATACCCTCGATCGTCGTCCGCGCGTACCCCACCTCGCCGACGAGTGCGAGCGCGGCCTCGTGGATCGCGCGGCGGGAGCGGTCGCTGCGGCGACCGGAGTCGGGGGTCCTGTGAGGTGACATCCGGCCACCCTAGAGGGTCGCGGTCCGATACGTATCGTCTTGCCCGTTGCCATGACACCCGCTTCTCCGTCCGTGAGAACCACCCGAACGGATCACAGCGCGACGGCCCGGTCCGGCGCACCATGAACTCACGCACACACCCCGTGCGCATCCCACCGTGCCGCGGCCGAGGCCGCCGTTCGTGAGGAGCCTTCATTGACCCGTGACGCCACCCCTCGTCGCTACCTGATGTGCGCCCCGGCCCACTTCGAGGTCACGTACTCCATCAACCCGTGGATGGATCCGTCGAAACCCGTCGACCTGCCCCTGGCGACCACCCAGTGGGAGGACCTGCGCGACCGCTACCGGGCCCTCGGCCACACCGTTGAACTCCTCACCCCCCGCCCGGACCTCCCCGACATGGTGTTCGCCGCCAACGGGGCCACGGTGATCGACGGCCGCGTGCTGGGCGCCCTCTTCGCCTACCGGGAGCGGTACGCCGAGGCCGAGGCGCACCGGGAGTGGTTCCGGGCCAACGGCTTCACCGAGATCCACGAACCGGCTCACGTCAACGAGGGCGAGGGCGACTTCGCGGTGACCGCCTCGTACCTGCTGGCCGGGCGCGGCTTCCGGTCCAGCCCGCTCTCCCACGACGAGGCCCAGGAGTTCTTCGGCCGACCGGTGATCGGCCTCGACCTGGTGGACCCGCGCTACTACCACCTGGACACGGCGCTGTGCGTCCTCGACGACGCGGCCGACGAGATCATGTACTACCCCGGGGCCTTCTCGCCCGGCAGCCGGTCCGTGCTCGCCCGGCTCTTCCCCGACGCGCTGCTGGCCGAGGAGGCGGACGCCGCCCGGCTGGGCCTCAACGCGGTCAGCGACGGCCGCCACGTGCTGCTCCCGCAGGCCGCGGTGGGCCTCCTCGACCCGTTGCGGGACCGGGGCTTCGAGCCGGTACCGATGGACCTGGGCGAACTGCTCAAGGGAGGCGGCAGCGTGAAGTGCTGCACCCAGGAGCTGCGGGCCTGAGTCGAAAGTCCCTAGTCCTCCGCCGGCGGCCAGGAGTCGCCCCACGCGGTGTCCCGGGCGGCGCGGTAGAGCGGGCCGTGCCGCTTGGTGACCGTGGCGCGCCGCAGGCCCTCGTCCTTCGTGCACAGCTCCAGCAGCACCTGTCCCTTGCGGATCTGGGGCCTGCGGGTGACCCGGGCGGTGGCGGGGGCGGTGGCGAACCGGGTCGCCACGACGTAGCTGAACTTCTCGTCCTCGTGGCTGAGCGAACCGCCCTTGACCTGCCGGTGCAGGGACGAGCGGCTGACGCGCGCCGAGAAGTGGCACCAGTCCGTGCCGCGCTCGATGGGGCAGGCGTCGTCGTGCGGGCAGGGGGCGGCGACGGTCAGGCCGGCCCCGATCAGCCGGTCGCGGGCCTCGATGATCCGGTCGTAGCCGTCCGGGGTGCCGGGCTCGACGATCACCACGGCCTGCGCGGCCGCCGCGGCGGCGTCCACGACCACGGCCCGGTTCTCGGCCGTGAGCTCCTTGAGTACGTACGACACGGTCACCAGGTCCGTGGGCGCCGGAGCCGGTGACGTACCGATCCTCGCCCGCTCCCAGGTCGTGGCCCGCAGCGCGGGGATGCCGGACGACTCGGCCAGCTCACGGCCGAGTGCGAGGGCCGGCTCGGACCAGTCCAGGACGGTCGTCCGCGTCCCCTCCCAGGCCCCGGCGACCGCCCAGCTCGCCGCGCCCGTACCGCCCCCGATGTCGGTGTGGGTGGCGGGCACCCAGTCCGGCGCGGCCTCGCGGAGGGCGGCGAGGCAGGACCGCACCGCCTCGAACGTCGCGGGCATCCGGTAGGCGGCGTAGGCGGCGACGTCCGAGCGGTCCCGCAGGATGGGTGCGTCGGTGGGGGTGGTCCCGCGGTAGCTGGCGATCAGCCGGTCGACGGCCTGCGCGGCCTGGGTCGGGGGCAGCCCGTCGAGCAGGGCGGCCAGCGCCGCTCGCAGGGTTTCCGCGGTGGGGAGGGTGGCGTTCACCGCCGAATTGTAGGCGCAGGGTCACCCCGCTCCGCAGCCCGGTGGTCCGGGACGGAACCGGGACGGAGCGGCTGCACCTGCCGGGCTGCCGGCGGACGGGCCGAGCAGGCCGGGGCCGCCGGGACGGTGCACGCGGGGGCCCGAGCCTGCCCGCCCGGGCCCCCGTGCACGGTCGCGGTGCGCTCAGCCCTCGGCGTACGTCTCCCGCGCGGCACCCGGGCCCTGCCACGGCCGGCACAGCAGCAGGAAGCAGACCACCGCGGCCAGCGCGCAGACCACCTGGACGACGGCCATCGGCACGGCGGTCTTCTCACCGGCGATCCCGACCAGGGGCGAGGCGATGGCGCCGATCAGGAACTGGGACGTCCCCAGCAGCGCGGAGGCCGAGCCCGCCGCGTGCCGCGTGCGCATCAGGGCCTGCGTGTTGGTGTTGGGCATGGCCAGGCCCATCGCGGACATGAGCACGAACAGCCCGACGGCCACCGGCACCAGACCGACCTCGCCGAAGACCCCGGAGGTCATCAGCAGCAGGGCGACCGCCGCGACGGAGATGACGGCGAGGCCGAGGCCGAGCGCCTTGTCCAGGCTGACCCTCCCGACGAGCAGCTTGCCGTTGATCTGGCCGACGGCGATCAGCCCGATGGAGTTGATCCCGAAGAGCAGGCTGAAGGTCTGCGGCGACGCCCCGTAGATCTCCTGGACGACGAACGGCGAGGCGCTCACATAGGCGAAGAGCGCGGCGAAGGCGAGGCTGCCCGCGATCATGTAGCCGGTGAACACCCGGTCGGCGAGCAGCCCGCGCATGGTGCGCAGCGCGTCACCGACACCGCCCGTGTGCCGCTGTTCCGCGGGGAGTGTCTCGTGGAGCCACTTCCAGACGACGAGGGTGAGCAGCACGCCGACGAGGGTGAGGACGACGAAGATGCCCCGCCAGTCGGTGAACTGCAGTACCTGGCCGCCGATCACCGGCGCGACGACGGGCGCGACCCCCGAGATCAGCATCAGTGTGGAGAAGAACCGGGCCATCTCGTCGCCGTCGTACAGGTCGCGTACGACGGCCCGGGAGATCACGATGCCCGCGGCGCCGGCCAGTCCCTGCAGGAGGCGGAAGCCGATGAGGAGTTCCGCGGTGGGGGCGACGGCGCAGATCGCGGTGGCGAGCACGTAGACGACCATGCCGAGGAGCAGTGGCGTGCGCCGGCCCCAGCGGTCGCTCATGGGGCCGACGACGAGCTGGCCGAGTGCCATGCCGGTGAGGCAGGCCGTCAGGGTGAGCTGGACCGTCGCGGCCGGGGCGTGCAGCGCGTCGGTGACCTCCGGGAGTGCCGGGAGGTACATGTCCATGGAGAGCGGCGGGAGGGCGGTGAGTCCGCCCAGCACCAGGGTGACCAGGAGGCCGGCCCGCCGTGCGGTGGTCGTGGGGGCGCCCGGGAGACCGGGCGCGATGGTCGTGGAGATGGCCGGTACACCCGCAGCGGTGGGGGTGGCGGTGGCCTGGGCGCCGAGTGCGGCGCCCTTGCTGATCGTCGGTATGTGTTCGTGCTCCTGCTGGGCCCGGCTCGCGCCGCTGTCGGGCATCCTCGTCTCCGCTTCGTTGAATCCGCATCTATGCTCTCAGGTCAGTCGTAGTGGTCGATACCTTTTTGTGTGAGGGCGGGCGGCATGAGCGGGACTGTGCGTTGGGGTGTACTGGCGACGGGCGGCATAGCCGCGAGGTTCACGGCGGACCTGCTCGCGATGAAGGACTCCGGGGCCGAGGTCGTGGCCGTCGCCTCCCGTACCGAGGCCTCCGCGCGGGCGTTCGCCGAGAAGTTCGGGATCGAGCGGGCGTACGGCAGTTGGGCGGAACTCGTCGCGGACGACTCCGTCGACGTGGTGTACGTCGCCACCCCGCACTCGGCGCACCGGGAGGCGGCCGGGCTCGCACTGGAGGCCGGCAAGCACGTCCTGTGCGAGAAGGCGTTCACCCTGAACGCGCGTGAGGCGCGGGAGCTGGTCGATCTGGCGCGGGGGCGCGGGCTGTTCCTGATGGAGGCCATGTGGACGTACTGCAATCCGCTGGTGCGCCGGATCACCGAGCTGGTGCGGGACGGCGCGATCGGTGAGATCCGCACGGTGCAGGCGGACTTCGGCTTCGCGGGCACCTTCGGGGCCGAGCACCGGCTGCGCGATCCCGCGCTGGGCGGCGGCGCGCTGCTGGACCTCGGGGTCTACCCGGTGTCGTTCGCACAGCTGCTGCTCGGCGAGCCGGACCGGGTGCAGGCCGACGCGCTGCTCTCCCCGGAGGGCGTCGACCTGAACACCGGGATGCTGCTGGGCTGGGACTCCGGTGCCACGGCGCTGCTGAGCTGCTCGATCGTCGGCGATCTGCCGACGTCGGCGACCGTCACCGGTACGGCGGGACGGATCGACCTCCCGCGGGACTTCTTCCACCCGGACCACTTCTTCCTGCACCGGCCGGGCCGGGATCCGGAGAAGGTCGTCGCGGGCCCGGGGCCTCAGGGCCTCACGGGCATGCAGTACGAGGCGGCCGAGGTGACGCGCGCGTTGCTGGCGGGCGAGAAGGAGTCCCCGCTGGTGCCGCTGGAGGGTTCGCTCGCCGTGATGCGGACGCTCGACGCGGTGCGTGACCGGATCGGCGTCCGTTATCCGGCGGACGACCGCGTCTGACCTTCCGCCCCTTCCCCGGGCCGGGCCGGCAGGTTCCGGCCCGGTACCGGCCGCGGGTCACGCGGGGGTGAGCCCCGGGTCGCCGGCCTCGGTCACGAAGGAGCCTGCCGTGGCGACCGGTGCGCCGGGCGTGGTGACCGCCGCCACCGTGCGGAAGTCGGCACGTGCCCGGTCCGTTCCGAGGGTGACGAGCGCGTAGCCGCGGCGTCCGTCGTAGAACTTCATGTGCGGGTTGGCCTGGGTCAGGTTGTTCCAGTTGGACGGCTTCGCGGAGCCGTCCTTGCCGCTGGCGATCGAGGTGGCCACGATCTCCGTGCCGACGGTCCGGGAGGCCGGGTCGTCGAAGTCCTTCTTGAGGTCGAAGCCGTACCCGACGTGCACGTCACCGGTCAGGACCATGAGGTTCTCGATCCCGGCGGCCTCCGCGCCGTCCATGATCCGCTGCCGGGAGGCGGGGTAGCCGTCCCACGAGTCCATGGACAGCTTGTAGGCGTCGGTCGGCACGTCGCGCCGCCGGGCGAAGGTGACCTGCTGGGGCACGACGTTCCACCGGGCGTCGGAGGACTTCCAGCCGTCGATCAGCCAGCGCTCCTGGGCGGCTCCCGTCATGGTGCGCGAGGGGTCCTCGGACTCGGGCCCGGGGACCTTCCAGCCGTCGCCGTACGCCTGGTTGCTGCGGTACTGGCGGGTGTCGAGGATGTCGAACTGGGCGAGCCGGCCGAAGCGCAGCCGGCGGTAGAGCCGCATGTCGGGCCCGGTGGGGCGCTGCGGGGCGCGCAGCGGCTGGTTCTCCCAGTACGCCCGGTAGGCGGCGGCCCTGCGCAGCAGGAAGTCCTCCGGGGGGACGCTGTTCTCCGGTGTGTCGCCCGCGTAGTTGTTCTCGGTCTCGTGGTCGTCCCAGGTGACGACGAAGGGGTGCGCGGCGTGTGCGGCGCGCAGGTCCGGGTCCGACTTGTAGAGGCCGTACCGCATGCGGTAGTCGTCCAGCGTGAGCGTCTCGCGGTTGAAGTGGCCGGGCAGGACGCGGTCGGTGTAAGCGCGGGCGCCGCCGGCCGCCGTGACCGCGTACTCGTAGAGGTAGTCGCCGAGGTGGAAGACCACGTCGACGTCCTCGTCGGCGAGGTGCCGGTAGGCGGTGAAGTAACCGTCGTGGTAAGCCTGGCAGGAGACGGCGGCCAGGGTCAGGGAGCTGTTGCGGGCGCCACGGGAGGGCGCGGTGCGGGTGCGGCCGGTGGGGCTGGTCCAGTCCCCGGCACGGAAGCGGTAGTAGAAGCCCCGGTCGGGCTCGAGCCCGTTCACGTCCACGTGCACGCTGTGCCCGAACTCCGGGTGGGCGGTGGCGGTCCCGCGCCTGACGGTCCGGCGGAAGCGCTCGTCGCGGGCGATCTCCCAGCGGACCTCGACGCGCTCGGCGGGCAGTCCGCCGTCGGCGTCGTAGGGGCGGGGCGCGAGTCTGGTCCACAGGAGCACGGACGTGGGCAGCGGGTCCCCGGACGCCACCCCGAGGGTGAAGGGGTCCTCGGTGATCCTCCGGGCGTCGAGCTCGGCGGCCGCGGCGGTGCCCGCGCCGGGCAGGCCGGCCGCGAAGGCGAGTGCGGCGGCGGCACCGGTGACGGTGAGGAAACGGCGGCGGCCCACCCCGGACGCGAGCCTGCGCGCGGCGTCGCGGAGCTCGGCGGAATGGCCGTCCTGGCCGGGCGTCCTGCTGATCTGTGCGGGTGTCATATGCCCCTCCCCTGCCGGATGCTGTCAGAGGCATTGGAGTGCGGGGCGACGACTTTCCGTTGGCACGTACACCACATCCGTATGGCGGTGCGATGAGCACCCGGTGCCGGGCGCCACGAAACCTCCCGTACGCTGCCGGGCCATGAACGCTGAGCAGAGAATCGCCGTCGTCACGGGCGCGGGATCGGGGATCGGCAGGGCGGTCGCCCTTACTCTCACGGGTGCGGGCTGGACGGTGGCCCTGGCGGGGCGGCGGGCCGAGGCACTGGAGGAGACGGCCGCCGCGGCCGGTCCGGGCACCACGGTCCGCCTGCCCACCGACGTGAGCGATCCGGACGAGGTGACCGCGCTCTTCGACTCCGTACGGGACCGCTTCGGCCGGCTCGACCTGCTGTTCAACAACGCGGGGACGTTCGGGCCGCGCTCGACACCGGTCGAGGACCTCGCGTACGAGGACTGGCGGACGGTGGTGGACGTCAACCTGACGGGGACGTTCCTGTGCGCCCAGGCCGCGTACCGCCTGATGAAGGAGCAGCACCCGCAGGGCGGACGGATCATCAACAACGGGTCGGTCTCGGCCCACGCGCCGCGGCCGCACTCCGTCGCCTACACGGCGACCAAGCACGCGGTGACCGGCCTGACGAAGTCGCTGTCGCTGGACGGGCGGCCGTACCGGATCGCCTGCGGGCAGATCGACATCGGCAACGCGGCGACGGACATGACCGAGCGGATGAGCGCGGGCGTCCTCCAGGCCAACGGCGAGGTGGCGGCCGAACCGGTCATGGCGGCCGACGACGTGGCCCGGACGGTCCTGCACATGGCCGAGCTGCCCCTGGAGGCCAACGTCCAGTTCGCGACGGTGCTGGCGACAGCCATGCCGTACGTGGGTCGCGGCTGATCAACCACGGCCAGAGCTTGCCCTGAACTGACCGACAAATGACAGAAATTGCCAATTTTCGTCTGTGGGGCCAAGCGAGCGCCCACCGCCCGTATGCTACTGACCTTCACTGAAAGAACACAGAAGGACCACGCAGCATGCACATACGTACCGCCGCGCCCCTCGCCCTGGCCGCCGCCACCGCACTGGCCGGCTCTCTCCTCGCCTCGGCCCCGGCCTCGGCGGCCTCCCATCAGGGCGGGCTGCACCTCGGCAAGATCCAGTACGACAGCCCCGGCAAGGACACCCGGACGAACACGTCCCTCAACGCCGAGTACGTGGACATCCACAACAACGGCAAGTCCAAGCTGCAGCTCAAGGGCTACAAGCTGAAGGACGACACCGGCTACACGTACACCTTCCCGGGCTTCACCGTCGCCGCGGGCAAGACGGTCCGGGTCCACACGGGCAAGGGCAAGAACTCCGGGGCGCACGTGTACTGGAACCGCGGCTCGTACGTCTGGAACAACACCGGCGACAAGGCCCGGCTGATCAGGCCGAGCGGCACCCTCCTGGACTCCTGCTCCTGGGGCAAGGGCAACGGCGTGAAGGTCTGCCACTGACCGAGGTGAACGGGCCGCCACGGCCGGGGGGTCCGTGGGCGCGGCCAGGGGGTGGTCCGGGGAGTCAGGACCCCGGACCACCCCGCACGTCTCCCGGTGGCACTCCGTGACGCCACCGGGAATGCGCGGCCCCGGGCCCTGGTTGGCCCGTGGCATGAGTACACACTCCGGCACCGAGGTCCTCCGCTACACCGCGTTCTCCGCCGATCCAGAGGGGGGTAACCCCGCCGGGATCGTCCTGGACGCCTCCGGGCTCGACGACACGGAGATGCTCGCCGTCGCCGCGGAGTTGGGCTACAGCGAGTCGGCTTTCCTCACCGACCCGGACGGACGCGGCGGTCACACCGTCCGCTACTTCAGCCCGAAGGCCGAAGTCCCCTTCTGCGGCCATGCCACCGTCGCCGCCGCCGTCGCACTCGCCGAGCGGGACGGCCCGGGCGACCTGGTGTTCTCCACCGCCGCGGGCCTGGTGCCGGTCACCGTCGTCCGCGAGGGCGGTGAGCTCCGCGCCACCCTCACCAGCGTCGAACCGCGTATCGAGGACGCCGCCCCCGAGGACCTGGCGGAGGCCCTGGCCGCCCTGGACTGGCCGGCCGCAGACCTGGACCCCGCACTGCCGCCACGCGTCGCGTACGCGGGCGCCCGCCACCTGGTGCTGGCAGCCGCGAGCCGGGAACGGCTGGCGGACCTGGCGTACGACTTCGCCCGTCTGGAAGCCCTCATGCACCGACTCGACCTGACGACCGTGCAGCTGGTGTGGCGGGAGTCCGCCACCGTCTTCCACGTCCGCGACCCGTTCCCGGTCGGCGGCGTCGTCGAGGACCCTGCGACGGGCGCGGCGGCCGCCGGGTTCGGCGCGTACGCACGCGAGCTCGGGCTGGTCCCGGACGACACGGTCCTCACCCTGCACCAGGGCGCGGACATGGGGCGCCCCGGCACCCTCACCGTCGAGCTGCGGCCGGGTGACCCCCGGGTCAGGGTGAGCGGCACGGGCACCCGTATCGGCTGACGGGCGGGCGGGGGTCCGGCCGCCGCGCCCCCGCCACCTCCCCGAAGTGGGCCCACCCCGCCGCGCACCCATCCAACTTGCCTATGCTGCTGCCAGGTTGATCGGTCATTCGGCATCCCCGCCCACGGGATGTCCGCATCGGAGGACGGGACGGCGATGGCCCCTGCACACATCGACACCAGCAAGCCGCACCCGGCGCGGCTGTACGACTGGTACCTCGGTGGCAAGGACAACTACCCGGTGGACGAGGAGCTGGGCAAGCGGCTTACCGCGTTCGCTCCCGTCATCCCCGTCATGGCGCGGATGAACCGGGCGTTCACCCACCGGGCCACCCGGTGGATGGCCGGGCAGGGGATCCGCCAGTTCCTGGACATAGGCACCGGGATCCCCACCGAACCCAACCTGCACCAGGTGGCCCAGGCGATCGCTCCGGACGCCCGGGTCGTCTACGGCGACAACGACCCCGTGGTCCTCAGCCACGCCCAGGCCCTGCTGAACGGGACCCCTGAGGGGGCTCTCGGCTATGTACAGGCCGACGCCCGGGAGACCGACCGCATCCTGGCCGAAGCCGGGCGGGTCCTCGACTTCGACCGCCCGGTCGGCCTGTCCCTGAACGCGCTGCTGCATTTCCTGAGTGACGAGATGGGCGCCTACGAGGTGGTGGAGCGGCTGACGGCAGCGCTGGCGCCCGGCAGTTGTCTGGTGATCTCGCACCTCACTCCGGACTTCCACCCCGAGGAGGCGTCCCGGAAGGTCCGCGACATGTACAAGGCCAACGGTCTGACCCTGGACATGCGCGACCGCGACCGCTTCGCCCGCTTCTTCGACGGGCTCGACCTGGTCGCTCCCGGGATCCTGGCCGCCGAGGAGTGGCACCCGGAGCTCGGCGATCCGGTCCCCGGCCAGGAGAGCGCGCACAGCGGGGAGTACGTGGCGGTGGCCCGCAAGGCCTGACCCCGGTCCGTCCGCACGGGCGGCGGCCGGCCCGCCCGTGCGGACGGACCGGCGTGCCGGGCTTCAGGCGAGCAGGCCGGCGATCTCCTCCATCTGCCCGTGCCGCAGCGGGCCGTGGGTGAGGGCGGCCGCGTTCTCCTCGGCCTGCGCGACGGTCCGGAAGCCGGGGATCGGCACCGTCCGTCCGCTGCGCGCCCAGAGCCAGCCGATGGCCCCCTGGGCCAGGGTGCGGCCGTCGGCCGTCAGCACCTCGCGGACGGCCTCGACCTGCTTCGCCCAGTGCTCCGCCGGCTCCCCGCCCGGCTCGAACCAGCTCAGCCAGGCGGGCGGGACGGACCGGATGTCGCCCGCGTCCGCCCGCCGGCCCCGGCCCCGGTCGCCGGCGAGGAGGCCCATGGCCAAGGGGCTCCGGATGACGCTGATCAGGCCTCGCTCCTCGCTGAGGTCCAGCATCCCGGGTGCGTCCTCCAGCACGTTGCAGGCGTGCTGGACGGCCGCGCAGTGGTCACCTCCGGCGAACAGCGCGGCGCGTTCCGGGTCGTCGGTGCTCCACCCGTAGGCTCTGATGAGCCCCTCGGCCACGAACTCCTCGCAGACGTCGCGCAGTTCCGCCGCCCGGTCGAGCGGGACGTCGCCGAGGTGAAGCTGGTACAGGTCGATCCGGTCGGTGCCCAGCCTGCGCAGCGAGGCGACGAGCGCCCGACGGGCGTACTCGGGTGAGTTGTCGGCACCGTCCATCGTCCGGGTCCGCTCGTCGAAGAGGTTGCCCCACTTGGTGGCCACGACGGCCTCGTCCCGTCGGCCCGCCAGCGCCCTGCCCAGCACCCGTTCGCTGTGCCCCGCGCCGTACACGTCCGCGGTGTCGAAGAAGGTCACCCCCAGGTCGAGCGCCCGGCGTACCGCGGCCACCGACTCGTCGTCGTCGACCTTGCCCCAGCCGAGCGGGCTGCCGTCGGGCGTCGACCACTCACCTCCGATCGCCCAGCACCCGAAGCCGAGTGCACCCGTGTCCGTCCCGCCGTCGAGCGTTCTCCGCTGCCATTCCGTTTCCGTTCGCATGCCGCAGAAGCTAGGAGTTGGAGTGCACGAGAAGTCAAGCGCCACCCTCCGGCCCGTCGCCGCACACCCCCGTCAGCTCACGTACACACCCGCCCTGGCGGCCGCCGCCGCCGCCGCAGCCGCCCGGTCGGCGACCGCCTCGTCGAGCGGGTCGCCGCTGGCCAGGAGGCGGTAGTAGAGGGGTGCCGACACCGCCCGGATCACCTCGCCCGCGTCGGTACCGGGGGGCAGGTCGCCGCGCATGACCGCCGCGTCGACACAGCCGGCCCACTCCTCGATGCGCACCGCGTAGAAGCGGTGCAGGGCCTCGGCCGTCCGGACGTCGCAGGTCGCCGCCGCGACGACGGCCGCGAAGAGGGGGCCCTGGCGGGCGTCGGTCAGTGTGCGCACCACGAGCCGCGCGTTGGCCCGGAGGTCCTCGTCCAGGGACCCCGTGTCGCTGCGCGGGACGGACTGCTCCGCCATGTCCGTCAGCAGGTCGGCGACCAGTCCCGCCGTGGTGGACCAGCGCCGGTAGACCGTGGTCTTGCCGACCTCGGCGCGGCGGGCGACATCGGCGAGGTCGAGCCCGTCGAAGCCCTGCTCGACGAGTGCGTCACCGGCCGCGCGCAGCACGGACTCCCGCACGCGGGCCGTGCGCCCACCGGGCCGGACCGTGCCCGGCTCCCCATCCATCGCATCCATAACGGGTCTCCAGTTCCATTAAACGACCAATCCCTGCTACGGTGAGCCCATCTTAACGGCACCACAGTACCGTTAATGCCTTCGGGCCTCCAGGAAGGGCACCCCATGTCCACGTCCAGCTCGGCATCCGTCACCGCGCCTCCCCGGACTCCGGCCGTGCGCATGACCGGCCGCCAGAAGCTCGTCCTCGTCCTCCTCCTCGGTGCGCAGTTCATGATCGCCGTCGACTTCTCGATCCTGAACGTCGCCCTGCCGGCCGTCGGCGAGGGGCTCGGGTTCCCCCTCGCCCACCTCCAGTGGATCGCCACCTCGTTCGCCCTCGCCGCCGCCGGATTCACCCTGCTGTTCGCGCGTGTCGCCGATCTCGTCGGCCGCAAGAGGCTGTTCGTCGGCGGCATGGTCGTCCTCGGCCTCTCCTCGCTCCTCGGCGGGCTGGCCACCTCGCCGGAGGCCCTGCTCACCGCGCGCGTCCTGCAGGGCCTGGCCACCGCCGCGGTCACCCCTGCCGGGCTCGCGCTGCTCACCACGGCCTTCAGGGAGGGTCCGCTCCGCGAGCGGGCGCTCGGTCTCAACGGCGCCCTGATGTCCGCCGGTTTCACGGCGGGGGCGATCCTCGGCGGGCTGCTGACCGACCTGCTCTCCTGGCGCTGGGCCTTCTTCGTCAACGTCCCCGTCGCCGCGCTCGTCGTCGCCCTCGCCCCGTCCGTGCTCTCCGAGTCCCGGCCGTCCGAGCGCCCGAAGCTGGACCTGCCGGGCGCCGCGGCCGTCACCGGCGGCCTGCTCCTCCTCGTCCACGGGCTGACGCGGGCCGGCGAGTCCGGCTGGACCACACCGGCCACGCTGACCACCCTTCTCGCGGGCGTCGCGCTCCTCACCGGGTTCTGGTACGTCGAGAAGCGGGCCGAAGCGCCCCTGGTGCCCGTGCACATCCTGCGGCGGCGCAGCGTCGTCTGGGGGAACGCCACCGGGCTGATCGCCTTCGTCACCGAGACCTCCCTCGTCTTCCTGCTGACGCTCTACCTCCAGGAGGTCCTCGGCTACTCCCCGCTCGCCACGGGACTCGCCTTCGGCGTCCTGGGTGCCGGTACCGTCGTCGGCGGCCTGCTCGGCGGCCGGGCGGTCGGCAGGTTCGGCAACCGGCGCACGATCGTCACCGGCGGCGTCGTCCAGGCCGCCGCGACGCTCTCGCTGGTGGCGCTCGGCACCTCCCACGGCTGGATCGCGCTCCTGCTGGCCGCGACGTTCGTCGGCGGCGTCGGCAACATGCTGATGATCGTGGGCTTCATGGTGACCGCCACCTCCGGTCTCCCCGACACGGAGCAGGGTCTGGCCACCGGGCTGGCCACGATGACGCAGCAGGTCGGGATCACGATGGGCATCCCGGTCATGAGCGCGATCGTCACCGCCCGGACGGGCGCGGCCACCGGGCCCGGAGCGGTGCTGTCGGGGGTCTCGGCGGCGGTCCTGGTCAACTCCGTCCTCGTCCTCGCGGGAGCACTGCTCGCCGGGGCGTTCCTCGGCCGGCCCGGCAGCCGGACGTCCGCCGGGTGAGTCGGGCCGGTGCGGCGGGGCGCGGTACCGGCAGGATGACGGGCATGGCACTACCGCTGACCGTCCCCAGCATGACCGCCGGAGCCGATTTCGTCCTGCGTCCGTGGGAGATGAGCGACCTGCCCCTCGTCCGGGAGGCGGCGGAGGACGACTACATCCCGCTGATCACCACGATCCCCTCGCCGTACTCCGACGAGGCGGCCGAGGCCTTCGTCCGGCGCCAGTGGGACCGGGCGGCCACCGGGACCGGGTATCAGTTCGCCATCGCGCGCACCCGGGACCGGCGGCCGGTCGGTTCCATCGGGATCCGGCTCACGGACGCGGCCGAGGGCCGGGCGACGCTCGGCTACTGGATGACGGCTCCGGGACGCGGCCAGGGGGTCGCGGGGGCGGCACTGCGCACGGTCACCACGTGGGCCCTGCACGAGCTGCGCATCCCACGGACCCAACTCCTCATCGAGCCCTGGAACGCGGCCTCGGTACGGACCGCCGAGAGCGCCGGCTACCGGTGCGAGGGCCTGCTGCGCGGCTGGCAGGAGATCGGGGGGCGACGCCGGGACATGCTGATCTACGCCCGGCTGAACGAGGACCGGCATCCCGGTGACCGGGCGCCCGCCGACGGCTGAACACGAGGCGTTACGATCACGGGCACCGCGGGGAACCGCGGTCGTGCAGCCACCGGGAACCCAGGAGCCGAGCCTTGTCCGAACCACGCATCGGTGTGTCCGTCGTGACCATGGGAGACCGTCCTGAGCAGGTCGAGGCGCTGCTGGCGTCGGTGGCCATGCAGGACGTGCGGCCCTCCCGCGTGGTCGTCGTGGGAAACGGCTCCCCCCTCCCCGACTACGGCTCCTTCCCGGGCCTCACGGATCTCGTCGGCGGCGTGACCATGCTCGAACTCGACGAGAACCTCGGCTGCCCCGGCGGCCGTAACGAGGCCCTCGACGCGCTCGCCGGCTTCGGCGACGTGGACGTGGTGATCGAGCTGGACGACGACGGACTCCTGGTGGACAAGGACGTGTTCCGCACGGTCCGGGAGCTGTACGCCGCCGACCCCGGGCTCGGCATCGTCGGTTTCCGCATCGCGGACGAACACGGCGAGACCCAGCGCCGGCACGTCCCGCGTCTCCGCGCCAAGGACCCGATGCGCGGCGGACCGGTCACCGCGTTCCTCGGCGGCGGTCACGCGCTCTCGATGAAGATGCTCGCCGAAACCGGCCCCTGGCCCGCCGAGTTCTTCTTCACGCACGAGGAGACGGACCTGTCCTGGCGTGCGCTCGACGCGGGCTGGAAGATCCTCTACGAGCCCGGGCTGCTGCTCCAGCACCCCAGGACCTCCCCGGCCCGGCACGCCGTCTACTACCGCATGACGGCCCGCAACCGGGTCTGGCTGGCCCGCCGCAACCTGCCCGTCCTCCTGGTCCCCGCCTACCTCGGCACCTGGATCCTGCTCACCGTCGCCCGCACCCGCTCGGTGTCCGGGCTCCGTGCCTGGGCGGCCGGCTTCGCGGAGGGAACGCGTACCGAGTGCGGCGAACGCCGGCCGATGCGCTGGGGCACGGTGTGGCGCATGACGCGTCTGGGCCGCCCGCCGGTCATCTGACGGCCCGGGGACTCCCGGTCAGCGGACCGCCGTCCACCGGTACAGCACGTCCGGCTCCCCCTCCTCGTTGCGGCTGCCGTCGTCGTACGCCACGGCGACGAAGCCGTGCCGCTCGTAGAAGGCGCGTGCGGCGTAGTTGCGCCGGAAGGTGTACAGGCTCAGCTCCCCCGCCGACGCCTCCTTCACCCGCTCCAGCAGCCGCGTGCCGACGCCCTGCCGCAACGCGTCGGGGCGCAGGTAGAGCTGGTCGAGTTCGCCCCCGTCCAGCGAGGCGAAGCCCAGCAGTTCCCCCGCCTCCCCCTCGGCCACCCACACCCTGCTGCCGGGCAGCACGACGTGGGTGATCCAGGCGAGCGTGTCCTCGTCGCTGTGCACACGCCGCAGACCGGGCAGCGCGGCGGCCCGCGAGGCGAGGAAGACCCGGGTGATCTCCGCCGCGTCCCCGGCGGTCGCGTCCCTCAGGTGCACGGACCCGTCCTGAGCCATCCCGCCACTCCCCCTCGTCGGTGAACGCACAGGTATACCAGGGGGCGTCCGCGGTCGCGTCGACGGATGTCGCGTGACCGCTTGCCGACCTCCACGCACTCCGCCGCGACCGGTTCGGGCGGAGAAGTCCG
Source organism: Streptomyces sp. JH34 (assembly GCF_029428875.1). NCBI lineage: Bacteria > Bacillati > Actinomycetota > Actinomycetes > Kitasatosporales > Streptomycetaceae > Streptomyces > Streptomyces sp. JH34. The sequence goes on along the minus strand of NZ_JAJSOO010000001.1, from coordinate 5,332,269 downwards.
GAGCACGGTGAAGCGCTCATTCCGGAAAGGACTCTCCGAGTCGATCTTGTGGCATAGATCGTTTAGGGTCTGGGCAGTCTCGGAGCGCAGATGACGGGTCGTCAAATTGCTGCCCAAAACGTGCACTTCGAGTCAATGGGCGTCAACTTCGATCGCCCTGTCGCAGGGGCGGGGGCCTGCGAATCGTCTCAAGAGAGGACGCCAATGCCGCAGGACGTCACGTTCGACCTCCCCTTCGAGGCCCCGGTCAGCGAGCACCTCGCCCACGCCCGGGAGCGCCACCTGCGCTGGGTGTGGGAGACGGGCCTGGTGCGCAGCCAGGCCGGGTTCGAGGAGTACCGGTCCTGGGACCTCCCCCAGGCGGCGGCACGGACCTACCCGCACGCCTCGGCCGAGGACATGGTCGTCCTGATGAACTGGTTCTCCCTGGCCTTCCTGTTCGACGACCAGTTCGACTCCGGGAGCCCCGACCGCGCGGACCGCATAGCGGCGGTCGCGCGGGAGCTGATAGCCACGCCGCTCCGGCCCGCGGGGACGGCCCCCCGCGTGGTCTGCCCGATCACCGTGGCCTGGGCCGAGGTGTGGGCCCAGCTCTCGGATGGCATGTCCCTGACGTGGAGGACCCGTTTCGCCGCCTCCTGGGGGCGCTTCCTCGTGGCGCACACCGAGGAGGTCGACCTGGCGGCCGAGGGCCGGGCCGGAACCCTCGGCATCGAGGAGTACGCGGACTTCCGCCGCCGTACCGTGGGCATCCACCACAGCATCGACGCGGGTGAACGCAGCCGCGGCTTCGAGGTGCCGGCCCAGGTGCAGGCGCACGACCTGATGGTCAGGATGCGGGACCTCGCCGCGGACACCATCGGTTTCATGAACGACATCCACTCCTTCGAGCGGGAGAGGCGCCGCGGTGACGGCCACAACCTCATCGCCGTGCTGCACCGGGAGCGCGGCGGTACGTGGGAGCAGGCCGCCGACGAGGCGTACCGCATGACCGTCCGGTGCCTGGAGGAGTACCTCGAACTCGAGGCGCGCGTCCCGGTGATGTGTGAGGAGCTCGGTCTCGGCCCCGAGCAGCGGGACCAGGTGCGGATGGGCGTGGAAGCCATCCAGCACTGGATCAGCGGCAACTACGAGTGGGCGCTGACCTCGGGCCGGTACGCCGCAGCGAAGGAGGGCCCGGCCGCCACGGCCGAGCTGGCGGGCAGGGGATCGCTGGACGATCTGCTCACCGTCTGACAGGACGTCACGCCCGGCCGGAAGGACCGGCCGGGCGTGACGCCGAGTGGGGACGGGGGGCCGGTCAGACCGCGGCGAACTCGACCGGGAGGCTGTCCAGGCGCGCTTCCCAGGTGGAGGCGGTCGCGGTGAGTTCGTCGGCGGGTACCGACAGGCGCAGCCCGGGCAGCCGGTGCAGCAGGACGTCGACGGCGGTCTCGATGATGGCCTGGCCGATGTTCTGGCCGGGGCACTCATGAGGTCCGCCGCTGAACGCGAGGTGCGACTGGTTGCCGTGCACGGAGACCCCCGGGTCCGGCCGGATGTCCGGGTCGAGGTTGCCCGCCGCCAGCCCCAGCACCAGCAGGTCGCCCTCCTTGACCTGCGCACCGCCGAGTTCGAGGTCCGCCGTGGCGAAACGCCCCGGGAGGACGGCCAGCGGCGGGGTGTTCCACATGACCTCCTCGACGACCTCGGACACGGACCGCTGGCCGCTGACGAGCCCCGCGAGCCGGGAGGCGTCGGTGAGGACCAGTTCCAGCACCCGGGCCAGCAGGTTGCTTGTCGTGGTGTGGGCGGTGATCAGCACCAGGCGCAGATGGCTGAGGATCTCCTCCTCGTCGAGACCCGCGGCGTGCCCGAGCAGCCCGGTGGTGAAGTCGGGGCCGGGCTCGGCACGCTTGCGTTCGGCGAGTTCCCCGAGGATCTGCATGATGCGGTCGTTGTGCTCGAGGGCGTCCGGACCGCCCTTGATGACCTGGGCACAGGAAACCGCGAGGCTGCGCCCTCCGGCCGCCGGGAGCCCGAACAGCCGTGTCAGCACGAGCATCGGCAGGTACTCGGCGTACTCCGCCACCAGGTCGGCGCTGCCCTTCCCGGCGAACGCGTCGATCTGCTTGTTCGCGAAGTGCGTGACGTGGCGCCGGATGCCCCGTCCCGCGAGCGTGTCCAGGTTGTCGGTGACGGCCCTGCGCAGCCTGCGGTGGGGTTCGCCGTCCTGGGACACGCAGTCGGGGCGCCAGCCGAGCATCTGGATCAGTGGCGACGTCTCCTCGACGCCCCCTTCCTTCCAGTCCCGCCAGATGCGTGAGTCCCGGCTGAACTGGAGGGGGTTGTCGAGCACACGCCGGCTCTCGCGGTAGCCGAGGACCAGCCAGGCGCGGACGTCTCCCTCCAGCAGTACGGGTGCCACCGCACCGTGCTCCTTGCGGAGCCGCCCGTAGATGCCCTGCGGATCGATCGCCGCGTCCGGCCCGTACAGCCGGGTGAGGTCGTCCCCGCCGCCGTGCGCGACGGGGCAGCCGCGGGTGCCGTCCGTGTCGTTCGCCGGGTGATCGGTCATCGGGGCTCCAGGGCGGCGTCGGAGCGTGCCTTGAGGTGGCGGATCAGGGCGATCAGCACGTCGCGGCTGGAGTTGCGGTCGCGGGCGTCGCAGGTCACGACCGGGGTGTGTTCGGGGATGTCCAGGGCGTCGCGTATCTCCTCGACCGGGTGGTTCCGGGAGTCGGGGAACATGTTGAGGGCGATGACGAACGGCACGTCCTGCCGCTCCATCTCCTCGATCGCCCGGAAGCTGGAGGCGAGTCGCCGGGTGTCCACCAGCACGACGGCTCCGAGGGCACCCTTGAAAAGGCCGTTCCACAGGAACCAGAAACGCTCCTGCCCGGGTGTCCCGAACAGGTACAGCACCAGCTCGTCGTTGATGCCGATCTTGCCGAAGTCGAGACTGACGGTGGTCTCCTGCTTGTCCGCCACTCCGATCAGGTCGTCGACGTCCACGCTGGCCTGGGTCAGCGTCTCCTCGGTGGTGAGCGGCTTGATGTCGCTGACCGAGCGCACCAGGGTGGTTTTCCCGGTACCGAATCCGCCCGCGATCATCACCTTCACCGAGCGGGTGCCCCCGGCCGGCTGCCGGTCGGGATGGTCAAAGCCTTTGAAGTCCACTGAGTACCTCCTCAAGGAGCGCGAGGTCGGGCCCGCGGCCGGCGCCGGACGCCGGGATGGGATCACGGGCCTCGACACGGCCTGCGTCCAGCAGATCGGCCAGGAGTACCGCGAGAATGTTGAAGGGCAATCCGAGATGGGCGCCGAGTTCGGCCACCGACAGCGGATCACGGCAGCGCCGCAGAATCTCCTCGTGCTCGTGCTGCAGGCCGGTCCCGGCCACGGCGTTGGAGATGATGAGGGTCGCCACGTCCAGGGTCGACGCCGAACCACCCGGTCCGCTGCGTCCCCCGGTGAGGACGTAGTAGCGCTCGAGACCGGGCGGGTCCGTCGGTCGGCGGGGACCACTCATCCAGAGTGCTCCTCCAGGCGCGGGCTGGTGCCGAGAAGCTCACCCATCCTGCGCGCCAGGTCCCTCATCTGGTGTCCGAGCAGGCCCTGGTCGAGTCCCTCCTTGGCGAGGACCCCGAGGTACGTCTCCACACCGGCCCGCACCACGAAGAGGTGACCGCCGTCGACCTCGATCATCGCCAGGCGCAACTGTCCCGCGTAGGTGGGGAACTGCTCGGCCACGGGCTGCGCGAGGGCCTGCAGGCCGGCGACCACGGCGGCGAAGCGGTCCACGTCGTCGGGGTCGTCGGCGCCGTAGGAGGTGATGGCCTTGCCGTCGCTGGAGGCCACGAGGGCGAAGCGGATCTCCCGGATGCTCTCCGTCAGATCCCGGAGTGCCCAGCTCACGTCGGTTCCCTGTTGCGTCATGTGGAGTGGTCGCTCTCTTCAGTGCGGTTGGTCTCGCGGCCGGAAGTCGTCCCACGGGGGTCCGGTCCGGCCTGCGCGGTCGTCGCTCCGGGCGGGGCGCTCTCGCGTCCGGCCGTGGCGAAGGCGGCGAGGCCGGCGAACGAGGCGTCCGGCGGCACGGCGGCCATGGACTCCGTGGCCCGGTCGGCGGTGGCCGGGCGGGCGCTCGGCGCGTCCGGCCGCCTGCTCCTGCGTCGCGGCAGGCCGCCGGGTGTGGTGTCCATGGTTCCGGTGGCCTCGGTGCTCGCCGCGGGCGCGGCGAACGCCGCCGGTTCGGGGGCCGCCGGCTCCGCCCGTCCCGGGGCGAGGGCGGCCGGCTGGGCCCTTCCCGCGGCGGGCACGGCCGACTCGGTCACGGGGGCGGGCAGGTGGCTGAAGTACTTGTGGGGAACCACCACGACCACGGAGGTACCGAGCCACGGCGAGTCCGCGAAGGTGACCCGGATGCCGTAGCGGCGCGCCAGGGCACCGACCACGCGCAGGCCGAGGTTGGCGTCCTCCGAGATGCCTCCGAGGCCGGGGCCCTTCGAGGTGCCCGCGATGGACTGCTCCGCCTCGCGCTTGCGTTCGTCGCTCAGGCCCTTGCCCGCGTCCTGGATCTCGATGCCGACACCGTTGGGAACCTCCTTGCCGGAGACGACCACGGGCTCGGTGGGCGGCGAGTAGCGTGCCGCGTTGTCGAGGAGGTGGGCGAAGATCAGCGTGAGGTGATCCACCAGGCCGCCGTCGACACCGAGTTCGGGCAGGTGCCGGACCTGGACGCGGTTGAAGTCCTTGATGCGCCCTATGCCGCCCCGCACCACGCTGAGCAGCCGCTGGGGTTCCTGCCACTGGCGTCCGGGCCGGTCCGAGCCACCGAGCACTCCGATGCTGGCCGCGAGGCAGTCGGCGGGGCCGATCTCCTGGTCGAGCTCCATGAGCCCCTGGGCCACCGTGGGCAGCCGCCCGTGTTCGCCCTGCATCTCGTGCAGCCGTCCGCGCAGGCGGCCCGTCAGCACGTGGATCCGGCTGCCGATGCCGACCACGGCCTGTTCGGCCGAGGTGGAACGATTCAGCTCTTCTTCGACACCGAGCAGCGCGGTTCTGAGGACCTTGCGTCGCGCGGCGCGCAGTTGTGGACTCGCGTCGGCGTCCTGTCCGACCTCGTCCAGGATGTCGTCGATGGCCTCGCCGTCACGCAGTCGCCCGATCGCTTCGGGGAGGTCACTGTCTCCGAGCCTGGCGACGGCCGCCTGCTGGAGTGCGAGGTTCTCCTCCATGGCGCGGGTCCGCGAGGCGAGACCGGCCTCGTAGGCCTCGGCCTGCTCCGCGAGCCGGGCCTCGAAGGCCGCCGTCCGCTCGCCGAGTTTCGCCTCGGCGGCGGAGCGTTCGGCCGCGAATCCCTGTTCCCTGCTGCGCACATCCGCGTAGCGCTGCTGGGAGTGCTCGGTCTGGGCCGAGAGGAAGTCGTCCTTCGCGCGGCCGAGTCGGGTCCGGGTCCGGACGAGGAGCCTCACGCAGGCCGCGCCTGCGACGGTGACCGCGGAACCCGCGAACGTCGCGGGTATCTGCACCTGTTCAGGTCCCGCCACTGCGGCGGCGACGGTTCCGGCTCCTAAGGCCAGCGGCATCAGCCACCAGCCGTACCAGGCGACGGGGGCACGTGTCGCCGGTGGTGGAGTGGCACGTTCCATCTGCATCCTTCGAGAGCAACACAATCGAACAACGGCTTGCGGGCGCCGCACACATCGAGCGGGCAGCGCGACAGCGGCCGAGTGAGTTCGAGTCAACTCGCCGCGCCGCGACGGAGCCTATCGGGTTTGGGGTACAAGTGATCAACTTCCCTCCGCATGCCGGAGGCGTTCGTCGACGGTGTGGCTGGAACCTTGCGCACGGATCTTGCCGGGAACGAGGGTCTCCGGCGCCGGAAACGCCGCAGGCGCTCACTCGACGGAGCAGGAGGGCCGCTGCGGGAGGGAGCCGGCCAACGGCTGGAACAGCTGCCGGGCCGGCGGGCAAGGGCGGGACGACGGGCCCGGACCTTCCGGGACGCGGAGGGCGTGGCCCCGGATCGCCGACCGGCCGGCGGCGCGGGTCAAAGGCCCGTTTCCAGGGCGAGCCGTACGTTTCCGTGGGGGGGACCGCGAGTGGAGCGGCAGACGAGTCGGGCTGTACGCCGGGTTCTGTCGCCCGGTCGCCTCGCGGCGGCCGGGGAGACGGCCATCCATCTAGGACCGGCATTGCTGCCGGTCTCGTGCGGTCTACCCGCGAACTCGGGCGGGCAGCCCTCGGACGTTCGCGCAGGAGCACCGGGGCGCTCCCTCTTGACCTTGCTCCGGGTGGGGTTTACCTAGCCGTCCGAGTCGCCTCGGACGCTGGTGGTCTCTTACACCACCGTTTCACCCTTACCGGGGACCGAGGTCCCCGGCGGTCTGTTTTCTGTGGCACTGTCCCGCGGGTCACCCCGGGTGGCCGTTAGCCATCACCCTGCCCTGTGGAGCCCGGACGTTCCTCGGGAGGATCCTGGGATCCTCACGCGGCCGTCCGCCCGGCTCGTCTGCCGTGGTCACCATGCTACCCGGCGGGGCCGGGGGTGAAGGCCGCGATGCCCGCCTCCCAGGCCGCGGAGAGGTCGGCGCCCGGTGGGAAGCGGCCGTTGAGCTCCAGGACGACCATGCCGTGGGCGAAGGCCCAGGCCGCCCGGGCCCGGTCCTCGTCGCCACCGGCGGCACGGAACAGCGGGGCGGCCGCGGCGTCCGCCGCTCCCCCGGCGGGGAGGGCGCGGCCCATCGTGAGGAGGTAGAGGTGGGGGTGCGCCAGGGCGTAGGCGCGGTAGGCGGTGGCGAGTGCGGAGAAGGAGCCGGGGGCCGCCGCCTCGGCGGCCGTGAGCACCCCGGCGGTCTCGCCGAGCATCTCGGCGGCCAGGGCCGCCACCACGGAGGACTTGTCCGGGAAGTGCTTGTAGAGGGACGGCGCCTTCACGCCCACCCGGTCCGCCAGCCGGCGCATGGTGAGCGCTTCCGGACCCTCCGCCTCCAGCAGTGCACGCGCGGCGGCGATGATCTGCCGGGGCCTGTCGGCCGTGGGGGCGATGGCGAGGTCACTCACGCGTAAGACCTTCCCTGGTACGGAGTCGGTACGCAGTCCGCAACCGAGGACGTGATCGTACGAGATGCGGACAAGCCGGTCGTCACGGACCTGGCGCCGGGCGGCCCCGGGCGCCCGCCCGCGCTCAGGCGGGTGCGAACAGCACCTTCGTCGGGCCGAGGTCCGCCCGGGTGAGGCGCACCTGGAGCCGCTCGCCCAGCGGGAGCGGGGCACCGGACTCGATCCGGGCGACGATCGCCGGGTCCTGGACGTGCACGGTGCCCACGGCCGGGTCGTCGTCCTCGACGTCGATCACGAAGGCGTCGAAGACCTGGCCGACCCGGCCCCCGAGCAGCGCCGCCTCCGTGAGGTCCACGCACTCGCGCTCCACGGTGTTCGCGCGGCGGGTCCCCTCGGCCATCTCCTTCGGCAGGCCGTCCAGCGCCTGCAGCAGCCACTCCGGCGGCTCCCGCCCGGCGCTCGCCGCGAGGCACAGCTCGGCGGCGTAGCGGTCGACGAGGCGGCGCAGCGGCGCGGTGCAGTGGGTGTAGAGCTCGGCGACGGCGGCGTGCACGGCCGGTGCGGGGAGCTCTCCGTGGTCGAACACGCTGTACCCGGCGCCGCGCAGGAGCGTGGTGCACTCCTGGAGGAAGGCGGCATGGGCGGCCTCCTTGGGGTCGAGGGAGCGCACCACCTCGGCGTACGCGACGTGGTGCGGCCAGTCGATGTGCAGCGCTTCGGCGGAGCGCCTGAGCCGGGCGACGGCGCCGTCGGGGGCGACCGGCAGCGTCCGCAGGATGCCGGTGCCCGAGTCCCGCATGATCCCGGCGGCGGCCATGCCGGTGAGCAGGGAGATCTGGGCGTTCCACCTCTCGGCGGGCACGGGTGCGCGGTAGTCGAGGTCGTAGCCTCCGTCGCGTTCGACCATCTCCTGCTCGGGCACGTCGAGCGAGATGCCGCCCCGGACGGTCTCCTGCTGCTCGCGGAGGAGGCCGATGTCCTTCAGCAGGGCGAGCGGTTCCTCCGCGGTACCGGCGTCGATCTGCCGCTGGACGTCCGCGTACCCGAGCTTCGCGCGGCTGCGCACGAGGGCCCGGCGCACCTCGGTGGCGACTGTGCGGCCCTCGGTGTCGAGGTCGATCCGCCAGAGCGCGGCGGGGCGGGGCCCGCCGGGGAGGAGACTCGCGGCTCCCTCGGAGAGCACCGGAGGGTGCAGGGGGACCTTGCCGTCGGGGAAGTACAGGGTCGTCACACGCCGGTGCGCCTCGGCGTCGAGCGCCCCGCCGGGCCGGACGAAGGCGGCGACGTCGGCGATGGCGTAGTGCACCCGGAAGCCGTGCGGACGGCGCTCCAGGTACATCGCCTGGTCGAGGTCCGTGGAGTCCGGCGGATCGATGGTGAGGAACGGCAGGTCGGTGGCGTCCCGGTGGCCCGACAGGTCCGGGGACCCGGCCGCCTCCGCGGCTTCGGCCATGACGGCGGGCGGGAAGCCGGCGGGCAGGCCGAGGCGGAGGCGCAGCGCGTGCAGGGCCGCCCTCAGCGGGGCGCCGTCCGCGCCGGTCATACGAAGCTGGCGGCGGGGCATGCCATCGAGCGTAGGCGGGGGCGACGGGGTCGGCATCCCGGTCTCCCGGCGGACCCGGCGCGGGCCGGACCGTACCCTTGCCGGAGGGCTTCTCGCGTGTGAGAGGCCCTGAGCCGCGTATGAAGGAGATCGCCCGTGCTCGTGCTGTTGCCGCCCTCCGAAGGTAAGGCCGCCTCGGGGCGCGGGGCGCCGCTCAAGCCGGAGTCCCTGTCCCTGCCGGGCCTCGCTGACGCCCGGGCCGCGATCCTCGACGAGCTGGTCGAGCTGTGCGTGGCGGACGAGGAGAAGGCCCGCGAGGTGCTCGGCCTGAGCGAGGGGCTGCGGGGCGAGATCGCGAAGAACGCTGAGCTGCGGACATCCGGGACCCGGCCGGCCGGGGAGATCTACACCGGGGTGCTGTACGACGCCCTCGGCCTGGCCACGCTGGACACCGCGGCCAAGCGGCGGGCCGGGACGTCGCTGCTGGTCTTCTCGGGGCTGTGGGGCGCGGTGCGGGTGGGCGACCGGATCCCCTCGTACCGCTGCTCGATGGGGGTGAAGCTGCCGGGGCTGGGCGCCCTGAACGCGCACTGGCGCGCCCCGATGGCCTCGGTCATGCCGGAGGCGGCCGGGACCGGGCCGGTCCTCGACCTGCGTTCGTCCGCGTACGCCGGGGCGTGGAAGCCCTCGGGCGAGGTCGCGGAGCGCACGGTGAGCGTGCGCGTGCTCCAGTCCCGGGTCGTGGACGGGGTGGAGAAGCGGTCCGTGGTCAGCCACTTCAACAAGGCCACCAAGGGCCGGATGGTGCGCGACCTGCTGTCGGCCGGGGCCCGCCCGAAGGGTCCCGCGGAGCTGGTGGAGGCACTGCGCGACCTCGGATACGTGGTGGAGGCGAAGGCCCCCGAGCGGGCGGGGCGGCCCTGGGCGCTCGACGTGGTGGTCACGGAGATCCACTGACCTGTCGGAGGTGCGTTGCATCATGCGCAACGCTCGTTGCGCATTGTGCGGTCCTCGCGGCAGGATGAGTCCATGACCTCCTCCGCGCCCGCCGCCGTGTCCGCCTCCGTGCTGGACCTCGCCCCCGTCGTCCCCGTCGTCGTCCTGGAGGACGCGGCCGACGCCGTGCCGCTGGCCCGCGCGCTCGTCGCGGGCGGACTGCCCGCCATCGAGGTCACGCTGCGCACGGCCGCCGCCCTCGACGCGATCCGGGCGATCGCCTCGGAGGTCCCGGACGCCGTGGTCGGCGCGGGCACGGTCATCTCCCCGGCGCACGTGGCGGAGACCGTCGCGGCAGGGGCCCGCTTCCTGGTCAGCCCCGGCTGGACGGACGCCCTGCTGGACGCGATGAAGGCCTCGGGCCTGCCGTTCCTGCCGGGCGTCTCGACGACGTCCGAGGTCGTGGCGCTGCTGGAGCGCGGGATCACGGAGATGAAGTTCTTCCCCGCCGAGGCCGCGGGCGGCACCGCGTATCTGAAGGCACTGGCCTCGCCGCTCCCCCAGGCCCGCTTCTGCCCGACGGGCGGCGTCTCCCTGGCCTCGGCACCGTCGTATCTGGCCCTGCCCAACGTCGGCTGTGTCGGCGGCAGCTGGATGGTGCCCGGCGACGCGGTGGCGGCGAAGGACTGGGCGCGCGTGGAGCGGCTGGCCGCCGGGGCGTCGGCACTGGGCCGCGGCTGAGCCCCGGGCTCAGCTCGCCGCCCGGACCGCGTACAGCAGGCCGATGCCCAGGGCGAGGACGCCCAGCAGGAGCCTCAGCGCCTTCTCGGGGAGGCGGGGCTGGAGCCGTGCTCCCAGGTAGCCGCCGTAGAGCCCGCCGAGGCCGCAGGCCAGGCCGAGTGCCCAGTCGGGCGCGATGTCACCGGTGGCCGTCAGCGACAGCAACGCGTATGCGCCCGCCCCCGCAAGGGACGTGACGAACGTGCAGGCCAGCGCGGCGGGCGCGACCTTGGCGACGGGCACCCCCCGCCCGACGAGTACCGGACCGATCAGGGAGCCGCCGCCGATCCCGTACACGCCGCCCGCGATCCCGACTGCGAGGGCGAGGGCCCTGGTGGCCCGGGGCGACAGGGGCACCGCCTCGTCCGTGCGGCGGACGGGGCGCAGCGTACGCACGCAGAGCCAGGCACCCAGCGGGAACAGCAGGACGGCGACGAACGCCCGGAAGACCGTGGGCCCCGGCACGGCGAAGACCCGGACCACCGCCCCGATCACCACGCCCGGTACGGCGCCCGCCACGAGCAGCCGGGTCAGCGGACCGCGCAGCGCACCGCCGCGGCGGTAGCGCAGGAGCGCGCCGGGGCACGAGACCACGTTGTACAGCAGGTTGGTCGGGGTCACCGCCGGGCTCGGCACGCCCAGGACGCTGACCTGCGCAGGCAGCAGGAACACCGCGCCTGACACTCCCACGGGCGCGGTCGCCACCGAGATCAGCAGTCCGGCGACGAAGCCCAGGAGTCCCGTGGACCAGGTCACCCGACGCCCTACCGCAGGTGCGAGGTGTCGTTGAGGAGTCTCAGCGACGCGTTCCCGTCGGCGTAGTACGCCACCGTCGAGACGGAGGCGGGTGAGAGCTCCATGCGGAACAGCGACTCCGGAGGGGCGCCGAGCGCGAGCCGCACCAGGGTCTTGATCGGGGTGACGTGGGTGACCAGGAGCGCCGTGCGGCCCGCGTGACGGGCGATCAGCCGGTCGCGTGCCGCCGAGACCCGCTCCGCCACCTCGGCGAAGCTCTCGCCGCCGCCCGTGGGCGCCGCGTCGGGCGACGCCAGCCAGGCGGTGAGGTCCGCGCCGTGGCGCTCCCGTACCTCGGCGAAGGTGAGGCCCTCCCAGACGCCGAAGTCGGTCTCGCGCAGGCCGTCCTCGACACGGACCTCCAGGCCGAGCCGTCCGGCCACGGCTTCCGCCGTCTCACGGCAGCGTCGCAGCGGGGAGCTCACGATCTCCTGGACCGTGCCCTGTGCCGCGAACGCCTCCGCCGCGCAGGCGGCCTGCCGACGGCCGGCCTCCGACAGCTCGGGGTCGCTGCCACCGCTTCCCGAGAACCGCTTCTCGGGGGTGAGGGCGGTCTCGCCGTGCCGGAGCAGGAGGAACGTGGCGGGCGCGCCCAGGTCCGGCGCACTGCCCCAGCCCACCTGCGGGGCCTGGGCGGATTCCGGCTGCGGGGCGGCCACCGGCCGGGCCGCGGCCAGGGCGGCGCGGACCTTCGCGGCACCGGCGACCGCGTCGCCGGGCGGTCCGGACGGAGGCTGCTGCTCGTGGAGGATACGCGTGCGCGTCGTCTCCACGTCGGCGGTCGAGGCCCCCGGGTCCCACTGCTCGCCCCGCTTGCCGGCGTCCATGGCCTCGTTGGCGAGCCGGTCCGCGTGCTTGTTCTCCGCGCGCGGGATCCACTCGTACGTGACCGAGGAGGCGGGCAGGACGCGTGCGGCCTCCTCGGCGAGCGGCTTCATGTCGGGGTGCTTGATCTTCCAGCGCCCCGACATCTGCTCGACCACCAGCTTGGAGTCCATCCGGACGCGGACCTGCACGGGCGTGTCCGGGAACAGGTCCCTGACCGCCGTGAGACCGGCGATCAGCCCCCGGTACTCCGCCACGTTGTTCGTGGCGACGCCGATGTACTCGGCCGCCTCCGCGAGCGTGGCGGCGTCGACGGGGTCGAGGACGACGGCGCCGTAGCCGGCGGGCCCCGGGTTGCCCCGGGAGCCGCCGTCCGCCTCGACGACCAGCCGGCGGGGTGCGGGCATTACAGGCCCGACTCCGAGGTGCGGACCAGGATGCGGTGACAGTTCTCGCAGCGCAGCACCGTGTCGGGGGACGCGGCCTTCACGTCGTTGACCTCGGTGATGTTCAGCTCCAGGCGGCAGCCCTCGCAGCGGCGCTGGTAGAGCCGGGCCGCGCCGACGCCGCCCTGCTGGGCGCGCAGCTTGTCGTAGAGCTTCAGCAGGTCGGCGGGAACGGCACCCGCGACGACCTCGCGGTCCTTGGAGACGGTGGCGGCCTCGGCGTCGAGCTCCTGGGTCGCGGCGTCCCGGCGGGCGGTCGCGTCGTCGACCTTGGCCTGCACCGCGCCGACGCGTTCGGTCAGCTCGGTGACGCGCTCCTGGGCGGACTCGCGGCGCTCCATGATCTCGAGGACGACGTCCTCGAGGTCACCCTGGCGCTTGGCCAGCGAGGTGATCTCGCGCTGCAGGTTCTCCAGGTCCTTCGGCGAGGAGACCGCCCCGGAGTCGAGCCGCTGCTGGTCGCGGACGGCGCGCTGGCGCACCTGGTCCACGTCCTGCTCCGCCTTGGTCTGCTCGCGGGTGGTGTCGCTCTCCTCGGTCTGCGAGGCGACGAGCAGGTCGCGCAGCTGTGCGAGGTCGCTGTTGAGCGAGTCGAGCTCGGCGTGCTCGGGCAGCGACGTGCGCTTGTGGGAGAGCTGCGACAGACGTACGTCGAGTGCCTGGACTTCGAGGAGTCGGATCTGGTCGGCGGGCGCGGCGTTCAGTTGGGGGCTCCAGAAGAGTGGTGGGTGGTCCAGGGGTCGGTGACCTGCTTCGAGACGTGGACCCGGAGGTCCCATCCGTGGCGGTCGGAAATCGCGTCGAGCTGCGCGGCGGCCTGCTCGCACCAGGGCCATTCGGTGGCCCAGTGTGCGGCATCGACGAGGCCGAGCGGCGAGTGCTGGACGGCCTCGGAGGCCGGGTGGTGGCGCAGGTCGGCGGTGAGGAAGGCGTCCACACCCGCGGCCCGCACGGCGTCGAAGAGGCTGTCGCCGGAGCCGCCGCTCACCGCGACCCTGCGCACGAGGGCGTCCGGGTCACCGGCCAGCCGGATGCCCTGCGCGGTGGCGGGCAGCCGGGCGGCGGCGCGGGCGGCGAAGTCGCGGAGGGTCTCGGGGTGGTCGAGCTCGCAGACGCGACCGAGTCCGCGGCGGCCCGCCGCGTCGGTGGGGTCCGGCACGAGCGGGCCGGTGACCCGCAGGTCCAGGGAACCGGCGAGGGCGTCGGAGACCCCGGGGTCGGCGGTGTCGGCGTTGGTGTGTGCGACGTGCAGGGCGATGCCGTTCCTGATGAGCCCGTGCACGACCCGGCCCTTGAAGGTGGTGGCCGCGACCGTCGTCGTACCGCGCAGGTAGAGCGGGTGGTGGGTGACGATCAGCTGGGCACCGAGGTCGCGGGCCTCGTCCGCGATCTGCTGCACGGGGTCGACGGCGAAGAGGACCCGGTCGACGTCCGCTCCGGGGTCGCCGCAGACGGTGCCGACGGCGTCCCATCCTTCGGCCCGCTCGGGAGGCCAGAGGGCGTCGAGCTCGGCGATGACTTCAGACAGACGGGGCACGGGGGAAAGGCTACCTGTCCGTCGTGCCCCGCCGCCCCTGGCCGCCGGAGCCCGGGGAGCGGGACCGGCGGCCGGTGCGAATCGTTACTTGACGAGGTCGGCGCGGAGGTCGTCGAGGACGAGGTTCGCGGAGGTGACGCCGAGACCGAGGTACCAGGTCTCGTCGGAGACGTCCTTGGCCCGGCCGGCCTTCACCGCGGCGAGGTTCTTCCAGAGCGGGTTGGCGCGGGCGGTGTCGCGCTTGGTGGCCTTCGCGTCGCCGTAGACGCCGGTGAAGATCCAGTCGGCGTCCGCCTGGTCGATGTTCTCCGGGCTGATCTCCGCGGCGAGATCGTCGATCTGCTGGTTCGCGGGCCGCGGCAGACCCACGTCCTGGAGGATCGTGCCGATGAAGGACGCCTTGGCGTAGAGGCGGATCTTGTCCGGCAGGTAGCGGACCATCGAGATCGTCGGCTTGTCGGGACCGATGTCCTCGCCGAGCTTCTTCGCGTTCGCCTCGTAGGCGGCGAGCTCGGACTTCGCCTTCGCGGTCCTGTCGAGCGCGGCGGCGTTCAGGAGGTAGTTCTCCTTCCAGGTGAAGCCCGGACGGATGGAGAACACGGTCGGCGCGATCTTCGAGAGCTCGTCGTACGTGTCCGCGGCGCGCAGCTGGCTGCCGAGGATCAGGTCCGGCTTCAGACCGGCGATCGCTTCGAGGTTGAGGCTGTTGATCGTCCCGACGCTCACCGGGTCCCCGGCGTCCTTCTCCAGGTACGACGGGATGGCCTCGTCCCCTTCGGAGGGGGCGTAACCGACCGGCTTCACACCGAGCGAGACCACGTTGTCGAACTCGCCGACGTCGAGCACGACCACGCGCTCGGGCGCGGCCTCGATCGAGGTGCTGCCCATGGCGTGGGTGACCGTGCGGGGGAACTCGCCGGCCGCGGCGTCGGTGCCGTACTCCGCCGTCTTCTTCGCGGCGTCGGCGAAGTCCTTGCCGCCCGTGGCGACGGCCGCCTTCTTGTCGCCGCCGGTGTCGCCGCCCGCCGAACCGCCCGCCGTGTCGTCGCCGCCGCACGCCGAGAGGGAGAGTGCGGCCGCGACCGCGAGACCGATCGCGGCGGTGCCGCGGCTTCTGAGGGACATGTTCTGCTCCGGTTCAGGGAGGACACAGGAAGTTCTTAGGAAAGCCTCACCTTAGATGCACGCAGATAGGGCAGCACAGGCACCCCCGCTTCCGCAGGCGAATCCGGACACCGACACCCTTATGTGTGAAAGGGGGTGGCTGACGTTGTCCGGCGGGGAGTCCGAAACCTAGCTTCTGTTGCCGGAGGTGACCGGACCATGACTGCCTGTGCCATCGAGGACAAGACCGCCGGAGTCGCAGGGGCTGCCGCGACGGCCGAGCCCGCACCCGGACCGGCGGATCCGGACGGAGCGGCGGAGCCGGTGAAACCCCGCGTCACGGGAGCGTCGGACGAGGGCGCGGACCCGGTCAGAGCAGGGGCGGCGGACCGGGACACCGGCCCGGCCACCATGGGGACGCCCGGCCCGGGCCCCGGAGCGGCCGCGGAGGGGGCGTCCGGCCCGGACCCCGGACCGGCCGCGGCGCGGGCGGATGCGCGGGACAACGGTCCGCGCGGTGCGGGGGCGCCTCACGCCACCGCCACCGTGGCCGTCGTCGCCGTCGGCCCCGGCAGCGCCGATCCCGGGCGGCTCGGTCCCGGCAGCCTCGGCCTCGGTGGTGTCGGCCTCGGTGGTGTCGGCCCCCGGGTCCCGTCCTGGACCGCTCGCGAAGGGACGGGTACGCGCGACGGGGCGGGCACGGGCGAGGGTGCGGGATCGCGCGCCGAGCCGGGCAGGACCGTGGCGCCCGCTCCTCCCCTGCCTGCCGCCGCCCCTTCCGCACCGCCGGTCCCGCCGATGCCCCCGGCTCCTCCCGCCCCGGCACGGTCGACGACCGCGCCCTTCTTCACGCTCGCGCGGACCGGTGCCGCCGCGTCTCCTCCACCTCCCTCACGGACCGCGCCTCCCGTGGCGGACGGGGTGGCGGTCCGGCCCGCGGATCCGCCGCGTCCGGTGGCGCAGCCGCTCGTCCTGTCCGCCGACCGCGCGTACGCGGCGCGGCTCACCGGGGCCGGGACGGCGGGCGGGCCCGCCTGGTACGCCGAGCGCTGGACGCTGGACGGCCCCGAGCCCTACGCCGTGCCCCTCCCCCTCGACCAGCCGGAGGAGCCCGAGGCCGATGTCCTGCCGCTCTCGGACGGGCGGGTCCTGATCCGCCGGCGGGTCACCGCCGACCGGCACACGTTCTCGCTGCTCTATCCGACCGGGCCCGTTACGGGTGAACTCCTGCTGGGCGCGCTCGACTGCGCGGACCTCGCGCTCCTGCCCCCGTCCCCGGACGGTGTGAGCGTCCTCGCGCTGCTCCCCGGCGCACGCTCCACCGCGGTATGGCTGGTGGCGGGCGGCGAGTTCGGCCCCGAGCACCTCGCGGACGTCCCGGGACGCTGTTCGGGCGGTGTCTGGCTGGACCGTGAGGGCCGACTGCTCGCCCTGGACCGGCAGATGCCCGGTGGCGGCCCCGTGAAGGCGGTCGTGCTGGACCTGGAGCGTGGCGGAGAGGTGACTCCGCTGCTGCAGATCGCCCCGGAGAGCAACGACCGCCTGCTGACGGCGGACGCCGACAGCGGTCTGCTGCTGGTCCGGTCGGACGCGCCCGGCCACGACCGGCTCGGCTGGGGGGTGCTCGGCAGCTGTCTGCCAGTGAGGTTCCCGGAGTGCCTGCGCGTGCCGGACGCCACGCTTACGCCGTTCGCCGTGCAGCCCGGCCAGATGCTGATGCCGGAGAGCTGTGCGGTGGCCCTGCGGATCGACGGGGCCGCGGGCGACCGGGTGGGGCTGTGGCGTCCTTCGGGCCGTCGACTGCACCAGTTCGCGGGCCCCGGCGGGTGGCCGGCCGGGTCCGGTTTCTGGACCCGGGAAGGCGTGCTGCACCTGCCGTACGCGCAGGAGGGCGCGCCCTGTGCCGTGGCGCTGCTGGAGGCGCCCGTGGACGAGCCCCGCCGGGCCGCCGCGCGCGGAACGGAGACGTCCGGGAGGACACCGGCTTTCGGTATGTGCAAACCCGTTCCGTTGGGGCAGGCGCCTCTCACCGGGCGCGACGCACCTGGATAAACTCTCGACGGGGCTACGCAGCCGTTCCGTGCGGGCGCCGACGGTGACCGCGCCGGGGGGCGGCGGGGCTGCGACACACACGTAAGCGATTGCAACGGGGAGACTTCCCACATGCCTGAGGCCCGAACCGACACGACCCAGACCCGTCCGCCCGAGGCGGACACGGCCCGGGGCGAAGCCGGCGGCTACGGAAAGCACCGAGGGGGCGCATCTGCGGAGAGCGTGAACGCGCAGCCGCACGGCCGTCACCGCCGTCCCTCCGAAGGAGGTGGCAGCGCGGCGGCCTGAACCACTCCGCAGGAACACGAGGGCCGTCGCAGCCGTCCGGCTGCGACGGCCCTCGCACGTGCGGTGGGCGGTGGGCGGTGGGCGGTGTGCGGAGACAGACGGACACGGAGGAAGCCCAACAGCGGGCGTTCCCAGGACATTTGTCATCGTCGTGTCCGTACATACACCCCTGCCGCAGGGCACGCCCCGATCCGTAGGGTCGTCGCCATGACACGGACGACGGAGACATCGGGGACGTCGGGGACAGGCCCGGCAAGGACGGTGACGGCAGGCCCGGCAGGCCCGGCAGGCCCGGCAGGCCCGGCACGAGCAAGGGACACGGGCGCGGGCACGGCGGGGGCCAGGGTCGCGGGCCCGGCAGTGGAGTTCACCGCCGCGGTGAAGACGTTCAGGACGGCAGGACGCACCGTCCGGGCGGTCGACGGCATCGATCTGACGGTCGGGCGGGGCGAGACCGTCGCACTGCTGGGGCGCAACGGGGCGGGCAAGTCCACGGCCATCGGTCTCCTGCTGGGCCTGGACGTGCCGGACTCCGGCACGGTCCGCCTCCTCGGCCGCACCCCTGACCGGGCGGTGCGTGCCGGCCTGGCCGGCGCGATGCTCCAGGACGGCCGGCCGATCCCCCGGGTGACGGTGGGTGAGCTGGTCCGCTTCGTCGCGGCGCTCCATCCGCACCCCCTGCCCGTGGCCGAGGCACTCGCCCTCGCCGGGGTGGCGGAGTACGCCGGCCGGCGGGTCGACAAGCTGTCCGGCGGACAGGTCCAGCGCGTCCGGTTCGCGGTGGCGCTTGCCGGTGATCCCGAACTGGTCGTGCTGGACGAGCCGACGGCCGCCCTGGACGTCGAGGCGAGGAACGCGTTCTGGGCCTCGATCCGGTCCTGCGCGGAACGCGGCGTCACCGTCCTGTTCTCCACGCATCATCTGGAGGAGGCCGACGCGCACGCCGGCCGGATCGTCGTCCTGGACCTCGGCAGGATCGTCGCGGACGGCAGCGGCGAGGTGATCAAGCGGTCGGCGGGCGGCGGCGTGGTCTCCCTCGACCTGGCCGGCCGGCCCGCCGCGGGGCTGGACTCGCTGCCCGGTGTCACGGCGGTCGAGGTGCACGGGGACCGGGCTCTGCTGCGCACGGACGACTCGGACGCGACGGTCGTCGAACTGGCCAGGATGGGTGCCGTACGCGGGCTCCAGGTCAGCAGGGCCACCCTGGAGGACGCGTTCCTCCTCCTCACCTCCCCCGCCGCGGGCGCGGCGGCCGGTCCCGGGAAGGAGGCCGAGTGATGTTCCCCTACATCGCCCTGGAGATCCGCAGGACCCTGCGCGATCCCACGTTCCTGGTCTTCGGGACGGGCATGCCGGTGATGATGTATCTGCTCTTCACGAACCTCGGAGGGGGCGGCGCGTACGACGACTGGAAGGCCGCGTCCATGGTCGGCATGGCGGCGTACGGGGCACTCGGGTCCTCGATGGCGATCGGCACGGGCATCGCGTCGGACAAGTCCCTCGGCTGGCTGCGTCAGTTGAGGATCACACCGCTGTCCCCGGGGCGCGCGGTGGCGGGACGCGCGGTCAGCGGTTCGGTGACCGTCCTGCCGACCGTCCTGACCGTCCTGTCGGCGGGGGCGCTCGTCAACGGGGTCCGGATGGCGCCCTGGCAGTGGGGCGCGCTGGTACTGCTGCTGTGGATCGGCGCGCTGCCGTTCACCCTGCTCGGCATCGGCAACGGCTACCGGCTCACCCCCCAGGGGACGGGGGTGGTCAACGTGGCCTGCCTGATGGGCTTCGCGGTCGTCGGCGGGCTGTGGTTCCCGCTCGGCATGTTCCCCGGATGGCTGCGGACCGTGGGCGGGTTCACCCCCGCGCACGCCTTCGCCGACCTTGGCTGGGCGACGATCGCGGGGCGCGCCCCGGCGGCCGGGTCCGTGGCCGTGCTGGGTGCGTGGCTGCTGCTGTTCGGCGGGTACGCGGTGCTGTCCTACCGCAGGTCGGCGAGGACCCTGTGAGGGGGGTGACCGTGCTCGGGAGGGCGACGAGAAGGAGGAAGGGGCGGCCCGGACCGCCCGGCCCGTACGCCCTGCTGCCCACGCTGCTGATGGGGCTCGGCGCGTTCTCCAATCTGTGGCAGGGCGAGACGCCCAATCCCTGGGTCGGCGGACTGGGGCTGCTGGCCTTCAACTCCCTCTACATCTCCGTGGTGTTCAGGGGCTTCGACAGGAGGAGGCGGGAGAGCGTCACGTCCTACGTGCTGCTCGCCGCGATGGGCACCATCACCTTCGGCCTCTCGATCGGCTACGGCGGCAACTGGCTGCTGTTCTTCCCCTTGTTCTCCCTGGCGTGCGGCACCATCCTGCGGGGTCGGCGGCTGGGCGCAGGCCTGGTCGTCCTGGCCGCGTGCGCCTGTGCGGTGGCCGTGTGGCGCGGCGACCACGTGTCGGAACCCTGGACGATCGGGTACGGCACGTTCATCTCGGGGGCGGTGACGGCGGCGATCCTCACGCTGTCGGAGACGGTGACGGAGCTGCGCGCGACCCGGCAGGAGCTGGCCCGCGGCGCCGTCGAGCAGGAGCGGCTGCGCTTCTCGCGCGATCTGCACGACTTGCTCGGCCACACCCTGTCGGTCGTCGTCGTCAAGTCGGAGGCGGCACGCAGGCTCGCCCCGCACGACGTCGACGCCGCGGTGGCGCAGGTCGTCGACATCGAGTCCGTGGGCCGCCAGGCCCTCACCGAGATCCGTGAGGCGGTGACGGGATACCGCGAGGGCAGCCTGGCCACCGAGTTGGAGCGGGCCGGTCCGGTGCTGGCCGCCGCCGGGATCGGCACGGCCGTCCACCGCTCGGGGCCGGCGCCCGCCCCGCAGGCCGACGCGCTGCTGGGCTGGGTGGCGCGGGAGGCCGTCACCAACGCCGTGCGCCACAGTGCCGCGACCAGCTGTGTGTTCGTGCTCGACTCCACGCCCGAACGGGTCCGGCTGACGGTGACGGACGACGGCACCGGGTCCGGACAGCCGGTGGTCACGACGCGCGGCGGTACGGGGCTGAAGGGCCTGGCCGAGCGGCTGGCCGCCGCGGGCGGCTCCCTGGAGTCGGGCCCCGGGCCGGACGGCGGCTTCGTCGTGACGGCGGAGCTGCCGGCCGGGACGTGGGCGCCACCCGGAGCACGGGACTGCGGCTGAGGGGTGCTCCGCCGTGCGAGGT
The DNA here is from genome assembly GCF_029428875.1 of Streptomyces sp. JH34. Taxonomy (NCBI): domain Bacteria; kingdom Bacillati; phylum Actinomycetota; class Actinomycetes; order Kitasatosporales; family Streptomycetaceae; genus Streptomyces; species Streptomyces sp. JH34. The sequence continues at coordinate 5,311,728 of NZ_JAJSOO010000001.1, read as the reverse complement.
GGTGGCGCCGGGCCTCCGGGCGGGGCCCGGCGGCCTACTCTGAGCCCGTGAACGAGATGCCGGAGGACCACCGCCCCACGGTTTCGGTACGCATCCTGCTCGCCGAGGACCAGGGCATGATGCGCAGCGCGCTCGCCCTGCTGCTCGGGATGGAGCCGGACTTCGAGGTGGTCGCCCAGGTGGCGGCCGGTGACGAGATCGTCGACGCGGCGCATCTGTCCCGTCCGGACGTGGCGCTGCTGGACATCGAGCTCCCGGGCCGCAGCGGCCTGGACGCGGCCGCCGATCTGCGTACGGAGGTGCCTGACTGCCGGGTGCTGATCCTGACGACCTTCGGCAGGCCGGGTTATCTGCGGCGGGCCATGGAGGCCGGGGCTTCGGGCTTCCTGGTGAAGGACGGCCCGGTCGGGGATCTGGCGAAGGCGATCCGGCAGGTGCTGGCCGGTGAGACCGTGATCGACCCGGCGCTCGCCGCCGCCGCGCTGGGCGCGGGCCCGAGTCCGTTGACCCCTCGGGAGCGGGACGCGCTGAACGCCTCGGTGGACGGGGCGACGGTCGCCGACATCGCCGGGAAGCTGAGCCTCTCGGAGTCCACGGTCCGCAACTACCTCTCCTCGGCGATCGGCAAGACGGGCACGCGCAACCGCATGGAGGCGATGCGTGCGGCACGCCGGCAGGGCTGGCTCTGATCTCCGGGCGAGGTGCCGGGAGGCCGCGTTTCAGGCCTCGGGTGAGTGCAACGCCGGCGCGGGCTCCTTCCCGGGCCGTCCCGCCCGGCTCCCGGCCCGCGTGCCCGGCCGGCCTCCGGGGCCGGTCCCTCCGCGGCCCGGCAGCCAGAGCAGCATCATCAGCGCTCCGGCCACCAGCACCAGGGCGGACGTACGGAAGGCCAGGGCGTATCCGGCGGTGATCTCCGCCGCGCCTCCCGACCCTGCGGTGCGGGCGGCCGCGACCGTGGAGAGCACGGCGAGGCCCAGCGCACCGCCCATGGTCCGTGAGGTGTTGACCAGTCCGGAGACGAGTCCGGCGTCGCCGGGTGCCGCGCCCGAGGTGGCGAGCGTGGCCAGCGGGGTGGAGGCCAGTCCGGCCCCGGCCATCATCAGGACGCCGGGGAGGCAGACCGAGGTGAGGTAGGAGCCGTGCACGCCCATGGTGGACTGCCAGCCGAACCCGGCGGCGGCGACCAGGGCACCGGCCACGGCCAGGGGTTTGGCGCCGGTGCGCGCCATGATCGCGGGTGCGGCCTTCGCCCCGGTGAAGACGGCGGCGGAGCTCGGTACGAGCGCGAACCCGGCCTCCAGCGGCGTGTAGCCGAGCACGTTCTGGGCGTAGACGGTCATGAAGTACCACATGCAGAACGTCGCCGAACCGAGCAGCAGCATCGACACGTTCGCCGCGGAGACGGCACGCACCCCGAGGACGCGCAGCGGCATCAGCGGCGCCACCGCCCTCGCCTCCACCAGGACGAACAGGCCGAGCAGTGCCGGACCGCCCAGCAGGGGCACCAGGGTGGCGGCGGTGGTCCACCCGGCGGCCTCGGTCTGCACGACGCCGTACGCCGTCGTCGCCAGGCCGGCCGTGACGAGCACCGCGCCCAGCAGGTCCACGCGGCGCCGGTCACCGGCCCGGCCCTCGGCCAGCCACACCGCCGCGCCCGCGAGGACGAGGACGCCGACCGGGACGTTGATCAGCAGGACCCACCGCCAGGAGAGGGTGTCGGTGAGGACTCCGCCGATGAGCCCGCCGGCCGCTCCGCCGCCCGCGCCGACCGCCATCCAGGTGCCAATCGCCTTGGTCCGCGCGGGGCCCTCGGGGACGGCGGCGGTGAGAATGGTGAGCGTCGCGGGGGACAGCACGGCCGCGCCGAGCCCCTGCCCGGCGCGGGCGGCGAGCAGCTGCCAGTCCTCCTGGGCGAACCCGCCGGCCAGGGAGGCGGCGGTGAAGAGACCGAGCCCGGTCAGGAACATCCTCTTGCGGCCGTAGATGTCCGCGGCCCGCCCGCCGAGCAGCATGAAGCCGGCGAATGCGATCGAGTAGGCGTTGACGACCCACTGCAGTCCGGGTGCGCTCAGGCCCAGGTCGGTGCGCATGGACGGCAGTGCCACGTTGACGACGGACACATCGAGGACGACCAGGAACTGTCCGGTGCAGGCCGCCGCGACCACGGCCCACGTACGGGTCCGGGGCCGGGCGGAGGGCTTCTCGAGCGGGGAGGCGTCAACCATGGGTGTCATCCTCGCAGCCCGCTCACGCCCCGGACATCGGTTTGCGGTCCCGCCGGCTCTCCGCCCCCCGGCGTAGGACTCCGCCGACTTCCCCGTTTTCACGCCGCGTTCACCGGAATATCGCGGGCGTACGAAAGCGTTCAACATGCACACACTTGGCGGTGAGCGCTGCCCGCGGGCGCGCCGCCGTACGCTCCACCCCGCTCGAACTTCCGCTTCTTCCCCTGCCCGGAGGCCACACGTATGCAACGGACGACGAACGAACAGCACGCAGGGAAGCTCCCCGACCCGCGCAGGGGCCGGGGCGGCGGCGTCGTTCCCGTGCTCGCGTTCGCGGGGATCACCGTCGCGGTGATGCAGACCCTGCTCGTCCCCGTCATCAAGGACCTGCCGTCCCTGCTGCACACCGACCCGGCGAACGCGACCTGGGTGATGACGGCGACCCTGCTCGCCGGGGCCGTCGCGACGCCGATCATGGGACGGCTCGGCGATCTGTACGGCAAGCGGCGGATGCTGCTGGCCAGCCTCGCGGTGATGGTGGTCGGTTCGCTGATCTGCGCCTCCACCGACGACCTCGTGGTCATGATCGCCGGCCGGGCGCTCCAGGGCTTCGCCATGGGGGCCATTCCGCTGGGGATCGGCATCATGCGCGACGTGCTGCCGCGCGAGCGGCTCGGCTCGGCGATGGCCCTGATGAGCTCCTCCATAGGTGTGGGCGGCGGACTCGCGCTGCCCGCCGCCGCGATCGTCGCGCAGCACGCCGACTGGCACGCCCTCTTCCTGGCGTCGGCCGGGCTGGGCGTGCTGGCCATGACCCTGACCGTCCTCGTCGTGCCGGAGCCGCCGCTGCGCGCGCCGGGGCGCTTCGACCTCGTCGGCGCGCTGGGGCTCTCCCTCGGCCTGGTCTGTCTGCTGCTGCCCGTCACCAAGGGCAGCGACTGGGGCTGGACCTCCCCCCTGACGCTCGGGCTGATCGCCGCCTCCCTGGTGATCCTGGTGCTGTGGGGCCTGTTCGAGCTGCGTTCCCCGGCGCCGTTGGTGGATCTGCGGACCAGCGCCCGCCGTGAGGTGCTGCTCACCAACCTCGTCTCGATCATGGTCGGGGTCGCCTTCTACGCCGTCTCGCTCGTCCTCCCGCAGCTGCTCCAGCTGCCGGAGTCGACGGGGTACGGTCTGGGCCAGTCCATGGTGGTGGCCGGGCTCTGCGTGGCGCCGCTGGGCCTGACGATGATGTTCGTCGCCCCGCTGTACGCCCGGATCTCCGCCCGCCGCGGGCCGAAGGTCTCCCTGATGCTCGGCATGCTGGTCATCGCCGTCGGTTACGGGGCGGGGCTCGGGCTCATGAGCGCCGCCTGGCAGACCGTGGTGATCGCCGTGGTCCTGGGGGCTGGCATCGGGCTCGCGTACTCCTCGCTGCCCGCCCTGATCATCGGGGCGGTCGACGCCTCCGAGACCGGGGCGGCCAACGGCCTGAACACCCTGATGCGGTCGATCGGCACCTCGCTGTCGAGCGCGGTGATCGGCATGGTGCTGGCGAACACCTCGGTGCGGATGGGACCGGTGGACGTCCCCACCATGGAGGGCTTCCGGACCTCGTTCATGATCGCCACCGGGGCGGTGCTGATCGGTCTCGTGCTGGCCGCGTTCCTGCCCGCGCAGCGGCAGGAACGCCCGGTGCTGCTGGCCAGCAGCTCCGGCGACGCCCTCGCCGCCGCGGAGTCCGCCCCCGTGGCGGCGCCGGTCGGTGTCCCGGAGCGTCGGACCTCGGCTCCGTAGCCGGCGGCCGGGTCACACCGGCCCGGGCCCACTCCGTCCGTACGCCCCCGCCGCTCCCCGCGGCGGGGGCGTACGGCACGATGGGACGCCGTCCGATCCACCGCCCCACCAGGAGGAACCCCGTGGCCGCCGAGTCCGCCGCCCGTCCCGAGCCGGAGGTTCTCGCGGCCTTCGAGGCCGCCAAGGGCTTCATGCCGGTCCACGAAGGGCTCGCCCTGTACGCCGCAGCGGTCGAGGCCGCCGCCCTGGGGCTGCCGCTCCTGGAGGTCGGCACCTACTGCGGGCGGTCCGCGATCCTGCTGGCGGACGCCGCGCGGGCGGCCGGGGTGACCGCCCTGACCGTCGACCACCACCGGGGCAGCGAGGAGCAGCAGCCGGGGTGGGAGTACCACGACCCGTCGGTGGTGGACCCGGAGGTCGGTTTGATGGACACGCTCCCGGCCTTCCGGCGCACCCTGCACAAGGCGGGTCTGGAGGAGCACGTGGTGGCACTCGTCGGAAGGTCTCCGCAGGTGGCGGCCGTCTGGGGCGGTTCGCTCGGCCTGGTCTTCATCGACGGCGGGCACACCGACGAGCACGCGAACGGCGACTACGAGGGCTGGGCCCCGAAGGTCGCCGACGGCGGTCTGCTGGTCATCCACGACGTGTTCCCCGACCCGGCGGACGGAGGCCAGGCCCCGTACCGCGTCCACCGACGCGCCCTGGAATCGGGGGCGTTCACCGAGATCTCGGTGACGGACTCGCTGCGCGTGCTGCGGCGTACGGGCCCGGGGATCTGAGACCTGCGGTCCGAGGATCACGGATAGCATCGCGGCGTGCGTCACTACGACTTCGTTCCCCCCACATCGCGTCCGGGGCCTCGCCACAGGCCCGTGTTCGCCGCCGCGGCACTGGTGGGCGTCTGTCTGACCGCCGCGGGGTGCGCGGGCGACGGCGGGCCGGGTCCCGGCGCCGGCGCGGAATCCGCGACGCGGCCGTCCTTCCCCTCGACGTCCCCCTCCGCCCGGCCCGCGACGCCCCCCGCGTCGACGGGTCCCTCCGGCGGGCCCTCGTCCGCCGAGCCGCTGCCCCGGGGCCCGCTCACCGGCCGCACCGTGGTGATCGACCCCGGGCACAACCCCGGGAACCGCGACCACACGCGGGAGATCAACAGCCAGGTGGACATCGGGACCGGCCGCAAGGAGTGCGACACCACCGGCACCGCCACCGACGCGGGTTACGCGGAGGCCAGGTTCACCCTCGACGTGTCCCGGAGGCTGCGAACGCTGCTGGAGGAGCAGGGCGCCGAGGTCGTCCTCACCCAGGACGGCGACCGCCCCTACGGTCCCTGCGTCGACGAGCGCGCGCGGATCGGCAACAAGGAGAAGGCCGACGCGGTCGTATCGATCCACGCGGACGGTTCCGCCACCGGCAACCGGGGATTCCACGTCATCCTTCCCGCGGCGGTGAACGCGGGCGCCGCCGACACCTCGAAGATCGTGGTCCCTTCGCGTGAACTGGGCGTGAGGATTGCCGGGAATTTCGTACGCGTTACCGGAAGCGCCCCCTCCAATTACATCGGCGACAGCACCGGACTGGACACCCGTGACGATCTCGGCGGCCTGAATCTGTCGACCGTGCCCAAAGTGTTCATCGAATGCGGCAATATGCGTGATCCGAAGGATGCCGCCCTGCTCACCAGTGCGGGCTGGCGTCAGAAAGCGGCTCTCGGCGTCGCCGAGGGCATCGGCAGCTATCTGAAGAGGTAGTTCTGCGGTGGAAGTGGCGACATCGGGGGGACAGCCGGTCCGAGGTCCGGGCAGCACCACAACCCGCCCGGGCAGACGATAGATTCATCCGTACGATGGGGAGCCGCCCCCGAGCTTCGCGCCGTACCCGCCGTTCAGGCGGCATCGACGACCGCCCCGACGAGACGACCGACTAAGGACCTTCACGTGAATATCCGCTCCCTCACTCGAGGCGACGGCGTGGTGATCGGAGCAGCGGTCGTGCTGTTCGTCGCCTCTTTCCTCGACCTCTCCGGCTACGACTGCCCCTCGGGCGTGGACTGCTCGGGCTACAGCGCGAACGCCTGGGACTCGCTATCCGCGCTGATGGGCATCTACCTCGCCGGCATCATCGGCGCCGCGCTGCTGATCGTCAGCCGCGCGATGCCGGGCCGCAAGGTGGTCGGCTTCGAACTCGGCCAGTTCGGCGCCGCGTTCACCGTCTACTCCCTGTGGACCATGTTCTGGACGATCATCGACGCCGGTGACGCGGGCGCCGGCCTGATCCTCGGCCTGCTGGCGACCCTGGCGCTGGCCGGCGGCGCCGTGGCCACTCCGCTGGTTCCCGCGCTCAAGGCCCCGCTGATGGGCGCACCCCGCCCGGCGCAGGCCGTGCAGCCGGCGTACGGTCAGCAGCCCGGCCAGGGATACGGATACCCCGGTGGCCAGCAGCAGTTCGGCGCCCAGCCCGGCCAGCAGCAGCCCTACGGTGCCCAGCCGAGCCAGGGCGGCCAGCCGGAGCAGCAGACCCCGCAGGGTGGTGCACCGGCCGGTGACTTCACGCCCTTCTGGTTCGCGGTGCCGGTGGCCCGTCCGCTGTACGGCGAGGACGGCGGCCAGAACCCGGTCGCCGAACTGGCGCCCGGTACGTGGTACCTCGCGGTCGAGCAGCGTGGCCCCGGGCTCATCGCGCAGACGCAGGACGGCCGTCGAGGTGTCCTGCAGGACACCTCGGGCATCCAGCGCGGCTGATCCGTCACGCCCCGAGTGGCCCCCGCCCGTCCGGGCGGGGGCCACCGTCGTGCCCGGGGCCGTGTCCGGCGCGTGTCAGCCGGTCAGTCGCGGGGTCGAGGCGACCTTGTTCCGCCCCCGGAACGGGGCACGGCAGGCCGCCCGGGCCGGGGTTCACGACGGGTGACGCGGGCCGGCACCCGTCGCCGGGCCCGCCCGCGCCGGAGCGGTCCGCCACCCGGCACACTCCGTACGGGTTTCACCTACGGTAAAGCGGCAATCCGGAGAGCATGTCTCCCAGAACAGGCTCAGGAAGCAGTACCGCCGCACGTGTCATAGCCGTCGTCGCGGACATCATGGCATTCATCATCATCCTGTGGATCCTGATGTACCTGCTCGACGCCAACCGGGGCAACGACCTGGTCCAGTGGGTCCAGGACTCGGCGCACTGGCTCGCCGGCTGGTCGTACGACCTGTTCACCTTCGACGAAGCGTGGGCGCGGGTCGTCGCGGGTTACGGTCTGGCCGCCGTGGTCTATCTGTTCATCGGTCACGCCGTGGCGGGCAGGGTCCGCCGCTTCTGATCCGTCCGGCAGCCGTGGCCTCCCGTCGGGAGCGAGCCCCCAGTCGCTCCGGCCAGGAGGCCACGGCCCGTTCGGGGTCCGGCGGTGTGCACGGGTGCCGGGAGGCACGGTCTCCGGCTCAGCGGCAGCAGTCCGGGTCGAGTCCCACCGGGAGCCGCTCGCCGCCGAAGACCGCCGTGGTCGCCTCGTCGCCCCCGAGCGCGGCCACCGCGAGCAGCAGCGATCCGGCGGTCCAGGTGGTGAGTTCCTCCGGCCACACGGCCTTCTCGCCCTCGAAGACGTATCCCGTCCAGTACAGCCCGCCCTCGGCCCGCAGGTGCTGGACGGACTGGAGGATCTCCAGCGCGCGGTCCGACTCCCCGGTCACCCAGAGCGCCAGGGCCAGTTCGCAGCTCTCGCCGCCCGTCACCCAGGGGTTGGGGAGCACGCAGCGCACCCCGAGGCCGGGGACCACGAACCTGTCCCAGCCGTCCTTGATGCGCCGCGTCGCGTCGGCGCCGGTCACCGCGCCGCCGAGGACCGGGTAGTACCAGTCCATCGAGTAACGGCTCTTGTCCAGGAACCGCTCCGGGTGACTGCGGATCGCGTGGCCGAGCGCACCGGCCGCGAGCTCCCAGTCCGGCTGGGCCTCCTCCCGCTGTTCCGCCAGTGCCAGTGCGCAGCGCAGCGCGTGGTGGACGGAGGAGGAACCGGTCAGCAGGGCGTCGGTGACGGGGGTGCCGTCGGGCTCGCGCTTCCAGCCGATCTCGCCGCCCGGCTGCTGGAGCCGCAGCACGAACTCGATCGCCGCGTAGACCGTCGGCCACATCCGGTCGACGAACGCGTCGTCGCCGGTGGCGAGGTAGTGGTGCCAGACTCCGACGGCCACGTAGGCGCAGAAGTTGCTCTCACGCCCGAGGTCGGTCGGCCGGCCGGGGTCGCCGTCGTGGTAGGCGGCGTACCAGGAGCCGTCCTCGTTCTGATGGCGGGCCAGCCACGCGTAGGCGCGGGCGGCGGCCTCGTGCTCCCCTGCCGCGTCCAGCGCCATCGCGGTCTCGGTGTGGTCCCAGGGGTCGAGGTGGTGGCCGCGGAACCAGGGCAGCGCCCCGTCCTCGCGTTGCACCGCGAGCAGCGCGGCCACGGTCTCGGCGGCCTGCCCGGCGGTCAGGACACCCGGCAGGACGAGGTGTTCGGTCTGCTCCGGCGTGCTCACGCCTCGGCCTTCGGCAGGTGCGGCTTGGTCGCGTACGCCACGAAGCTCTTGCCGACGACCGGGTTGAGCAGCTGCTCGGCGACCCGGGTGGCCAGGGGCTTCTTCATGATGTCCCAGACGAGCAGCTTGTGGTAGGCGCGCACCGGGAGGGCCTTCTCGTTGTCCACCCCGAACGCGCACTTGAGCCACCAGTACGGGCTGTGCAGCGCGTGCGCGTGGTGGGTGCCGTAGGGCTTGAGCCCGGCCTCACGGATCTTGCCGAGGAGCTCGTCGGCCTTGTAGATGCGGATGTGGCCGCCCTCGACCTCGTGGTACGCGTCGGAGAGCGTCCAGCAGACCTTCTCGGGGCCGTAGCGGGGCACGGTGATCGCGATCCGGCCGCCGGGCTTCAGCACCCGGACCATCTCGGCGAGCACGCCCTTGTCGTCGGGGATGTGCTCCATCACCTCGGAGATGATGACGACGTCGAAGGACGCGTCGGGGAAGGGCAGGTTGAGGGCGTCGCCCTCCATCGCGGTGGCGGTCGCGCCCGCGGGGGCCTCGCCGGCCTCCTTCATCGCGGCGAACCACTTCGCGACCTCGCGGATCTCCTCGGCGTTCTGGTCGAGGGCCACGACCTGGGCGCCGCGCCGGTAGCACTCGAAGGCGTGCCGGCCGGCGCCGCAGCCCAGGTCGAGCACCCGGTCGCCTGCGGCGAGCGGGAAGCGGGTGAAGTCGACGGTCAGCACGGGGGCCTGCCTTCGAGGTCGGAGGTACGGGTTCCGGGAGCCGTGGGGGTGCTCACCTGCGGGCTCCCCGGGCGGCGATCGACTGACGGTACAGCTCGACGGTACCGAGGGCGGCCCTGGCCCAGGTGAAGTTGGCGAGCACGCGGGCGCGGCCGGCCGCGCCGAGGCGGGCGCGCAGTTCACCGTCGCCGAGGAGCCGGCCGAGTGCGGAGGCCAGCGCCCCCGCGTCGCCGGGCGGCACGGCGAGGCAGGTCTCCCCGTCGGGCCCCGTGACCTCGGGGATGGCGCCGCCGGTGGTGGCCACCAGCGGGGTCCCGGTGGCCATGGCCTCGGCGGCGGGCAGCGAGAAGCCCTCGTACAGCGAGGGGACGCAGGAGACCTGGGCGCTGCGGACCAGGTCGACGAGTTCGGCGTCGCTGATGCCCTTGACGAACTCGACGGCGTCCTGGAGTCCGTAGCGCTCGATGGCCTGGGCGACGGGTCCGTCCTCGGCCCGCTTGCCGACGACCACGAGGTGCGCGGCCGGGTTCTCGGTGCGCAGCTTGGCGAGGGCCTCGACGAGGTGGACGAGTCCCTTGAGCGGGACGTCGGCGCTGGAGGTGGTGACGATCCGGCCAGGGACCTCGGCGACCGAGGGGTCGGGGGACCAGAGGTCGGTGTCGGCGCCGATGTGCACGACCTGGATGCGGTCCCGGCGCACCCCGAGGTGCTCGGTGATCTCCTGCTGCGACGAGCCGGAGACGGTGAGGACGGACGGCAGGCGGCGGGCGACCCGCTTCTGCATCCGGGTGAAGCCGTACCAGCGTCGGACGGAGAGCCTGCGGCGCACCGACTCCGCGGCGTCCAGGTCCAGTCGGCGGTCGACGGTGATCGGGTGGTGGATCGTGGTGACGAGGGGTGCGCCCAGGTCCCCGAGCAGGCCGTAGCCGAGCGTCTGGTTGTCGTGCACGACGTCGAAGTCCCCGCGCCTGGACCGGAGATGGCGCCCCGCACGCAGGCTGAAGGTGAGTGGCTCGGGAAAGCCGCCGGTCCACATGGTGGCGACCTCGGCGAGGTCGATCCAGTCGCGGTACTCGCCGCGTCCCGGGGTGCGGAACGGGTCGGGCTGGCGGTAGAGGTCGAGGCTCGGCAGTTCGGTGAGCGGGACGCCCTCGTCGAGTACGGGGTAGGGCTGTGCGCCGATCACTTCGACGCTGTGGCCGAGCCTGGCCAGCTCCCGGCCGAGGTGGCGGACGTAGACGCCCTGGCCTCCGCAGAAGGGGTTGCCCTTGTAGGTGAGGAGTGCGATGCGCAACGGCCTGTCACCGTCGGTGGCCGGCGTGCCGCCGCCCTCGAAGGGACCCGTCTCTATGGCCTCAGCGGTCACACTCGGCCCCCTTCTCACTGCGTTTTCGCCGGAGCGTAACCGGTCACGCTAATCTAGAACAAGTTTCAGACTCGTTCGTTCAAACACGCACCGAATCTACCGGCAGGTAGCGTCGGTGTGACGGCCGGATCAGGTGATTCGCGCCACGGTGGAGGCCCTGGCATGCTGTGCGCGCCCGGAAACCGGCGTCCGGCCGGACAGGGAACCGGTTCTCCCTTTGTGGATGGGGACAGATGACAGCTGAAGCCAGGCCGGCGGCACCGCCCCTGACGGAACGCCAGGAGGCCCGTCGCCGCGGCATCCTGCGGGCCGGCGCGCAGCTCGCCGGCCGGGGCGGTTTCGAGGCGGTGCAGATGCGTGAGGTGGCGGACGCCGCCGGGGTCGCCCTCGGCACGCTCTACCGCTACTTCCCCTCCAAGGTCCATCTGCTCGTCGCGATCATGCAGGACCAGCTCCAGCACCTCCAGGTCACGCTCCGCAGGAGGCCGCCCGCAGGGGACGACGCCGCCCAGCGGGTCGCCGAGACGCTGATGCGGGCCTTCCGCGTGCTCCAGCGCGACCCCCACCTGGCGGACGCCATGGTGCGGGCCCTGACCTTCGCTGACCGCGGGGTGAGCCCCGAGGTGGACGCCGTCTCCCGGCTGACGACGTCGATCGTGCTGGACGCGATGGGACTGGAGGACCCCACGCAGGAGCAGCTGGCCGTGGTGCGCGTCATCGAGCACACCTGGCACTCGGCGCTGATCACCTGGCTGTCGGGGCGGGAATCGATCGCACAGGTGAAACGGGACATCGAGACGGTGTGCGGGCTGATCGACCTGCCGGCGGACCCAGGCTGAGACCTGCCCGTGCGCGGTGGTCGCCGGCGCCCTGCTGCGGGCGGCGGCCGTCGAGCGGTGAGGCCTGCGGGCGGCCGGGGCTCAGCCCCGGCCGCCCGACAGCAGGTGCAGCCGCAGGGCGAGTTGGAGCTCCAGGGCGCGGTCGGGCTCGTTCCAGTCGCGGCCCAGCAGCACCTGGATCCGGTCGAGGCGCTGGACGACGGTGTTCACGTGGACGTGCAGCTCGTCCTTTGCCCGGATCAGGCTGCCGCCCGCGCCGAAGTACGCCCGCAGCGTGCGTACGAGCTGGGTGCCGCGCCGCTCGTCGTAGCGCAGCAGCGGTCCCAGCACCGCGGTGACGAAGCCGTCCACGTCCTTCGCGTTGCCCAGGACGACGCCCAGGAAGCCGAGTTCGTCGACGCAGGCCCCTTCTCCCTCACGGCCCAGCACCCGCATGGCGCGCAGGCAGCGCGCGGCCTCCGCGTAGGAGGCGGCGAGTTCACGGGCGCCGCGGGCGGGCCCCGTACCGGCGACGGTGACGGAGGCCTGGACCAGGTGGCCGAGCTGGACGGCCGCCGCACGCGCGGCGTCACCCGGGGGCGTGCCGCCGCCGTCGCAGTCGATCAGCAGCACGACGGTGCCGGCGTGTTCGGCGCTCACCCCGTGGATGTCCCCGCCGAACAGGTAGCGCATCGCGGCGCCTCCGAGCTTCTCCCTGGCCGCCGCCTCCGCCACCAGCAGGACGTGGGGCCGGTCCAGGTCGATGCCCAGCCTCCGGCCCCGCTCGGCAAGGCCCGCGGGATCGCGCTCCGGGTCACCGAGCAGATCGCTGATCAGCTCGCCCCGTATCCGGTTCTCGGTCTCGGCGACCGTGCGGCGCAGCAGCAGGAGCAGGCCCGTCACGACGGCGGCTCGCTCGAAGAGCCGCCGGTCGGAGTCGTCGAGCCGGTCCGGCCGGTGCAGCACCAGGCCGGCGAGGAGTTCCTGGCCGGCGAGCACCGCGCAGATCCACCGGCCGTCGCGGTGCACGGCGCGTGCCCCGTGGCGGGACTCCTCGGCGGTGGCGGCGAGCCAGCCGGCGTCCATGCTGTCGGCGGCGAACCCCGTGCCGTCGGGCCGTACGGCCGCCAGCAGGCGGCCACCGGGGTCGTGGACGGTGAGGGGGCTGTCCAGGAGCCCGGCGACGGACAGCGCGACGTCCTTCACGTCGCCGCCGCGAAGGACCAGGTCGGTGAGCCGGTCGTGGGCCTCCTCGGCGCGCCGCATGGCGGCCGAGTGCGCGCGTACGGCGGCGTTGGCCTCGGCCAGTTCCGCGTTCGCGCCGGCGAGTTCCGCGAGGGCGGTGCGGGTGTCGTCCAGGGCCCGGGCCGTGTCGATCGCGATCGCGGCGTGCGCGGCGAGCGAGCAGAGCAGGGCCACCTCGTCGGGGCTGAAGACCCGTGCGGCGCGGTCGGCCGCGAAGAGGACCCCGATGACCTTGCCCGTACCGCCCCGGCTGGAGCCGAGCAGCAGGGGGACGCCGAGGATCGCCACCAGCCCTTCGTCCAGCACACCGGCGTTGATGTTGCGGGTGTGACGGAAGCGTTCGTCGGTGCGGTAGTCGGGGGTGGCGTAGGGGCTGGCGGTCTGGGCGACCAGTCCGCCGAGCCCTTCGCCCAGTTCGAGCCGGAGCCGCTGGAAGAGGACGGACACGGAGCCGTCGGTCACCCGCATGTAGGTGTCCCCGGCCTCCTCGTCGGGGAGCGTGAGGTAGGCGGTGTCGGTGCCGAGCAGCATCCGGGCGCGCCGCACGATCGCCTTGAGCACGTCGTCCAGGTCCCGGGAGGCCGCCAGGTCGCCCGCCGTGTCGAAGAGCGCCGTGAGCTGGAGTTCCCTGCGCCGGTGCTGGCGCAGGGCGCCCCGGATCCGCAGTGCGGTGGCGGCCGCCCGCTCCACCTCGGCCAGTTCGGCCGCGGGCACGCCCGCGGCCCTGGCCCGCGAGGTGACGGCGCCCAGGGCCTCGGCGGGGGCGTCGTCGGCCAGCAGGTCGAGGAGGCCGGCCAGGAGGGGCGCGGCGGAGGGGGACGGTTCAGACATGGGCGGTCATCGTTCTTCCGGCTCGCATGGGTGGCGGGTGGTCAGTGGGCGGTCCAGCCGCCGTCCATCGTGAGGGAGCTCCCGGTGACGTGCGCCGTGCCCGGTCCGCACAGCCACAGGACGGCGTCGGCCACGTCACCGGGCTCGATCAGCGACTTGAGGGCGCTGCGCTCCAGCAGCACCCGGCTCACCACCTCCTGTTCGGAGATGCCGTGGCTGCGGGCCTGGTCGGCGATCTGGTCCTCGACCAGGGGCGTGCGGACGTAGCCGGGGCTGACGCAGTTGCTCGTCACGCCGTGCGGCGCCGCTTCGAGTGCGACCACCTTGCTGAGCCCCTCCAGTGCGTGCTTGGCCGAGACGTAGGCCGACTTGTAGGGACTCGCGCGCAGCCCGTGCACGGACGAGATGTTGACGACGCGGCCCCAGCCGCGTTCGTACATGCCGGGGAGCGTGCGGCGCAAGATGCGGAACGGGGCTTCCACCATGACGCGGTGGATCAGGACGAAGCGGTCCGGCGGGAACTCGTGCACGGGGGCCACGTGCTGCAGCCCCGCGTTGTTGACCACGATGTCCACGTCGTCGGGCAGCCCGTCCACCGCCTCGGCCACGGAGAGGTCGGCCACCCAGGCCGTCCCGCCGAGACGTGCCGCCAGGCTCTTCGCGGCGTCGGCCGCCTTGTCCACCACGTGCACGTGGGCTCCCGCGGCGGCGAGTGCCTGCGCGCAGGCCAGTCCGATGCCGCTCGCGGCGCCGGTGACCAGGGCGGTGCGTCCCGCGAGGGTGCGGGGGTCGTGCTCGGGGGTCCGGGAAGTCTGCATGGGCGTCACCGTAAGGACGTCGTCGCCCTCATCACACGGGGTCGGTGCACACACCCTGGACCGCCCGCATGGTGGCGGCGTACATGGTGCGGGGCGGCCGGCGCGGAGCGCGGCGGGCGGCCCCCGGCACGCGCAAGAGGAGCGCCCCACACAGCGGTGGGCACCGGATGGCCCCCTGCCACATGGGCGGGCCCGCCACCGGCTCGTAGGTTCCGGCAGCAGTCCCGCACGTCCGACGAGGAGGCCCCACCGTGCGCCCACCGCTCCCGCGACGCCTGCTCCGCCGCGTCGCCTCCGTCTCCGTCTGTGGCCTGCTCGCCGTGCTCGGCGCGCATCCGGCACCCGCCGCCGCCTCCCCCACGGCCGCGGCGGCCGCCGGACTCCAGCAGGTCACCGGCTTCGGCTCGAACCCGGGCAGTCTCCAGATGTTCGCGTACACCCCCGACGACGTGCCGGCGGGCGCGCCCCTGGTGGTCGCCCTGCACGGCTGCACGCAGTCGGCCGAGGCGTACCACACCAACTCGGGCTGGGCGAAGTACGCCGACCTCTGGGGCTTCGACGTCGTGTTCCCGCAGACCACGTCGGCGAACAACGCCCTCTCGTGCTTCGGGTGGTTCGACGCGGCGGAGAGCACGCGCGGCACGGGCGAGGCGGCGTCCGTCGTGCAGATGGTCGAGTACGCGAAGCAGACGTACGGCTCCGACGGCCGCCGGGTCTTCGTCACCGGGCTGTCGGCGGGCGGCGGGATGACCGCCGATCTGCTGGCCGCCTACCCGGACGTCTTCGCGGGCGGGTCCGTGGCCTCCGGCCTGCCCGCGCAGTGCGCCACCAGCCAGGCCGCCGCCTCCGGCTGCCAGACCGGCCCGCCGAAGCTCTCGCCCGCCCAGTGGGGCGACAAGGTCCGCGCTTCCCACCCGGGCTGGACCGGGCCCTGGCCCCGGGTGGCGATCTGGCAGGGCACGTCCGACCACACGGTTCACCCGGCCAACGCCACGGCGCTGCGCGACCAGTGGACCGACGTCTGGGGCATCGGCCAGACCCCGTCGCGCACCGAGGGCCTGCCCGGCGCCACCACCCTGAGCGTCTACGACGACGCGTCCGGGCAGCCCGCCGTGGAGACGTTCTCGGTGTCCGGGATGGGACACGGTCTGCCGGTGGATCCCGGGTCGGGGTCGGAGCAGTGCGGATCGACGGCAGCGTACTTCCTGGACACCATCTGCTCGGCGTACCACACGGGCGTGTTCTGGGGGCTCGACAGGACGTCACCGGGCGGTGGGACCGGGCTGCCGGCCCCGGCCGGTCTGAAGGTCACCGGGGTCACGGACAGCAGCGCCTCACTCGCGTGGGACGCGGTCGGGGGCGCGGCCTCCTACGCCGTGCACCGCGACGGCGCGAAGGTGGCCACGACCACGTCGACGTCCTTCACGGACACCGGCCTGACCGCCGGCACCACCTACCGCTGGTCGGTGACCGCCACCGATCCGTCGGGAGCCGCCGGGGCGGGATCGTCCGCCGTGACCGCGACCACCTCGGGCGGCACGACCCCGGCCGCGTGCTTCACGGCGTCGAACTACGCGCACGTGACGGCGGGCAGGGCGCACACGACGGGGGGCCATGCCTACGCGAACGGTTCGGACCAGGACATGGGGCTGTACAACGTGTTCGTCACCCACACCCTCCGGGAGTCCCCGGCGGGCCACTTCGTGATCGCCGACTCCGGCTGTCAGACCGGGTCCTCGTAGTCGCCCCTGATCTCCCCGGGGAGCCGGCAGCTGTCCTCGACCGCCGTGAGGGACACCGTCGCCCCCGCGCTCTCCTCGGCGCGGTACCGGGCGTACAGCTTCCAGCCACGCTTGGCGAGGGTGCGGTAGGTGACGTCCCCCTCGGCGTGGCTGGAGACGATCTCCCAGTCGTGCTGCCGCAGCCGAGTCACGGTCGCCTCGAACGCGCCGGCTGAGTCCGCCGCCGGCGCGTAGCCCTTCCAGGGCGCGACGCAGGTCCGCCAGTCACCGTCCGGCAGGCCGGTCGCGGACGTGTCCCCGGGCGGGAGGCCCCCCGCCCGGGCGAAGCCCGCTATCTCGTCGGCGACGAGACCCGTGGTGAACGGCAGGGTCGGTTCCGGGGAGGGGGTGGCCGGGGCACTCGCGCTCTCCCCGACGAGCCCGCAGCCCGCCGTCATCGTCATGAGTCCGGCCGCCCCGACGGCGACCACCGTCGTGCCTCTTCTGGTTGCGCGCACTGGATGCTTCCCGCCCCGGTCGTTCCTCCCCACGGGCACGCGCCCGTGTGACCCCCGCCGGAGTCTCGCACGGGCTCTGACCTGCTGGGAAGGCCCTTCGCGGACCGGGTACGACTGTCCGCCCGGAGGGGGTCGGGGGTGCCCCGGTAGAGTGGCTGGTCTCATCATGCCCGTACAGGGGGAAGCCGGTGCGAATCCGGCGCCGACCCGATCCCTACGCGCTCGGCCCAGCTCGAGCAGGGGAAAACCCCATTCGAGAGGCCCGGCCCGACCATGTCCGTACGCCGCCGCGCGGCAGCGCTCGCGATCACCGCCGTGCTCTGTGGAGCGGCCGCCCCGGCGGCGCTCGCCGCGCCGAGCCCGTCCCCGTCCTCCTCCGCACCGGACCTCCCGGAAGGGCTGTACGGCACGAAGGACCCGACGTACGACGGGGTGTGGCGCCAGTCGCTGGCCTTCCTCGCCCAGAAGGTCGAGCTGGTCACGCCCGCCACGAAGTCGGTGGACTGGCTCGTCGGCCAGCAGTGCGACAGCGGGGCCTTCGCGTCGTACCGCGACGCCTCCCGGCCCTGCGACGCGAAGACCGTCGCGGACACCAACGCGACGGCGGCGGCGGTCCAGGCCGTGGTCGAGCTCGGTGTGCACCGCGAGGTCGTGGACAACGGGGTCGCCTGGCTGAAGTCCGTACAGAACGACGACGGCGGCTGGGGCTACAACCCGGGCGGCCCGAGCGACGCCAACTCCACCGCCGTCGTCAACGGCGCCCTGGCCCGGGCGGGCGTACCGCTCGCCGACATCACCAAGGCGGGCGGGAAGACCCCGTACACGGCGCTGCAGACCTTCGCGCTGCCCTGTGGTGGCGAGGACGGCGGGGCGTTCGCCTACCAGCCGGACAAGAAGGGCGAGCTGACCGCGAACGCGGACGCCACGGCGGCCGCGGTGCTCGGCTCGATGGGCAAGGGCATGGCCGCGGGGAACTACAACGCGGTGAAGGCCCCCGTCTGCACGAAGGGCACCGGCCTCACCCCCGAGCAGTCCGCGCAGAACGGCGCCTCCTACCTGGCGAAGGCTCTGGCCGGGAAGGGGTACCTGGACCTGCCGCCCATGCCGGGCGCCGAGGAGTCCGCGCCGCAGGCGGACTTCGGCAACACGGCGGACGCCGTCGTGGCTCTGGCGGCGTCCGGTCACAAGGACAAGGCGGCCGACGCGGTCGCGTATCTCCAGAAGCACGCCCAGGGCTGGGCGAAGGACGGCGGCCCCGCCGCCACCGCCCAGCTCGTCCTCGCCGCCCACGCGACCGGAACCGACGCCCGTGACTTCGGGGGCGTCGACCTCGTCGCGCAGCTCAACGCCACGGGCCCGGCGCCCGCCGCCACGGCCGTCCCCTCGCCGACCGCGACGACGCCCTCCAAGCCGGCGGACACGAGCAGCGACGACGAGGGGCTCGGCCTCTGGTGGATCATCGGCATCGGTCTGGCCTTCGGCGCGGGCATCGGCTTCCTCCTCAGCGGCCGCCGCAAGAACCAGCAGCTGTGAGGCGCCCGCTGGGAAAGGCGGCGCTGCTTCTCCTCGTCGCCACCCTGCTGACCGTGGTGGGCGCGGGGAACGCGCAGGCGGCCGGCTACCGCTACTGGTCGTTCTGGGAGAGCGACGGCGGGAAGAGCTGGACGTACGCCACGCAGGGGCCGTCCTCCGTCCTGCCGGACGACGGCGCGGTGCAGGGATTCCGCTTCTCGGTGAGCGAGGACTCCCAGGACTCGGCCCAGCCGCGCCGCGCGCCCGACTTCGGGGCCGTCTGCGCGGGCACCCCGGCGAAGGACGGCTCCAAGCGGATCGCGCTGGTCATCGACCCGGGCACGGCGGCGGACGCGCCGGACGGCGAGAAGCCGCCGGCTCCGCGCACCGCCTGCGCCCGCGTCGCACCTGACGCGAGCACGGGCGAGGCCCTCGCCTCCGTCGCGAAGCCGCTGCGCTACGACAGCGCCGCGATGCTCTGTGCAATCTCGGGCTATCCGCGCTCGGGCTGCGGCGAGCAGGTCGGCGGGCAGCCGGAGTCCGCGGGGGCGGACGACACGGCCACCGCACCGGCCGCGGACGGCGCGGAAAGCGCGTCCGACGACAGCGGTCCGTCGGTGGGTGTGCTCACCGGCGTCGGAGCGGTGCTCGTCCTGGGTGTCGCCGCTGTGCTGCAGGCCCGCCGCCGCCGATGACCCGCTCCACCGGCCCTGCCCTGCGCGCGCCCGCGGCGACCCGTGCCGACGCGCTTCCGGCCGGGGCCTGGTGGCTGTGGGCCCTCGGGCTGGCGACCGCGGCCTCCCGGACCACCAACCCGCTGCTGCTCGGGCTGCTGGTGGGGGTGGCCGGCTACGTGGTGGCGGCGCGCCGCACGGACGCGCCGTGGGCCCGTTCGTACGGCGCGTTCATCAAGCTCGGGCTGTTCGTCGTCGCGGCGCGCCTGGTGTTCTCCGTCTTCCTCGGCTCGCCCGTCCCGGGCACGCACGCCCTGTTCACGGTGCCCGAGGTGCCGTTGCCCGACTGGGCGCGGGGGGGTCAGGATCGGCGGCCGGGTCACCGCGGAACAGGTGGTCTTCGCGCTGTACGAGGGCGCGAAGCTGGCCACCCTGCTGATCTGTATCGGTGCGGCGAACTCGCTGGCCAATCCGGCCCGGCTGCTGAAGTCCCTGCCCGGCGCCCTGTACGAGGTGGGGGTCGCCGTCGTCGTCGCGATGACGTTCGCGCCGAACATGGTCGCCGACGTGGCCCGGCTGCGGACGGCCCGCCGGCTGCGCGGCCGCCCGACCGGCGGGGTCAGGGCGGTGCTCCAGATCGGGTTGCCGGTGCTGGAGGGCGCGCTGGAGCGCTCGGTGGCCGTGGCGGCGTCGATGGACGCGCGGGGGTACGGGCGCACCGCCCAGGTCCCGCCCGCCGTCCGGCGCACCACGCACGTGCTGACGCTCGGCGGGCTGCTCGGCGTGTGCGCGGGGACGTACGGACTGCTGGCCGCGCAGGGCGCGGTGCACGGGCTGCCGTTGCTGCTGGCCGGGCTGGTCGCGGCGGGGGCCGGACTCAGACTGGGCGGCCGTCGCTCGGTCCGCACCCGGTACCGCCCGGACCGCTGGGGCGTACGCGCCTGGCTCGTCGCGGGCTCGGGCGGGGCCGTCGCGGCGGCGATGGTGTGGGCGGGCGCCGCCGACCCGGAGGCCCTGCGCCCCGGCGTCCTGCCGCTCACCCCTCCGGTACTGCCGCTGTGGCCCGCCGCCGCCGTACTGATCGGTCTGCTGCCCGCCGCGGTGGCACCGCTTCCCCCCTCTTCCTCGGACTCCAAGGAGCACGCATGATCCGGTTCGAGCAGGTCTCGGTGCGGTACGAGGGCGCCGGGCGGCCCACCCTGTCCGGGGTGGACCTCACGATCCCCGAGGGCGAACTGGTGCTGGCCGTCGGCCCGTCCGGTGTCGGCAAGTCGACTCTGCTGGGTGCGGTGTCCGGTCTGGTGCCGCACTTCACCGGCGGGGTGCTCACCGGCCGGGTCACCGTCGACGGGCGCGACACCCGCACCCACAAGCCCCGTGAACTCGCCGATCTGGTGGGCACGGTGGGCCAGGACCCGCTCGCCCACTTCGTGACGGACACCGTCGAGGACGAGTTGGCGTACGGCATGGAGTCGCTGGGCCTCGCCCCTGACGTGATGCGCCGCAGGGTCGAGGAGACGCTGGATCTGCTGGGGCTCGCCGAGCTGCGCGACCGGCCGATCGCCACGCTCTCCGGGGGCCAGCGGCAGCGGGTCGCGATCGGCTCGGTCCTCACCCCGCACCCCAGGGTCCTGGTCCTGGACGAGCCGACCTCCGCCCTCGACCCGGCGGCGGCGGAGGACGTGCTGGCGGTGCTCCAGCGGCTGGTGCACGACCTGGGCACGACGGTGCTGATGGCCGAGCACCGGCTGGAGCGCGTCGTGCAGTACGCGGACCAGGTCCTCCTGCTTCCCGCCCCCGGTGCAGTGCCGGTGCTGGGGGCACCCGCGGACGTCATGGCGCTGTCGCCCGTCCGGCCGCCGGTGGTGGCCCTGGGCCGGCTGGTGGGCTGGGATCCGCTGCCCCTGTCGGTGCGTGACGCCCGGCGCCGCGCGGTGGACCTGCGGGAGCGGCTGGCCGACGTGGAGCCGCCGGAGCGTGAGATACCGGCGCACGCCGCCCCCGCCCCGCTGCCCGAACCGGCCGCGCCCCGCCCCGGCCTCCTCGGCCGGCTGCTCGGCCGCCGTCCGGCCCCGGCACCCGGACCTGCTCCGCTCTCCGGCGTCGTCACCCGGGTCGAGGGGCTCGGGGTGCGGCACGGGCGGGTCCAGGCACTGCGCGGGGTGACGCTGTCCGTCGTGCCGGGCGAGACCGTGGCCCTGATGGGCCGCAACGGCGCGGGCAAGTCGACCCTGCTCTCGACGCTGGTCGGGACGACCCCGCCGACCACGGGCTCCGTCGTCGTCGGCGGTCTCCAGCCGTCCGGCACCCCGCCGCGCGACATGGTGCGCCGGGTCGGACTCGTGCCGCAGGAACCGCGCGATCTGCTGTACGCGGACACCGTCGCGGCCGAGTGCGCGGCCGCGGACTCCGACGCGGGCGCGCCCGAGGGCAGTTGCCGCGCCCTCGTCTCCGAACTGCTGCCCGGGGTGCCGGACGACGTGCACCCGCGTGATCTCTCGGAGGGTCAGCGGCTCGCGCTCGCCCTGGCCCTGGTGCTCACCGCGCGTCCCCCTCTCCTCCTCCTCGACGAGCCGACGCGCGGCCTGGACTACGCGGCGAAGGCGCGGCTCGTCGGCGTACTGCGGCGGCTGGCCGCCGGGGGCCACGCCATCGTCCTGGCCACCCATGACGTGGAGCTGGCGGCGGAGCTGGCGGACCGGGTGGTGATCCTGGCCGACGGTGAGGTCGTCGCCGACGGTCCGACCCGGCAGGTCGTGGTGTCCTCGCCCGCCTTCGCCCCGCAGACCGCGAAGATCCTGGCGCCGCGGCAGTGGCTGACGGTGTCCCAGGTGCGCACCGCCCTGGAGGGTCTCGCGTGACGGCGCGGTCCGCCCGCCCGGTACGGCTCGGCCGGCACGCCGTCGCCGCGCTGGTCCTGGTCAGCGCGGTCGGACTGGTCGGTTTCGGCTGGCCGCTGCTGGCGGGCGCGGGCTCCGGCCTCGCGCACGCCGAGGACGCTCCGTGGCTGTTCGCCGTCCTGCTGGTGCTGCTCGTCGGCGTCGTCCTCGCGACGATCGCGGACTCCGGCCTGGACGCGAAGGCCGTGGCGATGCTGGGGGTCCTCGCCGCGGTCGGCGCGGCGCTGCGTCCGCTGGGCGCGGGGACGGCGGGCCTGGAGCCCATGTTCTTCCTGATGGTGCTGAGCGGCCGGGTGCTGGGGCCCGGCTTCGGATTCGTGCTCGGTTCGGTCACGATGTTCGCCTCGGCACTGCTGACGGGCGGGGTCGGGCCGTGGATGCCGTTCCAGATGCTGTCGATGGGCTGGTTCACGATGGGCGCGGGCCTGCTGCCCGGCCCCGACCGGCTGCGCGGCCGGGGCGAGCTGCTGATGCTCGCGGGCTACGGCTTCGTCGCGGCGTTCGCCTACGGCACGGTGATGAATCTGTACGGCTGGACGATCGTCCCCGGGCTCGGTTCCGGTATCTCCTTCGTCGCGGGCGACCCGCTGCACGAGAACCTGGTCCGCTTCCTCGCGTACTGCACCGCCACCTCGCTCGGCTGGGACCTGGGCCGCGCCGCCCTCACCGTGGTCCTGACCCTGACCGTCGGCCCCACGCTGCTGCGGGCCCTGCGCCGCGCGACCCGGCGTGCCGCGTTCGACGCCCGAGCCGAGTTCGAGGTCCGCGCGGACTGACTCACTCGGCCTGTGCGTGCTGCGCGGCGAGCCTGACGGGGGCGTTCCGGGCGCCGTAGCCGTCGTATCCGCCGACGCGCTCGACGAGTTCGAAGAAGACGCGACCGGTCGTCACGGTGTAGCAGTGCCGGAACTCCCCCTTCCCGTCACGGTCGTGGAGGATGCCGAGTTCGCGGTAGGTCTCCAGCTCACCGGGGGCGAACTCGTAGCGCGCGGCCAGGTCGTCGTAGTAGTTGGCGGGGACCGGCAGCATCCGCGCGCCGGCCGCGAGGGCGCGGCGGACCGTGGTGACGAGGTCGTCGGTGACCAGGGCCACGTGCTGGGGGCGCCCTCCCCGGGCCGGGTCCTCGCTGGGGGACGCCCCCACGCCGAGGGCGATGCGGACGGTGCCGTCGTCGTTGCTCACGGCGCGGCTGCGGAGCAGCCCGTACGGGTCGGCGAGGTCGACGCTCGCGTGGGGACGGAGGCCGAGCACACCGCGGTGGAAGAGGGTCGCCTCGTCGAAGTGGTGCCAGGGCTGGGTCAGCGCGACGTGGTCGACGCGGGTGATCCCGATGGGGGCGGGGGTGTGCGGGGCGGGCACGAAGTCGCCGGTCCAGCCGGGGCCACCGGTGCCTCCGTCGCCGCCGGGGGCCCCGGTGACGCAGAAGAAGAACTCGGTGCCGTCGGGGGCGGCCACCGCGTCCAGCGGGGCGTCGCCGGGGGCGCGGCGCCGGGGCAGGACGGGGGCGAGCAGCGACTCGGCGCGCGCGGAGGCCCCGGCGGGGTCGGGGCTCTCCAGGCCGACCGCGGTGAGGGCGGGGTCGGCCCGGTGGCTGCCGGTGTCGGTGTTGAGCAGGATGCGGGCCTCGCCCTGTTCCCAGAGGTCCACGGGCTTTCCGGAGTGCCTGGCCGTACGGGAGAAGCCCAGCGCGGTCAGCAGCGGGGCGACGCGCGCCGTGTCGGCCGTGGCGATCTCGACGAAGGCGAATCCGGTGGGGACGACCGGTGCCGGGGGCGCGGTCAGTCCCGCCGACTCCTGGAGCAGTGTCAGCGAGCGCCGGGCGTCGATCGCGGTGCGGCCGGCGTCCGACTGGCGGAAGACGTCGTTGAACACCTCGAGGGAGAGGGGCCCGTCGTATCCGGCGCGGACGGCGGCCCGCACCAGTCCGGCGACGTCGAGGTCGCCCTGCCCGGGGAAGCAGCGGTGGTGGCGGCTCCACTGCAGCACGTCCAGCGCCATCTGCGGGGCGTCGGCCAGCTGCAGGAAGAAGATCTTGTCGCCGGGGATGTCCTCGACGCCCGTGACGTCGGATCCCCTGGCCAGGATGTGGAAGCTGTCCAGGCAGACCCCGAGGGCGGGGTGGTCCGCGGCCTCGACGATGCGCCAGGCGTGCTCGTAGGTGCTGACGTGGCGGCCCCACGCCAGCGCCTCGTAGGCGACCCGGATCCCGGACTCCGCCGCGAGGCCGGCCAGCCGGCGCAGCTGCCCGGCGGCGAGGGCGTCGTCGTCGACGGCGTCCGGCGACACGCTGGAGCAGACCAGGACGGTGTCGGCGCCGAGCCGCCGCATCAGCCGGAACTTGTGCTCGGCGCGCCGCAGGTTGAGGGCGAACTCGTCGGCGGGGACGGCCTCGATGTCACGCATGGGCTGGAAGAGGTCGATGGTGAGTCCGAGATCGGCCGCCCGTTCCCTGATCTCCTCGGGGCGCAGCGGGCATCCGGTCAGGTCGTTCTCGAAGATCTCGACACCGTCGAAGCCCGCTCGCGCCGCGGCGGTGAGTTTCTCGGTGAGCGTTCCGCTGAGCGAGACGGTGGCGATGGACGTTCGCATGTCGGCCCTCCTGCGGGCATCGGAGCGGGGATCGGGTGCGGGGCTTCGGTACGGGCTCGGGCTCGGGCTCGGAAGCACGGTGCGGGGCTGCGTGCGGGGCTCAGTGCGCCGACGTGAGATCGGCGATGTCGGCGAGCATGCGGGCGGTGTCGGGTTCACGGCCGGTGAAGAGCCGGAAGGAGTCCGCGGCTTGGTAGGCGGCCATGCCTCCACCGTCGAGGGTGGGGCAGCCGAGGGCACGGGCGGTGCGCACGAGCGCGGTCTCCAAGGGCCGGTAGACGACCTCGGCGACCCACAGCCCGGGGTGCAGCAGCTCCGCGGGGATCGGGAGCCCGGGGTGCGCGGCCATGCCGATGGGGGTGGCGTTGACCAGGCCGTCGGCGTCCGCCGTCGCCGCCGCGATGTCCAGGAGGTCCGCGGCCGTGGCACGACCGGGGCCGAAGTGGTGGTTCAGTGAGGCCGCGAGGGCGCCCGCCCGGTCGGGCAGGGCGTCCAGCACGGTGAGGCGCCCGGCACCGAGTGCGAGGAGGGCGTGGGCGACGGCGGCTCCGGCACCGCCCGCTCCCAGCTGCACCACGCGTTCCAGCGGCGCTTCGGGCAGACCGCGTGCGAAGGAGGCGGCGAATCCGGTCGCGTCGGTGTTGTGGCCGATCGCGAGATCCCCCTCGAAGACCACGGTGTTGACCGCGCCGAGCGCCTCGGCCTGCGGCGAGAGCGCGTCGAGGTGGGTGAGGACCTGCTGCTTGCAGGGATGGGTGACGTTGAGGCCGTCGTACCCCATGTCGCGTGCGCGGCGGACGAGTTCGCCCGCCCTCCCGGGCGGGACACCGAGCGTGCCGATGTCGATGAGGCGGTAGAGGTAGCGCAACCCCTGACGGTCCGCCTCGCGTTCGTGGAGGGCGGGGCTGAGCGAGGGGCCGATATCGGAGCCGATGAGGCCGACGAGATACGAGTCCGGGCTCACCGGTTCGCCTCCAGGAGCTGGGCGAGGTGGGTGAGCGCCAGGGCGTAGCCGTGGGTCCCCGCCCCGCAGATGACGGCGTCGGCGACGGCCGAGACGTGGCTGTGGTGGCGGAAGGGCTCCCGCCGGTGGATGTTCGAGAGGTGGACCTCGACGACGGGCAGTTCGACGGCGGCGAGCGCGTCCCGCACGGCGACCGAGGTGTGGCTGTACGCGGCGGGGTTGATCACGATGCCCCGGTGCGCGGTGCGGGCCTCGTGGATCGCGTCGACGAGCACGCCCTCGTGGTTGCTCTGCCGGCAGTCGGCACGCAGCCCGTGGGCCGTCGCGGTGCTCCGGCAGAGCTCGTCGACATCGGCCAGGGTGTCCTCGCCGTACACCTCGGGCTCGCGCAGGCCGAGCAGGCCGAGGTTGGGGCCGTTCAGCACGAGGACGGGGACGCCCGCGAGCGGGACCGGGGGGTTCGGCATCGTTCACTTCCCGTTGCAGCATCGGCCTGCCGGGCTCACCGGACAGCTAATGTACGGACTGGTTAGTTAGTCATATCGAAAAACGTCCGCCCGGGGAAGCCCTCGGGCGGAATCCGGCGCCCGGGGGCCCGGCTCTAGAATCGCGAGCACGCACCGCCTGCCGCGAAGGATCCGGATGACCAGCACCGAAGGACCCGCCCAGCCCTCCGTGCGGACCCGCGACGCGGCGCGCACCAGGGACGAGATCCTGACCGCGGCGACGCGGGAGTTCGCCCGCCTCGGATACGCGGGTGCCCGGGTCGACGAGATCGCCGCCAGCACGCGCACCACGAAGCGGATGATCTATTACTACTTCGGCGGCAAGGAACAGCTGTTCACCGCGGTACTGGAGCGGGCGTACACCAGGATCCGCGAGGCCGAACAGCTGCTGGACGTCGAGCACCTCGATCCCGTGGCGGCGGTCCGCCGGCTGGCCGAGGTGACCTTCGACCACCACGAGGAGCATCCGGACTTCATCCGCCTGGTCAGCATCGAGAACATCCACGAGGCCGAACACATCGCCGCTTCAGCCGAGTTGAGCCGCATAGGCTCACCGGCGATCGAGGTCCTGCGGCGCATCCTCGACACGGGGCGGGCGTCGGGTCTCTTCACGGCCGACGTGGACGCCGTGGACCTGCACGCGATGATCAGCTCGTTCTGCTTCTTCCGGATCGCCAACCGGCACACCTTCGGCGCGCTCTTCGGCCGCGACCTGGTGGAACCCGGCCTGCGCGAGCACTACCGGACCATGCTGGGCGACATGATCATCGCTTACCTCACGGCCGACCGGGCGGCGTAGGGCGAGCACCGGCAGGACTCCCCGGGCGGGACCCCGGGGAGTGCGGGCCCTGCGGCCCCGGGTCCGATCCTGCGTGAACTCTTGACAGGGACGTCAACTGCTCGCAACATCCCTAGCCATCCGCAACTAACTAACTGGTGCGTTAATTAGCCGGGTCGCTCGCCCCTCCCCCGCACGGATCGTCCCCCGAAGGAGCCCGACGTGACCGCTCACGACCCTGCCTCCGGTCCCCCGCCCCCGCCGCAGGCCCAGCCCCGCAAGGCCGCACTCGCCGCCTGGATCGGCAGTGCGCTCGAGTACTACGACTTCTTCATCTACGGCAGCGCGGCCGCGCTGATCTTCCCCGAGGTCTTCTTCGACAAGTCGGACCCGGCGAACGCCACCCTGCTGTCGCTTGCCACCTTCGGTGTCGCCTACGCGGCCCGTCCGGTCGGCGCGCTCTTCCTGGGCCATGTCGGGGACCGTCTCGGCCGCAAGAAGATCATGGTCTTCACGCTGATGCTGATGGGTCTGTCCACCTTCCTCATCGGCTGTCTGCCCACCAGGGACCAGATCGGCGGGGCCGCCCCCGTCCTGCTCGTCGTCCTGCGGATCCTGCAGGGCATCTCGGCGGCAGGTGAACAGGCGAGCGCCAACTCGATGAGCCTGGAACACGCGCCCGCGCACCGGCGCGGCTACTTCACCAGCTTCACCATCAACGGCACCCAGGCGGGTCAGTTGATCGCGACCCTGGCCTTCATCCCCGTCGCCGCCCTCCCGGAGGAGCAACTGCTCGCGTGGGGATGGCGGATCCCGTTCTGGCTGAGCGTCGCGGTCGCGGTCACCGGGTACGTCATCCGCCGCACCCTGGAGGAGACCCCGGTCTTCACCGAGCAGGCCGCGACCGAGGGCGTGGCGAAGATGCCCCTGGCCGTGCTGCTGCGCGACCACTGGGCCGACGTCCTGCGGGTCGTGGCGGCCGCTGTGATCGCCACGGTCAGCACGATCTTCACCGTCTGGGCGCTGTCGTACGCCACGAGCGACGCGGTCGGCCTGGACCGCACCGGCATGCTCTGGGTGGGTGCGCTGGCCAACGTGGTCGCCCTGTTCACCATCCCGTTGTGGGCCCGGCTGTCCGACCGGATCGGGCGACGGCCGGTCTTCCTCGTCGGGGCCGCCGGCAGCGCGGTGGTGATGCCGCTGTACCTGTGGGCGATCTCGACCGGCAGCTACCCGCTGGTGCTCGTCACGGGCATCCTCGTCTTCGGCGTCGTCTACAGCGCGGCCAACGGCATCTGGCCCTCCTTCTACGCCGAGATGTTCCCCACCCGGGTCAGGCTCTCGGGCATGGCGATCGGCACCCAGACCGGATTCGCCATCGCCGGATTCGCCGTTGCCTTCGCCTCGCAGATCGCCGGCCCGGACGGCGACAACTGGGGCGGCGTCGCCCTCTTCGCCGCCGCGCTCTGTGTGCCGCCGGTCGTCGCGGCGCTCTCCGCACGCGAGACCGCCCACGTGCCCACGGAACAGCTCGGGGAGCGGGGCGGCGACGCGACCGCGGGGGCCGGGGTGTCGGTCAGGGCCTGATCCGCGTCGCGGCGCCGGAATCCGTCACTGAGCCGTTCGAGTGGCGGAATCCTCGTCGCGGGCGGACCCTCGGGGTACGCGGCGATCCATGCCGAAGGGGTGCGGGACGGCTCGGGAGGGCCGCCCCGCACCCCTTCGGCCCGTTCCTACGCCTTGCTGCTCGCGGGTTCGGCCGTCACGACCGGCTCCACGGGCGCGTCCCCGGCCCCGGGGTCCGGGTGCCCGTCCGCGCCGCCGCCGGTGCGCGGGCCGGCGCCCGTGCCGGTCAGGAGCCTGCGCGGTCCCGCCAGGACGTATGTCAGCCCGAAGCCCGCGCACACCACCGCGCCGCCGCCGACCGCGTCCAGCACCCAGTGGTTGCCCGTGGCGACGATGGCGGAGACCGTGAACAACGGGTGCAGCAGCCCCAGGACCTTCATCCAGAGCTTCGGCGCGAGCAGCAGGATCACGAGACCGCACCACAGCGACCAGCCGAAGTGCAGGGACGGCATCGCCGCGTACTGGTTCGTCACCGCGGTGAGCGCCCCGAAGTCGGGGCTGTCGAGGTCCTGCACACCGTGGACGGTGTCGATGAAGCCGAGTCCCGGCATGAGCCGCGGGGGCGCCAGCGGGTAGAGCCAGAAGCCGAACAGGGCGAGGACGGTGGCGAAACCGATGGTGCTGCGGGCCCAGCGGTAGTCGGAGGGCCGGCGCACGTACAGCACGCCGAGGATCGCGAGCGGCACGATGAAGTGGAACGTCGAGTAGTAGTAGTCGAAGAAGTCCCGCAGCCAGGGTATGCCGACGACGGTGTGGTTCGCCCAGTGCTCGATGTCGATGTGCAGCCACTGCTCGGCGGAGTGGATCTGCCGGCCGTGCTCCTCGGCGGCGGAGCGGCCGGCGGTCGCCGCCAGCCTGACCTTGGCGTACGCGGAGTACACGACCCGGATGAGCAGGAGTTCCAGCAGCAGGTTGGGGCGGCTGAGCACCCGGCGCCAGAACGGCACCAGCGGCACCCACGCGAACCGCGCCGGGACCGGCTTCGCGTAGTCCGTGGGGACCGGCCGCTGCCAGTGGGGCGAGGTACGGGACAGGAAGGGCACCGCGCAGGCCGCGCCGAGCGCGGCGACGAGCAGCACGTTGTCGCGCACGGGGACGATGACGCCGACGTTCGGCAGCAGCATCTTTCCCGGCAGCGTCAGCACGAGCACCACGACCGCCGGCCAGACCAGCCGGTCCGAGGCCCGGGTGCCGACGCGTCCGACGACGGCGAGCAGCACCCAGAGCAGCTGGTGCTGCCAGGCGGTGGGCGACACGGCGACGGCGACGCAGCCCGTGACGGCGACGGCCAGGAGCAGCTGCCCGTCCCGGGCGTAGCGGGCCGCGCGGCGCAGCCCGAGGATGACGACGGCGGCGGCGAGGACCAGGAACAAGGCGATCTCGAGCGGCCCCTGGAGCCCGAGGCGCAACAGCGCGCCGTGCAGGGACTGGTTGGCCAGGCCGTCCGGGCGTTCACCGAGGCCCGCACCCGCGAGGTGGTGCACCCAGTACGCCCAGGAGTCGTGCGGCATCATCGCCCAGGCCAGCGCCGTGCAGACGGCGAACGTGGCACCGCCGCTCACGGCCGCGCGGCGCCTTCCGGTGAGCCAGAACAGGGCGGCGAAGAGCAGGACGGCGGGCTGGAGAGCGGCGGCGACACCGGTCAGCACACCGGGAAGGCGCTCGCCGCGTACCGCGAAGCAGGCGAGCAGTACCAGCAGGACGGGCAGGATGCTGGTCTGGCCCAGGTGCAGGGTGTTGCGGACGGGCAGCGACACCATCAGCAGGGTGATCGCGACGGGCGCTGCGAGGAACGCGGTGCGCCTGCTCACGGGTGCGGGAAGGGCGCGCACGGCGACGAAGCCGAGCAGGACGACGAGCAGCAGGGAGCCGAAGGTCCATACGACGCCGAGAGTTTGTTCGGCCGATACGGTCAGCGGTTTCAGCACCAGTCCGGCGAACGGTGTGCCGGTGAAGCGGCCCGGGTCGTAGAGGGATCCCGCGAGGTGCAGGACCCCGGTCGCGCCGGTCCAGGTCTCCAGGTCGGTGAGGCGTTCACCGGGCGGGCGGCGCAGCACCACCGCCACCTGCCGTACCGCCAGGACACCCACGAGCAGCCAGAGGACGGCCCTGGCCGCCGCGGCCCTCGCCCCCGGATCCGCTGCCGCGTCCCCCCGCACACTGCGCTCCACATCTGTCACGCTGCGCCGACCCTCCCGTTTTCAAGCACTGCCCCCTCGGCCCGGGTATGTGCGGATGAAGCTTCGCACTGCCCCATGAGGTAGACACAATCAACTCCCTCTTCGCCTGACTGTCACCACCGATTCGCGGAAACAATGCCCGGATACGGCCGGCGGTCCAGCGGACGCGCCCGTCGAGGGCCCGCGGACGGCCCGCGCATCCGTCCGCCCGCGTCCGCCCGGGTCAGCTCTCCGCGTCCTCGAAGGAGGGGATGTCCGCCTGCCAGCCCGCGAAGAGGGGGACGTCCGACGAGCCGTCCAGGACGACGACGCCGAACGGCCGGTCGAAGGCGATGTGCCGCACCACCCGGGGCGACACCGCGACGGCCCGGAGCGCCACGACCGTGACCGCCGCGGCCTCCACACCCTTCTCCGCGATCTTCACGACCGCCTCCTGGACCACCTCGGAGATGTGGAGACGCCGAGGTGAGAGGCCGGAGAAGTCGGCCGCGCCGGCGTCGGTCGCGAGCCGCACGCCGAGCGCCGGCAACTGGTCGGTGACGGGAATTCTTGTCCGCAGGGTGAATCGGGGCAGCGCGACGGTCACCACGCCGGCATTCCGAGGGGCGTGCGTCCGCGCGGCGGCCCACGCCTTCGGCAGGACGTCGGCCGCCCCTTCGCCCGGCTCACCGAGGACGAACCTGACCCGTAGCGGTGGGGCGCCGTCCGGCTCGGCCCGGCAGCGCAGTTCGACGACGTGGGCGCCCGCCACCGTCCACACGTCGGCGAGCGGGACCGACGCGTGCATCGTGGCGACCTGCCGGCTCGTGCCCGCCGCGTCGGTGAAGGCCGCGTCCCGGGTGCGGCCCATGTCGAACGGCTTCTCCCAGAGCGCCTTGAGGGCCAGTACGCCGACCAGGACGAGCGCCATTTCGCCGTCGATGTCCAGCGGCAGCCTCTCGATCAGGCCGCCGGTCCGCTCACGGACCCATGCGTCGGCCTCCGCGGCGTCCACCGGACCGAAGGCGACGTCGGGCAGCGACCGTTCGTACTCCGGGTGGAGCGGCACACCGTTCCACACCCGGGTCGCCACGTTCAGCGCCTCGGTGCGCCCCCAGTCCCGTGCCGTCTCCGTCACCACGGCGGCCGCTTCCTGCCCGGCCACGCCGAGCAGTGCGCGCAGTTCTCCGGCCGTCTGCGCGCGGGCGCCCGCGGCGACGGCCGTGAGGGCCAGCCACAGTCCGGCGGGCGAGCACACGAAGCTGCCACCGCCGGTCGGGGCCAGCTCACGTATCCACTGTTCCCCGAGCCGCTGGACCACTGTCTCCGGGCCGGTCTCCCACATCATCGCTTCCCCCTGCACCTAATGGTTCGTCGTCCCGTCCCGTCCCGGACAGAATGAACCAATGACGTGGACCGTGACCTCCGAACCCTTCGGCAGCCCCGAGGCGACCGCGCTGCGACGGGACTACTACGACGAGGTGGCGAGCCGGTACTGGGGCCGCCCGGCGACCACCGCGGAGATCGACGACGGGCTGAGGGACGACGGGGCCGACCGACTCGCCCCGCCCACCGGTGAGTTCCTGGTGGGGTGGTACGACGGCAAGCCGGCGAGCTGCGCGGGCCTGCTGCTGGTCGACGCGGTGACCGCGGAGCTGACCCGGGTGTTCGTCCGGCCAGCCTTCCGCTCGACGGGCGGTGGCGGCCTGCTGCTCGCGGGCGTCGAGAGCGCGGCACGGGCCTGCGGAGTACGGTCGGTCCGGCTCGACACCCGTGACGACCTGGTGGAGGCACGCGGGCTGTACGCGAAGCACGGGTACCGGGAGGTCCCGGCGTTCAACCAGGGCCCGTACGCGGAGCACTGGTTCGCCAAGCAGCTGTGAACCACTCCGGGCGGGTCAGCCGACCGAGTGGTCACGGCGGGGCTCGGGCATGTGGGGCCGCTCCCTGCTCGACCCGCTCACCTCGGCCGACAGCTCCGTCACCAGGCGGATCAGGTCGGTGGGCCGGTCCGGCCCCCACCAGTCGCCCAGCAGCTCGGCCAGCGAGTCCTCACGGGCCCGGGACAGCCGGACCACGGCCTCGGCGCCCTGTTCGGTGAGCACCAGTTGCATTCCCTCGCGCCGGGCGTAACCGAGCCCTTCCACCTGGCGGGCGGCCGAGGTGATCACCCTGAGGGGCACGGGGGCGACCTCGGCCAGCCGGCCGGGTTCGACGGTGCCGTGCCGCTTGATGCGGAGCAGCAGCCAGCTGGAGGCGGGCTGGAGGTCGTACCCGGCCTTCTCGGTGATCTTCTCGTAGATCTCCCGGCGTCCCTCACGGGTGGCGAGCACCGACAGGGCACGGGCGCATTCGTCGTACGAGGAGCGCTGGACCGGGTTCGAGGCGAGGGTCTCGGTGGAGTCGGGCGCCGTGACCGATCCGCGCAGGGGTTCCTCCTTGAGGAACCAGGCGAGGACGAACGCGACGAGGACGACGGGCGCCGCGTAGAGGAAGACATCGGTGATCGACGTCGAGTAGGCGCTGAGCACGGAGGGCCGCAGGTCCGCGGGGAGCCGGCCGATGGCGCGGGGGTCGGCGGCCAGCGCACCGGCGTCGGCACCGGACGGAAGAGGGCGGCCGCTGAGCGCTTCCTCGAGTTTGCCCGTCAGCCGGTTGGTGAAGACGGTGCCGAACACGGCCACGCCGAACGAGGCTCCGATGGACCGGAAGAAGGTCGCCCCGGAGGTGGCGACGCCGAGGTCCTCGTAGCCGACGGAGTTCTGCACGATCAGCACGAGCACCTGCATCACGAGGCCGAGCCCGGCGCCGAAGACGAAGAAGCAGAGGCTCATCGTCCAGGTGGAGCTGGTCTCGCTGAGGGTGTGGAGCAGCAGCAGGCCGATCGTGGTGAGGGCCGTTCCGGCGATCGGGAAGACCTTCCAGCGGCCGGTCCGGCTCACGATCTGGCCGGAGCCCGTCGAGGTGAGCAGCAGCCCGAGGACCATCGGCAGCATGTGCACACCGGACAGGGTCGGGCTGATGCCGTGCACGACCTGGAGGAAGGTCGGCAGGTAGGTCATGGCGCCGAACATCGCGAAGCCGATGACGAAGCTGATGACGGCGACGAGGCTGAAGGTCCTCCTGTGGAAGAGCCGCAGCGGGAGCACCGGTTCGGCCGCCCGTCGCTCGGCCGCGACGAACGCCACGAGGAGTACCACGGCGAGGACCGCGAGGGCGATGATCTGCGGGGACCCCCAGGCCCAGGTGGTGCCGCCGAGCGAGGCGACGAGGACCAGGCAGGTGGCGACGGAGGCGATGAGGAAGGTGCCCAGGTAGTCGATGCGGTGCTTGGTGCGGCGGACGGGGATGTGCAGGGCCGCGGCGATGACGAGCAGCGCGACGACTCCGACGGGCAGGTTGATGTAGAAGACCCAGCGCCAGCTGAGGTGCTCGGTGAAGAAGCCGCCCAGGAGCGGCCCCAGCACGCTGGTCATGCCGAACACCGCACCGAAGAGGCCCTGGTACTTGCCCCGTTCGCGCGGGGTGACGATGTCGCCGACGATCGCCATCGACAGCACCATCAGTCCACCGCCGCCGAGGCCCTGGAGGGCGCGGTAGCCGATCAGCTGGGGCATGTTCTGGGCCATGCCGCAGAGCGCGGAGCCGACGAGGAAGATGACGATGGCCGTCTGGAAGAGCTTCTTGCGCCCGTACTGGTCGCCGAGCTTGCCCCAGAGCGGAGTGGCCGCGGTCGCCGCCAGCAGGTAGGCGGTCACCACCCACGAGAGATGGTCCAGGCCGCCCAGTTCGCTGACGATCGTGGGCAGGGCGGTGGACACGATGGTCTGGTCGAGTGCGGCGAGCAGCATGCCGAGGAGCAGTGCGCCGATGGAGACCAGGATGTTCCGCCGGGACCGCCCGCCGTCTGCCGCAAGGGGTGGCGGGCTCAGCTGCTGGGCCATGGGCATCTCCTCGGTTCCGCTTGACCCCCATCCTGGCCGCTCTGTGTCGTTATGGCCTGCCGAGCAGTGCTACGCGCGTTGGGCTTCCCCGCGGCGGCCTGCATAATCGCAGGCAGTTCAAAGGGGAGGGGAACCCACGATGACCGGACAAATATGCCCGGAGTGCGGTGGCGAGCAGAGCGCGAGACCCGGGGCGGGGTGCGCCTGTGGAGCCGGTGGGGCCACGCGGCCCGGACAGGACGCCCGTTCGGCAGAGATCGCGGCGGCCGAGGACTTCGACCCGCTGCGGATCCGGCCGTACGTGACGCTGAGCAGCGAGGACACGGGGGACCACGGGGCTCCCGACGCGGCCACGACGATGCCGCTGTTCTTGGACGGCGCGCCGGGCCGGGAGGCGGCGGGGGTGCCGGGTGCGCGGCCGGACGCCGCCGTGGCGGACGAGAACCGCCGCAGGAGCGCCGCGGCCTACGCGGGCGGCGGGCCCGATCCCGTGCAGCCGCGCCGGCGGAGGCCGTTCGTCGCGGTCGCCGTGGGGGCGGCGGTGGCCGCTGTGGTGGGTACGGCGGCTTTCGCGGGCGGCCTGTTCGACGACGAGGACGGCCGGGAGGCGGCAGCGCTGCCCGAGGTCACGACGAGCGTGCCGGACGCGAGCGACGAGCCCGCCGAATCCGTGTCCGACTCCCCCTCCGCCTCCCCGTCCTCCCCGACACCGTCCTCGTCGGCGTCGGCATCCGCATCGGCGTCACCTTCGGCATCGCCGTCGACGTCGCGGAGTCCGTCGGCCTCACCTTCGGCCACCGCCCCGCAGCCGCCGTCACCTTCCGCGGTGGCGACGAAGGCCCCCACCACGGCAGCGGCGGCACCGCCCGTCGACGAGGTCTCCGGCACGACGCTGCAACGCGGCGACAGCGGCGCGGAGGTCTCCGAGCTCCAGCGCCGGCTGCAGGAGATCTGGGTCTACCGGGGCCCGGACAACGGCGACTACTCGGCGCAGGTGGAGCAGGCCGTCGCCGAGTTCCAGAGGTGGGTGTCGGTCAGGAACGACCCGCCGGGCGTCTACGGGCCGGAGACCCGCGGCGCCCTGGAGGCACAGACGAGCGGCAGGGGGCGCCGGTAGTCGCGCATTCCCCGCGACGGGCACCGGACCGCTGGCTCGGCACCCGGCCCGGCACCGGGTTCCGCGTGCGGACTGGCGTTTCCGCGACGGTTTTTGTATCGTGGAGAAACAAAGTAGCCTCCGCTCGTTCTCCCTGACCGGCGGGCGGGGCTACTTGTTTTTTCTCCACCCGCAGCTACGAGCTGTCCCCCCGCGCTCTGGAGCATGCCGATGCCGGCCACCGTCCTCGAAGCCCGCGCCCTCCTGCTGGACATGGACGGCACCCTCGTCAATTCCGACGCGGTGGTGGAACGCTGCTGGCGCCGCTGGGCCACCGCGCAGGGGCTCGACCCCGAGGCCGCCCTCAAGGTGGTCCACGGCCGCCAGGGCTACGCCACGATGGCCGCCCTGCTGCCGGACCGCCCCATGGAGCAGAACCACGCGGAGAACCGGATCATGCTCGCCGAGGAGACCGCCGACACGGACGGTGTGGTGCCCATCGGCGGCGCCCCCGCCTTCATGGCGTCGATCGCCGCCCTCCCCCACGCGCTCGTGACCTCGGCCGACGAGGCGCTCGCGCAGGCGCGGATGACGGCGGCCGCCCTGCCGATGCCGGAGACCCGCGTCACCGCCGAGATGGTGGGCGCCAGCAAGCCGGACCCGGAGGGATTCCTCAAGGGCGCGGCCGAGCTCGGCTTCGACCCGGCGGACTGCATCGTGTTCGAGGACTCCGAGGCGGGCATCGCGGCGGGCCGCGCCGCCGGTATGCGCGTGGTGGGCATCGGCCCTCGCGCCGCCGCGCTCTCCCCCGACGCCCACGTCGAGGACCTGACACACCTCCGGGTGGAAACGGGCACCGACGGTTCGATCCGCCTGCTCGTCGACGCCGCCTGACGCGCGGTCTCGGCCCCTGGGCCGGGGCGGCCGCCTCGTACGCGGCGCGGGCCGCCCCACCTCAGTCCCGGTTGAGCACTCCCCGCGCCACCAGTTCCAGCACGAGGGCGACGGCGACGGCCTGTACCGCCAACAGCGCCACCAGGACGAACAGCTGAACGGCGCCCGCCTCCACCGGTGAGGCGCCGCCCAGCAGCATGCCCACGAACGCTCCCGGCAGCGTGACGAGCCCCACGGTCCGGGTCTGGTCCAGACCCGGCAGCAGCGCGTCCGACGCCGCGGGCCGGGCGATCTCCAGCCGGGCGTCCCGGTCGAGCAGCCCGAGCGCCATCCCGGCCTCCACCTCCCCGCGCCGCGTCCCGAGTTCGTCCAGCGCGCGACGGCCGCCGAGCACGGTCGCGGTGAGGGCGCCCCCGATGAGGATCCCCGTGACCGGGATCAGCGCGATCCCGCGCGGCGGGAGGAGCCCGGTGAGCAGCAGCGCCACGACCACGGGCACGACGCCCGCACCGATCGGGAGGGCGGCCCACCACCAGGTGCGGTTGGGGGTGATCCGCCGGCCCGCGGTCCGCACCGCGACCGCGAACATCAGGGCGAGGAAGCCCAGCAGGGGCCCCGGCGAGTGCACCACCCAGCCGATGAGCAGGGAGACGGCCGCCAGCTGGACCGCGGCCCGCAGCCCGGCGACGGCGATCTCGCGGGCCCTGCCCAGCGAGGCCCACGCGGCGACCGCGGCGGCGAACACCAGGAGCACGGCGAGCACGACGCCCAGCGTCGGAGTGACCGGAAGCAGCACCAGTTCACCCTAGAGGCCGCCCGCACCCCTCCTTGACGCGTCGGGAACCGCACACTCGTCAACTCCGCGCCTCGAACGCATTTCGGACGGGACGTCAGACCGACCGTCCAAACCCTTGATGTGACGTGCGCATGTCGTCACTCTGTTACCTGGCGACCACCCCGTCGAAACCCGGCGCCGCCACGATGGCCTGGCCCCGCAGGTCGCCCGCGCAACAGCCCCCCACATCAAGGGAGTTCACATGTCAGGTATCTACGCGCGTCGCATAGCCGTCGTCGCCGCCTCGGCCGCGCTCGCCGCCACCACCGGGCTCCTCACGGCCCCGACCGCCCAGGCCGCGATGCCCACCCCGGTCAGCGCCTCGACCGCCCGTACGTATCTGGGTCAGCTCACCGTCTCCACCGAGGGCTCCTCGACCGGCTACAGCCGTGACAAGTTCCCCCACTGGATCACCCAGTCGGGGACCTGCAACACCCGCGAGGTGGTGCTGAAGCGTGACGGCACCGGTGTCGTGCAGGACTCCTCCTGCGCGGCGACCAGCGGCAGTTGGTACTCGGAGTACGACGGAGCCACCTGGACCGCCGCCTCCGACCTGGACATCGACCACATGGTCCCGCTCGCCGAGGCGTGGCGCTCCGGGGCCAGCGGCTGGACGACCGCCCAGCGCCAGTCCTTCGCCAACGACCTGACCCGCCCCCAGCTCATCGCGGTCACCGACAACGTCAACCAGTCCAAGAGCGACCAGGATCCGGGCGAGTGGCTCCCGTCGCGCACCACCTACCGCTGCACCTACGCCCGAGCCTGGGTGCACGTGAAGCACTACTACGGCCTCAGCGTCGACTCCACCGAGAAGAGCGCCCTGCAGTCGGTCCTGAACGGCTGCTGACCACTCACCCGCCCCGGCGGAACCACCCGCCCTCCTCCGTCGTTCCGTACCCTACGGAGCCATCGGTCACGGCGACGCGAGGAGGGCACACATGGCCGGGCTACGCCTGGGACCGCTGCTGAGGTACGTCGACTGGGAGTCCGGCTCCCGGGCGACGGTCTGGGTGGAGTCGACCAGGCCCTGCACGGCGGAGGTCCGCTGTGCGGACGGCGCGGCGGGTACCTCCCCGACGTTCGCCGTCC
The DNA here is from genome assembly GCF_029428875.1 of Streptomyces sp. JH34. Lineage (NCBI taxonomy): Bacteria > Bacillati > Actinomycetota > Actinomycetes > Kitasatosporales > Streptomycetaceae > Streptomyces > Streptomyces sp. JH34. The sequence goes on along the minus strand of NZ_JAJSOO010000001.1, from coordinate 5,273,623 downwards.
AGGGGCACCACTACGCCCTGGTGGTGGTGACGGGCCTGACGCCCGGCTCCACCACGCCCTACGAGGTACTGCTCGACGGCCGGCGGGTGTGGCCTCCCGAGGACTCGCGCTTCCCGCCGAGCACCATCACCACGCCCTCGCTCCCGCAGCCGGACGAGGAGAGTCCGGTCCGGGTCGCCTTCGGCTCCTGCCGGTGGGCCGCCCCGCCCGCCCACGGCCACGGCCACGACCCCGTCGGCCCCGACGCGCTCGACACCCTGGCCGTCCGCCTGGCCGCCGATCCCGAGGCGGTCCGCCCGGACATCCTGCTGCTGCTCGGCGACCAGGTGTACGCGGACGAGACCTCGCCGGCCACGCAGCGGCGGCTCGCGGCCCGCCGCGACCTCGACGAGGCCCCCGGGGCGGAGGTCGCGGACTACGAGGAGTACACCCACCTCTACGACGAGTCCTGGCGCGACCCGGACGTGCGATGGCTGCTCTCCACGGTGCCCAGCTGCATGATCTTCGACGACCACGACGTCATCGACGACTGGAACACCAGCGACGCCTGGGTCCGGGACATGCGCGCCACTCCGTGGTGGCACGAGCGGATCGTCAGCGGGCTCATGTCGTACTGGGTCTACCAGCACCTGGGCAATCTCTCCCCCGAGGCCCTGGAGGCCGACCCGGTCTACGCGGCCGTGCGCGCGGCCGACGACGGCACCGAGGCGCTGCGCACCCATGCCGCGACGGCCGACGCCGACCCGGCCCGGACCCGATGGAGCTACCGGCGTGTTTTCGGCCGAGTACGGCTGCTGATGGTGGATACCCGGGCGGCCCGGACCCTCGACGAACAGTCGCGGGCGATGCTCCGCGACGAGGAGGCCGCGTGGCTGCGCGACGAGGTGCTCACCGACCCCGGCGCGTACGACCATCTCCTGATCGGCACCTCACTGCCGTGGCTGCTGCCACCCCTCGTACACGATGCGGAGACCTGGAACGCGGCCCTGTGCCGCGGCGCCCGCGGCGAACGCTGGGCGCGCCGTGGCGAGAAGGTGCGCAGGGCCGCTGACCTGGAGCATTGGGCCGCCTTCCCGGAGTCCTTCACCCAGTTGTCGGAGCTGCTGCGGGAGGCGGGACGCGCACCCGGCGCCCCGGCGACGATTTGCGTGCTCTCGGGCGATGTGCACCACGCCTACATCACCGAACCCCAGTGGTCCGATTCCACCTCGGACGACACTTCCGTCGCTCGCGTCCTGCAACTGACCTGCTCCCCCGTCCACAACTCCGTCCCCGCGTACATGCGCGCCGGGTTCCGCTTCGGCTGGAGCGGCGCGGGCCGGTGGCTCGGGCGCGCGCTGACGCTCCACGGTCGGACGGGGCGCCCTCCGATGCGCTGGCACAGGACGGGCGGACCGTGGTTCGGCAACCAGCTGATGACGCTCACCCTGCACGGCCGGAAAGCTGCGCTGACATTGGTTCAGGCCAGAGCGAGGCCCACCGGGGCGCAGTTGGAGACCGTATGGGAGGACTCACTGACGTCGAACGAATGACCGAGTTTCAGCCAGTGACGAAATGTTGAACTTGCAAGCAATTGTGAGGTCTCCCTAACCTGATGGGCCCCGATCGGTTCACGTCCCCAGACCGAAGGAGCCCCACCCCCCATGTCCATACGTCTGAACCGGGCCCAGCCCTACGCCCTCGGCCTCTTCCGCATCGTCATCGGCTTCCTCTTCGCCTGCCACGGCGCCGCCTCGCTCTTCGGAGTCCTGGGCGGCGCCATGGGCGGCGGCACCGTCCCCGCCGGCACCTGGCCGGGCTGGTACGCGGCCGTCATCCAGCTCGTCGGCGGCACCCTGGTCGCGCTCGGCCTCGGCACCCGTGTCGCCGCACTCGTCTGCTCGGGCTCCATGGCCTACGCGTACTTCAAGGTGCACCAGCCCGAGTCGCTGTTCCCCCTGCAGAACGGCGGCGAGGCCTCGGCAGTCTTCTGCTGGGCCTTCCTGCTGCTGGTCTTCACCGGTTCCGGCGCCATCGCCCTGGACCGGCTGTTCTCGTCCCGCGGCGGCTCGGGACGCTCGAGCGAGCCCGCCCATGACAAGGCGCCGGCCGTCTCGGTCTGACCACGCTCCGCGCGCTCCGGCCCCCCTTCCCTACGAGGGGGGCCGGAGTCGTGTTCCCCACGGGGCCAGAGCCGCACGTGACCTGCGCGACATCGCGTGACCGCCCGGCGAATACCAGGTGAACCGGGCGAACGGCAGGCGTACGCTGTACAGCTGACCCTGCCGCTCCTGCCGCTCCCCTGCGACGTCGCGGTGTTGGAACGGAAACGGGAACGGGGAGTAGAAAGTGCTCGAGAGTGTGGGTGCGCTGATCGGCAGCCCATGGATCTACGCGGTGGTCGCCCTCTCGGTGCTCCTGGACGTCTTCCTGCCCGTCCTCCCCAGCGGTGTGCTGGTGATCACCGCCGCCACCGCGGCGGCCGCGAGCACCAGCACCACGGTCACCGCCGCGGCCGGGGAAGCCACCCGCCACGTGCCCTCGCTCGTGGTCCTCACCCTCTGCGCCGCCACCGCATCCGTGCTCGGCGACCTCGTCGCCTACCGCCTCGCCTGGCGCGGTGGCGAGCGCCTCGACCGGGCCATCGCCCGGTCCCGCCGCCTCACCTCCGCGCAGGAGCGCCTCGGCGCGGCGCTGAGCCGCGGCGGAGGGGCGCTCGTGGTCGTCGCCCGTTTCGCTCCCGCCGGCCGGTCCGTCGTCTCCCTGGGGGCGGGCGCGGCGCACCGCAAGGTCAAGGAGTTCCTGCCCTGGTCGGCCGTCGCAGGTGTCGCCTGGGCCGTCTACAGCGTGGGCCTCGGCTACTTCGGGGGCCAGTGGCTCGGCGCGGGCTGGCTGGGCACGGCGGTCTCGGTACTCGCCCTGTTCCTGGCGGGCGCCCTCGCGGCGGTCGTCGTCCGCCGTCCCGTCCCCGCGGCCCCGGTCACGGTGGCCGGAGCCCCGGCCGGCACCTGACGGCCGGCGCGGTCGCTCAGGCCCGGGCGGCGGCGCCCCGTATCTCCAGGCCGTCCAGCAGCCGCTGGGTCGCGTCGGCGATCTCGGCGACGGCCCGGTCGAAGACCTCCTGGTTGTGCGCGGCGGGCGCGCGGAAGCCCGACACCTTGCGTACGTACTGCAGGGCGGCGGCTCTCATCTCCTCCTCGGTGGCCTCTTCGGGGATGGCTGGCGGACGAAGCGTCTTGATGCTGCGGCACATGTCTCCAGTGTGCGACGCAGCACCGACAACCGGCCTCAGGACCTACGCTCCCGCCCGGCCCCCGGGCGGCTCGACGGGCGGGATGACATAGCGCCCGTCGAGAATCGCCTGATCGGGCAGGTGCAGCCGCATCACCGCACGGAAGCGGCCCGGCGGCACGGGCAGCCAGTTGGCGACCGCGGCCGGGTCCGCGGGGCGTTCCGCGGAGAGGTGCAGCGTCAGCGAGCCGTCGGCGCCGTGGACGAGTCCGGGCGTCCGGCCCCCGATCGCGTACCGTTCCCCGGCGTTCGCGACCAGGTGGCCTCCCGGGCTGTCGTACACGGTCAGCGACCAGAACCCCCGGACCGGCGGCGGCTGTGCGAGGCGCAGGACGTAGCGGTGGGCCCCGTCGAGCGCGTGGCCCCGGGAGTCGCAGGCCGTGTGCGCGTACACCGCTTCGTACCCATGGGGCAGCCAGCGTCCCCGCCGCGCGGCCACCGCCCTGACCAGGTAGGAGGTTTCACGGTCGGGGATCGTCCACTCCGGTGCGCGGAGCGTGCCGACACCGAAGTGGTCCAGGTTGTAGTCGCGCAGATGCGGAACCGTCCGCCAGGCGCCCGGCGGCCCACCGGGCGCGGCTCCGGCCCGGCGGGCCGCCTCCTCCACCCGCAACCTGCCCAGGGCCAGCCCACGCCCCAGGGCGCGCACGAGGGCGGGCCCGGCCGACACGTACGGTGAGATGCCCTCCTCCAGGAGTCCCAGGGGCTGGAACCGGTCCTGGTACGCGCGATCAGGCGCGGCGGGCGGGAAGTCGCCCATCCACACCCGGAGCTCCTCGTAGAACCGCAGCTCTCCGGGTACCCCCGGTTCGGTCGCGGGGAGCCCTGTCCGGTGGGCTCGGTCGCCCAGATGCGTGAGCGTGAGTTCCTGCTGGAGCGCCCTGACCCGCGGCAGGTCCTCCGGCCCGTCGCACGCGAGGCGGCCGACGACCGAGATGACGGAGGTGGGCGCGTCGATCACCCCCGACAGCCCGCCGGGCACGGTTCCGGCCCAGCCCGGCGGGACGACCAGCCAGTCCCCCTCACCCGTGCCGGTGGCCCGGGAGCCGAGGTAGGCGAAGGCGTTGCCCCACGCGTCCACGAACTGGAGGACGTAGTACGCCCCTCCGGTGTCCGGTACGTGCAGCCTCACCGGTCCCCCGGAGAGGTCGAGCTGGGCGAGCGCGTCGACGAGGTCGGCCGGGGCGTACGGGACGTGGGTGCCGGGCGTGGCCGGACCGTCCGCGTGGGCGAAGTCGTTGAAGGGAGTCGGCGCGAGGATCCCGCAGCCCTCCTGCAGACATGCCTGCACGGCCGACAGCTGGCGGACGAGCGGGGATCCGTAGACGTAGGCGTCGGCGGCCAGCGCGGTGATCCCGTCCGGCTCGAGCCCGCCTCGCCCCGGGCTCACGTCAGACGACCGGCTTCGGCCGGCCGGCACACAGGACCCGGATCACGAGGACCCCCGGGACCCGGGACAAAGGGGCGTGAGGAGCCGGAGCGGGTGCTGGATGTGTCATGGTTTCCTCCACTCGACGGACCGGCGGCTCCGACCCCGGGGGGCGGCTCACCGGCCACGCCCCGGACGCACCCGTTCGGATGACCCCGCCCTGCGGTCACTTCGACAGGGACCGCCTCCCCTGCTCGTCGGCGCTTCACGGGGCTCACCCCCAGGTGTCGAGGTCTCCGCCACGCCACTCGATCAACTCCGGCTGGTCCAGATCGATCTCGGCGGCCCCCTGCGCGAGCCCGGCCCGCCGCAGGTAGGACGCGACGTCCCCGCGCCCGTGCGCCAGCCCCACGATCTGCCCACGCACGGTTACCCGCCGCCCACCGGTCGGCGTGGGCGGATACACGATCACGGGCGGATGTCCGGACATGCCTCCACAGTCCCCCGTGCCCAGCCCGCTCGCAATCTCGGGGGTGGCGAGCGGCGGTCGTGGCGTGTTCGTGGGGGCAGGTGGGACGTGGGCTGCCCGAACCCGTCCGCCGATCCGGATACGCCTGGAGTCAAGATGCGCTCAAGACCCACACGTACGCGAACGGCTGGCTAAGGTCCTCCCCATGAGCGCAGCCATAGCCGCCATGGTGACCGCGGTCGTCGGAGTGCTCGGCACCCTCTTCGCGCCGCTGGTCGCCAGCTGGGTGACGAAACGCCAACGCACCGCCGAGGGCCTGGTCGAGGAGCGGCGGCGGCTGCTCGAGGAACGGCGCACCGCCTACACCTCGATGAACCGGGCGACCAGCCACTTCCACACCCTGCTCAAGGACGCCCTGCACCGCGCGCGGGACGGGGTACTCACCGACGACGACCGGGCCCAACTCGAGGAAGGGCGCCGCGATTACCGGGCCCGGTACGCCGAGGCGCAGATGATCGTCCCCGAGGCCGTCCTCGACTCGTCCCGCGAGGTCAACGTCGTCCTCGCGGGGGTGGACGCCGCGCTCAAGCGCATCGACCGCGGCGTGCCCCGCGGAGGTGAGACGGCCGTCCAACTGCTCCTGGACCTCAGGGCCGCGGATCCGAAGCTCACGGCCATGCACCGCCTGATGCGCCAGGACCTCGGCGTATCCGGCTGAGGCGGTCCCGCGCACACGGCGGGTCGCGGAAGCGGGAGGCGGCGGCTACCGGCGGGCGTCGGGGCCGTGGTAGGTCTCTGCTGGAGCGTCGGCCGAGTGACGGGGCGACGCAGACGGGCTGACGCGGGGCGGAGGAACGGTGAGCATGGGCAGCCGCGGAGTGCTGGGAGTCGTGGCGACGGCGACCGACGGGGTCGAGATGTTGCGCACCGGGCTGGTCGGGCCCGCCGTCGCGCTGGGCTGGCAGGTGGCGGTGACCCTGACACCGACGGCCGGCCGATGGCTGAGGGCGAACGGTGAGCTGGACCGGCTGGAGGCGCTGACCGGCCTCCCTGTCCGGGACACGCCCCGCCTGCCGGCCGAACCCCGCCCGCACCCCGTCGCCGACTGCTACGTCGTCGCTCCGGCGAGCGCGAACTACGTCGCCAAGCTCGCGACGGGTATCGCCGACAACCAAGCGCTGACGCAGGTGAGCGAAGCCCTGGGCACGGCCGGCGTCCCGGTGGTGGTGTTCCCCCGGATCAACGCGGCCCACGCACGGCACCCGGCATGGGAGGGTCACATCGGGACGCTGCGCGGGGCGGGCGTGGAGCTGGTGTACGGGCCCGATGTCTGGCCCCTGTACGAACCACGTCAGGGCCCGGCGGTCCGGGAGCTTCCGTGGGCGGCGATCCTGGACAGCGTGGCCGTCCGAGCTCCTGGGAACGGGGCTCGGGCGGAGGGCACGACGTAAGCGGACCGACAGACGGGTGGGACATCGATGACAGGCCGGGTCACAGCGGTGAGCAGCAACGCGGCGTACTCGTTCAGCAAGCCGAATCGCGCCTCCGTCACGCTGCTGGCCGGGCTCGGGGTCGAGGGGGACGTCCACGCGGGCGAGACGATCCGCCACCAGTTCCGCATGACCTACGAGCCGGACCTGCCCAACCTGCGTCAGGTACACCTGATGCACGAGGAGCTCTTCGACGAGCTCGCGCTCAGGGGTTATGCGGTCGCCGCGGGGCAACTCGGAGAGAACATCACCACCCGGGGTGTCGATCTGCTCGGTCTTCCCACCGGTACCTTGCTGCACCTCGGCGAGCGTGCGGTGATCGAGGTGACGGGGCTGCGCAACCCATGCGCGAAGATCAACGACTTCCGGCCGGGCCTGCTCGGGGAGGTCTTCGCCCTCGATGCCGTCTCGGGGGACTTCACCTTCAAGTCCGGGATCATGGCCGTGGTGCGCCAGGGCGGCCCGGTCCGCCCGGACGACACCGTGGAGGCCGAGCTGCCACCGGCCCCGCACCGCCCGCTGGAACGCGTCTGAGGGGAAGGGATCCCCTACCGGCCCTGCGCGGGGCCCTTCCGCCGATCATGACGCCCACGGGCGAGGCGATGGGCTTCACGGAGCAACAGGCGGACTGCGGCATCGGTCCGGGGACCTGGGTTCACCACGGCGAGCCAGCCGGCGGACCCGTAGACGGGGTGGGCTGTCACGGCGTCGCTGACACCGGCGGCGGTGTCGATGACCGGCTCACCCGGCGCGTGGCCGGTCCACTCGCGGAACATGTCCTTCCCGGCGGCGACATTGACGCGAAAGGTGTCCGGGCGGTCGAGGAGGGAGCTCTCGTCGCCCGGGTAGTCCTTCGTCACGATCGTCGCGAACGGCTGGGCCGTCGCCGGCACAGCTCCGTCAGGAGAGTAGGAGAAGAACGTGTCCCCCCAGCTGATCTCCGGTGAGCCGTCGCCGGGTGCCGGGGTGACGGCCAGGACTCCGTCAAGGCCCTGCATGAAGCCGATGATCTCGTCGATGGTCATGTGCTCAAGCGTTTCATTGAGGTGCTTGTGGAGACTTCGAACCGGAAACCCCAGGAGCAGCAGGTGACAACCCTCAAGTCGCCGGTCCTGCGCACCGTCGATGTCGCGCGCCGTTCCGGCTACTCCGTCCAGCAGGTCCGCAACCTGGAACGCGACGGTGTCCTGCCCCCGGCAGCCCGTACGGCCGCCGGCTACCGGGTCTACGGGGAGACGCACCTCTGGTCCGCACTGGCCTACCGTGCGCTCGCGACCGCCACGGGTCCCGTCGAGGCCAAGCGGATCGTCCGCGCCGTGCACGAACAGCCGGCCGCCGAGGCGCTCGCACTGCTCGACGCGGCACACGCCCGGCTCGACCGGGAACGTGCGGACCTGGCACTCGCCGAGGAGGCCGCCGTCGCGATCTCGGCCGATCCGATCGAGGACGTACGCCCGTCGGACTCGATGAGCGTCTCCGAACTCGCCACAGCACTCGGGGTGCGCACCTCGACGCTGCGCCACTGGGACGCCGAAGGGCTGGCGGTACCGGACCGGGTCCCCCCGCGAGGGGCGAGACGGTATGCCCCGGCCCAGGTCCGGGATGCCCGGATCGTGCACCAACTGCGTGGTGCCGGCTACCGGATCGCACCGCTCCGCGCCTTGATGCCGGACCTGCGCAGCGGACACGAACGGGAGGGCATCGGTGCGGCGCTCGCGGCCCGGGGCGCGAGCATCACCGAGCGCTCCCGTGCCCTGCTGGACGCCGCCGTACCGCTCAGCAGGGTCCTCGCTGCCACGCGTACATGACCACTCCTCCACCGGTTGATCACTGGCCTGGGCTCCGCGTGTCCGCATGCGCAGCATGCACGGCCGAGGGGGCGTTCATGATTCCAGGACCGACGACGCGTGGGCCGGGGGCGATGCGCCTGCCGGCCGACCGCGGCGGGGACGCGTGCTCCCACGTCTGGCGATCGCCGTACTGCTCCTGGCGGTTCCCGTGGGAGGGATGACCTGGCTGTTCCAGGACGAACTGTTCCACCCGTTCGGCGACGCCCGTGCCTGCGAGGGCAGCGAGGTGCCGTTGTCGGACGTGGTCGGCGCGGTGGACGCAGCGATACCCGAGGACGCCACGGACATCCCCTACTTCACCCGGAACGGCAGCGCGCAGGTCACCTTCGTGAGCCGTCGGATGCCGGACTTCCTCCACCGGACGGGTGTGGTCCCTGACGGAACGTCGGCGTTCGCCTCCCGTTACAGCGCCAAGTACGCCCTCGGCGACGGCGAGACCGAACTCCCGGCAGGCCTGTGCGGTTCCGGCGTCCGGGGGCCCGTCCTGACGTACGACAGCTCCTCGGTCAGCGTGTTGGTGGAACGCTCCCCCTTCACCGACGAGTCCTTCCGGAGCCCCGCCCGCGCCCTGGTGACCTACCGCACTCCCTGACGTGTCAGGACGTCGCCGTGTCGGCCGTTGCCCACCGCGGGAGCGAAGGGGCCGTCCAGGGCGGCCCATTGCAGGAGCATGATGGTCTTGCCGTCGCAGACGCGTCCGTCGCGGACCATGGCCAAGGCATCACCGAAGGGCATTTCGAGCACTTCGATGTCCTCACCCTCCTCCTCCAGACCGCCTCCGCCGCCGGTGCGGTCCGCGGAGGTGTAGGGGGCCGCGTAGAAGTGAAGGCGCTCGGTGACCGAACCGGGGCTCATGTAGGCGTCGAAGACACGGGTGAGCGGGCCGAGCGTGACGCCGAGTTCCTCCGAGGCCTCCCGGCGGACGGCGGCGACCGGATCGTCTCCGTCGAGCAGCCCGGCCGCGGCCTCGACGAGCATGCCGTCGGGGTGTTCGTTGACGTAGGCGGGGTAGCGGAACTGGCGGGTGAGGAGCACACACCCGCGCCCGGTGTCGTACGGCAGTACCACCGCACCGTTGCCGCGGTCGTACGTCTCACGCTGCTGGGTGACCCGGCGGCCGTCGCGGCGCCGGTAGTCGAAGGTGGTGCGGCGCAGTACGTGCCAGCCCCGAGAGGTCAGCTCCACGTCGCGGACGACGACGTCGGGGTTGCGGTCGAGGTCACGCCCGGCACGGTCGAGGCCGGTACGGCCCCGGTGGTCGGGGACGTCGATTCCGGGGCGGGCGTTCACGCGGCTCCCTGCCGGGTGAGTCGCGGGATCTCGCTCACGTCGTGGGACGCGGGCAGGCCACGGCGACGGGCGGCGGCCACGTCCTGACCGGCTCCGGCGGAGTCCCCGGAGAGCTGGGCGAGGTCGGCGGCTCTGGCGTGCGGGTCGCGATCGGCGCCGGGGCGACAGGACCCGGCCATGACGATGAGCTTCGGCTTTTCGGTCATGGGGCGCTACGATACATGCAGAAACGCGCAACAACGGGAGAGAATGCGGATGCTGGCTGCTGAACGACGCGACCACCTGCTGGGCCTCCTCGCCCGCGAGGGCAAGGTCGTGGCCAAGAACGTCGCCGCTGATCTGGGCATCTCGGAGGACAGCGTGCGGCGCGACCTCCGCGACCTGGCCGCCGAGGGACTCTGCCACCGGGTCTACGGCGGAGCGCTGCCGGTCTCCCCGGCTGTGGCGGACTACACCACCCGCGAGTCCGTCGCCCCCGACGGCAAACGGAAGGTCGCCAGGACGGCGGCGGCCCTGGTGCGCCCGGGCAGCGCGCTGATCCTGGACGGCGGCACCACCGCCCTCGCCGTCGCCCGCACGCTTCCGCCGGAACTGGCGTGCACGGTGATCACCCACAGCCCGACGATCGCGGCCGCGATGACCGAACATCCGCGGGCCGAGGTTTTCCTGCTCGGCGGCCGCATCTTCAAGCACTCGGCGGTGGCCTGCGGTGCGGCGGCGGTGGAAGCCGCCCAGAACGTCTCGGCCGACGTCTGCCTGCTCGGCGTCACGGGCGTCCACCCGGAGGCGGGGCTGACCACCGGCGACGCGGAGGAGGCCGCGATGAAGCGAGCCCTGGCGGCCCGGGCCGCGGACACGTATGTCCTCGCGTCGTCCGAGAAGATCGGCACAGCCTCACGCTTCCGCGTCCTGCCCTGGGAGGACATCAGCGGAGTGATCACGGACGCCGGCCCCGACCACGCGGTCGTCGAGCAGCTCGTGGCGCGGGGAGTGGAGATCCTGGCTGCAGGCTGAACCGCGGACCGCGGAGACTCGGTGGATCCGGTCTCGGCGAACGGCGTCGGCTGCCGAGCCTGGCGCGCACGCCTCGGTGACCGAGTCAGGAATACGGGCGCCGGCCGCAACCGGGGGCGGCGCTCCTACGCGGGTCAAGGCTTTGAGGCCTGCCCTCACCTTGTCCGATCGGTTTATGGGCACCGCGCAGCATGGCCAACAGGCTCCGCTGCCGCGTCTACATGCCGGGCATACCCGCCGGGATCCGCCGACTGTCGGGCCCCGTTGGCGTCAGCCGCTGATGTCATCGCCGGATGGCCCGTTCAGGACGCCGGTATCCGTACGTACGCGATGGCGACGAGTCCCGCTCCGATGACAGCGGCACTCGAAGACCAGAATGCGCCCCACACCAGCAGGAGGACGCCTGCTCCCCACACCCTTGGCCGCTTGACGTGCCGCTGTAGCCGGCGGCCGGGGATTCGTCCGAGGATCAGCGCGTGAATGGCCAGTACGGACCCGGTCAGCGCGAGCGCGATCACTGAGAAAAGCGCGCCAAGCACGACAGCCCCGAAAGCCGCTCCCACGGCCCACCCCCCACTTGACGCCACCCTGCGGCGGATCGCCCAGTGTGGCAGAGGGAGCAACCGCCCGATCTGGCGCGTCAAGGTCGGTGGAGTTTCAGGGGCGAGGCGGCAGTTCGCCGCACTCCCCAACCCACCGCTCACGCACCCAGGCCCGGGGCATCCGAGACGGAGGCAGAAGCATCCCGCGGCCGAGGCGCTGCCGTCGCCTACTACCGTCAACGCCCCCGCAGCGGCTCGCTGCGGGGGCGTTCTGACTGGTGGGCGCGGACGGTTTCGAACCGCCGACATCTGCTTTGTAAGAGCAGCGCTCTACCCCTGAGCTACGCACCCGTGGATGAGGCAACAGGTTACATGGCCCGCCGCCCCCATCGGCAATCCGGTTCCGGCCCGGCCGCCTGTCCGCGCGGTCCCCCCGCTCCCCCGAGGCCGGACGGGCCCGCCCGGGCCGTACGGGGGATATCCCCACCCCGGAGACGGTAGCCGTCCGGATCGTACGAGGGGTGGGCCCGTACATACGGTGGTGCCACACCGGCAGCGCTCTCAGGGGGACTCCAGATCATGACCGTTCGCACACGCCGCACCGAAACGCTCGTCGCCGCTGCCGGGACCGTGCTTCTCGTCGCCGCCCTCAGTGGCTGTGGCAGCACGGACGCGGAGGGCGCTCCCGCCGAGCACAAGTCGTTCGCCTTCAGCGGGAAGGCGCTGACCATCGACGCCGAGAACTCGAGCCTGGACCTCGTGTCCGCCGATGTGCAGGAGATCGAGGTGACCCGCCGGGTCGACGGGTGGGTCCTGCTGGGCAGCGGACCGGACCCCGTGTGGAAGCTCGAAGGCGACGAGCTGAAGCTCGAGGTGAAGTGCCGGGCGGTGATCAGCAACTGTGAGGCGCACCACGAGGTGAAGGTGCCCCGCGGGCTGGCCCTGACCGTGGAGGGGGACAACGGGGAGGTCGTCGCCGCCGGCTTCGCCACCGCGCTCAAGATCTCCGCCGACAACGGCGCGGTCGGCGTGCGTGACGCCTCCGGACCTCTCGAGTTGCACGCCGACAACGGCTCGATCGAGGCGGAGCGGATCACGGGGCGTTCCGTGATCGCCCGTTCGGACAACGGGACGGTCGAGCTGGGGTTCTCGGCGGTCCCCGACCTGGTCGACACCGTGAGCGACAACGGGAGCGTCTCGGTCACCCTGCCGGGCGGGAAGCAGACGTACGCCGTGTCCGCCGAGGCCGACAACGGTGACGTCTCGGTCGACGTGCCGCGCAGCGGGAGCAGCGGGCACGTGGTGAAGGCGCGCAGCGACAACGGTGAAGTCACTGTCCGAAGCGCGAACTAACCGGCCCGTGCGTTCGTCCTTACTGGTGCGAGAATGAACCGGGCAGGGCGAATCGGCACGGGAGAGGGATGTGACGGCGACACACACGCGGCCGGAGGCGCAAGCGAGTGTTGGTTGTGCCGTCAGGGACGTCCTGGTGCTGATGCTGCTGCCGGTCCCCCTCGTCGTCGCGGCGCTGCCGGCCGCCTTCGCGGGCGGGGGTACGCGCCGCTGGTTCGGTGGCCGTGGGGAGAATCAGCGGGCCGACGCACAGGCCGCGAAGGACGCGGCGGCCGCGGCTTTCTACGAGCTGGACACCGCTCAGCGCGATCTCCAGATCTCGATCGAGACGATCACCGCCGTGGACAGTTCACCGCGTGCCCGCAAGGCCGCGGAGGACTTCGCGGCACTGGGCCGTCGGATCGACGACGTCAGTCACACCTACATCACCGCGGTCGACGCCCACGATCTCGACCGGGACGATCTGGAGCCCTCGGCGGCGGCTGGTGCGCGCACCCAGCTGACCCGGGCCAAGGACGATCTCGTGCGGGTGAAGGGTGAGCTGGACCGCTTCTCCCAGGGACTCGGGAGCCTGCTCAGCAGCGCGGAGACGCAGCTCGCGCGGCTCGCTCCCGCCGTGGAGCGGGCCCGGCAGGCGTTGCTCGCCGCGAGTAACGCCCTGGACGCCGTACGCGCCTCCGGGCTGCGGGCCGACGATCTCGCCGCCCGGCTCGCGGCTCTCGCCCCGGAGCTGACCAAGCTCAACCAGGGCGCGGGACGCCATGGGGTGGCCGAGACACTGCAGCGCGCGGACCAGGTGCTGCGTGACGCCGAGGCGGTGCGGGCGGAAGCGGACCGGCTTCCCGAGCGGGCCGCCGAGATCGACCGGAGGCTGGTGTCGCTGCGCACCCGGGCCGAGGCGCTGACGACACGCGCCGGGCAGGTCGAGCCGGTGCTCAGCGAGCTCAGGCGGCGTTTCTCGGCCGCCTGCTGGCAGGACCTCCAGCCGGTTCCCGAGCAGGCCGCGGTCAACGTGCGGCAGGCCGAGGAGAAGCTGGTGGAGGCCGCCGCGGCGCGGTCCGAGCAGCGCTGGGCCGATGCGACGTCCCGTCTGAGTACGGTGCGGGCGCTGCTCAACGCGACCGATGAGGCCGTGTCCGCCGCCGGGGACCGGCTGCGGCGGCTCGACGCGGTCGCAAGGAGTCCGCAGGCGGAGACCGACCGCACCCGCTTCGCGATCCGGGACGCGCAGCGGCTGGCCATGGCCGGCCGCAACACCCCCGACCCGCGCCATGCCCGCCCGCTCGACGACGCCGTGGCGCGGCTGGAGCGGGCGATCGCCGGGCTCGACGGGCGGCATCCCGACTACTGGCACTTCCTCACCGAGACGGAGGCGGTGCGCCGGACCGCGAACCAGGTCGTGTCCGCGATCCGCGAGGAGCTGGGCGGCGGAGCGTGAGCGCTCCCCCGGACCGCTGACGGGCAGGTGCGGCAGGGCGGCACCGAAGGCGCAGACCCGGGATGGGCTGATTTGTCCCCGGCAGCCGGTGGGCCGATCCTGGATGTACTCAGCGGCTTCCGCCGAGACGTCCCTGGCCGCAAGCGGCCGAAGGAGGCCGTCATGGCCACACACGTCCTGCGTCCCACGCGCCGGCGCGGCGCACCCTCCCACCGGAAGGCCACGAACCTCGACGAGCACCTGCCCGTCGACCACCGGCTCAGCCAGGTGTACCGGGTGGGGGCGGGCCTGATGGGCCTGGTCCTCGTCGCCTTCGGCGTCCTGGGGCTCATCGACCGCATCGGCTTCTTCGACACCGGCGGCGACACGGTGGCGGGGCTCAACACCAACGGCACGCTCAGCATCCTGTCCATCTGCGTCGGGCTGCTGCTCTTCGTCGGCATGGTCATCGGCGGGAACTTCGCCTCGACCCTGAACATGATCCTGGGCATCGCCTTCATCGTCAGCGGGTTCGTGAATCTGGCGCTGTTGGACACCGGCCTGAACTTCCTGGCGTTCCATATGCAGAACGTGCTGTTCAGCTTCGTGGTCGGGTTGTTGCTGATGATGTTCGGCATGTACGGACGGGTCAGCGGCGGGCTGCCCCACGACAATCCGTACTGGCGGGCCCGCCACCCCGAGCAGGTCGCGACGGAGGAGCGGCGACGCCGCGCTCTCGCCGCGATGCCCGAGGTCGCGAAGGGGAAGAGGCTCTAATCTGGGGCCATGCCCCGTTACGAGTACCGCTGCCGCCCCTGTGGCGAGACGTTCGAGCTCAGCCGTCCGATGGCCGAGTCGTCCGACCCCGCCTCCTGCCCCTCCGGGCACGAGGACACCGTGAAGCTGCTCTCCACCGTGGGCCTGGCCGGCTCCGCATCCTCCGCCGCTCCGGCCCCATCGTCGGGCGGCGGCGGAGGCTGCTGCGGAGGCGGCTGCTGCGGCTGAGCCCGGAGCCGGAGGACCGTCCAATCACCTGTGAGCCCGGAGGCGGAGGCCCCGCCCGGTCACCTGTGAGCCCGGAGGCGGAGGCCCCGTTCGGTCACCTGCGGCGCGAGAGCGTCAGTCCGTCCGCGACGGTCAGCAGCACGCTCTCCATCCGGTCGTCGGCGGCCACGTGGTCGTTGAAGCCCCTGATGGCCGCCGTGTCCCCGGTGGCCAGGGGATCGATGACGCCTCCGTGGAAGAGGACGTTGTCGGTGACGACGAGCCCGCCGGGGCGCATGCGCGGGACGAGTTCCTCCCAGTACGCGATGTAGTTGCCCTTGTCGGCGTCGAGGTAGGCCATGTCGATGTGGGGTTCGGCCGGCATCGCGCGCAGGGTGTCCAGCGCGGGCGCGATCCGCAGGTCGACCCGGTCGTCGACGCCTGCCTTCCGCCATGCGTCCCGCCCGTACGCCGTCCACTCCTCGGAGATGTCGCAGGCGATCAGCACCCCGTCCGCGGGCAGTGCCTGGGCCATCGACAGCGCGGAGAAGCCGGTGAAGGTCCCGACCTCGACGATGTGGCGGGCCCCCGTCAGCCGGACGAGGAAGGCGAGCAGCGGTCCCTGCTCCTGCGCCGACTGCATGCCCGCGTGGCCGGGCAGCTCGGCGTAGGTGGTCTCCACCAGCTCGCGCTGCACGGCGTCCAGCGGGGGGTTGTGCGCCAGGGTGTACGCGTAGAGCTCATCGGTGATCTTGGTGCTGTTGCCCTTGGTCATGCGGGTCTCCTCGGTTCGCGACGGCCCGGCCAGCTTGCCGAAGATCGCCCGCGGGTGCTCAGCGATCCGCCCCCTGCGTGTCGGCGGCGCGCAGGAAGCGGCGCAGGATCTCCTCGCCCGCGGCGACACCCCGCTCCCTGAGCACCTCGGTGTCGGGCGCGCCCCAGCCGCAGTCGGCGAGTTCGCCGTGGCCCGGGCGCCAGGCCCGGTCGGCGGCGAGCAGCAGGTCGGCGTCCAGGAGGGAGTCACCGGCGGCGAGCGTCTGCGTGGCGCCGGTACGGCGGGCCACCTCGCGCATGGCGGCGCTCTTGGTGAGCGGTTTGGGTACGGCGTAGATCTTGCGGCCCTGGAGGGAGACCGTCCAGCCCTTGGGGTCGGCCCACGCCGTGAGTTCCTTGACCCAGCCCTCGGGGAGCGCGGCGCGGTCGACGACGAGGTAGGCGAAGAGGTCCTCGGCGATCCGTTCCTTGAGCAGCCAGGAGGGGTCGGCGGCAGCCTGGAGGTGGGCGCGGACCTCGGCGAGGGAGGCGCACTCGCCGGCGATCCGGCCGGTCACGTGCTCCTGCCAGTCCGGGTCGGAGACGCCGTCGACCAGGATGTGGCCGCCGTTGGCGCAGATCGCGTACCGGGGGGCGGGGCCGGGGAGGTGGATGCGGCCGTACTGCTCCCGGGTCCGGGTGGTGGTCGGTACGAACACCGTGGTCCGGGCCAGTTCGTCGAGCAGCGCGGCGGCGGTCTCCGTCATGTAGCAGAGGGGCGCCCGGCCGTAGACCTCCACGCAGAGCAGGCGGGGGGCCCGCTCGTCCGGCATGGTCAGCTGCAGGGCCGCCGCCGAGTAGATGAGGGTGCGGTCGAGGTCGCTGGCCACCAGGGTCACGGGAGTCTTCGGCGCCGCGCCCTCGGGGGCGTTCACGGTTCCGCTCACTTCGCCGTCACCGCCGTGCCGTCCGCGCCGGTGGCACCCCGGGTGTACTTGGGGTGGATCAACCCGACGCAGGTGTAGGGAAGTTCGTCGACCTCCTCGACGGGGACGCCGCGCTGCTCGGCGAGCAGCCGTACGTGGTCGAGGTCGGCGCCCGCTCCGCGCTTGGCCAGGATCTTCCAGGGCACGCGGCGCAGCAGGACCCGGGTCGTCTCCCCGACGCCGGGCTTGACCAGGTTCACGTCGTGGATCCCGTACTCCTCGCTGATGCGTTCCACCGCGGCCCAGCCCTCCCAGGTGGGGGCGCGGTCCGCGGCGAGGAGTTCCTTGGCCTCGGCGTCCACGGCGTCGGCGACCTCGTCGAACCGGGATGCGACCGTGTCGAGGAACAGCCCGGAGACGTCGGAGTCCGCGAGTTCGCGGTAGAACTTCGCGCCGTGGAAGTCGTGCGGGCCGACGAGGTCGGAGCGCAGGACCGTACGGGAGACGAGCCCGGACACCGTGGAGTTGAGACAGGCCGACGGGATGAGGAAGTCCTCACGCGTCCCGTACGTCCCTACGCAGCCGCCCGGGTCGGCCAGTACGGCGATCTCCGGGTTGAAGCCCTCGAACTCCTCGACCGCCGCTGCGAGTTCGCGGGTGATGGCACCCTTGCCGGTCCAGCCGTCGACGAAGACGACGTCCGCCGGGTCGTGGTGGGCGGCCAGCCAGCGCAGGGCGTTGGCGTCGATGCCGCGGCCCCGGACGATGGAGACGGCGTAGTGCGGCAGGTCGAGGCCGTGCCGGTGCAGGGCCCATCGGCGCATGAGCACCCCGACGGGGGTGCCGGCCCGGGCCAGGGAGACCAGGACGGGGGTTCCCGCGCCCGGGCGGTCCGGCGAGTGTTCCCCGGGGCGGGAGCGTTCGGCGAGGACGGTCTCGGTGACGGTGCCGACGGCCCGGGCGATACGGGCCGCCGAGGTACCCAGGGCGGCCTTGAACAGCTCCTGGTACCGAGGGCTGGGCTGGTATTCGACGGGCAGTGATTCGGCGTAGTGCGCGCCGCCGCTCTGGATCGCCTCCTCGCGCTCCTCCGTGGGGGCCTCCAGGGGCGTGTCGGAGAGGTCCTGGAGCAGCCAGCCGACCTCGTCCGCCGCGTAGGAGGAGAAGGCGGGTCCCCGGAGGGGTTCGGGCAGCATGGCGGCTTCCTGCCTGTGGGAGGTCGGTGACGGCGCGGAGGCCGGCGAAAGGATCCTGCCCGTCGTCGGCGAGTGGGCGCCGTCGGTGGCCGGCGACGGCAGGTACGAGGGGACGACCGCGAGCAGCACCCGGTCGGTGTGCCCGGCGAGCCGGGCGAGCAGTCCGTCGGGGGCGTGCAGGGCCGGGGTGTCCGCGGCGGAGTCGACGACGGCGACGACGGCGTCGAAGCCGCCGCCCGCGACGTTGTAGGCGTACCGGTCGCCGGGCCCGTCGGCCGGGTCGTCGTGGGCGGGGAAGACGAGGCGGCTGCGTATCGCGTAGCCGGGGTCGTCGACGGCGAGCACGGGCGAGCGGGTGGTGGTGGAGTAGCGCACGTCGGCCGTGGTGGCGCCTTCCAGTGCGGTGCCGAGCCTCAGGGGCGCGTACATCAGCTCCTCGAAGCCGAGTACGAGCACCCTGCGGGCGTCGCCCAGGGCGTCGGCGACACGGGCGGCCATGCCCGGGAGAGCGGCTTCCAGGGCGGCTCGGTGGGCGGGGCTGAAGCCGTGCCGGCCGCCGTCGGGAACGTCTGCCGGCCAGTCGAGGGCGACGCGTACGGGGACGGACCGGGGCGCGGGGGGTTCGGTCGCCGCGTGGTCCGCGTCGTGCGCGGACACCAGGCTCCGCCCCTTCTCCAGGACGCCTTCGGGCAGACGCACGGTGCCGCGGGCCCGGACGATCAGGTCCACCCGGGCGCCGATCTCCTCGGCGAACTCGGCGAGCCGCCCCTGGTCGGCCTCGGACCTCATGTCCACCAGGGCGACGATGACGTACCGGCCCCTGGGGTAGCGGGCGTGGAGGGCGCGGATGGTGTTGAGGACGGTGTTGCCGGTGGAGAACTCGTCGTCGACCAGGACCAGCGGCGAGCCCTCCGCGGAGGCCTTCAGCAGATCGGGGTCCTCGGGCAGCAGCAGATGGGAGGTGGCGTGCGAGTGCGCCTCCTCGAAACCGCCCGCCTGGGCGACGCCGGCGACGGGGCGCCGGGTCGAATGGAGGTACGGCGCCACCCCGAGCCCGTCCGCGACGGCGTGGCCGAGGCCGGTCGCCGTCTCCGCGTAGCCGAGGACGACCGCGCGGCGGGCCTCTGCCTCGCCCAGCAGGTCCCGTACCCGTTCGCCGAGCTCGAAGCCCACGCCGTGGACCACGGACGGCCGCTGCGGCACGTGCTTGCCCAGGACGTTCGACACGAGCAGATGGGCCCGCTTGGGGTTGCGGCGCAGGGCGAGGCCCAGCAGTTCCCGGAGCTCCCCGTCACCGACGAGCTCGACGCCGAGGCGCTCCGCGACCCAGTTACCCGACCACTCCACGTCCACTGCCTCTTCTTCCGGTATGTGCTCGGATTCTTCCGTCACACGCTCACCCATGCCCGCGCTCAGTCCGTCAGGCCGGCGGCGAGGAGCTCCACGAATCCGACGTCCTCGCGTGCCACGCCGAAGACCTCGGCCCGCTGCAGGGTGCGCTCGGCCCAGGCACGGTGCGGCTTCACCTCGTTCATCTTGTTCGTGTACGAGGAACGCAGCACCCCGCCGCCGCCCCGCTCGGGCCGCAGGATGTCCTGGGCGTCGCTGTACTCCTCATGGCTGACGACGGACAGCGCGTGCACGGGCAGGACGTGGGACGGGTGGATGCAGGTCTTGCCGAGCAGTCCGTTGGCGCGGTCGAGCTCGATCTCGCGCAGCAGCCCGTCCAGGTCGTGCTCGATGAGCGTGGTGCGCAGTTCCTCGGCCCGCCCCATGAAGGGGCTGCGGCGCAGCTGGGGTTTGAACATCCGCTCCTGGAGACGGAAGTACTCCCACACGGGTCCGGTGATGGTGAACCCGGTGCCGTCCGCCCTTCCCAGCACGTTGACGACGTCTCCGATGACGGCACCGACGATCTGGACGTCGTACGCCGTCATGTCGGGGGCCCTGCGCAGGCCGTAGGCGGAGCAGAAGTCGGTGACTCCGAGCCGCAGCGCCAGGATCCGGTCGCGGTACTTGTCGACGGTACGGGCGATTCCCCGGAGGGTCTCGCCCCTGGTCTCCAGGTGCAGGAGTTCGGGTGATTCGAGGACGGGCATCGCGAACAGCCGGTGTCCACTGTCCGCTTCGGCGGCGGTGAGGGCCTCCAGGAAGAGCTCGCCCCGCTCTTCCGTGAATTTCGGAAGTACGAATCCGGACAACAATCGGACGGAGGTTCCGAGCCGTCGTACGAGGTCGGAGATCTGGTCCGGTTCGCGGACGCGGATGAAAAGGAGCGGCGCCTCGACGTCGCGCGCGTCGAGGTCGGCGAACTGCCGGACCAGATTGGCCTCGGCGCCGACCACTTCGGCGTCGTCGATGGAATCCTCCAGGCAGAGCACCATGGAGACCACGCCGAGGCCGGTCTGCTTGATCACGTCGTCGGCCAGTCTGGGCCGGGTGGCGGGGCTGTAGAGCGTGGCCCCCAGGGCCGCGCTCAGCATGCGGGAGGCGGAGCCGGCGTCGAATTCGCACGGCTCCCTGAAGAACAGGCTCTCCCGGACAGCGGGCGAGATGTGCCCGAAATGACGCATGTGATTCCCCCGTACTGTCATGGAGACCGGATAAACGTATGGCCGGTAATAGTACGTTCGGTCAGGTGTCGTCGGTTCCCGGACCGTATGAACTTCCGGTGTCCCCGGTGTATCTCACACCTCTCGCGGCGCGCCTGTACGACCCCGGCGACCGATGCCTGGCCTACTGGTTCGTACCCCCGCGTTGTCCGCGCGCCCCACCAGCAGGCAGGATGACCGCCATGACGCACGCGATGCTGAAGGGTTCGAACGTCCCCCTCGACGCCACGGCCGTACGGGCCGTGCTGCGCTGGACCCCCGGCGCCGGTGTCCCGGACGTGGACGCCTCGGCGCTGCTGATCGGCCCCTCCGGACAGGTGCGTTCCGACGAGGACTTCGTCTTCTACAACCAGCCGCGGCATCCGTCGGGCCTCGTGCGGCGTCTGCCCAAGCGCAGCTCGCCCGAAGGGCTCACGGACACGATCGAGGCGGACCTTTCCTCGCTCGACCCCTCCGTGGACCAGGTGGTCATCGCCGCGTCCTGCGACGAGGCGGCGTTCGAGCGGGTGACGGACCTGCGGATATCGCTGTACGACGCGGCGTCCGCCGACGGTGAGCCGCTCGCGCACTTCGACGTGCGGGCGGAGACGGGCGAGGAGACCGCGGTCATCTGCGGCGAGCTGTACCGGCGCGGGGACGGCTGGAAGTTCCGGGCCGTGGGACAGGGATACCCCACGGGCCTCGTCGGGCTGGCGACCGCCTTCGGGATCTCGGTGGACGAGGCCGAGGCGGCGTCCGAGCCCGGTCCCGCTGCCGTGCCCGGCCCCTCCGAGACCTCCGAGTCCGCCCCGCCGGCGCAGGCGAGCACCGCACCGTCGCCCGACTCCCAGGCCACGGTCCAGCACCAGCAGCCCGCGTACGGCTACCCACAGCCCGCCGTGACGCCCCAGCCGGCCTACGGCTACCCGCAGCAGCCGACGGCGGCCCCCCAGCCCGCCTACGGCTACCCACAGCCCGCCGAACCGCCGGCGTACGGCTATCCGCAGCCCGCTGCGGCGGCCGCCCCTGCCGCCGACCCGAATTTCGTGCTCCCCCCGCAGGGCCCGCAGTTCCTCCGGACATGAGCCCGGGGTGGGGCGGCCCTCCACGGCGCTCACTCAGGCCCGCGTCTTGTAGCCGCGTCCCCACTGCATACCGAAGCCGTACATGCGGTCCAGCTCCGACTGGAAGCCGTAGACGAACTTCACCTCGCGGCGCACGACGAGTTCACCCTTGGTGTTGTCCACGGTGAACACGGCGCAGGAGCGGGCCTGCGGGGCCCTCTCGTCCAGCTCGATCTCGATGCGCGGGCCGTTGCCCGGATAGAGCGTCACCTTGGCGTGCGTACGGTCGAAGGCCGGGGTCTGGTCGTAGATGTACACGAAGAACAGCAGGCGCTTGATCTCGTCGCGCTTGTCGAGGTTCACGTAGACGGTCTCGCCCGACGGCGCCCCGAAGCGGTCGTCCCCGCTGAGCCTGATGTAGGGGGCCGCGTTCAGGTCGCCTATGAGATTGCCCAGGGGCTGCACCACGCCCCGCGTCCCGTCGGCCAGTTCGTACATGCAGCCGAGGTCCAGGTCGACGTTGACCATGCCCTGGGTGTGCGCCTGCACCACGTCGGGCTGGAAGAGCTTCAGCGGACGCAGCAGCCGGCCGCTCTGCCGCGACCGCCCGCCGATGTCCGACGTGCGCATCCGCCACGACAGGTTGACGCGCAGGTTGCCCGACAGGGCGCCCTGCTTGTTCAGCGAGACCGTGGCGTTGCGCTTGGACAGCACGATCGAGTTCGTCGCGGAGTTACCCGACTCGAACTGCGCCGCCCGGCGCGGAAAAAGGCCGTCCCAGAAGGCCATCCCAACCCCCATATGTATCCCTAGTAACCGCCGACCCCGCGCATACGGCGCCACACGCCCCGCACACCACTGCGGGGCGGCCACCGGGTCGGGTCCGGGTGTTCCCGGATAACCGCCGCCGTGGGCCGCCCCGCAGAGAGAGCGTTCCTCAATCCCTACCGGGTCACACCCCGGAGGAGACTTCCGCCTTGGAATCGGATCCGCCGGCCGCCTCGATCGCCTTGTTGCGCCGCACCGAGGACCAGAAGGACCAGCCGATCAGGATGACCCCGACGGAACCGGTGATGAGCTCGTTGATCTGGTACTGGATGGTCACCAGCAGGATGACCGACAGGGCGCCGATCGCGTAGTGCGCGCCGTGCTCCAGGTAGACGTAGTCGTCCAGCGTTCCCTGACGCACCAGGTACACGGTGAGCGAACGCACGTACATCGCGCCGATACCCAGACCCAGGGCCATCAGCACGATCTCGTTGGTGATGGCGAAGGCACCGATGACACCGTCGAACGAGAACGACGCGTCCAGGACCTCGAGGTAGAGGAACATGAAGAACGCGGCCTTGCCCGCGAGAAGGACCCCGGACACCGGCTTCCCGGCCTTCCTGGCCTCTTCCTCCGCCTCCTGCTCGCGCTCCTCCTCCTCCTCGAGCTTGTTCTCGAAGAACCCGGAGAGACCGCCGACCACGAGATAGGTGATCAGACCCGCGATACCCGAGAGCATGACGGTCGACGCCTTGTCGGCGTGCCCCCCGCCGTGCTGGTGCGCGTGGGTCGCGAACGTCATCGCCGAGACCAGCAGCACGATCAGCGCGACACAGACCGACAGCATGTCGACCTTGCCGAGCTTGGCCAGCGGACGCTCGATCCAGCGCAGCCACTGGATGTCACGGTCCTCGAAGATGAAGTCGAGGAAGATCATCAACAGGAACATGCCACCGAACGCGGCGATCGACGGATGGGCGTCCGTCACCAGCTCCTTGTACCGGTCAGGGTCGTTGAAGGAGAGGTCGATCGCCTCGATCGGCCCCAGCTGCGCACTGATGGCCACGATCACGACGGGGAAGACCAGCCGCATACCGAAGACCGCGATGACGACACCGACGGTGAGGAAGATCTTCTGCCAGAAGGCATTCATCTTCTTCAGGATCCCGGCGTTGATCACCGCGTTGTCGAAGGACAGCGAGATCTCCAGGACCGACAGGATCGCGACGATGCCGAACGCCTGCCACCCCCCGTAGAACACCGCTGCGACCAGGCCGATCGCGGTCACCGCGAACGACCAGCCGAAGGTTTTCAGAAGCACTGGCTACCCCATCGTGTATGTAACGGGTCTCCCCCGGTTGAGTAAGGGGCTCCCCCGCGCCGTGCGCGGCTTTACGAAACGTTGACCCCGAAGTCTAGAGCGATGCCCCGGAGCCCTGACGCGTACCCCTGTCCGACTGCACGGAATTTCCACTCCCCGCCGTATCGGTAGAGCTCGCCGAAGATCATCGCCGTCTCCGTCGACGCGTCCTCGGTGAGGTCGTACCGCGCCAACTCCTGGCCGTCCGCCTGGTTGACGACCCGGATGAAAGCGTTGCTGACCTGACCGAATGTCTGCCCACGATTGTCGGCTTCATGGATGGACACCGGGAAAAGAATCTTGTCGCAGTGCGCCGGCACCTGCGTGAGGTTCACGATGACGGACTCGTCGTCGCCGTCGCCCTCCCCCGTGAGGTTGTCACCGGTGTGCTCGACCGAGCCGTCGGGGCTGGTGAGGTTGTTGTAGAACACGAACCACTCGTCGCCGAGGACCCGGCCCGACTGGCACAGCAGTGCGCTGGCGTCGAGGTCGAAGTCGGCTCCCGTCGTGGATCGTGCGTCCCAGCCGAGCCCGACCAGCACCTGTGTGAGATTGGGTGCGGCCTTGGAGAGGGAGACGTTGCCTCCCTTGGCGAGCGTGACGCCCATGGTGTGTCCTCCCCGAGTCGATGACGGTCTTCCCAGCCCGGCACGGGCGCCTGACGGACGCGGGGCGCCCTGCCGAGTACGTCCGGCGCCGCACAGGGTGCGGCGCCGGACGCGATGGAGCTGAGAGTGCCCGGAGGATCTCCCTCCGGAGCGGCTCAGACGTTGACGCCGAAGTCCTGCGCGATGCCGCGCAGACCCGAGGCGTACCCCTGGCCGATGGCACGGAACTTCCACTCCGCGCCGTTGCGGTAGAGCTCGCCGAAGACCATGGCGGTCTCCGTCGAGGCGTCCTCGCTCAGGTCGTAGCGGGCGAGCTCGCTGTTGTCCGCCTGGTTCACCACGCGGATGTACGCGTTGCGCACCTGGCCGAAGCTCTGCTGACGGCTCTCGGCCTCGTAGATCGAGACAGGGAAGACGATCTTGTCGACGTCGGCGGGGACGCCCGAGAGGTTGACCTTGATGACCTCGTCGTCGCCCTCGCCCTCACCGGTGAGGTTGTCACCGGTGTGCTCGACCGAGCCGTCGGGGCTCTTGAGGTTGTTGAAGAAGACGAAATTCCCGTCGCTGCCGACCTTGCCCTCGGCGTTCGTCAGCAGAGCGCTGGCGTCGAGGTCGAAGTCACCGCCGGTGGTCGTCCGGGCATCCCAGCCCAGACCGACGATGACCGCCGTCAGGTTCGGCGCGGCCTTGGTCAGCGAGACGTTGCCGCCCTTGCTGAGGCTGACTCCCACGAGTCCTCCAAAAGTTTTGAGAGGGCCGGCAGACACCAGCGCCCCCGTCGTGCGTTGGCATCGGATCAACGATTGGATCCTAGTGACCGGTTCCCGGCCAAAACAGGCTTTTGGCCGGTCGCCGCCAGGAGATCCCCGGATCCGGCGATTCGCAAACCCCGGATCCCGCACCTCACGGGCCCCAGGTCACGAACCGGCCGGGGGCCAGGGTCCTCGCCGGGGAACCGGAGGCGTCCGGTCCCCGCCCACCTCGGATCAGATCGAGTCGAGTGCCTTGATGTAGTCGTTCAGGTCGCGCGCGTCCGGCAGACCGTTGACGACGGTCCAGCGCACCACGCCCTCCTTGTCGATGACGAACGTGCCGCGCACCGCGCAGCCCTTGTCCTCGTCGAAGACGCCGTACGCCCGCGAGGTCCCACCGTGCGGCCAGAAGTCCGACAGCAGCGGGTACTCGAGCCCCTCCTGCTCGGCGAAGACGCGCAGGGTGTGGATCGAGTCGTTGGAGACGGCGAGCAGCTGGGTGTCGTCGTTCTCGAACGCGGGCAGCTCGTCACGGAGTGCGCACAGCTCCCCCGTGCAGACGCCGGTGAAGGCGAAGGGGTAGAAGAGCAGCACCACGTTCTTCTCTCCCCGGAAGTCGGAGAGCTTCACGGTCCGCCCGTGGTTGTCCTTCAGCTCGAAATCCGGAGCCTTCGTGCCGGCCTCGATCGCCATGTAGAACGCATCCCTTCGCAAACGTCACACTTCCCGGCCTGGGCCGTCCGGGTGAAACCCACCCTACGCAGCGTCCCCCGCGGAATCCGGGCGGACCCGCGGCGGGACGTACGAGGGCCCCCGCCGGCGTGCTGCCGTCGGAGGCCCTCGGTGGTGATGGAAGAGCTCAGCGCTTGGCCTTGGCCCCCTTGGGGGTGACCAGACGGCTGCCCGTCCAGTCCTTGCCCGCGTTGATGCTCTTGGTCTGGGCAAGACCAGCTGTCTGGGCAGCCTCGTTGATGTCGCTGGGCTCGACGTATCCGTCTCGGCCGGTCTTGGGCGTCAGCAGCCAGACCGTGCCACCGTCCTCGATCAGACCAATGGCATCCACCAGCGCGTCCGTAAGGTCGCCGTCCTCGTCGCGGAACCAGAGCAGGACGACGTCAGCGACGTCGTCGTAGTCCTCGTCGACGAGTTCCTGGCCGATTGTGGCCTCAATGCCCTCACGGAGCTCCTGCTCGACGTCGTCGTCGTAGCCGATCTCCTGGACCACCTGTCCGGGTTCGAACCCAAGCCTGACGGCTGTGTTGGTCCGCTCCTCCGCGTGGTCCGCGGTCGCGCTCACGGGTTGCCTCCTGATCATGTTTCGGAAAATGCTGCAGCCACGCGCGTGCGCGGGGCATTGGCCGTAGTCCACACGGGCTCGGCGAATCGCGCAAGTACCCGGCGTCCGAGACCGCCTAAACGGTGACGTTCCCTGCCACGTCACCGCAACGTCCGGCATGTCTCCCGCGGGTCCGGAAATGCTGTCCGGACCCTTTACGTCCTTCCTCAGCTTATGCCGTTTCGCTCCGCCATTCGGATTCGAACGGGCTTTGGAATCGTTTGGCCGGGTCGGGCGTATGGTTGCGGTTTGGGCAGGACCGCCCTCGCGCTGCTGGTACTGGTGCCCGGACACGGTGTCCGGGAACCTTGTGTTACCCCACAGTAGAGGTGACGTTTGGGTCCGCGCGGTACACGATGGAGGCGGCTTACGCCTCCGGCCCGGGGGTACGTTCCCCGCAACCAGGCCCCGAAGAGCACCACCGAACAGCGAAGGAACAGCGTGGCTTCCGCATCCGATCGCAACCCGATCATCATTGGCGGCCTTCCCAGTCAGGTCCCGGACTTCGATCCCGAAGAGACCCAGGAATGGCTGGACTCCCTCGACGCCGCCGTCGACGAGCGCGGCCGGGAGCGGGCCCGCTATCTGATGCTCCGGCTCATCGAGCGCGCGCGCGAGAAGCGCGTGGCCGTGCCCGAGATGCGCAGCACCGACTACATCAACACGATCGCCACGAAGGACGAGCCGTTCTTCCCGGGCGACGAGGAGATCGAGCGCAAGGTCCTCAACGCGACCCGCTGGAACGCCGCGGTGATGGTCTCCCGCGCCCAGCGGCCCGGGATCGGTGTCGGCGGTCACATCGCCACCTTCGCCTCCTCCGCCTCCCTGTACGACGTGGGCTTCAACCACTTCTTCCGGGGCAAGGACGACGGCCGGGGCGGCGACCAGATCTTCTTCCAGGGGCACGCGTCCCCGGGCATCTACGCCCGCGCCTACCTGCTGGACCGGCTCAGCGAGGCGCAGCTCGACGGTTTCCGCCAGGAGAAGTCGAAGGCCGGGCACGCGCTGTCCAGCTACCCGCACCCGCGGTCGATGCCGGACTTCTGGGAGTTCCCCACCGTCTCGATGGGCCTCGGCCCGCTCGGCGCGATCTACCAGGCGCGGATGAACCGCTACATGGAGGCGCGCGGCATCGCCGACACCTCCGGCTCGCACGTCTGGGCCTACCTCGGCGACGGCGAGATGGACGAGCCGGAGTCGCTCGGCCAGCTGTCCATCGCCGCCCGTGAGGGCCTGGACAACCTGACCTTCGTGGTGAACTGCAACCTGCAGCGCCTCGACGGCCCGGTCCGCGGCAACGGAAAGATCATCCAGGAGCTGGAGTCGCAGTTCCGCGGCGCCGGGTGGAACGTCATCAAGCTGGTCTGGGACCGCAGCTGGGACCCGCTGCTCGCGCAGGACCGCACGGGCATCCTGGTCAACAAGCTGAACACCACTCCGGACGGCCAGTTCCAGACGTACGCCACCGAGACCGGGGCGTACATCCGCGAGCACTTCTTCGGTGACGACCCGCGGCTGCGGGACATGGTCAAGGACATGTCCGACCACCAGATCCTGCACCTGGGCCGCGGCGGTCACGACCACCGGAAGGTCTACGCGGCGTACGCGGCGGCCAAGGCCCACAAGGGTCAGCCGACGGTGATCCTCGCGCAGACGGTCAAGGGCTGGACGCTCGGGCCGAACTTCGAAGGCCGCAACGCGACCCATCAGATGAAGAAGCTCACGGCGGACGACCTCAAGCGCTTCCGTGACCGTCTGCACATCCCGATCGCGGACAAGCAGCTGGAGGAAGGCAACCCGCCGTACTACCACCCGGGCCGCGACTCGGAGGAGATCCAGTACATGCACGACCGCCGCCAGGGTCTGGGCGGTTACGTCCCGACGCGTGTGGTGCGGGCGAAGCCGCTGCCCCTTCCTGACGAGAAGGCGTACGCGACCGCGAAGAAGGGTTCGGGTCAGCAGTCGATCGCCACGACCATGGCGTTCGTGCGTGTCCTGAAGGAGCTCATGCGGGACAAGGAGATCGGCAAGCGTTTCGTGCTGATCGCGCCCGACGAGTACCGCACGTTCGGCATGGACGCGTTCTTCCCGAGCGCGAAGATCTACAACCCGCTGGGGCAGCAGTACGAGTCGGTGGACCGTGAGCTCCTCCTCGCGTACAAGGAGTCGCCGACCGGGCAGATGCTGCACGACGGCATCTCGGAGGCGGGCTGCACGGCCTCGCTGATCGCCGCGGGTTCGGCGTACGCGACGCACGGTGAGCCGCTCATCCCGGTGTACGTCTTCTACTCGATGTTCGGTTTCCAGCGAACCGGAGACCAGTTCTGGCAGATGGCCGACCAGCTCTCGCGCGGTTTCGTGCTGGGAGCGACCGCCGGACGTACGACCCTCACCGGTGAGGGTCTGCAGCACGCGGACGGCCATTCGCAGCTGCTCGCCTCGACGAACCCGGCATGCGTCTCCTACGACCCGGCGTTCGGGTTCGAGATCGCGCACATCGTCCAGGACGGTCTGCGCAGGATGTACGGCGGGACCCCCGAGGAGAACGAGGACGTCTTCTACTACCTCACCGTCTACAACGAGCCGATCCAGCACCCGGCGGAGCCCGCGGACGTGGACGTCGAGGGCATCCTCAAGGGCGTGCACCGCTACCGCGCCGGCGAGAAGGGCCAGATCCCGGCCCAGATCCTGGCCTCCGGCGTGGCGGTCCCGTGGGCGGTCGAGGCCCAGCGGATCCTCGCCGACGAGTGGAACGTGAAGGCGGACGTCTGGTCGGCGACCTCCTGGAACGAGCTGCGCCGCGAGGCGGTCGAGGTGGAGCGCCACAACCTGCTCCACCCGGAGGAGGAGCAGCGCGTCCCGTACGTGACGGAGAAGCTGTCCCGCTCCGAGGGTCCGTTCGTGGCGGTCTCGGACTGGATGCGTTCCGTGCCCGACCAGATCGCCCGCTGGATTCCCGGCGCGTACCAGTCGCTGGGTGCGGACGGCTTCGGCTTCGCCGACACCCGTGGTGCGGCCCGCCGCTACTTCCACATCGACGCGCAGTCGATCGTGCTGGCGGTGCTCACCGAGCTGGCGAAGGAAGGAAAGATCGACCGTTCGGCGCTGAAGACGGCGCTGGACCGCTACGAGCTGCTGGACGTGGCCGCGGCGGGCCCCGGCCCGGCCGGTGGCGACGCGTAGGACTCCCGGCGAAACCGGAGGGCGGCGGGGTCGAGGACCCCGCCGCCCTCCGGCGTGTCCGGGCCCGGGGCCGCTCAGCTCTCCCAGATCTTGAAGGCCCTCACCGTGTACGGGGACCGGGGCACCCAGGTGCCGCCGCCCGGGTAGGTCTCGAACTCGCCGGTCTCGGCGCACTCGGCCGACTGGTAGGTGGTGACGGGCCGCCCGGTGCGGTTCACCAGGGCCTGTGCGGATGTGCCGGACGGCAGGGGGACGCAGCTCTCGATGTCGACGGTGGACAGTTCGTGTGACTGGGCGGCCCCCTTGAAGTCGGGCTTCGCCCAGAGGCAGAGCTGTCCCGAGCCGCACGGCGCGAGCCCCGCCGGTGCGGCCTGCGGGGCGCTGCGGGCGTGCCGCTGTCCGGTGGCCCCGTGGTGGGCGGTCGGCGTGGCGTCCGAGGACAGGGCGGTGGCCGGGACGAGTGCGGTGGCCGCCAGGGTGGCGGCGAGGACGGTGGTGCGCATGGTGGTTCAACCCCCGTGGTCGAGCGAGCCGGGTGGCTCACATGTCCGCACTCTGACCTGCGGAAGTGAGGGCCGGGAAGAGGGCGGGCGGCGGACCACCCTGATAGGCGACAGCCCCGCCGGAACCTTCCGGCGGGGCTGTCGGGTGCGCTGTGTTGACGCCCGGGACCTGCGGGCCGCCCGGGGCGCCAGGGTGCCGCCGAGGGATCAGATGTGGCCTGCGCCCATCCCCGCCTCGGCGTTCGCGCCGCGCTTGGTGAGCGTGGCGACCAGTGCGGCGACCACGGCGACGATGCCCGCGACCATGAAGGCGGAACTCATGCCCGACACGAACGTGTCATGGGCGACGTCCGTGATCTTCGCCGCGATCTCCGGCGGGGTGCCGGGTGCGACCGGCGGCATACCGACCTTGACGGCGGCCGACGCCTGGTCCAGTTGCGCCGGGTCGACCGGCGGAAGCGCCGCGGCCTTCCAGTTGTCGTCGAGCCTCGCGTCGACCTGGGCGGCCATGACGGCGCCCAGGACAGCCGTGCCGAGGCTGCCGCCGACCTGCATCGCGGCCTGCTGGAGACCGCCCGCGACACCGGAGAGCTCCATCGGGGCGTTGCCCACGATGACCTCGGTGGCGCCGACCATGACCGGCGCGAGGCCGAATCCGAGCAGTGCGAACCAGAGCGACATCGTCAGCGTGCCGGTGCCGATGGTCAGCTGGGACATGCCGAACATGGCGATCGCGACGGACACCATGCCGCCGACCAGCGGCACCCGCGGGCCGAACCGGGTGATCGCGACGCCGGCGAGCGGCGAGCCGACGATCATCATTCCGGTCAGCGGCAGCAGGTGCAGTCCGCTGTCGACCGGGCTCATGCCATGGACGTTCTGCAGGTAGAACGTGACGAAGAACAGGCCGCCCATGAAGGCGAACGCCATCAGCACCATCAGGACCACACCGGCCGACAGCGGCACGGAGCGGAACATGGCCAGGGGGATCAACGGCTCGCGGACGTTCTTCTGGGAGAGCGCGAACACGACGAACAGGATGACGGAGGCGCCCAGGAAGCCGATCGTCCTCCAGTCGCCCCACCCCCACTCCGAGCCCTTGATCAGGGCCCAGATCAGGCAGAACATCGCCTGCGACAGCAGGACGATGCCGCCGATGTCGAAGGACCTCGGCGCGTTCTCGGCGCGGTGGTCCCTGAGGATCACGAGGCCGAAGAGGAGCGCGATCACACCGACGGGCACGTTGATGAAGAAGACGGACTGCCAGCTGACGTGCTCCACGAGTACGCCGCCGAGGATGGGACCGCCCGCGGTCGAGGCGCCGATCACCATGCCCCAGATGCCGATCGCCATGTTCAGCTTCTCGGCGGGGAAGGTGGCGCGCAGCAGACCGAGTGCCGCGGGCATCAGCAGGGCGCCGAAGAGGCCCTGCAGCACGCGGAAGACGATCACCAGGGACACGCTGCCGGAGAGGCCGATGGCCGCCGAGGCGGCGGCGAACCCCGCGATTCCTATCAGGAACGTCTGGCGGTGGCCGAAGCGGTCACCGAGCTTGCCCGCGGTGATCAGCGAGACCGCGAGGGCGAGCATGTAGCCGTTGGTGATCCACTGGACGTCGGCGAGCGAGGCACCGAGGTCCTGCTGGATCGCGGGGTTGGCGATCGCGACGATCGTGCCGTCGAGCGCCACCATCATCACGCCGACGGCGACGGCGAAGAGCGTCAGCCAGGGGTGGCCGCGCAGCCCGTTCGCCGGTGCGGGAACAAGGGTGTCCTCAGGCTCCCGCGGGGCCTTCTCGACAGTGGTCCGACTAGTCATGCGCAGGACGTTATGGCAGCCACTGACAGTTGACAAACCAATTCACGAGACAGTAACCGTCGTGTAGCTCACAGGTACTCTGAACAGGTAGAAGCAGTGAAATGAGGTCCGGCACGTGACACGCGGGCAGACATCCGGAGTTCCCCTGCCGGGAGCTCCGTGCGGATTGCGCGAGAGCAGGAAGCGACGCACCCGCGAGGCCCTGCTGCACGCCGCCCTCCGGCTGTTCCTCACGCAGGGGTACGACCGGACCACGGTCGACGAGATCGTGGAAGCCGTCGAGGTCTCCCAGCGCACCTTCTTCCGTTATTTCGTGAGCAAGGAGGCCGTCGCCCTCGCCGTCCAGGAGGCGGTGGACGCGCGCTTCCTCGCGGAACTGCGTCAACGCCCGGCCTCCGAGACGCCCTTCGAGGCGATGCGGCAGGCCGTCCTGCACGCCTGGAGCACCCTTCCCGAATCCGGCGGAACGGACATGACACCCGAACTCCGGGTACGGGCCTACCGGATGATCGAATCGACCCCCGCGCTGCGTGCCGCCCACACGCGGCGCACCGTCGGCCTGGAGCAGCAGACCACCGCGCTGATCGCGGAGCGTGAGGGGATCGACCCGGAGGCGGATCCGCGCGCCCGGGTGGCCGTCGCCGCGTTCTCCGGGGTGATGCGGATGACCGGACAGGTGTGGGGCGGGCGGAAGGACGCGGGGATCGACGCGCTCCGGGAGCTGACGGAACTCCACCTGGACCAGCTCGGACCTGCACTCTCCGGTAGCCGGCGTGTCGCGTAGGTACGCCCTTACGTGAACCGCACAGGTGTGCCGCACTCCTCACCGGCTCCGCATGGCCGACATCACAACACCCCGGTTCTCCGGGCCGTTTCGGGCGGCCGGGGGGCTCGTCGCGCGCCGGTACGTGGATCCGGAGCATACGGAGCGTAAGAGACGGGCGGTCAATTCCCCGCGGACGAGTGATCCGTGTCACCCCTGTCACGGCGCGATGTGAGCGTCTCCTAGGGTGGGGCTCAGTGACTTCCTTCGATTCCTCCCCCACGCTCACCGCATGGCGCGCGCTGCTCGCCATCGCGGTCGTGTTCGTGATGCTGGCGACCACCGGGTGGACCGCCGTGCGTCATCAGCACTCGGCCGAACCGCGCGAGATCGCGCTCGCTTCCTGGGCGAAGGACCGGATAGCCGGTCGCGTCCTTCCGGACGTGGGTGCCCCGGCATACCGGCTGGCGCATTTCTTCGCGGCGCTCACGGCGGGCCAGCAGGTCGCCCTCGCCGACAAGTACCCGCTGGTCGTGGGGAACATGGACGGTGCGCCGGTGACCCTGCGCTACCGGGCGAACCGGCATGCCCTGGAGCAGGCCGAATCGGCCGAGGAGCAGCGGACGCAGGACGTGCGGCTCTCTCCGGACGGGCACCGTCAGGCCGTGCTCCGGCTGGACCGCTTCCGTTCCCTGCTCGCCGGTGACCGGCAGATCCTCACGTTCGATCCGTCGGGACGCGGCCGGGCCGCCGAGGTCTTCGGCGACCTCGACCGGGCCGAGCGGATCTCGGTCGTCGTGCCCGGGGTGGACACCAATCTGCTGACGCTGGAGCGGACCGGCGTGAAGAAGAACGCCGCGCCCGTCGGCATGGCCCGTTCGCTGTACGACGCGGAGCGGTCGGCGAGCCCGGCCTCTCGTTCGGCGGTCATCGCGTGGGCCGACTACACGGCGCCCGCCGGGATCGGCATGGACGCCGCACTGGGCGGACTGGCCTCGGAGGGCGCATTGCGGCTGAACGCCCTGGTGAGGGCGCTGCCCGGCACGTCGGACGTCTCACTGTTCTGTCACAGCTACGGATCGGTGCTGTGCGGAGTCGCCGCGCGCGGGCTGCCGTCCAGGGTGTCCGACATCGCGGTCGCGGGCAGTCCGGGGATGCGGGCGGACAACGCCGGCGCCCTGCACACCCGGGCGAGGGTGTGGGCCATGCGGGACGGTGACGACTGGATCGAGGACGTCCCCAACCTGGCGGTCGGCGGGCTCGGGCACGGCGCCGACCCGGTCGACCCGGCCTTCGGCGCGCGGATCGTGTCGGCGAGCGGCGCGATCGGGCACAGCGGCTATTTCGAGCCGGGCACCGAGAGTCTCAGCAACTTCGCCGCGATCGGCGTGGGGGCCTACGACTCGGTCAGCTGCGCGACCTCCGACGACGCGTGCCACCGGGAGATTTCCGGCGAGTCAGGGACCTGACGCGCGTAGAGAGGCGCCTGACGCGCGTAGAGAGGCGCCTGACGCGCGTAGAGAGCGACGAACGGCCTGCCCGATTTCGTCTGTACCGAAGGGGGACGTGCGGGCCTGTGCCACATACGATGAGGCACATGGGTGATGTGCTGGCCGGAATTCAAGCCACCTGGGAGTTCGACACCGACTCCGTGCTCATCCGCTTCGAACGGGGGATCCGCACGCCGAGGCTGCTCCAGAGCCTGCGTGAGCGCCGCGTTCCGTACGCGGCGCTGTCGTCGGTGACGCTGACTCCCGGCAAGCGGGGCACGGTGGTGCTGCGCGCCGTGCCCAGACCTGGCGCCGATCCGCTGCTGGAGGCGGCGGCCGGGCAGCTCAAGGAGAGCAGCGACCCCTACCGCCTGGTACTGCCGGGCGAGCGCGAGACGCTCGCCGAGTACTACGCCGACGAGCTGCGCGGTGTGCTGGGCCCCGAGGCCTCGCTTCCCACCGAACGTTTCCTGGTGACGGCCCCCGAGGCGCCGATGCACTTCAAGGCGTACGACGGCCGGGCGGGCTTCGACGGGGCCCTGGTCTCCTTCCGGTGGTTCTGGACGGGGGCGTCGAGCGCCAAGTGGAAGGCGGGCGACCAGACGTTTCCCGTGGCGGACCTGACCGGGGTCGAGTGGCGGTCGCCCGAGGCCCTGGAGGGGTATCTCCGGCTGGTGCCGCGTGGCGCGGTGGCCGGCTCGGAGGCGGACGCCCCGGCTGCGGACCCGGTGCCCGGCGCGGGCCGTCCCGCCGTGCCACGGGCCCAGCCCGACCAGGACCCCGCGTCGGTCGTGTTCGGCCTGGGGTACGGGCCGGTGCACGAGTCGCTGCCCTTCGCCGCGGCGGTCCTGGAGTCCGTCCGCCGCACGCAGTCCGTGCCCGTCGCGACGGCTCCCGTCCCGGTGGGCGGGGCACGGCGCGACCCGGCGGACATCGCCGAGCGGATGCGCCACCTCGGGGACCTGCACCAGGCGGGCCTGGTGACGGACACGGAGTACAGCGCCAAGAAGGCCGAACTCCTCGCCGAGCTGTAGGACGTGCCGGGAGGACGGCCGCGGGGCCGCCGGCGCGGACACCCCCTACTCCGGTACGGGGCCGGGTGCCCGCGGTCCACCCCCCGGTATGACGCCGCCCGGCACACTCCGCGCCTACTCTGACCCGACCATGTCCCCTTCACCCGCCGGGCCCCCGCCCTCCGACGGTCTGCTGAGCGCCACCCGCCGCAATCTGCGCGAGCTCGCCCACGGGCTGTCCCACGCGTCCCATCCGCCGACCCCGCTGTTCGCGGGGTCCCCGAGGCGGTGGCTGCGACTGCTTCCGTACGCGGCCGTGGTCGCCCTCGCGGCGGTCTTCGTCCCCGTCACGATCCAGGTCCTGGCCGACGACTACGCCGTGCCCGGCGGCCTGGCCGGAGCCCTGGGCGTCGGACAGGCCGCACCCCTGCTGATGCTGGCGCACCGCCCGCTCCAGGCCTGGTGGATCGTCTTCACGGCCGATGTCCTGGGAGCTCTGGTGCTGCTGGGCCGGGGGCCGGAGGAGCCGGGCACCATCTGGCCGTGGACGCCTCCGGCCGTCGTGGCCTACCTCTTCGTGCTGCTCGCGCTCGCACTGCGGGAGAGCCGGCGGACCGTGATCGGCGTCTGGCTGGTGACGGGAACGGCAGGGCTCCTGCTGTATCTGGTCGCGCCCGGGCGCAGCGGCGGCACCGGGGTCCTGCTCTTCGTCCTCGGCGGGGTGGTGCTGGTGATCGGGGCGGCCGTGCGGGAGCGGGGCGAGGCCCAGCGGAGGCTCGTCGAGCAGGAGACGATCAGTGAGGCCGAGCGGGCGCAGCGGACCCTACTGGAGGAGCGCACCCGGATCGCGCGTGAGCTGCACGACGTGGTCGCGCACCACATGTCGGTGATCACGGTGCAGGCCGACTCGGCGCCGTACCGGGTCGGCGGGCTCTCCGACGAGGCGCGGGCGGAGTTCGCGTCGATCGCGGCCGGCGCACGGGAGTCCCTGACCGAGATGCGACGGCTGCTGTCGGTGCTCCGCAGTGACGGCACCCGGGGTGAACTGGCTCCGCAGCCGGGTCTCGACCGGGTGCAGCAGCTGGTGGAGGCGACGGTGCGGGCGGGGCTCCCGGCCGAGCTGTCGCTGGCGGCCGACGTGGCCGAGGCGGTGGAGCGGGGCGGGGTGCCGCAGACCGTGGACCTGTCGGCGTACCGCATCGTGCAGGAGGCGCTGGCCAACGTGGTCCGGCACGCTCCGGGTGCGCGGACGCGGGTGTCGGTCACGGCACGCGAGGGCCATCTCACGGTACTGGTCGTCAACGGGAGGCCGGAGAAGCCCGGTTCATCGCTGGAGACGTCGGGGACGGGACACGGGCTGGTCGGCATGCGGGAGCGCGTACGGTTGACCGGCGGCACGCTCGACACCGGTCCCCTGCCGGACGGGGGCTTCCGGGTCGCCGCGCGGCTCCCGTTGCCGCCGCCCCAGCCGCCCCGGCATCCGTGACCCCGGAGGAACCGTGACCATCCGCGTGATCATCGTCGACGACCAGGCCATGGTGCGGGCCGGGTTCGCGGCGCTGCTGTCGGCGCAGAGCGACATCGACGTGGTGGGTGAGGCCCCGGACGGACGGAAGGGCGTCGAGGTCAGCAGGTCGGCGCATCCGGATGTCGTCCTGATGGACGTCCGGATGCCGGAGATGGACGGACTGGCCGCCGCCCGGGAGCTGTTGACCCCACCGCCGGGTGTGGTCCACCGGCCGAAGGTTCTGATGCTCACCACGTTCGACGTCGACGACTACGTCTACGAGGCGCTGCGCGCGGGGGCGTCCGGGTTCCTGCTGAAGGACGCCCCGCCGGCGGATCTGATCTCGGCGGTGCGGGTCGTGGCGGCGGGGGACGCGCTGCTCGCGCCGTCCGTGACCCGGCGGCTCATCGCGGACTTCGCGCGCCGGAGGCCGGCGGCGCCGTCCGGTGGGCCGGCGCTGCGGCTGAACGGCCTGACACCGCGCGAGCGGGAGGTCCTGGAGCTGATCGCCCGGGGCCTGTCGAACCAGGAGATCGCGGCGCGGCTGGTGCTGGCCGAGCAGACGGTGAAGACCCACATCGGCCGGGTGCTGGCCAAGCTCGGGCTCCGGGACCGGGCGCAGGCGGTGATCTTCGCGTACGAGTCGGGGCTGGTGACTCCGGGAGAGCAGTAGCCAGGGGCCATCCCCCGCTTCGCGGTGGGGGTGCCCCCCCGTACTCCCCCTACCCCGGTATCACCCGGCAGTTGGCTCCCCGGGGTGACGCCCTGTCACCCGCAGGCCTCCTACCTTCCTCTCCGGCGCACCGACCGGTGTGCGCACATCGGACGGGGAGGGCACGATGCGACGGTTCGCGAGGACGCTGGCCGCGGTCGCACTGGCGGGCGCGGTGGTGGCGGGGACGACGGGATGGGCGTCCGGAACCACCCAGCGGGCGGTGACGGGGCCGCCGCCCGGCAGTGCCTCCTGGCGTGCGGACGGGGTGCTAAGTCGGGAACTGCCTGACCCGGGCAGCGCGACGGCAGCACAAGTGAGTGTCTTCTTCGCCGGGTTGAGTGCCCGGGA
Organism: Streptomyces sp. JH34; assembly: GCF_029428875.1. NCBI lineage: Bacteria > Bacillati > Actinomycetota > Actinomycetes > Kitasatosporales > Streptomycetaceae > Streptomyces > Streptomyces sp. JH34. The sequence continues at coordinate 5,235,881 of NZ_JAJSOO010000001.1, read as the reverse complement.
ACGGCAGATCCTGTTGGAGCGGCACCCGTTGGTGGTCGGCAATCTGGACGGGGCGCCGCTGGAGCTCCGCTACCGCGCCAACGCCCGTGCGCTGAGGGCCTCCCACGACTCCCGGTACACCCGACTCGCCGCATCCGGCCGGCAGATCCTGGCGTTCGACCCGCGGGGGCGGGGCCAGGTCGCCGAGGTGTTCGGTGACCTGCGCTCCGCGCGGCACGTGTCCGTCGTCGTACCCGGGTCGGACATCGACGCGGGGACCTTCGACCGGAGGAACGACGTGTACGGCACCCCGGCGGGCATGGCGCAGTCGCTGTACGCCGAGACGGCCCCGGGCAGCGCGGTGATCGCCTGGGCCGGTTACACCACCCCCGTCGGGCTCGGCCTGGACGCGGCGACCGGCGGTTTGGCCGAGGCCGGTGCCGGCAGGCTGACCCGGTTCACCGAGGGGCTGGCTGCCGACGGTCTGCCCTCGCCCGTCGTGTTCTGCCACAGCTACGGCTCGGTCGTCTGCGGGCTCGCGGCCCCGCGGCTCGGCGCCACCGACCTGGTGGTGCTCGGCTCCCCCGGGATGCGCGCCGACGACGTGGCCGGGCTGCGCACCGGGGCGCGTGTCTGGGCCGCCAAGGACGACACCGACTGGATCGACGACGTTCCGCATGTCCGGGTGGCGGGTCTCGGGCACGGCGCCGACCCCGCCGGCGAGGCGTTCGGGGCCCGGCGGGTGCCCGCCGAGGACGCGAAGGGCCACACCGGCTACTTCGCGCCCGGCACGGACTCGCTGCGCGCCTTCGCGGCCATCGCCGAGGGGGACTCCCGGTGAGCGTGCGGCAGTTGGTCTCCCGGATCGACGCGTCCACCCCGGCCCACCGCGACCGCGCGGTCGACGGGCTGCGCGCCCTCGCGCTGATGGCGGTGCCCGCCGGCCACTGGCTCCTCGGCGGGTTCACCCGGGACGGCGACGGCGCCCTGCACAACGCCAGCCCGCTCTCCACGTTCGCCGTGTTCTCCCCGGTGAGCTGGGTGCTCCAGATGCTGGGCGTCTTCTTCCTGGTCGGCGGCTACGCCTCCGTCCTCTCCTACCACCGCAGGCCGTCCACCGGCGGGGCCTGGCTGCGCGGCCGGATGGTCCGGCTGGGCAGACCGGTGCTCGGTGTGACCGCCGTGTGGGCGCTGATGATCCCGGTGCTGTACGCCGTCGGCGTGCCCGAGGACACCCTGCGCACGGGCGCGAAGCTGGTGATCCAGCCGCTCTGGTTCGTCGGGGTGTACGCCCTGGTCACGGCGCTCACACCCTGCTGCGTGCGTCTGGCCAGGAGGTTCGGCGGCTGGGCGGCGGTCCCGCTGATCGGCTCGGTCGCCGTGGTCGACTTCCTGCGCTACGGACCGTACGCGGACGCCGTGCCGTCCTGGGTCGGGGTGCTGAACATCCTGCCCGGCTGGCTCTTCGCCTATCAGCTCGGCGTCTGCTGGGGGCAGGGCCGTCTCTCCCGGCGCGGCGCCCGGCTCCTGCTCGTCGGTGGCACGGCCCTCTTCGCCGTACTGCTGCTCGCCTTCCACTACCCGGCGTCGATGGTCGGCGTACCGGGCGAGGCGCGGACCAACTCCCATCCGCCGTCGCTGCTGGTCCTGGCGCTGGCCTCGGCGCAGAGCGGTGCGGCGGTCCTGTTGCACGGACGGATCGGCCGGGCGCTGCGCCGTCCCGTCCTGTGGGCCCCCGTGGTGGTGATCAACCTGTCGGCGATGACGATCCTGTGCTGGCACCAGACGGCGATGCTGGCCGCGGCGGTCCCGGCGTCGTTCGCGGGCGTGGTACCTGGGCTGACGACGAGCCCGGACTCGGTCGGCTGGATCGTGGCCCGGCTGGCGTGGCTGCCGTTGTTCGCCGGTCTGCTGGTGCTGATCTCCCGTTACGCCCGGCGGTTCGAGGACCCCTGGGAGACGGGCGACCGCGCCGGTAACGTCCGCCGGGCGGCCGCCGGACTGCTCGCCGCGGGCTTCGCGGTGTTCGCCCTGCGACTGGCCTGAGGCATCCCCGGAAGACGCGGAACGGGCTCAGCCCCGCCCGTCGACCAGACCGGATTCCCAGGCCCAGGCGGCGATCTCCACGCGGTTGCGGGCGGACAGTTTGGTCTGCACGTTGCCGAGGTGGGTCTTCACCGTGCCCACGGAGATGGTGAGTTCGGCCGCGATCTCGGCGTTGGTCAGCCCTCTGGCCACCAGGCGCACGAGATCGTTCTCCCGGGCGGAGAGGGCGGTGTGTGGCTTCCTGGACGGGGCCGGCGCGCTGTTGAGCTGCCGCAGCAGGCGGACGGTGATGGCGGGGCTCACCAGCGCCTCTCCCGAGGCGGCGGCCCTGATCGCCTCGACCAGCAGGGCGGGGCCGGAGTCCTTGATCAGGAACCCGGAGGCGCCCTCGCTCAGGGCGCGCTGGACGTACTCGTCGTCGTCGAACGTCGTGACCACGACGATCTTCGGCGGGTTCACGGTGCCCGGGCGGGTCAGCCTGCGCAGGGCCTCCAGCCCGTCCATGCGGGGCATGCGGATGTCCATCAGCACCACGTCGGGCCGGTGGCGCTCGGCGAGTTCGACGGCGAACACCCCGTCGGCGGCCTCCGCGACGACGTCGATGTCGTCCTCGGCCGCGAGGATCATCGCGAAGCCGGCGCGGACCATGGCCTGGTCGTCGGCGATCAGTACGCGGATCGTCATGAGGCGGCCACGCCCGCGGTGGTCGCCGGGAGCGTCGCCTCGACGCCCCAGCCACCGGCCGTCACCGGCCCGGCCTGGACGCTTCCGCCGATCAGGCCCACCCGCTCGGCCAGTCCCTTCAGCCCGAAGCCGCTCCGGGAGACGGGGCGCGGCCGTCCGTCGTCGCTGACCCGCACGGTGACCCGGTCCGCCGAGCGGTCCACGCGCACCCGCACCTCGGTGCACCCGTGGGCGTGCTTGCGTACGTTGGTGAGGGCCTCCATCACCACCCGGTGCGCGGTGGTGGTCACCTCCACCGGAAGGTCGTCGAAGGCACCCTCCAGTTCGAGCCTGGCCCGCGCGCCGCCGAAGGCCGAGAACTCCTCGACCAGCGAACGCACTTCGCCGATGCCCGCCAGGGGCGTCAGCGCCACCTCTCCGTCGGCGTCACGCAGCATCCCCACCATGTGCCGCATCGAGGTCAGCGCCTCCGAGCCCGCCTGTTCGATCCGCTCCAGCGCCGGCGGCACGAGTTCGGGCCGCCGGTCCGCGATCGCCTGCGCCCCCTGCGCCTGTACGACGATGCCGGTGACGTGGTGGGCGACGAAGTCGTGCAGGTCCCTGGCGAACTCCGTCCGCTGCTCCAGCTTGAGAGCCGCCGCCTGTCGCCGCCGGTCCACCAGGAGCAGACGCATCCCGAGGCCGATGCCCAGCGCCGTGACCGCCACCAGGGCCAGGAACAACGCCATGATCGTGGTGGTCTGCCTCACCGAGATCGACACCGGCCTCAGCACGATCGCCATGAGCAGCAGGGGGACGGCCACCGCGGCCCACGACGGCTTGCCCCGTCGCGCGACGAGCAGCAGGAGCCACACCAGAGCCGCCGGCTCGGCGAAGCCGAGCGCCTGCGAACCGACCGACAGCATGACGTGCATCGCGGCCGAGAAGAACAGCGACGCGACCGCGAACACGCCGGCGGTCGCCGGGAGAGCCCGGTCACCGAGCCGGGGCGAGACGACTGCGAGGATCCCGCACAGCAGGGCGCCGGCCAGCTTGGCGGAACCGATCTCGTCCGGCCGCCCGGGTGTCCAGTAGATGCCGCCCATCCAGTCCGTCACGACGAGGGCGACCAGGGACCCGGCGAGCAGCAGCTGGACGGTGACGGGCAGGAACAGCAGGCGCCGCTTCCCTCGTGCGGTCGTGGGTGCCGCCGCCGTGTCCACCGTCTCCAGCATCTCCCTCATGGCCCTCCCGCCGACCGGCCGAAAGTCGGAGTCGGCCTCCAACGATCTGTCTTTCGCCCGATCCGCCGCGGGGCGCGGCGGAGAAGAGTGGTCTCCACCGGACGGCGCTCGCGACTGTACAAGGCGGCCCCTCCCCCACGCACGAGGTGGCCTCCCTTCCCCCACACGTACACGGTCGCCCCTCCCCACACGCACAGGAGCCACGCATGGACCACGCAGGAACGCACCACGGAAGCGGAACGGGGTTCGGGCCCCCCGTCGGCGAACCGGCGATCGAGGCCCAGGGGCTCGGCAAGAAGTACCGGCGCGGCTGGGCACTGCGGGACGTGTCCTTCCGGCTGCCGGCCGGGCGGGTCTGCGGGCTCGTCGGCCCCAACGGCGCCGGCAAGAGCACCCTGATGGGCCTGGCCAACAACATGATCCGGCCGACGACGGGCGCCCTGCGGGTGTTCGGCGCGGCCCCGGGGTCGACGGAGGCGGTCCTGCGCACCGCGTTCCTGACCCAGGAGAAGCCGCTGTTCCGGCGCTTCACCGTGGCGGAGACCCTCCGGCTCGGCCACGAGTTCAACCCCCACTGGGACCAGGAGGTCGCCGAGGGCATCGTCCACGCGGGCCAGGTGCCCATGGGAGCGAGGATCGGGACCCTGTCCGGCGGTCAGCGCACCCGCGTCGCCTTCGCCCTGGCCTTCGGGAAGCGCCCGGACCTGCTCGTCCTCGACGAGCCGATGTCCGACCTGGACCCGCTGGTGCGCCGTGAACTCATGACCACACTGACGCGGGAGGCCGCCCAGCACGGCACGACGGTGCTGGTGTCCTCGCACATGCTCGCCGAACTCCAGCACATCTGCGACTACCTGCTCGTCATCGCGAACGGTGGCCTGCGTCTCGCGGGCGAGGTCGACGAACTGCGCGCCGCCCACGCCCTGCTCGACGTCGCGGGGAGCGGCCCGTCCCCGGTCGTCGCCCCGCACCGGGTCGTCGACGCGCACAGCGGCGAGGGCCGGCCGGGCGTCCTGGTGCGTCTCGGCGGGCCGGTCGAGTACGGCGGGCGGGCGGAGCCTCCCACCCTGGAGGAGCTTCTGCTCGCGTACCTGCGCTCACCCGACGCACCGCCGCTGATCGCCCCCAGCGCCCAGGTCGGCGACATCCGAGACATCATCACCCGCGACCGGCAGAAGGCTGTGACCGCATGACCACGCTGACTCGTGACCCGGCCCGCCCGACGCCCGCCGCGCGCCCCGGGAACAGGTGGGTTCCCCGGCTGGGCGGTCCGGTCTGGCTCGTCTGGCGCCAGCACCGCGCGGCGTTCTGGACCCTCATCGGCCTCACCCTGCTCGGCGTGATCGCCATGGTGTACCTGCGCGGGCAACTGGTGGACTACCTGAGCACCCTCGCCCCGACCACGCGGAAGTCCGGCAGCATGCCGCCCGAGTTCGAGGACCGGGCAGACCCTCTGTTCAGCCTCGGGAGCTACCTGAGCTACGTCCCGGTCCTGCTGGGTGTCTTCCTCGGCGCCCCGCTCGTCGCGGGCGACCTGGAGACCGGGACCGCGAAGCTGGTGACCTCACAGTCCGTCAGCCGGCTGCGCTGGCTGACCGTGAAACTCGCCCTGCCCGCCGTGCTGGTCACGCTGTGCACGGGTGCGCTCACCGCCGTGTTCACCTGGTGGTGGGGCCCGGTGAAGACGCTCTCCGAAAGCCTCACCTGGACGGCCTTCTTCAGCGTCACGGGGCCGGTGCCGGTGGCACACGCCCTGCTCGCCCTCACCGTGGGCGTGGCGGTCGGTATGGTCCTGCGCCGCACGCTGGTCTCGATGGTGGTCACCCTCGGCATCGTGGGGGCGATCGGGTTCGTCTGGAGCGAATGCTGGCGGAGCCTGGGGAACGTCCTGACGATCAACACCCACGACGGCGTCGGGCCCGGCATGTCGCCGCCGGAGCTGCCGGCCCAGGCGGAACAGCAGGGACAGGGCACCTACTTCCTCACGGAGTCCGGGGACCGCCTGCCCTGGACCACCTGCCTCGAACACTCGGAGAACGCCCGGGCGCACAGCGCGTGCATGGACGCCCAGCACGTCGTCGGCTGGTCCATGGACTACCTCCCCGCCTCCCAGATGCACACGATGCAGTGGCTCGGGGCAGGCATCATGCTCGCCGTCAGCGCCGCCGTCGTCACCTTCGTCATCGCCTGGGGCCGCAAGCGCCTGCTGTGACCGGAGAGTTCGCGAACCGGCCGAGGAGTACCCGGACCAGCGGGTACTCCTCGGCCGTCGTGCGCGGGCGGGTGCCCGGACAGCCGTGGGGCACGGGCGGTTGCCCGTGCCACCTACTCGCGCGCGGTGGCCGTGCTGCTCATGTCCGGGTAGCGGTCGCCCGCCACCTGGCCCGCGATGGGCTCCAGCGACCGGAGTTCCTGCTCGGTCAGGGTCAGCCGGGTCGCCCCGACGTTCTCCAGCAGACGGCTGCGCTTGCGCGTGCCCGGGATCGGCACCACGGTCAGCCCGTGCACCTGGGCCCGCTGCTGCACCCAGGCCAGGGCGATCTGCGCGGCCGTCGCGCCGTGCGCCGCCGCGATCTTGTGAACCGGCTCCAGCAGTGCCGCGTTGGCCTTCGCGTTCTCACCGGTGAAACGGGGCTGGTGCTTACGGAAGTCACCGTCGCTCAGCTCCTTGCCCGCGTCCGCGAACGCCCCGGTCAGGAAGCCGCGCCCGAGCGGCGAGTACGGGACGAGCGTCACCCCGAGCTCGACGGCGGCCGGAACGGCGCTGAGCTCGACGTCGCGGCTGAAGAGGGACCACTCGGACTGGAGGGCCGCGATCGGGTGCACGGCGTGCGCCTCACGGAGTTCGGCCCCGGTCACCTCGCTGAGCCCGAGCTGCTTGACCTTGCCCTCCCGCACCAGGTCGGCCATCGCGCCCACCGACTCGGCGAGCGGCACGAGCGGATCGCGGCGGTGCATGTAGTAGAGGTCGATGACATCGGTGCCCAGCCGGCGCAGGCTGGCCTCGACGGCCTGGCGGATGTACGCGGGATCGTTGCGCACCCCGCGGAAGTTCGGATCGGTGTCACTCCGCTCGATGGCGAACTTCGTCGCCAGCGTGATCTCGTCGCGGTGCGCCCCCACGAACGGCGCGAGGAACGTCTCGTTGGCCCCGCTCCCGTAGATGTCGGCGGTGTCGAAGAGGGTCACGCCCACTTCCAGCGCCGCCTCCAGGGTGTCCCGGGCGGCAGCCTCGTCGGTGTCCCCGTAGAACTCGCTGATCCCCATGCAGCCGAGTCCCTGCACGCCGACCTGCGGGCCGCCGGTACCGAGCTCCGCCGTCGCGATCTTTCCGGTGTCACTCATGTCGTTCAGACCCTTTCCGGCGCCGTACGGGCGCCGCCGTAAAAGTCGATCTTGAAGTCGAGCACGGCCAGGGTTCCCTGGAGCTCCGCGATCCGCGCCTGTACGTCGCGCCGGGTCGACTCCAGCAGCTCCTGCCGCTCGGTGAAGGTGTGGTCGCCCTCGCGGACCAGTTCGGCGTACCTGACCATGTCGGCGACCGGCATTCCGGTCAGCCTCAGCTTGCCGACGAAGGCGAGCCAGTCCAGGTCGCGGTTGCTGAACCGCCGCTGGCCGGTGTGGGAGCGGTCGACGTGCGGCATCAGCCCGATGCGCTCGTACCAGCGCAGCGTGTGGGCGGTGAGCCCGCTGAAGGCCACGACCTCGCTGATGGTGTAGCGGTCCTGGCCCTCGGGCCGCGGATGCGCCCTCGGGGCCGAGGCGCAGGTGTCCGTCCGTGCGGAAGTGCTCTCCATCACCGTCATGCCTCCACGCTAGAACCTTGGAGTGCACTCCAAGCAAGCGATACGGGGTGGCCGACCAGGATTCGGGCTCCCGTTAGGCTCGTACGCATGCAGAGCCTGGCGATGATCGAGAACTGGCCCGTCCCCACCGCGGCAGCCGCCGTCGTCACCTCGGACGGCACGCTCCTGGGTACCCATGGTCCCACCGCGCACCGCTTCCCGCTGGCCTCGGTGACCAAGCCGCTCGCCGCCTACGCCGCGCTGGTGGCCTACGAGGAGGGTGCCGTCGAGCTGGACGAACCGGCCGGCCCCGAGGGCTCGACCGTCCGGCACCTCCTCGCGCACACCAGTGGTCTCGCCTACGACGAGCACCGGGTCACCGCACCTCCCGGCACCCGCAGGCTGTACTCCAACGCGGGCTTCGAGGTGCTCGGCGACCACATCGCCAAGGCCACGGAGATCCCGTTCCCCGAGTACGTGCGCCAGGCCGTCCTCGAACCCCTGGGCATGACCTCGACGGCGGTGGAGGGCTCACCCGCCAAGGACGGCGTCTCGACGGTGGACGACCTGGTGCGGTTCGCCGCCGAGGTACAGGCCCCGCGACTCCTCGACCCGCGTACGGTCCTGGAGGCCCAGACCGTCGTTCACCCCGGTCTCAAGGGCGTGCTCCCCGGATACGGTCATCAGAACCCCAACGACTGGGGTCTCGGCTTCGATATCCGCGACTCCAAGTCGCCGCACTGGACCGGGCTTTCGTCCTCCCCCGCCACCTTCGGACACTTCGGCCAGTCCGGCACGTTCCTGTGGATCGACCCGGCGGCGGGCGCGGCCTGCGTCGCGCTGACGAACCGGGCCTTCGGGCCGTGGGCGGTCGAGGTCTGGACGCCGTTCACCGATGCGGTACTGGCGGAGCTCGGCGCCTCCCGCTGACCGCACTCGAACCAGACCGTCTTCCCCCGGCCGTCACCGCGCGCCTCGACACCCCAGCCGTCGGTGACGGCCTCCACCAGCAGCAGCCCCCGCCCGCCCTCGTCGAGCGCGTCCCCCGCGACCGCGTGGGGCAGGCGGGGCGACGCATCGGAGATCTCGACCCGCACACCCCGGCCCGGCAGCAGGATGATCAGCGTCTGGCAGCGGCGGCCGGGCACATGCCGTACGACATTGGCGACGAGCTCGGTGAGGGCCAGTTCCGCCGCGTCCGCCACGTCGAGCAGGCCCCAGCCGGTGAGGTAGAGCCGCAGGATGCGCCGCAGGTGTCGGGCGGAGTGCTCCCCCAGCGCGAGATCGGCACGGTAGGCCGCGGCCTCGGCGTCACCGGTCCGGGTATCGGATACGTGATTCATGTCACCAGAGTGCAGTGGGCTGATTACTCTCGGCCACGACCTGAAACGAACGCCGCCAGGCGTTGAAGCGAGAGGCACCCCGCCGTGGCCAACGTGCAGTCACTCGACCCCAGCGCCTCCCCACTGGACTACTACGGCTGGGAACTGCGCCGCCAGCGGGAGGCCCATGGGCTGCGGCAGGGCCAGCTCGGCGAGATCATCTTCTGTACGGGCTCACTGATCGGCCAGATCGAGACGACGAAGAAGGTGCCGACCCGCGACTTCTCGGAACGCCTGGACGCGGCACTGGGCACGGACGGGGTCTTCTCCCGCCTGGTCGGCCTGGTCCTGCGAAGCCAACTGCCGACCTGGTTCCAGCAGTACGCGGACATGGAGGCGAAGGCGACCTACATCTCCACCTACCAGGCGCAGCTGGTGTACGGGCTGCTGCAGACGGAGGAGTACGCGCGGGCCGTACTGCTCACCGGCATGCCGGACGACCTGGAGGGGCTGCTCGCCGCCCGGCTGGAACGCCAGCGCATCCTGGAGCGGCAGCAACCACCCCTGGCCTGGGCGATCCTGGACGAGGCGGTCCTGCACCGGCCGATCGGCGGCCACGAGGTCATGCGGAACCAACTGGCCCGCCTGTTGGAGTTCACGAGGCACCGGTGGATGCGGATTCAGGTGCTGCCGTTCGTCGTGGGTGAACACACAAGCTTGGATGGTTCGTTCACGGCGATGCGATTCGAGAAGGACCCAGACATCATCTACACGGAGGACCTCATCTCCGGCCACATGACCGCCAACCCCGAGACCATCAGGGAGGCCGCCCGCCGCTACGCTCATTTGCAGGCCGCAGCCCTCTCCGTCGAGGACTCCGCGGCACTGATCACCCGTGTGATGGAGGAGCGTTATGGCGACCGGTCCGAACCTGAAGAGCGCGGTGTGGCGTAAGTCCAGCTACAGCGGGAGCACCGGCGGCGAATGCGTCGAGGTAGCCGACGGCTGCGCCGCCTCCGTCCCCGTCCGGGACAGCAAGGACCCGGCCGGCCCCGTTCTCGTCATGAGCGCGGGCGCCTGGCAGGCCTTCGTGGACGGGCTGCGATGACCGCCCGCCCCCACTAGGACGGAAACAGACCTGCATGCGGGGCACTCTCCTCCCGACGACACCGATCGACGAAGGAGTGCCCATGCTGCAAGGTCTCACCACCGTCAGGTTCCACGCCTCGGACCTGGCGGCGGCCAAGCATTGGTACACCGAACTGCTGGGTGTGGAGCCCTACTTCGAGCGCCCGGGTTACGCGGAGTTCCGGATCGGGGACTACCGACACGAACTCGGGCTGGTCGACAGCGCCTTCGTCCAGAACCTGGGGAAGCACGGCGGTGCTGGTGCCGGTCCGTCCGGCGCCGTCGTGTACTGGCATGTCGACGACGTCCATGCGGCGGTGGAGCGGGCGCTGGGCCTCGGGGCCGAGATCAACGAAACAGCAAGGGAGTTCGGCGCGGGGTTTCTCGAGGCTTCGGTCCTGGATCCCTTCGGGAACGTCCTCGGGCTCATGCAGAACCAGCATTACCTGGAGGTCCTCGCCACACGGACGGGCGAGGGCGTTCCGCACGGCACCCAGGGCTGAACGGCGTTACCGTGCAGGCGTGACCGGTTCTCCTCCGCCCCTTCTCTTCCTCGACGTCGACGGCCCGCTCATCCCCTTCGGCGCGACACGGGAGCAGCTGCCGGACGGCTATCCGGTCTTCGACGCGGGGCGCGGGCCCGGAGGGGCCGACGCGAACCCGCTGGTCAACAGGGCCGACCCGGGTCATGGGCCCCGACTGCTGGCGTTGCCGTGCGAGCTCGTGTGGGCGACGACGTGGATGTCGGAAGCGAACGCCTACCTCACTCCGTGGCTCGGGCTGCCGGAACTGCCGGTCGTGAGCTGGCCGGATCCGCCCCTCGTCCAGGGCCCGCGCGGGCTTCACTGGAAGACCCCTGGGCTCGTCGGGTGGGCCTGCGGGCGCCCCTTCGTCTGGGTCGACGACGAGATCACGGACATCGACCGGGACTGGGTGGAGGCACACCACCCGGGGCCGGCGCTTCTCCATCGCGTCGAGGCGTGGCGGGGGCTCACCGGTACGGACTTCGCCGTCCTGGACGCGTGGCTGCGGTGTTTCACGGCCTGATCCCGCCCGGGCGGACCCCGCGAAGATCGGGCTCCTATAGATTCGGCCGCTATGCGTTCACGAGAGTTCGAACTCGACTTCCGCGACAAGGCCACGAAGAGCCGCACCCGGGGCGTCGTCCTGCTGTCCCTGGCGGCCGTCCTCTGGGTCTGGTCCGCCGTGCTGCTGACGACGCCCTACCAGGCGGACAGGAAGCCGGACGACGCGTATCCGGTCGACTGCGAGTCCCGGCTGTTCACGGACCGCGGCACCGCCAACGAGGGTGGGATACACGGGACTTACTGCGCACAGGAACGGGACTGGCCGAAGGTCCTGGCCGTGCTCGGGATGTCCGTTCCGCTCTCGGTGGCCGGCGGGACGCTCTTCGCCATCGGCACCGTGACGCGCCGGATCAGTTCGTACGGTCAGGCGATACGCGAGCTGGACAAGCTGGCGGACCGGCCGAAGGCCTGAGGCCCCGGCGCCGTCAGAGCCAGACGGTGGCCAGCCAGGCGGTCACTGCGGCCCACACCAGAAGGACGACGTTGAGTCCGATCACCCGCACCTCGCCGCGGGACAGGTGCAGGGCCAGGCCGCCGATCTGCACCAGCACCAGACCGATCGCGGCGGCGACGGCGAGCACGACCGCGATGCCGGTGAGCGGCGGCAGGACGAGACCGAGCGCGCCGAGGACCTCGACGGCCCCGATCGCCCTGACCAGCGGCATGGGCGTCCGGTCGACCCAGCCCATCATGGGCCGGAGCTGGTCCTGGCTCCGCAGGACCTTCACGCCTCCCGAGTAGACGTAGAACAGGGCCAGGAGCCCGGCGACGATCCAGTACGCCAGCTGCACGGGGAGTACCTTCGTTAGTTACGAACCGTAAGTTGCCTCATCATGAGTGACTGTCGGGAGGCCTGCAAAAGGCACACGGATGTGAGCTACGCACAAGGAGCTGTCGTGGAGCTGTACGAACACACCTGCATGATCCGGGGGGACGGCGGCAAGGCGATCCGGGCGATCCTGGACCGGATCTGCGACAAGTGGACGATGCTGACCGTGGCGACGCTGGAGCAGGGGCGCATGCGCTTCTCCCACCTGCAGCAGCACATCCCCGGCATCTCGCAACGGATGCTCACGCTGACCCTGCGCAACCTCGAACGGGACGGGCTGGTCTCCCGCACCGCCTACGCGGAGGTCCCGCCCCGAGTCGAGTACGCGCTCACGCCCCAGGGGGAGAGCCTCATCCCGCCCGCCCTGGCGCTCGCCCGCTGGGCCATCGAGCACAACGGGGAGATCCAGGCCAGCAGGGATGAGTACGACGCCCGGAGCAAGTGACGAGGCGGGGGCGAGGTGTGGCGCGGGTGAAGAGGTTGTGCCGCCGGAGATCTTCAAGGGGCGGCGGGTCACGACCGTGTCATAGCCGTCGCAGCTCCCCGGGATCCGCCGGAGGACCGCGCGAACCGTTGCCCCGGCGAGCCGTCAGGCACCACCGCGCGGGTGGCCAGGGCCCCATTTCACGGGCCGGGAGCGGCACGGGCCTCCGGCGCGACCGCCGCTCCCGGGGTCTGCCGGCACGGGCGGTCACGCCCCCGCGCCCACAATCGCCTGTAACAGGCATGTATTAGCGGGAGGCCGGGTGGAACGTCCGGCCGGTCGGGACGGGTCCTGAAGGTCAGTAAGGCCCACTCGTGCCGGGCAGACGGCACCGACCGCAAAGGAAGCACACGATGCGCGCCACGAAGCTCACACTGACCGCACTGATCCTCACCGCCGGTCTCTCGCTCACCGCGTGCCAGGGGGACGGCGACTCCGCCGCCAGCGCGACCAACGACTCCGGAGCCTCCTCCTCCTCGGCCGGGGCCTCCGACAGCAACAGCGAAAGCACCGACAGCAGCGCCTCCGGCGACGAGAAGAGCACGGGATCCGGAAACGGGTCGACCACCACGGCGTCCGCCCAGGGCAGCGGCAACGGGCAGATCAACACCGGCCCCTGCAAGACGGCGAACCTCGAGTTCGGCACCGCTCACGGCATGGGCGAGGGCGACCTCCTCGTCAGCCTCAAGAACACCGGCGACGCCTGCACCCTCAAGGGCTTCCCCGGGGTCGACCTGCGGTCACAGGACGCCTCCGGGCCCCTCAGCGCCGAGCGCAGCGACATCGACGCCCCGCTGGTCAACCTGGGTAACGGCGAGACCACGCGCTTCACCCTGCACTACCCGTCGGCCGAGGGCACGGGTGCCTACGTCAGCGCCATCGAGGTCACCCCGCCCGACGAGACCCACTCCAAGGCCCTGTCGGTCTCGCTCCGCCTCCAGATCTCCGACGGCGCCGACCAGAAGGTCGTGGTGGACCCGGTCGGCACCGGCAAGCAGTGACGTACACGGACGACTGCCCTGCCCTCACACCGAGGCGAGCTCCCAGAGCAGCACCTCGGCCCGCTCCAGTGCCTCCAGCTCCAGCCCCTCCGCCTCCGTGATCCGGGCGGCGTCGCCCGGCTCCAGCTCCTCGCTCGCGAGCCGCACACGGCCCCGCACGACGTGGACGTAGACGCCCGCGGCATCGGGCACGGCGGTCCGCTCGCCCTCCGCCGGCCGCCGCACATGGAGCACGGCGCCCGCCTCGGGCAGGGCGTACGGGGTGGAGTCGGCCATCCCGACGACGTGGGTGTAGGAGGGCTCCCCGCCGGGTTCCAGGGGCGCCAGCCACATCTGAACGAACGTCAGCGGGTGTTCCCCGTCGTTGCGTTCGACATGCCGTACCCCTGCGGCCGAACTGAGGTGCTGGACGTCCCCGGCCCGGACGACCGTGGCGTGCGAGGCCGAGTCGCGGTGGGTGAGTTCGCCCTCCACCACCCAGGTGACGATCTCGGTGTGGCTGTGCGGATGCTCGTCGAAGCCGGCGCCCGGGGCGAGACGCTCCTCGTTGCAGGCGAGGATCGGCCCGAAGCGCAGGTTGTCCGGGTCGTAGAACCGCCCGAAGGAGAAGGCGTGCAGCGTCTCGATGCCCGCGGAGTCACCCGTGGCCGGGTCCCCGCCGCGGAAGCGGTCCCCGGAGCGGCGTACGTCGATCACGCCTCCAAGGTATCCCCGTCGGCCCGCCTCACGCCCCACCTCACCGGGCACCTGTCCCGATAAGGCAGTCTTGTGTGCGTGCCCCGACACGATCCTGAGCAGTCCGCCGCGCATGACGCCCATCTCCACGCCGCGACCCTGAAGCGGCTGGAGCAGTCCTCCGGCCGGCTGGCCGCGAACGCCATCGCCCGCATGGACGAGACACTGCCGTGGTACCGGGCGATGCCACCGGAGAACCGGTCCTGGATCGGCCTGGTCGCCCAGGCCGGTATCGCCGCGTTCACCGAGTGGTTCCGGCACCCGGAGACACCGCAGGCCATCTCCACCGACGTGTTCGGCACCGCCCCGCGCGAACTGACCAGGGCGATCACCCTGCGGCAGACCGTGGAGATGGTGCGTACGACGATCGAGGTCATGGAGGCCGCGATCGACGAGGTCGCGGCGCCCGGCGACGAGTCGGTGCTGCGTGAGGCGCTGCTCGTCTACGCGCGCGAGATCGCCTTCGCGACCGCGCAGGTCTACGCGCAGGCCGCCGAGGCGCGTGGCGCGTGGGACGCCCGGCTGGAGTCGCTCGTGGTGAACGCGGTGCTGTCCGGCGAGGCGGACGAGGGCGCCGTGTCCCGGGCGGCCGCCCTCGGCTGGAACTCACCCGAGCACGTGTGCGTCATCCTCGGCACCGCGCCCGACGGTGACAGCGAACTCACCGTGGAGGCGATCCGACGGGCGGCCAGGCACGCCAAGCTCCAGGTCCTGACCGGAGTGCTCGGACACCGCCTGGTCGTGATCGCCGGAGGCAGCGACAACCCCTTGAACGTGGCGAAATCGCTGATCGGGCCCTATGCGGCCGGTCCCGTCGTCGCCGGTCCCGTGGTGCCCGACCTGCTCGCGGCCACCCGGTCCGCGCAAGCCGCGGCCGCCGGTCTCAAGGCATGTTCGGCGTGGCAGGACGCTCCGAGGCCCGTCCTGTCGGACGATCTCCTTCCGGAGCGTGCGATGGCGGGAGACCCCGCCGCGCGCGATCAACTGGTGGAGGAGATCTACAGACCGCTCGAAGAAGCGGGTTCGGCACTTCTGGAGACGCTGAGTGTGTATCTGGAGCAGGCGAGCAGTCTCGAGGGCGCGGCGCGCATGCTGTTCGTACACCCCAATACCGTGCGCTACCGGCTGCGACGTGTGACCGACGTCACCGGCTGGTCACCCTCCGACGTCCGTTCCGCGTTCACGCTGCGGATCGCCCTCATCCTGGGGCGCTTGGCCGACGGAGACAGTCAGTCCTAGACTTTTGTCGAACTTCAACAATTCCCCTGACGGTTCTTCGTCCCTGTCCCCACGGGCGTCCTGGGCCGTCCACAAGAGAGAGTGTGAGGGTGCTCGTACTCGTCGCTCCCGGCCAAGGCGCTCAGACGCCCGGCTTCCTGACTCCCTGGCTCGAACTCCCCGGTGCCGCCGACCGCGTCGCCGGATGGTCCGACGCCATCGGGCTCGACCTTGTCCACTACGGCACGAAGGCGGACGCGGACGAGATCCGCGACACGGCGGTGGCCCAGCCGCTGCTGGTCGCCGCGGGTCTGCTCTCGGCCGCCGCCCTGGACGTCTCACCCGGCGTCGTCGCGGGACACAGCGTCGGTGAGATCACCGCCGCCGCGCTCGCCGGTGTCATCGAGGACGAGGCGGCGCTCCGCTTCGTCCGCACCCGGGGGCTCGGCATGGCCGAGGCCGCCGCGGTCACCGAGACCGGCATGGCCGCGCTCCTCGGCGGGGACCCGGACGTCACGGTCCCCCATCTGGAGAAGCTGGGGCTCACCCCGGCCAACGTCAACGGCGGCGGGCAGATCGTCGCCGCCGGCACCGCGGCCCAGATCGCCGCGCTGGCCGAGGACAAGCCCGAAGGCGTACGCCGTGTCGTCCCGCTGAAGGTCGCCGGCGCGTTCCACACGCACCACATGGCCCCGGCCGTGGAGAAGCTGCGTGCCGCCGCCACCGCCCTGACGGTCACCGACCCGAAGATCACGTACGTGTCGAACGCCGACGGGAAGACGGTCGCCACCGGCGACGAGGTCATCTCGCGGCTCGTCGGCCAGGTCGCCAACCCGGTCCGCTGGGACCTGTGCATGGAGACCTTCGCCGAGCTCGGTGTCACCACGCTCATCGAGGCCGCGCCCGGTGGGACCCTGGTCGGGCTCGCCAAGCGCGCGCTGCCCGGTGTGCGGACACTCGCGCTCAAGACCCCCGACGACCTCGACGCGGCCCGCGCGCTCATCTCCGAGCACGCAGGCGCCTAAGGAGCCCGAGAGCATGTCGAAGATCAAGCCCAGCAAGGGCGCCCCGTACGCACGGATCATGGGCGTGGGCGGCTACCGCCCGACCCGTGTCGTGCCCAACGAGGTGATCCTCGAGACGATCGACTCGTCGGACGAGTGGATCCGCTCCCGCTCCGGCATCGCCACCCGGCACTGGGCCTCCGACGAGGAGACCGTGTCCATGATGTCCGTGGAGGCGTCGGGCAAGGCGATCGCCGACGCGGGGATCACCCCCGAGCAGATCGGCGGAGTCATCGTCTCCACCGTCTCGCACTTCAAGCAGACCCCGGCGGTCGCGACCGACATCGCGCACCGGATCGGCGCGGGCAAGCCCGCCGCCTTCGACATCTCCGCCGGCTGCGCGGGCTTCGGCTACGGCCTCACCCTCGCCAAGGGCATGATCGTCGAGGGCTCGGCGGAGTACGTCCTCGTCATCGGTGTCGAGCGGCTCAGCGACCTCACCGACCTGGAGGACCGCGCGACGGCCTTCCTCTTCGGTGACGGCGCCGGCGCCGTCGTGGTCGGCCCGTCCCAGGACCCGGCCATCGGCCCCACGGTCTGGGGCTCGGAGGGCGACAAGTCCGAGACGATCAAGCAGACCGTCGCGTGGAACGACTTCCACATCGGCGACGTCTCGAACCTCCCGCTCAACGAGCGGGGCGAGGTCAAGTTCCCGGCCATCACGCAGGAGGGCCAGGCGGTCTTCCGCTGGGCCGTCTTCGAGATGGCGAAGGTCGCCCAGCAGGCGCTGGAGGCCGCCGGGATCTCGCCGGACGACCTGGATGTCTTCATTCCGCACCAGGCCAACATGCGGATCATCGACTCGATGGTGAAGACGCTCAAGCTGCCGGAGCACGTCACGGTCGCCCGTGACGTGGAAACCACCGGCAACACGTCGGCCGCCTCGATTCCGCTCGCAATGGAGCGGCTTCTGGCGACCGGTCAGGCCAAGAGCGGCGACACGGCGCTCATCATCGGCTTCGGGGCGGGTCTCGTCTACGCCGCGACGGTCGTTACCCTCCCCTAGGCACACCGGACCTTTCGGTCCGCTCGCCCGAACCCTGCAGAAACACATCGAAGGAGCGCCAACATGGCCGCCACTCAGGAAGAGATCGTCACCGGTCTCGCCGAGATCGTCAACGAGATCGCCGGTATCCCGGTCGAGGACGTCCAGCTGGACAAGTCCTTCACCGACGACCTGGACGTCGACTCGCTGTCCATGGTCGAGGTCGTCGTCGCCGCCGAAGAGCGCTTCGACGTCAAGATCCCCGACGAGGACGTCAAGAACCTCAAGACGGTCGGCGACGCCGCCGACTACATCCTGAAGCACCAGGGCTGATCCCAGCCCGTCCCGTGTGTCGCCACCCGGCGGTGGCGCCGCTGATTCACGACCCTCTACACGTGGAGAAGATTTTCCAGTGAGCCCGACCAATCGCACCGTGGTCGTCACCGGTATCGGCGCAACCACTCCGCTGGGTGGCGACTCCGCATCGACCTGGGAAGGTCTGATGGCCGGTCGTTCCGGCGTCAAGCCTCTCGAGGGCGAACGTTTCGCCGAACTGCCCGTCCGGATCGCAGCCCTCGCGGCCGTGGACCCCGGCGAGGTACTGCCCAGGCCGCTCGCCCGCAAGCTGGACCGCTCGGCGCAGTTCGCGCTGATCGCGGCCCGCGAGGCGTGGGCGGACGCAGGCTTCACCGGCAAGGCCGGTGAGGACGAGAAGATCCAGCCCGAGCGTCTGGGATCAGTCATCGCCTCCGGCATCGGCGGCGTGATCACCCTGCTCGACCAGTACGACGTGCTGAAGGAGAAGGGCGTACGCCGCGTCTCCCCGCACACCGTTCCCATGCTCATGCCCAACGGCCCGGCGGCCAACGTCGGCCTGGAGGTCAACGCCCAGGCCGGTGTCCACACCCCGGTGTCCGCCTGTGCTTCGGGCGCCGAGGCGATCGGCTACGCCGTCGAGATGATTCGCACCGGCCGGGCCGACGTGGTCGTCGCCGGTGGCACCGAGGCGGCCATCCACCCGCTCCCGATCGCCGCGTTCGCCAACATGATGGCGATGTCGAAGAGCAACGACGAGCCCGAGAAGGCCTCTCGTCCCTACGACACGGCGCGTGACGGCTTCGTCCTCGGTGAGGGCGCCGGCGTCGTGATCCTGGAGTCCGCGGAGCACGCCGCCGCGCGGGGCGCCAGGGTCTACTGCGAGGTGCTCGGCCAGGGCCTGTCCGCGGACGCCCACCACATCGCGCAGCCCGAGCCCACCGGGCGCGGCATCGCCGCGGCGATGCAGAACCTGCTGGACTCCACGGACCTGAAGCCGTCGGAGGTCGTGCACCTGAACGCGCACGCCACGTCCACACCGCAGGGCGACATCGCCGAGATCAAGGCACTGCGTGCGGTGCTGGGCGACGACCTGGACCACGTCGCGATCTCGGCCACGAAGTCCATGACGGGCCACCTGCTCGGTGGCGCGGGCGGCATCGAGACCGTGGCGACGGTGCTGGCACTGCACAACCGCATGGCGCCGCCGACCATCAACATCGACGACCTCGACGAGGCCGTCGAGGCCGACGTCGTGCGCGGTGAGCCGCGTGCGCTGCCCGAGGGGTCGATCGCCGCGATCAACAACTCGTTCGGCTTCGGTGGCCACAACGTGGTGCTGGCGTTCCGTTCGGTCTGATCCGATCCTGCCGCGAGGCCCGCTTCCCGGTCCGGGAGGCGGGCCTTCCGCGTGCGCGCGGCACGGCGCCGCAGCTGCGCCCGGGCATGCGGGAGCACCGCCCGGCGCGTGCCGGAGGAAACGTTTCAGCGCGGCGGGGTGACGGGGACGGGCGCGGTGCCCCTCCCCCTCAGACCACCTGGTGCAGCCACCTGACGGGCGCGCCCTCTCCGGCGTGGCGGAAGGACTCCAGCTCGTCGTCCCAGGGCTTGCCCAGGAGTTTCGCGACCTCGGCCTCCAGGTCCGTCTCGCCGTTCAGGGAACGCGCCAGCGCGGCCCGAAGCCGGTCCTCCGGGACCAGGATGTCGCCGTGCATGCCGGTGACGGCGTGGAAGATGCCGAGGCCCGGAGTGGAGCTGTAGCGCTCGCCCTCCGCCGTGGGGCACGGTTCCGCGGTCACCTCGAAGCGCAGCAGGTCCCAGCCGCGGAGGGCCGAGGCCAGCTCCGAAGCCGTACCCACGCGGCCCTTCCAGGAGAATTCGGACCGCCAGGTGCCGGGTGCGGCCGGCTGTCTGATCCAGTCCAGCTCGACTCTCAGACCGAGTACACCCGCCACCGCCCATTCGATGTGCGGGCACAGCGCGCGCGGTGCGGAGTGGACGTACAGAACTCCACGTGTCGTCACCGGGACCTCCAGTGTGGGACGAAGTTCGCCATTCCTAGCGGCCTCGCGCCCGTACCGCCTCTTCCCGGCCGGATCCCGAGGTTGTCATCAGTAAACAGCATCGGGAGTGAATCTCCTGAAAAGGGACAGTATGTGACGTGAGTTAACTTACCGGACTCGCTGCTTCCCGTGCGGGCCGATGGGGCGCCACTGGTTCGACGGGGAAAAGCTACCGTGCCCCGGGGCCGCCTGTGTGACGTACCGTCGGTCCCGGGCCCATGATTCTCCGAGCATTCACCCGCGAGGGCGCGAGGGCCGCCACCTGGGGCTGTGTGGATGTGCCAGGGGCAGATTCACCCGTGTGGCTGGAGAGAGGACAGGGATGCCTGAGCGTCCGTCACGACGCCGCGCCAGGGGCGCCGGGGCCGCTCTGGCGGCGGTCGTGCTCACCGGTGCCGCCGTACTCACGGGCTGCGGCGGCGACGGGGACACATCGCCGCGGAGCACCGCGGGTGCGGGGAGTCCGTCCGCCTCGCCCACGCCGCTGTGGGACGCGAGTCCCGCCTCCGTCGGGGCCGTCGGGGACTCCATCACGCGGGGCTTCGACGCCTGCTCGGTGCTGGCGGACTGCCCCGAGGTCTCCTGGGCGACCGGGACCGACGCGGGGGTGCGCAGCCTCGCCGTCCGTCTCCTGGGGCCGTCGAAGGCGGCCTCGCACAGCTGGAACCACGCCGTGTCCGGCGCCCGGATGGCGCAGCTGCCCGAGCAGATGGCGCTGGCCGCGAAGGACCGGCCCGAGCTGCTCACGGTGATGATCGGCGCGAACGACGCCTGCCGGGACTCGGTGGAGCTGATGACTCCGGTGGACGGCTTCCGCACCTCCTTCGAGGCCTCGATGCGGCAGCTGCGCGCCTCGGCCCCGAAGACGCAGGTGTACGTGTCGAGCGTGCCGGACCTCAAGCGGCTCTGGTCGACCGGGCGGGAGAACCCGCTGGGCAAGCAGATCTGGAAGCTGGGGATCTGCCGGTCGATGCTGGGTGACGCCGACGACATGGGAGCCGCGGCGGTCGCACGACGCGACGCGGTGCGGGAGCGGGTCGTCGCGTACAACGAGGTGCTGCGGGACGTCTGCGCGCGGGACGAGCGCTGCCGCTACGACGGCGGGGCGGTCTTCGACTTCCGCTTCACCGGTGAACAGCTGAGCGAGTGGGACTGGTTCCATCCCGGCCGCGACGGCCAGGCCAGGCTGGCGGAGATCGCTTACCGCAATGTCACGGCGGCCGGGCCCCCGGCGTAAAGTTCTTGATCATGAAGACGGGTGCGGCGGTACACAGCGAGGACTTCTCCACGGTCACGGACGGCACGCCGGTCCGGCGCTGGACCCTGGAGCGCGAGGGCACCCTGGTGCGGGTGCTGACGTACGGCGCCGTGGTGCAGTCGGTCCAGATCCCCGGCAGGGACGGCGACCGGGCGGAGGTGGCCCTGGGGCTGCCGGACGTCAAGGGGTACGAGACGCACGCGGGTCCCTACTTCGGCGCCGTGGTCGGCCGGTACGCGAACCGGATCGGGGGCGGCTCCTTCGTCCTGGACGGGCGTACCCACCGGGTCACGCGGAACGAGCGCGGCAACACGCTGCACGGCGGTGAGCGCGGCTTCGACAAGCGCGTGTGGGACGCCGAGGAGGTGCCGGACGGCGTCCGGCTCACCCTGGTCGCCGAGGACGGCGAGGAGGGCTTCCCGGGGCGGCTGGCGGTGTCGGTGACGTACACCCTGGACGAGGTGGGCGCGCTGCGGATCGCCTACCGGGCGACGACGGACGCGCCGACCGTGGTGAGCCTGACGAACCACACGTACTGGAACCTTGCCGGGGCGCAGAGCGGGAGCGCCCTCGGGCACGAACTGCGGCTCGCGGCCGGGCGGATCACTCCCGGGGACGAGCAGTCGATCCCCACGGGGGAGTTCGTGCCGGTGGAGGGGACCCGGTTCGACTTCCGGGAGCCGAAGCCGGTGGGGCCCGGATACGACACCAACTACGTGCTGGACGAGACCGGCGGGGAGCCGGTCGCCGAACTGTACGACCCGGCGTCGGGGCGGCTGCTCACGGTCCGTACGACGGAGCCGGGGCTCCAGCTGTACACCGCGGACCACCTCGGCGGTGACCCGTTCGTGCCGTGCGCCGGCATCGCCCTGGAGACGCAGCACTTCCCGGACTCCCCGAACCGCCCGGAGTTCCCGAGCACGGTGCTGCGGCCGGGCGAGGAGTTCGCCTCCACGACGGTGTACGGGTTCTCGGTGCGCTGACCCCTTCTCGGGGCCCGCGGGGGGCTCAGTCCTTCTGCAGGGTGTACGGCGAGGCCGGCTGCGGGTCCGTCGCGGGCGGCGCCGTGAGCTCGCGGACGAGCAGCGTGGCCCCGGCGACGGCGCCCGGCATCAGGAACACGGCGACGAAGGGGACGACGAAGGCGAGCGCGAGCGGCACCCCGAAACCCAGGACCATCATGCGGCGGCCGCGCAGCAGCACGAGCCTGTCCTTCAGCACCATGCCCCGGCGCTGGAGGGCGACGGCGGTGAGCTCCTCGGAGAGGAAGTAGCCGGAGACGCAGAAGCCGAGGACGGGGATGACGGTCTGCCCGACGACGGGGATGAAGCCGAGGGCGAAGAGCAGGACCCCGTACAGGGCGACGCGCACCAGGATGCGGACGGAGTCGCGGGCGGAGATCCAGAGTTCGCGCCAGAGCGGCAGGCCCGACTCGGGTACCTCCCCGCCCTCGCCGCGGTCGACCTCCTCGGAGAGCGACTCGTAGAACGGCTGGCCCACCAGCAGGGTCACCGCGGTGAAGGTGATCACCGCGAGGAATATCCCGAACACGAAGACCAGGACGACCAGGGTGTTGCGCAGGAGGCCCAGCCACGGGGAGGACCAGTCGTCGGCGAACGGGGTGGCCCAGGCGACGAAGTCGTCAGCGCCGTAGCCGAGTCCGGTCAGCGCGCCCGCGTAGACGACCAGGGTGATCAGTGCGGGCAGCAGGCCGAAGCCGAACCAGCGGCCGTGCCCGAAGGCCCAGCGCTGGCCCTTGATCAAGTAACCGAAACCCGCCCCGAGATCACTCATGGCGTCAGCGTACCCAGACCGGTCGGCACATGAAGGGGCGGCCGGTCTTACGCGAACCATTGACACGTCCCCCGGCCCGTCATTAACGTCACGCCAGCATTTCGAACGAGTGACGAAATACCGAACACGTTGAGAGGCAACATCCGTGCGCATCACCGGAATCAGTACGCATGTCGTCGGCACGCCGTGGCGCAACCTCACCTACGTCCAGGTTCACACGGACGAGGGCCTCACCGGGGTCGGCGAGACCCGGATGCTGGGGCGCACGGACGCGCTGCTCGGTTATCTGCGGGAGGCGTCGGCCAACCACATCAACGGCTCCGACCCGTTCGCGGTCGAGGATCTCGTCAAGCGCATGAAGTACGGCGACTACGGCCGGGCCGGGGAGATCGTGATGTCCGGCATCGCGGTCATCGAGATGGCCTGCTGGGACATCAAGGGCAAGGCGCTCGGTGTCCCGGTCTGGCAGCTGCTGGGCGGCAAGGTCACGGACCGGGTCAAGGCGTACGCCAACGGCTGGTACACCACCGAGCGCACCCCGGAGGCCTACCACAAGGCGGCTCAGGGAGTCGTCGAGCGCGGATACCGCGCGCTGAAGATCGACCCCTTCGGCACGGGACACTTCGAGCTGGGCCAGGAGGAGACGCGCTACGCCGTGTCCCTCATCGAGGCCGTGCGGGACGCCATCGGCCCCGACACCGAGCTGATGCTGGAGATGCACGGGCGGTTCAGCCCGTCGACGGCGGTGCGGATCGCCCGCGAGATGGCGCCCTTCAGGCCGGCCTGGCTGGAGGAGCCGGTGCCCCCGGAGAACCTCAAGGCGCTGAGCAAGGTCGCCGAGAAGGTCGATCTGCCGATCGCGACGGGTGAGCGCATCCACGACCGGATCGAGTTCCGTGAGCTCTTCGAGTCGCAGGCCGTCGACATCATCCAGCCGGACGTCGGCCACATCGGCGGCATCCTGGAGACCAGGAAGCTCGCGGCGACCGCGGAGACCCACTACACACTGATCGCGCCGCACAACGTGGGCGGCTCGGTACTGACCGCGGCCAGCCTCCAGGTCGCGGGCTGCACACCCAACTTCAAGATCCTGGAACACTTCAACGACTTCGCGGACGCCGACATCAAGAAGGTCGTCAAGGGCGCCCCGTACGTCGACCCCGAGACCGGCTGCTTCGAGCTCTCCGACGCGCCCGGTCTCGGGGTGGAGCTGGACGTGGACGCGGCGGCGGAGTTCCCGCAGCAGCAGGCGCGGTTCGACCTGTGGGCGGACGGCTGGGAGAAGAGGCAGCCCAAGTGACCACGCTCTCGCGCTCGTTGACCATCGAGCGGCCCGGCAACCACACCCTGAGCGAGGGGCCGCTCCCGCAGCCGGGCCCCGGCGAGGTCAGGGTGCGGGTCGCCGCGGCCGGGATCTGCATGAGCGACCGCGAGGTGTACGACGGCCACCGCGACCCGGCCTACGTGCGCTACCCCGTGGTGCCGGGTCACGAGTGGTCGGGGACCGTCGACGCGGTGGGCGAGGGCGTCGACCCCGCGCTGACCGGGCGGCGCACGGTCGCCGAGGGCTTCCGGGCCTGCGGGCGCTGCGAGCGGTGCCGGTACGGGGAGACCTCCCTGTGCACGGCGGGCTACGACGAGACGGGGTTCACACGGCCCGGCGCGTTCGCCGACCACCTGGTGGTCCCGGCACGGCTGCTGCATCCGCTGGCCGACGACGCCGATCTGCGGGCGGCGGCCCTGCTGGAGCCGGCCGCGGTGGTCGCAGCGGCGGTGCGGGCCGGTTCGCCCGAGCCCGGCGAGCGCATCGCCGTGCTGGGGGCGGGGACACTGGGGCTGCTCGCGGTGCAGTTGCTGGCGGCGGTGTCGCCCGCGGAACTCACCGTGATCGACCCGAGGGAGGGGCGGGCCGCCCAGGCACTGGACTTCGGGGCGAGCGAGGCCCGGACGCCCGAGGAGGCGGAGGAGGTGCGGGGCCGCTACGACCTGGTCGTGGAGACCGCCGGCGCGCCGTCCACCGCGGCCGACGCGTGCCTGCTGGCGCGTCGTGGCGGGCGGGTGGTGCTGACCGGGATGTTCACCCCGGGGGCCGTGGGCATCGACCCGGTGCACCTGTCGCTGAGCCAGCTCACCGTGCGCAGCGTCTTCGGGGCGCCCTCGGCGGCCTGGTCCTACGCGGTGCGGGCGTTCACGGCCGGGCTGCTCGACCCGGCACCGCTGATCACCCACGAGTTCCCGCTGGAGCGGTTCGCCGAGGCGGTGGCGCTGGTGGGATCCGGGGACCCGGAGACCGGGAAGGTGCTGCTGCGGCCATGAGGTGCACGCCCTGATCCGTACGCCGGTACTGCGGCGTCCTGACCGCCTCCGTACCGGCGTACCCCCAAAGATCCGAACTTCGTCCGAAATACCGAACGTGAAGGACCAGTCGTGAACGACGCCCCTGCCTCTTCCCCCGGTGCCGCCGGCGCCCGCCGTCCCGGTGGCGCGGCGCTCGCCGCGCTCGGCCTCGGCCCGGCCCCCCTGTCCCCGGCGGACGCCTCGCCGCACTCCTTCCCCGACGGCGGGAGCTGGCGCACCGAGGTTCCGTCCGTGGAGGGCCCGGAGGCCCTCGGTGTCGTGCTCAAGGAGTCCGCGAGGCTCGACGTCCCGGTCCACCGCGTCAGTCAGGGCAGCGGCGTCTGGATGCTGACGGACGCCGAGATCACCGAGATGGTGGAGGGCTGCGCCGAACGGGACATCGAGCTCTGCCTGTTCACGGGGCCGCGCGGCACCTGGGACACCGGCGCTTCGGTCCGTACGGACTCCGGCGGTGCCGGGCTGCGCTCGCGTGGCCACGACGCCCTGGCCGGCTGTGTCGAGGACGCCCTGCGCGCCACCGAGCTCGGCGTGAAGTGCCTGCTCGTCGCCGACGAGGGGGTGCTGTGGACCCTGCACCGGCTGCGCGAGCAGGGCGTCCTGCCCGCGGACACCACCTTCAAGGTGTCGGCGCTCATCGGGCCGGTGAACCCCGCCTCGTACGCCGTGTTCGAGCAGCTCGGCGCCGACTCGATCAACATCCCCTCCGACCTGACGCTCGCTCAGTTCACCGAGATCCGACGGGTGTCGAGGGCTCCGATGGACCTCTACATCGAGGCGCCGGACGACCTCGGCGGCTATGTGCGGATGTACGAGGTCGCCGAACTGATCCGGCGGGGCGCCCCGCTGTACCTGAAGTTCGGCCTCGCCAAGTCACCCGGGATCTACCCCTACGGCCAGCACATGAGGGAGCTGGCACTGTCCACCGCCAAGGAGCGGGTGAGGCGCGGCAGGCTCGCGCTGGACCTGCTCGC
The DNA here is from genome assembly GCF_029428875.1 of Streptomyces sp. JH34. Classification (NCBI taxonomy): domain Bacteria; kingdom Bacillati; phylum Actinomycetota; class Actinomycetes; order Kitasatosporales; family Streptomycetaceae; genus Streptomyces; species Streptomyces sp. JH34. The sequence continues at coordinate 5,209,551 of NZ_JAJSOO010000001.1, read as the reverse complement.
GCGGCACGGGGCAGACGGCGGGATGGCCCCGCTCGGCAGCCGGCTCCCGGGCCCGCTCAACCGGTTCGCGATCTCGTCATAACGTTCCGGAAACACTCTCCCCAAAAGAAGACACAGCCGCGCACAATCCCACACACCTGTTCTCGGTCGATCTGCCCTCAGCGTTCCGGCACAACCGGACCGAGCTCTGACACACATCAAGGATGATGACTATGCGCAACCGCAGAGCCGCACTCGCCGCCGTCGCCTCCGCCGCCTCCCTCGCCCTCGCTCTGACCGCCTGCGGCCAGAACAGCGAAGGCGGCGGCGAGGAGAAGAAGGGTGGCGCCGACGGCGCCACCATCGGCGTCGCGATGCCGACCAAGTCCTCCGAACGCTGGATCTCCGACGGCGCCAACGTCGTGAAGGAACTGAAGTCGAAGGGCTACAAGACCAAGCTCGTCTACGGCGAGGACGACCCGGACCAGCAGGTCTCGCAGATCGAGAACATGATCACCCAGGGCGTGGACGCCCTGATCGTCGCCGCGATCGACAACAAGTCCCTCAACAACGTGCTGCAGCAGGCCAAGGACGCCGACATCCCGGTGATCTCCTACGACCGGCTGATCCTCGGCACGGAGAACGTCGACTACTACGCCTCGTTCGACAACGAGAAGGTCGGCGAGCTGCAGGGCTCGTACATCGTGGACAAGCTGGGCCTGGCGGACGGCAAGAAGGGGCCCTTCAGCATCGAGCTGTTCGCCGGCTCCAACGACGACAACAACACCAAGTACTTCTTCCAGGGCGCGATGAACGTCCTCAAGCCCCACATCGACAAGGGCGAGCTGGTCGTCCGGTCCAAGCAGACCGCCCTCAACCAGGTAACCACCCTGCGCTGGGACGGCGGCACCGCGCAGAAGCGCATGGACGACCTGCTGACGTCCAGCTACCGCAGCGCCAAGGTCGACGCCGTGCTCTCCCCGTACGACGGCATCTCCATCGGCATCCTCTCCGCCCTGAAGTCGGACGGCTACGGCACCAAGGCCAAGCCGATGCCGGTCGTCACCGGCCAGGACGCCGAGCTCGCATCCGTGAAGTCGATCATCGCGGGTGACCAGACGCAGACCGTCTACAAGGACCTGCGCAAGCTGGCGAAGGTCGCCTCGAACATGGTGGACGCCGCCCTGAACGACAAGAAGCCCGAGGTCAACGACACCAAGTCCTACGACAACGGTGTCAAGGTCGTCCCCGCCTACCTGCTGCAGCCGGTCAGCGTCGACAAGGCCAACTACAAGCAGGCCCTCATCGACGACGGCTACTACACCGAGAACGACCTCAAGTAACCGGGCACCCCTCAAGGATTGGAAGGCAAGACCATGGCGGGACCCGTCCTGGAAATGCGCTCGATCGTCAAGACCTTTCCCGGTGTCAAAGCGCTTTCGGACGTCACACTGACCGTCCGTCAGGGCGAGGTCCACGCCATCTGCGGTGAGAACGGCGCCGGCAAGTCGACCCTGATGAAGGTGCTCTCCGGCGTCCATCCGCACGGCAGCTACGAAGGGGACGTCCTCTTCGAGAGCGAGACCTGCCGCTTCAAGGACATCCGGGCGAGCGAGCAGCACGGCATCGTGATCATCCACCAGGAGCTGGCGCTGGTGCCGTACCTCTCCATCGCGGAGAACATCTTCCTCGGCAACGAGCACGCCAAGCGCGGGCTCATCAACTGGAACGACACCCTCAGGCACGCCGGTGAACTGCTGCGCCGGGTCGGCCTCGACGAGCATCCGGAGACCCGCGTAGCCGACATCGGCGTGGGCAAGCAGCAGCTGGTGGAGATCGCCAAGGCCCTGTCGAAGAAGGTGAAGCTGCTCATCCTCGACGAGCCGACGGCGGCTCTCAACGACGAGGACAGCGGCAAACTCCTCGACCTGATCCTCTCGTTGAAGGAACAGGGCATGACCTCGATCATCATCTCGCACAAGCTGAACGAGATCCGCCGGGTCGCCGACTCGGTCACGATCATCCGCGACGGGCGCTCCATCGAGACGCTCGACGTGAAGGCGGAGGGGACGACCGAGGACCGGATCATCAGCGGAATGGTGGGCCGTGACCTGGAGAACCGTTTCCCGGACCGGACCCCGCACCATCCTGAGGAGGGCACCGCGCCCGCTCTGGAGATCCGCAACTGGACCGTCCACCACCCCATCGACCAGCAGCGCAAGGTCGTCGACGACGTCTCGATCGAGGTGCGGCGAGGTGAGATCGTCGGCCTCGCCGGGCTCATGGGCGCCGGCCGCACCGAGCTGGCGATGAGCGTCTTCGGCCGCTCCTACGGCCGGTACGCGGGCGGCACCGTCCTGAAGGACGGCGCCGAGATCCGTACGAAGTCCGTCCCGGAGGCGGTCGCGCACGGCATCGCGTACGCCACCGAGGACCGCAAGCACTACGGCCTCAACCTCATCGACACCATCAACCGGAACATCTCGCTGACCGCGCTGGGCAAGGTCGCCAAACGAGGTGTGGTCGACGAGCACGGGGAGCGGCAGGTCGCTGAGGACTTCCGGAAGTCCATGAACATCAAGGCGCCGACCGTCTTCGAGCCGGTGGGCAAGCTGTCCGGCGGCAACCAGCAGAAGGTCGTCCTCAGCAAGTGGATCTTCGCCGGTCCCGAGGTGCTGATCCTGGACGAGCCCACGCGCGGTATCGACGTGGGCGCCAAGTACGAGATCTACACGGTCATCGACCAGCTGGCCGCCCAGGGCAAGGCGGTCGTCTTCATATCCTCCGAACTGCCGGAGCTGCTCGGCATGTGCGACCGCATCTACACGATGGCCGCGGGACGGCTGACGGGCGAGTTCTCGCGGGCCGAGGCATCGCAGGAAGCGCTGATGCGTCAGATGACGAAG